>JAMPFM010000100.1 GCA_023664455.1 Blautia sp.
GGTTCGGGACTGCCAATCGTGATGGGTATCAGTTTTACTTTCGTCTCGGTTTTCTGTTATATCGGTCCGACCTACGGCTACAACGCCATCGTTGGAGCGGTTCTCGTCGGCGGCATCGTCGAAGGCATTCTCGGATTATTTGCAAAATACTGGACGAAATTGATTACGCCCGTTGTGGCGGCAAGCGTCGTCACGGCAATCGGATTCTCCCTGCTTTCGGTGGGCGCGGAATCTTTCGGCGGCGGAAGTGGAAATGACAGCTTTGGTTCACTTCGCAACTGGGTTCTCGGAACGACCACCTTGTTATGCTGTCTGATTTTTAATGTTGTCGCCAAATCTTACTGGAAACAGCTTTCCGTCCTCTTCGGGCTTGTCGCCGGATATTTTGTCGCACTCTGCACCGGCATGGTAGACTTCTCCGCATTGAAATCCGCCTCAATCGTGGCACTACCTTCCATACTGCCTTTTCAACCGGAATTTAATATCAATGCAATCGTCTCTGTCGTCCTTATTTTCCTCGTGTCTGCCACGGAAACAATCGGAGACACTTCCGCGCTGGCAACTTCCGGACTAAACCGAGAAGCTACCACCAAAGAAATCTCCGGTTCGCTCACATGCGACGGCTTTATCAGCACATTATCCTCGCTTTTTGGCTGTCTGCCGGTCACATCTTTCAGCCAGAATGTAGGGCTTGTAGCTATGACCAGAGTGGTCAACCGCTTTACGATTGCAACCGGTGCGGTAATCATGATTATCGCCGGAATTTTCCCTATCTTCGGCGCATTGCTGGCGACCCTGCCGGACGCGGTGCTCGGCGGCTGCACGATCATGATGTTTGGAAGCATTGTCGTGAGCGGACTGCGGATGATTGGAAACTGCGGCTATTCTCAGCGGAATGTTACGATCGTTGCCCTGTCGTTGAGTACGGGGATCGGTTTTACGCAAGTGCCTGAGATATTTTCTATTTTCCCGCAGGTCGTCCAGACCGTTTTTGCACAGAACTGTGTCGCAGTGGTATTCCTTGTGGCGGTTATCTTGAATCTGGTACTGCCTCAGAATATGGAGACGGTTTAGCCTTAATATTTTCTAATGCATGATAACTGTATACCACTTGTAAATATGCAAACAACCATTTCAGTTTCGGAGGCATTTATGCATGAAATCGTAACCTTAAACATGGACAATCCAGCCGTACAATATCTATGTGAAAAAGATAAACGTCTTGCCAAAGTTATCTCTATGGTTGGTGAAGTAACTTACAAACCTTATGCCGACGGTTATTCTTTTCTTGTCCATGAAATTATCGAACAAATGTTGTCAGTGAAAGCCGGTGCCAGAATTTATGACCGATTATTAGTATTATGTAATGGATGTATTACACCCGAATGCATTACCGCACTTTCCGATGAGGCTATTAAAAGCACCGGCACATCAAATGCAAAAGTGAAATATATAAAATGTCTGACTTCCGCCATTACCAATAAACAGATAGATTTATCACAATTACCTGCATTATCCGACTCCGAAGTCATGAGACAGCTTACCAATCTTCGTGGTATAGGGTCTTGGACTGCTAAAATGTACCTCATTTTTGTTCTGGACAGACCAAATGTTCTTCCCTATGAAGATGCAGCATTTCTCCAAGGATTCAAATGGGCATATAAAGTAGACATTCTTTCTAAAGAAAAAATAAAACAAAAATGTAAAAAATGGAATCCATATTCCTCTATTGCTGCTCGATATATGTATCGCGCCTTAGATATGGGGCTTACAAAAAATGAATTTCACTTATACAAATAGGAGATAACCTTTATGAGTACAGTTGATGAAAGAAATGAAAAAATTCGTCAAATTTTAGATGCTTTATATATCCGTGCAATCAAAAACGGCGCTGAAATTGATGAATCAGCCTATAAAGATTCACTCGATAAATTATTTTCTACTACTGCATGGGGATTTCGGGAAATATTATTAGTAGTTGTCATAGCCATGCGCCTGGATACTACATTTAGAGCTTCTACAAGATTATATGATTGCAATCCCCGTGCGATTTATGAAGATCCTATAAAAGAATTTCTAGTTGAAAAAAATATCCCTCATCGCAAATCAGGACCTTTAAATGTAGCAAAAGCAACTGTCGGTCTGGATATGACATGGGCTGCCCAGCGCCGCCCTTCCGATGTTGCCAGGGAAGTCGTTCACTTAGTAAATTATATGGAAACCGATGATGATAACTCCGAAAATAAAGTCAACGATATTGGCACATCATTATTGCGCAGACTGATAACATATGCTGATTCCCTGACTGCGCTTCGTGTAGAAACAGAGCCTTCTGAAGACCCTGACTATTTATACCATCTTTGCTATGAACTGATTACCCAAATCCCGGATGCCGGAAACACACCACAAAAAATATCTGCTTTGCTGTTAAAATGTTATCATACATTTTTTCACACAGGTATCGAAGTAACTGTCAAGCATTTCGACATTGCCAGAATTCGTGATTCCTATGACTGTATTTCCATTTATAATGAAAAACACTCAACAGGCATTCACGAAATAATCGTAATATGCCGCCGTGAAGATTGTCCGCCTGACATGGAATTTAGTAATCTGCACGGTTATATTGGCAAATATTGTTATAAAACCATTACCTACTATTATTTAAACATTTATGAATGGATATCTAACCTTTTACACCACATGACTCCAGAAGGCAGAAAAGGATTTTATCTTTTGCTAAATGATTACATAAATGAAACAAATACATCGGAGTCTGTAAAAAAATTATGGAAAAAATTAAATTCACCAACCTGACAAACAAAAAATTCATCGGCATTATTGACCGTAAATATATGATCAGCTTACTTGCATATATTCAACTACAGCTTTCGCCACTGCTTCTGCCAATTTACATGGGACAGCATTGCCAATCTGCGTATATATCTTTCCTTTATTTCCACAGAAAATATAATCATCCGGGAAAGTCTGGATTCTGGCGGCTTCTTTTATGGTAATCCTCCGCAGTCTGCCCGGAGCGCTTTTAAATTCAGGAATGATACTGCCATCCACCAACCCCCTATGGTACTCAGCCACCCAATCTTTCTCAGCATCACCATAGAGATACTCTTCATCAACAAATGGCGTTTTATTTCCCCCCATTGATGCCGGAAGCGTATTTGCATATCCGTTTATATCAATCGGTCTGCCCTGCCCATTAAAATACATTCCTGCGTAGGGAGATTTTCGCATAACCGGACGGATTGCAAAAGTAATTTTTGCAGTGCAGGTATCCGGATTTGTTTCACTTCCGGCGCGTCCCAATGGATAAAGCAGTTCCTTAATAGTAGGGGCTTCCTTCTTCTGTTGTTCAATTAATCCTTTCATATGATGTTCAAAAAAAGGATTCCTATCATCTTTAATTCCTATAAAAAAAACTCTTTCTCTTTTTTGCGAAACACCATATTCTGTAGCATTTAACATAAACGGCATACAAAGATACCCCATTTCTCCTGCTCTTTCCATGTATTTTTTTCGGATTGGCTCCCATTTCTCCAAAATTCCCAATGCTTTGACATTCTCCATAACAAACGCTTTCGGGTGTATTTTTTCGACTGCATCAAGAAATGTTAAAATCAATTTGCTTCTTGCATCATCTGGATCCATTTTCCCTGCAACCGAAAATCCTTGACATGGCGGTCCGCCAAAAACTAAATCTATACCTTCGTATTCCTCCAGTCTGTCCATAATATTATTTATATCATCATTAACCATGATACCTTCAGGGTGATTCG
>JAMPFM010000101.1 GCA_023664455.1 Blautia sp.
GTCTGTAATAACTTTAACATCATGTTCCTTTAAAATCAAGATGTTTGATCCATCCAGACCAACCGTATATTTAATCTGAATAAATACGCATGGTCTCTCATATTCTGTCAACACATTTTCCCATTTCGCCAGAGATACGACAGGTGTGGTAATATTTACCTTGCGGTTGACAAGTGAAAATAATGTTGTCGCCGACGAGCCCATACTGATATTGGCGACTTCGCCGATGGCGTCACGCTCGATTTCGGATATCAGGCTCTCGTCAATCCCGGACATATCGCTTGATGATGCTTCATCTGAACCTTCGGCGCTGTCAGCATCAGAGGATCCCCCGCCGCTAAGCAGCGCATTGATTTCATCCTGTGATAACATTCCGTCCATGCTCCTATTCTTCCCCCTCTCTAAATACCGACGTTACTCTGACGGCATATTTATCCTTATTAGACCCAGGTAATGCGGTAAACTTTTTAATATTTCCAACATAGACATTCAAATCATTTTCTACATTGGTATCCAGCCGTATAATATCGCCGCATTGCAGATTGACAAAATCCGTTACGGATATCCTGCTTCTGCCAAGTACAGCTTTTATCGGAATATCGACTTTGCGAATCAAAGCCTCGATATATTCATCATATTTCTCTTCTGACTGCGCCTGCATATTGGAATACCAATACTTGGTATTCAGTTTATCCATGACGCTTTCCAGTGTGAAGAACGGTAAACAGATATTCATCAGCCCTTCTGCATCCCCGATTTTAATATCCAGCGTAATAATCGCTATCATATCATTCGGGGCAATAATCTGCGCAAACTGGGAATTGGTCTCTATCCTTTCCAAGACAGGATTGATATCCGCCACATTCCTCCACGGGTCGCGCATCAGCTGCATACAAATGACTAGCATTTTCTCAATGATTGTCATCTCAATTTCCGAGAAATCCCTGCTCTTCTCAAGTGGAAGCCCCTGTCCGCCAAGCATCCTGTCTATCATTGCAAAACCCAGATTCGTGGCAAGCTCTACCAGGACCGTCCCGCCAAGCGGCTTAAAATCCACGATGCCCAGTATCAAAGGATTGGACAATGCATTGCTAAATTCCGAGAAAACAACCGTCTCGGAGCTGGTCACTTCTACCTGTACATTCTTTCTAAGATATACCGGAAGATTGGTGGATAATAACCTTCCGTAGTGTTCAAAAATAATTTCCAAAGTACGAAGATGTTCTTTCGAGAATTTCGTAGGTCTCTTAAAATCATAATTCTTAACCTGCTTCTCTTGGGAATCCTGCATCTGATCCGCATCTAATTCACCGCTGCTCAACGCTGCAAGCAAATTATCAATCTCATTTTGAGACAGTACCTCGCCCACGAAAATTCACCTCCCCGTGGTATTATGTCTAAGCATTTGGGCTAGGAGTATATAATACTGCTGAAAGATACGTCAAAAATGAATTCGGATTCAAACAAGTCCTGTACGCTTTTCAGGATTTCTTTCTTAATTAACTCCTCATTTCCTCTTGCTTCATCTATCGTATACTGTGCAAATACTGTATTAATCTTATCTTTAATCAAAGTTTCCTGCGCTGTCAGATCAGAACCGTAAGTCTTATATGCCTTATCCTTTGTATTGATGGAAAAACCGATGGATAATACACAATAATGCTCTACACCATCCTCACCTGTCTTCATTCGGATGGTCATGGATTCCGGAATATTGTAAGTCTCTGTATCCGCTATCGATACGTTAATTTCTTCCTCACCAGCTTCCGTCTTCGCAGTCAGCTCCAGATTGAGCGCCGTAGAAATATTATCTACCAAGGCTGCCGTCTTTCTGGACGCGCTCGTCACGCTGAACATCATAATCGCTGTCAGGATAATATTGACAACCAAGAGCGCCAGAATAATAATAGAAATTAAATTCTTCTTCATTATAGCACTTTCTCCCCTTTACTTCTAAATAATTTTATCAAAATTCATTTTCTTCTTATAAATAAGAGCTTAATGAATGATATATCTTAATCTCAACCCGCCTGTTCATCGTTCTTCCTTCGGGAGTCGAATTGTCCGCAACCGGAACATACTCGCCGCGCCCGGAATGCTTCATCATCGCCGGGTCTAAATTGGTAATATCCAATAAATAGTTGAAGACTGACAATGCACGCCCGGAGCTTAATTCGTCGTTATTGGAGTATTTTGCGCCGGACATCGGCACATTATCCGTATGCCCTTCAATTTCAATCGTCCCCTCCGCATAACGCTCCAGGATAATCCCCACCTGGTCAAGGACGGGCTTAGCGGCTTCCTTCAATTCCGTACTCCCGGAATCAAATAACAGGGAACCTTTCAATGTCAGCTGGACATACTGTGCTGTAAACTCAATATCCACTTCTTTTCCAAGGTCTCTCTCTTCAATAGCTTCTTCTATTTTCTCAGCTAATTCTTCAGATTCTTCTAACTCTGCTTTCTCAAACTCTTCTTTTGCTGCTGCAGCAGAATCCTGCGCCATATCCTCAGAAATCGTCTGACCTTGGTCCATCTTACCGGTACTGTTGATGTATTCATCCAGTTCGTTTAACTGGCTGACTCCATTACTAATCAGGATGCCGTCGCCAATCGCCGTCGCTCCTGCGGAAAAAACACTGAACGTCTGGTTAAAAGACGCCGCTATCATTTCAAATTTCTGCGCATCTACCGTGGACATGGAAAACAGCAAAACGAAGAAGCACAGCAACAGGTTCATCAAATCGGCAAATGTTGACTGCCAGGCAGGTGCGCCAGGTTTTACTTCATCTTCCTGTCGTTTAGCCATCTACCTCACCTCCGGCTCCTTCTTCTTCGCCGCCGGTTCTGTCTTTCGGCGCCAGGAAGGATTTCAGTTTCTCTTCTATGACACGCGGGTTTTCGCCCGCCTGAATTGATAAAAGACCTTCTATTTCAATTTCTTTTACCATCATTTCATCTGCATTTTTACTCTTCAATTTACTCGCCACCGGCGCACATATCCAGTTCGCCAGAATGGAACCATACAATGTGGTAATCAAAGCGACCGCCATAGCAGGACCGATAGCTGACGGATCATCCATCGCCTGGAGCATGTTAATCAGACCAATCAGCGTACCAATCATACCCCATGCAGGACCCATAGAACCTAAGTTCTCCCAGAAACCAATTTTTGCTTTATGTCTGCCTTCCACGCTGACAAGCTCTGTCTCCATAATTGCGCGGACAAGCTCAGGATCCGTACCGTCTACTACTAACAGAATCCCTTTCTGTAAAAAGGGGTCTTCGATATCGCCCGCCGCTTCTTCCAGGGAAAGCAGCCCTTCCTTACGCGCTACGTTCGATAAGTCAATAATTTTCTTGATAATCTCGGAAAGATTCATCTCAGACGCCTTGAAAATCAAAGCGATACTTTTCAATCCGGCAACATAGTCGCTCAAGGTATAACTTGCTAAGATACAGCAGAAGGAGCCGCCAAAGGTAATCAGCGCTGAGGCAACGTCCAGGAAGTTCTTAATTGCCCCAAAGTCAACTCCCGTATCTTTATCATAAACGATTCCGAATATAACAAGAACAAAGCATATTACCAAACCTAAAATTGAAGCTAAATCCATAACCGTCTCACCTATCTACACAAAATCTGCACTAATCTGCAAAAATATCCTTTCTATACGATTTTACTAAATTTTTCACTTCTTGTC
>JAMPFM010000102.1 GCA_023664455.1 Blautia sp.
TTAAAACCGCTCAGACTTATGGAATTAATTTTATATCCGATTTTACTGGCATATATCATTTTAAGCGCCTATGAAGCCGGGATAAACGGATTCTGGAACCTGTTTTTTACCGCCTACATAGAAAACCTCTGCTGGAACTTCGGAGACTTTTTCCTGTTAGACTGGCTGCTTCGCGCCAAGTACACAGACCGTATTATGGTGCCGGGTACAGAAGACAATGAGATGTGGAAAACCGGACCCTGGATGAAAAAATTCGGGATTTTTGACCATTGGGTAAAAGGTCCGGTTTTATGTATTCTACTTAGTTTGATTTGTGCTGGGATTGGGATGCTTATCAGATAACAATACCTTTTATTTCTTCCATACCCTGCTATTATGCTCCCGGTATGTGTAAAAGACTGGAAAATCACTTACATCTTCCTTCCGATATATCTGCATACTTTCTTTTTGTATGCCAAATACTCGTCACCAAAAGCTGTATGCAAAAAATCTTCTTCCACATTAACAATCTGTAAATGCAGCATGATAACTGCCAACAAAGTAACCGCCAATAAATACCAGTTAAAAAACAGCAAAAGTTCGCCAACATATACGAAATCAAATCCCAAAAATGCCGGATTGCGGCTATATGCATAAATACCTGATGTGACCAGCTCTGTTTTTTCATCTTTTGGCACGCCTGCGCGCCAGCTATCGCGCATTGTAATTACGGATACAATAAACACTCCAATTCCTGATACCCCTAAGAGCGCACCTATAACCCGCAGCCACGTTAAATCAAGATATGTGTTTACAAAAATACTGATAATTTCAACGGCAGGAACAATATAAGTCACAATTTTCAAGGTAATCTCGATAAATTTTACAATCCCTGTTTTTCCCTTTCCAAGCAGATTCGTTTGTATCCCCTGTTTACGCTGGTGAAAAAGTTTTATGAAATATGTTCCATAAAAAACAAGCAGAATAAAAACGGCAATTACCTGATATATCATATTCCACCTCCATAATTATCGGACTTCACATACTATGGGTTCACTATATGTCATTTCAGGCACTCATTTACCCAGGCTATAAAGTTGCCCTCACTGTCACCAGTGCGTTCTGCCTGTGTGTGCCCCTCGCCCCAGACAGTTTCAAAGTCAACTTCACTGCCATAGGCTTCCAGTGCAAGCGCAAGGTTGATTTCTGTACAAAGCGCTGTATCGCCCTGCTCAATGCCTGTGCGGATGCGGAAATACTTGGCAACATTCGCTGTTCCTGCCCCCTCATAGTAATCACAGAGGTAGTACATCGGATTATACATATTTACACGATAATCAACTTTGTTTCCCAGGGCATCAGTCTTTTCCAAATCCTCTGTAAAAGCAGCCTCATAATCCGTACCGGTAAGGAGAGCTGCTTCAATAGCATCAAAATGTGCGCCCATACCGTCGCCATAGCCAAACAGGGTATTTTCCCCCTGCGAACTATCGAGGGCGTCAAACGCGCCTACATCCTTCGATGGGTTTTTCAGGGCACGGACAAAGGCCGCAACACTTGTTATCGTCGCAGTATTGGCTGCTTCATCATAACTTACCCACTCACCATCTGCATTGAGGGCATTAATATAATCCCTGGCGGTTTCATAAGTTCCGTTTAAGGAAATGCCGCCTGAGGCGTTATTGCGGTTGATATCATCAATGGCGGTATAATCCATGCCGCCGTCTGGCAGCTGTCCTTTGATTTCATCAGGAATATCATCCGGGTTAATATTCCTGTCTCCTCTGCCGTCATTCATGCCTCTGCCATTTTCAAAATTTTGTTTTATTTCATCCAGAATGTCATCGGGATTGATATTCTCCCTGCCGCCGCGCATACCGCCGCCAAATCCGCCCATATGCCCGCCGGAAGCGCTGTCTGCATCATATGGGAATGTTGTATCGGAAAGGAAATTATTTAGGGACTGTTCTACCACAGCTTTGATATACTCATAGTAACTTCCCGACTGGTAAATACCCTCATCCGATTCAACAAGCGTAAGGACATTGCCATTATTATCGGTAAGTTCCAACGCATTAATATAATCCGCAAAAGCTTCTGCAAGCCCGTCCGAGAGACGCTGTGTATCATCGTCAAGCCCTGTCCGTGCCGAACCTAAATTCCACTCATAAGCAGCATCGGCAATATCAAGATTGGTAATCGGACACCAGCACATGGAACCTGTCAGCGCATCGCTCACACCGCTTACCGCGCCTATCTCTTCCAAATAAGGCGTATAAAGCTCACTGTCGCCCGTAGTTCCCATGAGCGCAGACTGCGCGCCTCCCCCACTCATGCCAAATGAAAAAATACGCTCTGCCGAACCCGGCAGAATATCGGCATTGTAACGATAATAACGCACTGCTGCTTTTAAATCAGCCACGCCTGCCGGAGCGCCCGCATCGCGCCCCCTGCAGCCTGCATACATATACACAAAGCCTTCATCCGTATACGCTGCCACGTTTGTATAGCCATCAGGCGGTGTCATGGCAGAATAGCCGGGCGTATTAACCGGAAAAACGACAGGCGCAGTCTTTGCGCTGTAATTTCCAACAACTGCCCCGGTATTTACGCCACAGGTATATGTTCCGTCACCATTATCTTCGGCTGTGAAATATGCGCCCGGCACATAAATTCCCATCGTTTCATAAGCTGCATCCGCCGGATTTTCACAATAACAGATTCCTACCTGCCAGTATACGTCATCGTCTGAATTATACTGCCATTTTGCCATATCTATTTTGTCCGGTCCGTTTTCTGATGCTGCTTCCTTTAATTCTGTTTCTAATTCAATCTCTGCTCCCTGCCCGGCTGCTTTTATTTCTGACTCATTTGCTCCCGCCTCGTCTGCCTTCATTTCCGGCTCAGAATTTTCCTGACTGCCATTTGATGTACAGCCTGCAAGCATAGCCGCCGCGAGCAAGAGCGCAAGCATGGTTTTCGTGGTTTTCATGATTTTCATATTTTGCATATGATACCCCCAAATATAAATTTTTGATTAGGTAATTGTAAAACTATTGCCCAAGTTCTATGTATTGAAATAGAGTTTCGCAATTGTCTATAAATCTTTGATAATTAAAATCTACATATTATCACCCATGCTGCCAATACCCTGCGACCAATCCTGGCTGACTGTCTGCAGTTTCACCATGCGGGGATAGACCGCGCCCGTATTTATCAGTTCATCAGGCGCACCCTGTTCTGCGACTGTTCCGTCTGAAAGTACAACTACCTTATCCGCGCCGCTTACGGTACGCATACGGTGGGCGATAACAAGCACTGTCTTATCTTTTATCAGCCTTGATAAAGCTTCCTGTATCAAAGTTTCGTTTTCTACGTCAAGGCTTGCCGTCGCTTCGTCCAACAGGATAATGGGCGCGTCTTTTAAGAAGGCGCGGGCGATTGAAATGCGCTGCCTTTCACCGCCGGAGAGTTCACAGCCGTTTTCACCTATCATACTATTATAACCATTTGGAAGTTTTTTGGCAAATTCTTCGCAGTTTGCTAATCTTGCAGCGGCGATTACTTCTTCGTCGCTTGCGTCCTTTCGCCCTATTCTGATATTTTCCATGATAGTGTTATTAAACAGCGTAACGTCCTGAAAAACAATAGAGT
>JAMPFM010000103.1 GCA_023664455.1 Blautia sp.
AATCAGATATAAACGCCGGAGCCGCTGACATTTCAGGAGATATTTACCTTGGCTGCGGTGAATCACATGTTATGGACTATATTGTTGGAATTTTTGAAAGTATACACAAAGATTATCCTGATATTCATTTTCATATATACAGCGGAAACGCCGAAAGCGTCTTAGAACGTTTGGATAAAGGGCTCTTAGATGCCGGTCTTTTACTTGGTTCGATGAATAATGAAAAATATGATTTAAAAGACTTAGGATTATACGATAGATTTGGATTACTTATGGCACAAAACTGTTCTCTGGCTGAAAAAGAATATATTACTTATGAAGATTTACAAAACTTACCTATCCTGATGCCGCAGCAGTCTATTGCCAGTTCAACCTCTCTTGATGAATTTACTCAAACACTGTTTCAAACGAAACATACGGTTAACATCGTTGGCACATATAACCTGCTGTATAATGCTATTTTTATGGTAGAACACAACATCGGCTCCGCTATATGTATCGAGGGGCTTGTTGACACTAACAGCCGCAGTAATCTGGTTTTCAAGCCTTTGCTTCCGGAAGTGCGGCTAAATTCATATCTCGTAACAAAAAAGTACCAGTCCTTCTCAAAAGCAATGAAATTATTTTTGGATAATGTGAATAGAAGTTCTATGACTAATATAGCAAAAGCTTGATTACAATATTGCACACAAGGAACCTATTTTAACTTTTATTGCAAATTAGATACAAAGTTATCCCGATACCACCATGCAGCGTTTTTTATAGCACGCAATCCCATACCTGTAAATGGTTTTCATGCCATCATCAAGCAATTTATCCTCATAATTTTTCTCCTTGATCTGCTTTATGGCTTCCTGGCATGCAGTATCAAATGATGCGTTTTCAGCATATTTCAGTTCGATGACAATGCCGATTTCTTCATCTTCAATCTCAATACTGATGTCACTGTAACCCTCGCCGGATTCAGCATTGGACTTTACTTTCCAGCCTTTCATGCCCGCAAACAGCCCCAACAGAATTCCGTGGTAGAAATTCTCCTTCATTTCTTTTTTGATACTGGTATCACGAATACTGATTGCCTTGCGCAAGTATGATGTAAAACCATTTTCGATGGTCTCCGTGTCGTTTTCCATGAATGCCCTGCAGAAAACTTCAAGCTTATGGACATCCTTTTTGGTTTCATCCTTAAACCAACTGCGTATCTGCTGGGTATAGATCCATTGGATTTCCCTATTGGGTATAACCAGTGTCGATATCCCCGCCTCATCAGTTCCAGCCTGTGTCAGATATCCTGTTGTATAGAGCAGGCTCCAAAGATTATCAATGTCTGAGTCCAAATCCCGGTAAGTTAATTCCTGATGGAGCAGTTTTTTAACATGCCCGCCATTGATCAAGCGTTCGATTTCATCCTTCGTGGTGGCATCTGCCCTGTCGATAAACTGCCGAATGATATCATTGCTGCTTGTATTTACCCAGTAATTCTGCGGTTCGCTCACGCTTCCGTCGCGCAGATCGCCACAATAATTGATTACATCCCACGGACAGTATATTCCCAGATCTCCAAACAAATAACCATCATACCATTCTCTTACAGCATCATACTGATTGGAAAGTCCGTAATATTTAAGCATCTGTCGCACTTCCGTATCTGTAAAACCAAAATACTCTTTGTATCGCACGTCCTTTATAGTATATACTTTAAAATTGTTCAGTCCGGTAAAGATACTTTCCTTTGATATTCTAAGACACCCTGTCAATACCGCAAATTCCAAGCTGTCATTCGTTTTAAACGCAGCGCCAAACAAAGCCCGAACCAGTCCTACCATCGAGTCATAATACCCGAACCTATAAGCATAATCAAGGAGTACATCGTATTCGTCAATCAGAAGGATTGTTTTTTGCCCATAATATTTATGAAGAAAGCGAGACAACAACAGCAGACTGTTTTTTAAAAGAGCGTCTTCCATCGTAAAAACTCCCTTATCATTTACATGAATCATGGCTTTATATTGTCTACATTCTGTTTCGGACAGACTGTCGCTCTCTGATAAAAAGGAAAAACGCAGCGCTTCCTGTCCGATAATGCTGCCAAGCATCTCTTTGGCACTGGAAAAAGAATCACTGGTAGCGTTTTTTAGACTGATGGAAATAACCGGAAATTTTCCCATGTATTTGTCACAGAGTTCTTTTTCCCTATAGATTTCCAGTCCGTCAAACAAGGCTGCGTTATTACTGGCGATTTCAAAAAAATGTTTCAACATACTCATGTTAAGGGTTTTGCCGAAACGTCTCGGACGTGTGAACAGATTTACAAGCGCGATATTTTCCAGAAGATCCCTGACCATTTTGGTCTTATCTACATAATAAAATCCATCTCTTAGAATCCGTTCAAAGTCTTCAATTCCCATGGGAAGTTTTCGTTTTCCTTCCATACGCTTTCCTTTCTTCATAAATCATTGCGCTGCTATGGTTTAAATTTTATCAACAGAATAACACAGTACGTCTTTTTTGTTCCAGCCATTTTTCAAATAACCGCTCAAATTCAAGTTCTTCATCAGTTCCTATATTCGGGATATCCACCATCCTTTTCTCCCATGATGAGAGATAAGCCGCATTGGAAAGCAGCAGGCTTTTTCTTCCCTCGCTGCCCCTGGCAATGCATTTTCCGACACCCATACATTCATCGGCAAAGCCCTGTAAAACTTTTTCGTATGGCTTATCTTCCTTTTCCGGAGTTATTTCTGTCCATGTTCCTTTTATTTTCCTGAAATAATCCGTGGAGCTTTTGCGATAATCCGCCTCCTTGCCGCCCATCTCCTGAATAAGTTCCCCGATTCGCAGTTTTCCGTTCTCGCAGACAATCAGCGCTTCCTCTAGCGATATTTCCAAACGGTTTATACCCGGAGCATCTCCGGTTGAAGAGATAAACGTCCCCGTTGCCCCGTTTTCCCATTCAAAATACGCGGTCACATCATCCTCTACCTCGATATCGTGAAAATGCCCCTCTTTGCAAAAACATTGGACTCTGGCAGGCATGCCGCATATCCACTGCAGAAGATCCAGATTGTGCGGACATTGGTTCAATAAAATACCGCCTCCGTCCTTATCCCATGTCGCATGCCATGAACTTGAAGTATAATATTGCTCCGGTCTGTACCAGTCCGTGACAACCCAGTTTACCCTTTTTAGAGCGCCATATTTCCCGCTGTTTACCAACTCATACAACTGTATATGAAGCGGAAGCGTTCTCTGGTTAAACACCATGCCAAATACCTTACCCGACTTATCGGCTTCAGTTTCCATTATCCTTGCCTGCCTGCTATATACGCCTGAAGGCTTATCGCACAGCACATGCAGCCCATTCTTAAACGCCCTGACTGCCTCTTCCTCATGCGAATAGTGCGGCGTTGCAATCACAACGGCATCCAGCGTCAATTCTTTATTTTCCACTGCTGTAAAAAGCTCGTCCGCAGTCTCATATATGGGCATGCCCGCCTCAATGGATGGAGACAATATCTCCCTGTATGTACCGCGTACC
>JAMPFM010000104.1 GCA_023664455.1 Blautia sp.
CCAGTCCGTCCCGTCAATTTCATTCAAACATACAAAATAATCCTGCACGGAAAAGAAGTCATCTGCATCAATTTCCTGATTTCCAATTGCCTTTCCGATAGCTGTATACAATTCATCTAATCCCGAATCATAAAGTGTACTCGCTATCATATCGGTATTCGGGTGCGCAATAATCGTCCGGCTTTCCTTCGTCATTAAAAATGAGCTGATTCCGCCGCTTCCGCCAATATTCGATACAACATCAGAAAGATAATTCAGATATACGTCTGTGGCAAGCACCCTGACTGCGTCAGTGTTTCCCATGCGAACGGCAGCGCTGACGCAGATATCGCCTGTCTGTGAATCGTAATACGGTTCCCCAAAAGCAATCTCCTCATTTTCCTTTCCATCCAGATACCAATCCCGTTGTGTCAGAATCCAGTCGTCACCCGGCACCCAGCCGGACGCATCCAAATAAACTCCTTTATCATCACCCATGTACAATCCCACCGGATAAGCATCGCTCTTTTCATAAGAAGTCTGCATATATGCAAGCACCGCTTCATCATCAGCAAATCCGCCTGTTTCAATCGTATCCTTATAAATCTGGAGTTCTCCAAAAATCCGATTTGTCCATGCGTAAATATCACCTGCACAAACTTTTGCATTGGCTGCAAGATTCTGCTCTGAAATACTTGTGATCATTTTTCGTGAAAGTCCGAAAAACGTTACAATAATAACCAGCACAATAGGAATAATAACCACTATCAGTTTTGTACGGATTCCAAACGTTCCGACTTTCTTCTGCACACTTTTATTCTCCATGAATTTTTATCTCCTTATTATCTGTAAATTAGCAGGCAATTGTTAAATGCTGAAATCCACCCCCTTTTTTTATATCACAAAATCCCCCCTTGAACCGAAACTTACCTGAACGACATACTTTTTGACGAAAATAACATATTTTAACATACTTAAATATTTATGGCTCGAATGTAAGCCGAGGTTCCCGTTTTGTAACCGAGTTTCACATTTTGAAAGCGACCTTCAAAATTTGTATCCGAAATTCCACTTTTGTATTAAGATTCCCATTTTTTCTTTCCATTCTGTGCTATAATCTCCTTATGACAGGGTAAAAATGCGCACAAAAACCGGACGTCACTTTTGTCTTATGAACATTGTTCGTCTTGCGGGTATTGTGCTGACGTTTGCAACGTCCGACACAAACATCGCAGGATATTGTCAGCATGGAGGATTAATTTGAAAAACAGGGAATCTATCATGAAGAAAACAATTACTTTAAAAAAGCAATCTATATCAAAATGCGCGGCGCTTCTTTTGTCTGCCCTGCTTGCTATCTGGATTTTCGGGCTGCTTTCCTCTTTTAGCAGGACAAGGATGAAAGAACTTACCCTTACGCCGTTACTTTCCGACGCCAACGGCTGGGATATTTATACAATAGAAAATGGCAGACATAAAGAGCTTGCCGCAGGGGACATTATGAATCTGGAAACAGGTAAGGTCTTTTACCTTTCGCGCATCCTCACGAAGGAAGATGAAGATGTAGGATTTACATTCCTGACGTTAGAGATTATGCTGCCCTGCGCTGTATTTATAGACGGGAAGCTGCTCTATTCCAACTGCCCCGGAGACGATATGCGTATGGATAATATATCTTTTCCCCAAAATTATACCGTCACGCCCGCAGCGCCGGGTGAACGGGTACACTGTACCCTGCCTGCGCATTTTGCCGGCGCAAGGCTCACAATCGCCACCGCTCACACAGATTCTGAACTTATTTCCATGCCCAGCGTCAATTTGTCATCAGGCGCAGCAGAATCCGCCTCCTTAATAGCGGGCATAAGTGGGGAGTTGATACCCGCAGCCGGCTTTGCCACTCTTGCGCTGTTCCTTTCCGGAGTCTGGCTCTTTGCCTTTTTTCAGGGAATCCATGACTATCCCTCTATACTGCTGATTCTGGCAGCACTGATTCAGATGTTTTCCCACCTTAGGCAGTTTGAATTTCTCACTCCGCTGCCCTATGTCATGGCCAGTCCGCTTTCAGAATTTATCCCCATAATCGAGGTTATACTGCCCCATATCTGGCTGCTTTTACAGATGAAAAACCGCAGCGGCCGCCGGATATTCACATACATTCTTGCACTCTCAACCGCCATTTCGCTGATTTCCCCTATAATGGGGCTGTTTGGCAATCTTCCATTTTACAGTCCTTTTTTGGAAAAAAGAGCCATACTGTTTATCCCCCTTGCCGCGCTGCTGTTTTTCGCAGTCCGGGAAGCCCTCCTGCTAAAGAACCGCATCTTTATCCTGCTGCTATATGGACTGGGTATCACCATCTGCCTGACTGCCGCCCTGTATACCGCTTCCATATGCGGCGAGGGATACTACGCCGGCCGGATTACATCTATTTTCAGAGAATTAGGTTCTCCTACCATTAATTTGTTTTTCTACTGGTGCGCCATAATATTGTTCGCACTCTCGACCATCCTCGCCCTGCATCAGATTATACGGCGCATTGCAGGGATTCGTACAGACTTAGCCCTGCAGACGGAACGCGCAAGGGCGCTTGATAGCCGCCTTGCGTCGCAGAAGGATTTTTATGAAGCGAGGCTTGCCCATGAGAACGCAATACGCTCCCTGCGCCACGACATGGCTGGGCACTTAAACACCCTGGCTGTACTGCTTGATAATAACAAACCGGAAGATGCTAAGAAATATCTGGCTGGCATTACTAAATACCATAAGGAACAGAGTGTAAAAATTTATAGCAATAACCCATACATCAATGCAGTGCTGCAAAATTATGCGGCGAAGTGTCTTAAAGAGCATATTGAATTAACCTGCAGTATCGGAATCGGGGATTGTGAACTGCCCGCTACGGAACTGTGCCTTATCTTAAATAACGCTCTGGAAAACGCTGTGGAAGCCTCCCTTACAATGCCTGACGGTGAAAAAGAAATAAAGGTACAGGCGGCTGTGCAGAAAAATCAGTTTTTACTGCGTGTGAGTAACCGCTTTGACGGGCTCCTTACTATAGCTGACGAACTGCCTGTTTCAGGAAAAGAAGGCGAGGGACACGGATACGGCCTTTCCAATATCAGACAGGCGGCTGAGCGAAAGAACGGCTATATGGAATACCATGTCCAGAATGGGTATTTTGTGCTGGATGTGGCGTTTGAGACGGAATGAAGTAAATATGACGGCGCGTGGTCTTCACACACCCAATTTACCTCACATACAACCCCGACAATCTCATATCCTCATCAAAGGTAAGCCTGTAA
>JAMPFM010000105.1 GCA_023664455.1 Blautia sp.
CAAATCTCCAAAATATTTATTCACATTTTCCAGTTTAATCATCTTATCACCCTTTTCTGCTAAAAAATAAAGGTGCCTGAAATAAATCCAAACACCTTTGTTTTTCGCCATTTTTAATTTATTCATTTATACCATGTGGTTTTTTTGTCAAGCAATAGCTTATCACTCCGCCCTGCATATCATCTTAAACACCGCCGTATCCGCATAGGTAAGCGGCTCGTTGTGGGCGAAGAACACAATCCCGTCCATTGGAGACTTCAAAATCTCTTTTACTTCTCCCTCGTAAGCGTCAAGGATTCTTGCCAGTATCTGCCCTTTTAATACCTCGTCGCCAACAGCTACCGCCGACTCAAAAATCCCCGCTGTGCCTGTACGTACCGATACCATATCAGTATCCTGCACCACATGAGAAATATAACCCTCATGTCCGCGATACTCAACAACCCCTTCTTTTGATAGAAAGGTTAAAATACTGCGAACCGCCATAGCCGCGCTTTCCTTATCAATGCTTACGGTGGTCGTGGTATAAAGGCTGAACGCATGGGTTTCCCATATCTGCCAGTTATAATTCAGCGTAGTCGTATCATAGGGGCGGGGATTTCTCACCACCACATATGGCATACCGAATTTCTTCGCCAGCTCCACATCTTCAAACCCTGTCTTCATCATCCGCACATGCGGCGTAAAATTACCCGGCATATAGAAAGACGATAGCTGTATGCCATATTTATACCCTTGAATCGCGTCGAAGATTCCCGCTGCAATCCGCTGCGTCGTCTCGCCCTTGTCATACCCCGGAAACATTCTGTTGATATCCGTATTATCGGTAGGCCAGAATCGCTTCCCGATATTCATGGAATAGGGATTGGCGGAAGGAATTACCATAATATGACAGCCTTCCGTAATCTTACCTGCCGCTTCCATTTCCTTTAAACGCTTGATAAGCTGCGAGCATACATACAACTGCTGTACTTCGTTTCCACGAATGTTTCCCAGAATACAAGCTGATTTTTCACCCTGCCCAAACTCATAGCCGCTCACCCGAAAATTATCTCTATATAAAGATTCTGTCTCAAAAAAAATTGTTTTTTTCATAATAATAGCCTTGTGCCTTCCTTAGCCTGCAGATTTGTGCCTTTAATTAGGTTTTCCCACCTTTTCTTCCCGTAGCAGCCTGCCTATCAGCGAACCTGCGTCTACAACTGGATATTCCCTGATGGTAAACAAAATACCATCAATCGGCGAAAGAATCTTATCTAAGACCGCGCCTTCCAGCGGATTTATAATGCTGCCGATATGTTCTCCTTTTTTCAGCTTTTCCCAATGCTTAACATGGGGGATGAATACGCCTGCTGTAGCGGCGTTTAAGAAACATACGTCTTCTGCGTCTTCTGAAATAATGGGGGTTCGCGGTTTCTTGGTTTCTCCCTGCCATATTCCCATCTCTCGCATCAGATTCATGATGCCGTCTGTAAGCTGCTCACAGTAACTTTGTGTAATACGCATTCCCACTCCCATTTCCACTACCAGCGTAGGCACTCCTCTGCTGTTTAAACTATATGCAAGAGTAGACTCCAATACAGTGCTTGCCCCATGCACCCAGATAAAATCCACATTAGTCATCGCCGCCAACGGCACTAATTTTTCCTTATGCAGTTCATTAATACGAATCTGTGGAATCTCCGTCAAGTAGATATTGCTGGCATGGATATCTATACACACGTCGGAACCTTCAATATCCTCTATAATCTTTGCCGCCAGATATTCTGTCATATCCCCGTCTTCATTTCCCGGAAAAAGGCGGTTCATGTCCAGATCAAAAGCCGGAATCCCGCGTGTGATGGAATCTATTCCTAACGGATTCATCGCCGGATAAATATCCACGATGCCCATTAATTTCTCTTTCTGCGCTTCAATCCTGCGAATCAGTTCAAAGCACACATACTGCCCTTCGAGTTCGTCCCCGTGGATACCTGTAACGATACTTATTCTTTTTTCTTTGCCTGTCACGCCGCCGTTTGGTATCAGGCGGTTCCTTTTTATCTGTAATGTTTCGTCCACGGGAAGCCCCACGGACGCGATTGTTTCAATCATAATAATTGTCCTTTCCTACACCCTATTTCTTCTCCGACACTTTCACACTGACTGTCATATTCTGCCTGCCGCCGCCCTTCATGATGCCTCGGTTAATCATACAGTCTCCGGCGTCCCGTCCGTTGCCGATCTTTATATATTCATCATTCACAATCAAATCATTCGTTGGATCTAAAGCATACCATTTTCCCTCTGACAGAATTTCAATCCACGCATGGCTGTAACCTTCCCCGACCATCATTCCCGTTACATAGCGTGCCGGAATCCCTGCAAGGCGGCAAAGCGTAATTAAAATATGGGCATAATCCTGACATACCCCTTTTCCCAGATTCCACGCTTCTTCCGCCGTAGTCTCCACGCCCGTAACGCCTTTTTCATAAATAAAGACGCTGTATGACCTATGCATCATAAAGACCGCTTTCTCATAATCGGACATTCCTTCTGTAAAAATCAGGCTCTTATAGTAGGCTCTTAAACTTTCTCCCGGCATGGTAAATCTTGAAGGATATTTATAAAGCGCGGTCTTTTCCTCTGCTTCCGCCGTCTCATATCCGCAAAACCCTGTCTGCACCTCTCCTTGAATATGAAACGTAAATGAATCATGGTCTGCGTCAACCCGCCCTATAATCAATTTATTACCGAAGGAATCTTCTCCCAGCGTATGATTATCTTCGGGCAGGATTTCTATCTGCGTCCCTATTAGCCGCTGATTCTCATTTAATACAGGAATGCAGCGTATCGTATAATGGCACACGCCTACCGGCTCGGTATATGAAATGCGCATGGTATAATCAAAACACAGTTTTTTCAAGCTAATCGCCCCTTATCAAACATTACAAACTGCTTCCACTTCGTCTACAATCTTATAATAGTTGATTTCAGGCATCTGCACAAGTTCCTTTAACAATTCCGTTTTTTCTTTATCATACTTGATACCGCAGCGCTCTATCCGGTGAGTCATACGGTTGATTTCCCGCACCAGTTCTTTTCTGCCGATGCCAAGACGGGCGTATAAATCAATACGCTCAATCCTTTTTCCAATTTTAATAATATTTCTGACCTGCTCGCTTTCAATGATATCGTCGGCTATCCCCCAGAATGCAAGAATATTGTCGATAACCCTCTGCATTTCAATCAAGGGAGCGCGGCTGATTTTCGCCTTGTTCATATCATAGATTG
>JAMPFM010000106.1 GCA_023664455.1 Blautia sp.
AACGCCGGTACTTAGATGCCGTACTTTGGCATCTTATGTACCGCTGCGTTTGAACTGTAGCGGGAGCGTGCCTGCGTTGGATTGTATATTCTGCACAACGGACGGTTGTAAAATCTTAGTTTCGCAATCGCCTAAATGTTTTTGCACAATGGATTCCTACGATAATTTGTTTAGAAATTACCTGTTAGGTTCTGCTTATAATACTCATAGGTTTCTTTCGTCATGGAATCAACCTGTCCGTCCGTAGAACGCAGGTAGGATAACGTATCTTCCAGGATGGTAAGCAGCGCCTTATCCAAGTCCTGATAAGCGATACGGCGTATCTGTTCTAAGTTTGCGGCGTGTGTTCTGCCCGGTTCTATATAATCCGCGATATACAGTATTTTTTCCAAAAGACTCATATCCGGCCGTCCGGTCGTATGATACCGGATGGCGCTTAGGACGTCTTCCTCTTCTATGCCGTATTTTTCACGGGCAAGGAAACTGCCTACTTTGGCATGGAGAAGCGCCGAGGGGTTCTGTCGTTCGATTTCCGATACGGGCAGATTGTTTTTCCGGCAGATCAGGAGCAGTTTCTTATTGGACAGGCATTTGGCGCAATCGTGCAAAAGCCCGGCAATCAGGGCCTTATCCTTATCTGCGCCGTGCACCATAGCGAGAGTTGCAGCCGTGTAGGCGACAGATAAGGTATGCTCGTATCGTTTGGCGTTTAACTTCTCTTCCATTTCTTTTCTTAGTTTCTTCAGATTTACGTCTGTCATACGGCGCCTCCGTGGGAATCCTCTTTGTATAATTTATTTTTGATGATATAATCATATACGGCTTCCGGCACAAGATAGCGGATGGAATTTCCTTCCCGGACAAAATCCCGTATCATGGAGGAAGAAATTTCGATATGGTTTGTCTTTAGAAGAAAAATACTTGCCTGGAATTTTTCTTTCAGGATATCCGCCTGTTTCTGCATATCCTCTATGGATTTGTCATCCCGCACTGCAGCGAGGATATGGCAGTTTTGAAAGATTTTGGAAGGTTCTTTCCAGCTCTCGATCGCCCATAGACTGTCTGCCCCCAGGATAAAATAATATTCCGTATTGGGATTTTGCTCATGGAGGGTGACCAACGTCTCGTAAGTATAAGTATTTCCTTCTTTTTCAAGCTCTATGGTAGAGAGGTCAAAAAAAGGATTATCCTCAATAGCCAGCCGTGTCATTTCCGCCCGGATATGTCCAGACAGTATTTCTTTCTCACTCTTCATATAAGGCATTCCGCATGGTAAAAAGAGTACTTCTTCTAAATGAAACTGCTCTCTTGCCTTTTCGGCGATGATTAGATGTCCTATATGAACCGGATTAAAAGTACCGCCCATAATTCCTATTTTTCTCAACTGCTTCTGCCCCTTTCCGCCAAGGTCTGCACAAGGCGTTTATAGAATAATTTTAGGATTTTTGGTATCTGGTTTATATAAGATAATTTTTTTCCCGATTACCTGGACGATCTGGGCGTGTACCCGTTCCGCTATCATGGCGGCGATTTCATCAGGGTCGTCCGCACAATTTTTCAATACGGAAATTTTAATCAGCTCTCTGGTGTTAAAAGCCTCGTTGATGGCTTCTGTAAATTCCGGCGTGAGGCTGGATTTCCCGACCTGGAAAACCGGATTTAAATTGCTTGCAAGACTTTTTAAATATGCTCGTTGCTTACTGGTCATTTGGATACTCCTCTTTTTGGCTATTATTTATAGTAATCAAAGACAAGTCCGTACATTCTGACGGTGTTTCCTTCTTCTATGCCAAGCTCCTCAAGCTCCTTTAAGATGCCGTTTTCTTTGAGGAAATTCTGAAAGAAACGAAAGCCTTTCTCGGACTCAAGGTTTGTATAGGAAAGCATTTTCTCGATGCGTGGACCCTCTACGACATATTCGTCCGCCTCTTCATCATAAGAAACGGTAAAGGGTTCGTCTTTCATGGCTGGGGACTCTGAGGGGATATATTCCGGCTCAAAGATAACGGGGGTATCTCCCAGATCGTCTAACTGCCGCTGCAGGGCGTATAAAAGCTCTCTTACGCCTTTTCCGCTAATGGCTGAAATCGGATAAACCGGAATCCCCTGCGGCTCAAATTCCGCCTTAATGCGGGTAACCGCATCGTTTTCCCCATAAATCATATCTACCTTATTAGCTGCGATAATCTGGGGTCTGGCGGCAAGTTCCGGATTATAGGCGGCAAGTTCTTTATTGATGGCATAAATATCTTCTACAGGGTCTCTGCCTTCGGTAGAAGCAGCGTCTACGATATGCACCATGATTTTCGTCCGCTCGATGTGGCGCAGAAATTCGTGTCCGAGTCCGACGCCTTGGGAAGCGCCTTCTATCAGGCCAGGAATGTCGGCGATGACGAAGCCTTTTGCATCTTCCAAATCAACGACGCCTAAGTTTGGATTTAGCGTGGTAAAGTGATAATTGGCAATCTTGGGCGTAGCATTGGTCACTTTGGCTAAAAAGGTAGATTTGCCGACATTGGGAAATCCAACCAGCCCCACGTCCGCGATTACTTTTAATTCCAGCAGTAATTCCAGCTCCATTGCCGGCTGCCCCGGCTGGGCGTATTTGGGCGCCTGCATTTTGCTCGTGGCATAGTGCTGATTGCCGCTGCCGCCCCTTCCACCTTTTAAGAGCAGCACTTTCCTGTTATCGCCGGACATGTCCGTAATGACTTTGCCGCTTTCGGCTTCTTTGATAACCGTCCCCGCCGGTACCTTGATGACGATATCTTCCCCGTTTTTGCCTGCGCAGTTGCGTTTTCCGCCTTCTGCACCATTTCCTGCACAGTATTTCCGAATATGACGGAAATCCGTCAGGGTATTTAAGCCTTCATCGACGACAAAATAGACGTTTCCACCATTTCCGCCGTCACCACCGTCGGGACCGCCGTTTGGCACATATTTTTCCCTGCGGAAAGAAACGTGGCCATCCCCGCCTTTTCCGCTCTTTACATAAATTTTCGCACAATCTGCAAACATAACATTCACCCATTCTTCTTAGTGCGCTCGTTTGAAAAAAGGCTCCAAACAAAGCAATGTTTGAAGCCCGATTCTTTCGCATTATTTTTCTACAGGATATACGGAAGCCTGTTTCTTGTCTCTTCCTTTTCTTTCAAATCTAAGAACGCCGTCAACCAATGCGAAGAGTGTATCGTCGCCGCCGATGCCTACGTTTACGCCCGGATGAATCTTGGTTCCGCGCTGTCTGTATAAGATATTTCCTGCTTTTACG
>JAMPFM010000107.1 GCA_023664455.1 Blautia sp.
ATTCTGATCTATCCTTGCGATAACTTTCCCGCCCTGCAAAAGCGCATAAAGTCTTTCTATAACATCATCTGTCGCAATCTTCAACACATCCTCAAGTATTTCATTCTTTCCTGTATTTACCCAATACGCCTGCGGTGTGCATCCTTTGGAAATATAATTGATCACTGACCATGGATTATATATTTCTTCCTTTCCAAAAAGATAACCATTATACCAGTTTTTTAACTCGCTTTCTTTGTCAGCCACGCCATAATATTCCAGCATCCGGCGCACTTCCGGATCAGTAAATCCGAAAAAGCTGTCGTATTCTCCATCCAGTACGGAGTTTACGGTCAGATTATTCAACCCGCTGAAAACACTTTCTTGCGCAATACGTAAAATACCGGTCAGGAAACCATAAGAAAGATTCCGATTATCCTTAAAAGCCCCCGAAAAAAAATTCCGCATAAACCCTATGATCTCATCATAAAAATCTTTTGCATAGCCTTCCTGAATTGGCGAATCATATTCATCAATAATGATGATGGGCGCTTTGCCATAATGTTCCGCCAGCATCTTTGATAAATTTTCCAATGCCGAAGTCAAATCCACTTCTGTTGCATTGCCGTTTATAATCCTTTTAAAATATTCTTTCTCATATCCGGCTGTCTTTTCACTTTCCAGCAGTTCGGAATGTCTGCCAAATTCAGCCTGCAAAAGCCCCCTGATTTTATCCAGCATCGCCTCCCACGAATCAAACTTCACGTCTTTAAAAGTCAGAAAAATAACCGGGTATTTTCCTTGGTGCCTCGTGTATTCTTCCCCACATTTCCAGATTGCTTTCTCTTTAAAATATACGCTTGTGTCTGTTTCCGATATCTCAAAGAAAACCCTAAGCATATCCATATTCAGCGTCTTGCCGAACCGCCTCGGTCTTGTAAACAAAGAAACAAGCGGTCTCTGATCTAAAAACTCTTTAATCAGCAATGTTTTATCAACATAGTAGTATTCGGACTGCGCGCGCACATAATCCGAAATACCAACAGGCAAAGCCTTCCTTTCTGCTTTTCCTGCACTATTTCTATATTTTCCGGATATGATTCTTTTATCAACTGGCCTCACTGCATCATCAGGAATCTGCCAAACCTTGCCAGACTTAACGGCGCCGATAATTTTTCCTTTTTTGCACAAATCATTAACAGTACGTTCAGAGAGTCCCCATTCCAATGCAATCTGTTTACATGTCTTCAAGCCGCTGTCTCCAATTCCCGCACAATAGGCGTATTATTGTTACCGCATATTATACTATATATTCCGCAATATGTCAAATAGTTTTGATTTATTGCGGAAAGCTGAAAACTCTGCCATACTGATTCTCCCGCAAGGCTCTCTTCACAATCTTCGCCACAGGCGCGCACAGTTTCTCCTTACTCTGCTGCCGCCGCTTTATCATACCATTCCTGCGCCTTGTCAGAATCCTGCTCGACGCCCAGACCGTATTCATACAAAATGCCTAAATTCTCCATGGCATATGCATTACCTAGATTCGCCGCTTTCTCAAGCCATTCAGCCGCCTTGACATAATCCACGCCTACGCCCATACCATTTGCATACATAAGACCTATCATACTCATGGCATCCGTATCTCCTTGCTCTACCGCCTTCTCATACCATTCCATCGCTTTCGCAGAATCCTGCTCTACGCCTGCTCCGTCCCTGTACCAGCTCCCGATCGTGGTCATTGCGGTTGTATCTCCCTGTTCCACCGCTTTCTCATACCATTCCATCGCCTTGGCATAGTCCTGCTCTACGCCGGTTCCCAAGAAATACTGATAACCGATTCCTCTGAAAGCCCTTCTAATATATAATGGTTCTGTACCTTCTTCCACCACCTTATTCAAGTCTTCCATTTTGGCAGTATAATCTCTATTGCTTTCCGCTATGACTGCCGTTCCATAATATCCGTCTGCACAGCCCTGCGCAATCGCATTGTCAAACAATTCCTGCGCTTTCTCTTCATCTCTTTCTATGCCCATTCCGTTTAAATATAGAAAGCCAAGCGCAATCTGCGCATAAGGGTTCTCCCCTGCCGCTTCGTAATAAGCCTTCGCCTGCCCATAGTCCTTTTTGGGATAGGGTTCCCAATCACACAGTACGCCCAGATAAAAATTAGCTTCTGTCTTACCCAATTCCAACGCCTTTTCAAAATGCGCATAGGCTGCTTCTAAGTCCATTTTCTGCCCATCCAAACCGTAAAGGCTGACACGACCCGCTTCATAAGCGTCGTCTGCTTCTGCTTCGGGCGACTCTGTTTCATTTGCTTCTGATTCGGCTGCAGCGTTTTCAGCATTTTCTGAATTTTCCGCTGTTTCTTCCGCAGAGGGTTCCGTTTCACTGCCGCATGCCGTAAATGCGCCCATTGCCAGACTTCCACACAGTATAGCTAATAAGACTTTCTTTTTCATTGGTTATCTCCTTTTCGATGAATATGTCTTGCTTAAATATATTGGTTCTGCATTTTGTTAAGTATGTTATTTTTTATAACATATATTTATAATATATTTTTATTGTCATTTCAACATTAAAATATATGTTAAAGAGAAAGGGCGAAAAGAGAACAAAGAATGAAAGAAAAGGAGAAAGTCCAACAGGGCGCGGAACGGACAGTCAAGCAAAAAAATGTTAAGGGAAATGCGAAAGGAAATACATTGAGGTGATTCTATGGCTGATCAGGATAAATTGATAATCAAACCAAAGAAATATAAAGGAAATGACGGGTATAAAACATTTTCTATCCGAATCAAAACAGAACTTGTTGAAAATATAGATTCCATTTCCGCAAGAACCGGTCACAGCAGAAATGAATTAATCGGAACTTTTCTGGAATATGCTATAAATCATTGTAAAATTGAGGACTGAAAAAAGGGGAAACCGGTTAATGCCAGCTTTCCCCATTATGTAATATCTAGTTGTCCTTCATATATCTTGCCCAGAATGCAATTTCATCTCTCTCGATTTCAGATACATCCTGAATCATTGCCTGACATTCTCTGTCATAATCCG
>JAMPFM010000010.1 GCA_023664455.1 Blautia sp.
TTTCACAGTACCTGCTTTTGGAGTTGTATATTCTGTACAACTACACATTCTTATATTTTAGTTTCGCAATTACCTAGAACCATTTAAAAATTAAAATTGGAAATAGATAAATTCCGTGGCGACGCCTTTTGCCGAAAATAGTGCGATGATGATAAGCAAAAGCGTATAGACGGGCCAGCGGATAAAGCATTTTTGCCGGGAAATCACCCGGATAACGTCATATTTTAACGAAAAGAAATCATAAATCCCAAGTAATAATACGGCAAGTCCCATCCCCATTGCCTGTACATAAGATAAGTCCAGACAGATAACGGCGGTTTTCAGATAATTGAGCGGGCGGGAGGCGTCCCAGAACAGGCGGGAAATCACCCAGAATGCGTCCCCCATGCTCTCAGCGCGGAAGAAAATCCATGTAAAACACAGCAGAAGAAACGTCAAGGGAAGCTGCCAGAAATGTTTCCTGCGCTGTTTTCCTTTGGGATAAAGGAAGGTTTCCACTATCTGGAGCAGACCATGCAGCGCGCCCCAGACGATATAGGTAAGGGCGCTGCCATGCCAGAAACCGCTGACTAAGAAGGTGATAAGCAGGTTCAGACAGTGCCGCCACTTAGAGACCCTGTTGCCGCCAAGGGGAATATAGACATAATCGCGGAACCAGGAGGAAAGGGAAATATGCCACCGGCTCCAAAATTCTTTGATGGAATGGGAAAAGTAGGGACTCTTGAAATTTATCATCAAATCGACGCCAAATAATTTCGCACAGCCGATGGCGATATCGGAATATCCCGAAAAATCGCAGTATATCTCGATGGCAAACATAACCGTCACGATGATAAAAGCAAGCCCCACATAGCTATGGACATTGTGATATATCTGGTTGACTGTTATCGCAAAAACGTCGGCGATGACAAGTTTCTTAAAATAGCCCCATGCCATCAGTTTGAGTCCGTAAGTAACCGTGTCGTATTGGAAGGGGCGCTCTTTTTTGTATTGGGGCAGCAGGTCTTTTGCCCGCCCGATGGGACCGGAAAGAAGCTGCGGGAAAAAAGAGACAAAAAGAGCATAGTAACCGAAGTGGGTTTCCGCCTTCTGCTGTCCCCGGTACACATCAATCAGATAGCCGAGGGACTGGAAGAAATAAAAGGATATGCCCGCCGGCAGCACAATCGTTAACGTGAGAGGCTGCAAAGCAAGTCCGCCGGTAGAGGCGCTAGATACAGCAAGTTTCTGATTGAACAGCGTTATCAGCGGATTTGCGGTCTTAAAAAAGAGAAGCACGAGAAGAAAAGGCAGGATACCGAAAAACAGGGTCTTTTTCTTTTGCCGGGCGGACTGCGCTTTTTCCAAGGATAACGCCAGTGTATAAGTGATCAGGGTTGTCAGAAAAAGCAAAATGCCGTACCATAAGTGCAGGTTCATATAGAAAGCATAGCTGGCAAGCAGCAGAAAAGCCCATCTGTATTTGTGCGGGACGATATAATAGCAAAGAAACACAATGACTAAAAAAACGCCAAAGGTCATGGAATTAAAAAGCATAATAAAAACTCCAATCTGGGCAGTTTTAAACAACCCCTTTTAAGAGTTTACCACAAATTGGGAAGATGCAACATAAAATCTTGCGTATTCTGACAGAATTAAGAAATAATTAAGAAGGAAAATCCTATGAGAAATAATGCACAAATTTATCCTTTATGGTAGAATATAACAGATAAGGAGCATGGAAACGAGAATGGGTATCACATCCTTTTATTTTATATGTTTTTTTGCCTTGATTCTAATTCTGTATTATAGTATCCCCAAAAAGTGGCAATGGGGATTTCTATTGCTGTGCAGCATTGCCTATTATCTGTTGACGGATAACGGAATACTGATTCTTTATCCGATTGTTTCTGTAACAGCCTGTTATCTTGGCGCAAGGGTGATTGAAGCGGCAGAGGCGCCCGGAAAGAAGAAACTGGGGCTTTTGGCAACGCTGGCGGTGAATCTGGGCATTCTGGTATTGCTGAAATACATCAATTTCGGCATTCATACGGTAAATGGAATCGCCGCTTTTTTCGGCTATCCTGGTAAGGTGTTTCATCGGATGGATTGGTTAGTTCCGCTGGGCGTTTCTTTTTATACCTTTTCGCTGCTTGGTTATGTAATCGACGTTTATTACGGAATTGCAAAGTCTCAGGCTAATCCGGCAAAACTGGCGTTATACGGCATGTATTTTCCGGCGGTGATTTCAGGACCGATTCTGAAATACCGGGAGTGCGGGGAGCAGTTTTTCAAACCGCATTTTCTGGATTATAATCAGCTGACCAAAGGCTTGCAGAGAATGCTCTGGGGATTTTTTAAGAAGCTGGTCATTGCTGAGCGATTGGGCGTTTTTGTGGGCGTCGTCTATGAGCAGTATTATGATTATCCGGGGGCATTTGTATGGATTGCGACGATTTTCTACGCCTTTCAGTTGTATACGGATTTTTCAGGCTGTATGGATATCGTGCTGGGAGTTTCGGAAAGTCTGGGGCTGGTTTTACCGGAAAATTTTCAGACGCCCTTTTTTGCCAGAAGTATTTCAGAATATTGGCGCAGATGGCATATTACGCTGGGCGTGTGGATGAAAGAATATGTGTTTTATCCGCTGCTGCGTTCCCGTTTTTTTGTTAATCTGGGGAAGTCATGGAAGAAGAAGTTTGGGAAAAAAAGAGGGAAGCAGTATACGACGTTTGCGGCGATGTTTATCCTCTGGTTCAGCGTGGGGATATGGCATGGCGGCGAATGGAAGTACGTCATAGGTTCGGGATTGCTGCATTGGTTCTATATCGTGATGGAAGAGCTGCTTGAAGAACCCTGCGGAAAACTTCTGGATAAACTGCGTATTCGCAGGGATGGAAAAGGCGTCAATGCGCTGCGCATACTGCGGACGTTTTTCTTAGTGTGTATGGGTGATTTGTTTTTCCGTGCCAAGTCGGTAAAAGCGGCGCTTCGCATACTGAAAGCGGCTGTTTCAGCCTGGAATCCGCAGATTCTATGGGATGGTTCCTTATTTACCCTGGGACTGGATAAGGTGGAGTTTTTCATCGTCATCCTTTCGCTGGCGCTGCTTCTGGTGGTTTCCCTGATACAGCAGAAAACGTCCGTGCGGGATTTGATTGCAAAATGGATTCTGCCGGTTCGCTGGGTAATCTGGTACGCGCTGTTATTTTATGTGATTCTGTTTGGCTGTTACGGTCCGGAATACAGTGCAGCGGAATTTATCTATCAAGGCTTTTAAAGAGGATTTTTTTATGATACTATAATTTTAGATTGCAAAAACGGGACTTATGAAGTACCAAAACCGTTTTAAGCAGACGATAGCGTATGAATTTTACGAGGAGAGTATTGATGGACAAAATAGCGGTTTTGATACCTTGTTATAATGAAGAGAAAACGATTGCCAAGGTGGTAAGAGACGCCAGGGAGGCGCTGCCGGAAGCAGTTGTCTATGTATATGATAATAACTCAAGCGACCGCTCGATAGAGCTTGCCAGGGAAGCGGGCGCACAGATACGGCATGAATATATGCAGGGAAAGGGAAATGTCATCCGCCGCATGTTCCGCGAAATCGAGGCGGAATGCTATATCATGGTGGACGGCGACGACACCTATCCGATGGATAAGGCAAGGGCTATGGCGGACATGGTTCTGGAGCACAATGCGGACATGGTCATAGGAGATAGGCTTTCTTCCACTTATTTTACGGAAAATAAGCGCCCTTTCCACAATTTCGGGAATACGATTGTCCGGGGCAGCATCAATCGGCTTTTTCATTGCAATATCAAGGATATCATGACGGGATATCGTGCATTCAGTTATGGGTTTGTCAAAACCTTTCCGGTGCTTTCCACAGGATTTGAGATTGAGACGGAAATGACGATTCATGCGGTTTATAATAATTTACAGATTGAAAACGTTATCGTGGATTACAGGGACCGCCCGGAAGGCAGCGAGTCTAAGCTGAATACATTTTCGGATGGATTCAAAGTATTGCATACCATCGTGAAGCTTTACAGGGATTATAAGCCTTTTGTGTTTTTTGGCATGTGCGCGGCGATTCTGGCGATTATTGCAGTCGTCATGTTTATCCCGATTCTGGTTTCCTATATCGAGACCGGGCTGGTGTTACGGTTTCCTACATTATTTGTCTGCGGCTTTACAGGGCTTGCCGCAGTACAATCTTTTTTTGCAGGACTCATATTATCCAACCTTGCGTTGAAAAACAGACGTGATTTTGAATATCGCTACGCATTGGTTGTGCGGCGTACAAATGAGGATAGGGAAAAAATATAAGTTCAGAATGGGGAAGCGTGGACTGCAGGGTCTGCGCTTTTGGTATATTTAGGGATTTTTGATTATATAATAATAATAGGGTCAAGATGTCTAAGAGGCGTTACGGATTAGCCGCTTTCGGGCAGCATGGAAATATTAAGAAAAACGAAAGGTTTGTTTAATAATTAGGGATATTTGTTTTTTGGGGCAGAATTTGTGATATGATAGACGCAGATAGGTAATTGCGGCTATAGAAGGGAGTATGATATAGAATGGAAAATAAAAACAATGCAGGGAAGGGATTTAACGGAAAAATCATATTGTTTGCAATTATGATTGTTTTTTGTATTCTTGCGCTGATAGAAATTATCTATGGAAGGGTACAGCTGCAGGCCGCGCGCAAGCAGCTTGAGCAGCTTACAGAGCAGGAAAATGCTGCGACGTCAGATACCCCGGAAGAAATTTTCATCGAAGAGCCGGACAAAAGTGAACTGGGCAATCAAATACAGGAGGAACCGGATTATTTGACGGTGAGTGGAAACGAACCTTCAGAAGATGTAGCCGGCATACAGGAAGAAACCCCGGAAACTGCCAAGGAGCCGGAAGAGGATACGCGGAAATATGATATGCAGATTGTTTTTATGGGCGACAGTATTCTGGACAATGCCAGGGGAGACGGAGGCGTTGCAGACTTAATTGGCGTCGGATGCAATGCGCAGGTTTATAATATGGCAATGGGCGGAACGACAGCGGCGCTTCTGCCGGATGAACGATATGATTTCAATCGATGGGATTCCCGCTCTTTGCTAGGTGTGGTCAATGCGGTTATTGGAAATATTGACGGAAGTTGTCTGGAAGGATATCGCGCCGGTGAAATTTTAGAGGAATGCGATTTTTCCAAGACGGATTATTTCATTATTGAGTATGGTATCAATGACTTTTTTTCCCAGCTGCCGAACAACCGGTACTTATCGGACGGCGTGACGCTGGTAGCGGATGATGCGCATACTTATGTGGGCGCCCTGGAGCTGGCGGTTAACATGTTGCATGGAAGTTTCCCCGATGCGAAAATTATTGTATGCAAGCCGCACTATTGCCAGTTTTTCGATGCGGAAGTTTTTGTAGGCGACAGTTATTCCATGAACACTAATTATGGTCCGCTTGTGTCTTATGGCGGATTGTGCGACTATGTGTATGAGCAGCATAAGCAGCAAAATGTGCTTCTCTATGACGCTTTAGAGAATAGCGGCATCAATGCCTATACGGCGGATGAATATCTGGAGGATGGCATTCACCTGTCAGCCGAGGGCAGAAGAGCCTATGCGGAACCTATTATTCAAAAGATTCTCGCGGACTTCTACCCCACTGAGTAGGCGTAAAATCGCAGGATGTTGGAAATTATCTGAGAAGTTCTATCATCCCGATGGCTGCATTGGACAGGAAGACGACCTCGCGGTTTTGCAGGGCGGGAGCGGGAGTCGGCGTATCGATGGCAAAAAAACCGTTTGCGGTAAGCTCTGCAAGATCTTTTTCAAAGTCGGCGGCTTCGTAGCAGATATGGTAGGGACTGTTTTTAAATCTTTTCATCAGACCAGAAACGACAGATGTGTCAGAAACAGGACAGACCAGCTCTACGCAGCAGCCGTCTTTTTCTAAAAAACAGATATCGACCTGGCGGATAGTATCGTAGATGGGTTCCTGTGTAATCTGATACCCTAGGGTTTGAAAAGAATGGATGGCAATGTTCATTTTTTTTACGAGATACCCGATGTGGTGAACTTTTAATGTTAGCATATCTTACCTCTCTTCTTGATAAATTCACTTAGATTGTGTATATTAGAGTATAGACTGAAAATTGGTGTCAGAACGATGACTGCGTCTGCACAAATATTGTACAGGAAATGGTCTTTCATGGCAATATCCGAACTCAGGTATTTTGTCATTCGCGGATTCTTTTTGCTTGAATACTATTTTCGTTTGCATGTTACGTTTTGTTGGCATTTTTTTGATTTGATACGGAGGTCTGGGTTGAACAAGATAAAAGCGCTTTATGAGCAAAACAAAGACTTTATTATGGAAGTGATACATTTTGGCATCGTGGGCGTATGCAATACGCTGATGGGGCTGGTCATTATGGAGGTACTGTATAATCTGATTCATTGGAATTACTGGCTTTCCAGTGGCATTTCTTATTTTATTGGCAGCGTTTTTTCCTACCATGCCAATTCCAAAGTAACGTTTAAAGTGGAAGAGAATGAAAAAGATAAAGGGCTGCCGTGGCGGTTTGCAATCAATATCATCTTCTGTTACCTGATTGCTTATGGCGTGGCGAAGCCGCTTGTACGGCATGTTTTAAGCGCTTATTCCGTCGCGGTCGTAGAGAATATTGCAATGATACTCGGTATGGTATTGTTTGTTTTCCTGAATTTCTTCGGGCAGAAACTTTTCGTATTCCGCAAGACCCGGAAAAATAAAGAAAACTAGGTAGGCAGACGCAGGGAAAACGGCACAGACATGCAGGAAGGAAACATTATTAAGATGGCGAAATTAGCAAAACTGACACAGCAGAAATGGTTTCTATGGCTGACCAGATATTGGTTTTTGTTTCCGATAGCGGGTTTTGTGCTGCTGGAAGCCGGTGTTTTTCTTTATTATGGGGAAAGAAGTTATATTGCGGTGCATGATAACATGGACTTGTTTCTGGCGCAGTACCAGATGCTAAAAAATACGGGTTCCTTCTGGAAACATGGTGTGGACGTGCCTTTTCTTGGCGGAATCAGCAGGGATAATTTACCGACAGAGCTGTCACTTTACAGCGCGTTATACATGATTTTTCCTACGTTTACGGCATATGTGCTGGGACTGCTGCTTAAAATTGCCATTGCCATTTTTTCCTTCCGGCTTCTCATCAAAGAGCTGTATCCGGAAAAATACTCAGAGCTTCGTCCCATTGTCTATATGACGGGCTTTGTTTACGGTATCCTGAACGTTTTCCCCGCATATGGCTTTGCGTTTGCGTCCATGCCGCTTGCGGCGTATCTGCTGATCAGAATCTACCGCAAACCCTCGAAAGGGCTGTATGCGGCGTTGTTTCTGTATCCGTTGGTATCTTATTTTTCTTATATGGGTATTTTTATTCTGGGGTATCTGGTGATTGCAATCCTATGGCTTTCTATCAAAGATAAGAAACCGGCGTGGCGGCTTGTGCTGGCGTTATTTGTGCTGGTGCTTGGCTATGTAGTCTGCGAATACCGTCTGTTTGGGCAGATGCTCTTTGGCAGTGAAGAGACGATACGCTCTACGATGGTCAATGCCAGTTTATCCCTGCCGGAAATCATTCGTGAGATAGGTACTGTGTGGAAAGAGGGTATTTTTCATGCAGACGGCGTACATACGAAAGTAGTGCTGCCTGTCTGTATGCTCTATTTTATATTTAATAACGCATGTTATATATGGAAAAAGCAGACGCATAAAATCTGGCACGATGCATTTAACTTTTGTATGCTGTTTCTGGTGTTCAACAGTGTGGTATATGGTCTTTACGACTGCGGACCTGTCCGTTCCTTGGTGGAAACGCTGCTTCCGCCGTTAAAAGGGTTTCAGTTTAACCGGACGGTTTTCTTTAACCCGTTTCTATGGTACAGCGCCTTGTTTCTGATTCTAAAAAGGCTCTATGAGGCGGGCATCTGGCGGACATGGCTTGCAAATTTAGTGATTTGTGCAGCGGTTCTGGTTGTTATTTTAACGCCGACAAGATATAATGATATTTATTACACATGCTATTATCGGGCATATGAATTTTTTCATGGGACGGAAGTGGACGAGCTGGACTATGAACAGTTTTATGCCACGGAGTTATTTGAGGAAATCAAAGAGGATATCGGATACGGCGGCGAATGGTCCGCTGCCTACGGAATGCACCCCGCTATTCTGGAATATAACGATATCGCGACTTTAGATGGTTATCTTGGCTTCTATACGCAGCAGTATAAAGAGGAGTTTCGCAAGATTATCGCACCGGCGCTGGAGCGGGTAGAAGAGACCAGAATCTATTATGATGACTGGGGCGCGCGGGCATATCTGTATTCCGGAACCGATTTAAGCATCGTGGGCGCCGTCAAGACGCTTCCAGTCACGGATTATAATATCTATATCGACGCAGACAGCTTCCGGGCGCTTGGAGGAAAGTATATTTTTTCCAGACTGGAGCTTGAAAATGCAGAGGAAGCGGGGCTTTTGCTATTAAATCAGTATACTTCTGAGGATGGAAGTTATACCATTTATGTTTATCGAAGTTGAACTTAGTAGGGATAAATTGAGTAAGAGTGATGGAAAAAGCAAAGAAGTAAATATTTGATTGAGAAAACACTTTTTTTAGAGTACAATATAGTTGATGTATTTTAATGATGATTCTTATATCATATATGCTAATGCTGGTTATGGAAATAACAGTGATTCAGATGGATGGTTGCGAGAGGAGTGTGTAATATTATGGTAATGACCGAATCTATCACGATACAAGTGCCGATAGGGATGTCAAAGTATTTGAATACAGAGAATGCGGAAATAGAACTTACAAGGAATGCACTTTTGCTGTATCCATATATATTAAATCAGACGATATCACATGGTGGTGCGGCTGAAATTTTGGGAATCAGAAAATCTGAACTGATTGATATTTATGACAAATTGGGATATTCGTATTTGGATATGACAATGAATGAGCTTGATGCAGAATTGGAAACGTTCAGAGAACTAAAGAAAAAGAGGGCTGCAGAATGATTGTAGTATCTGATACAACACCGTTGATATCGCTTCTCAAAATAGAACGTCTGGATCTGCTTGAAAAGTTGTTTGGGCAGGTTCTGATACCCAAGGCTGTGTTTGATGAATTGAATGCAGATGTTTTGCTGATGGATGAAGCAAAAGGGAGAACGGTATCTTTTCAGATGGGATTTAAAGTTATGGGGACAATAGGCATACTTATGGCTGCTTATGAAGAAAAAGAGTTGACAGCGGATGAAATAAGGGCGTGTGTTGACGGACTACAAAATGCAGGGAGGCATATTAGCCGGAAACATTATCAAATGCTGTTGGATAGAATACGAAACTGATTTGTTGAGTATCCTGCAGCCAAGTTCATGACTGCATCATGACCCAAATGGTTATGATGCAGCATGATGAAAGTAAATTAAAGAAGCAGATATGATTTCGCAAGAAAAAGCAATATCAAACAGCACTTGCATCAAACAAGAAAAAGAGTTCGGATAAAGGAGAATATTATGCCAATCAGAGTACACAATTTCGGGGGCGCGCTTGGCTGGAACGCCAGAAAATATCTGCCTAGACTGTCAACCGAGAGCTATTTGAAATTACAGTTTCTGACGAGGAGAAAACAGCAGAAACAGTATATCGATTATTTTTACAGCCAGAAAGAAGCGCCCCATCCTCTTATCGTCAATTTAGAGACGGTAAACCGTTGCAATAGTACCTGCGAGTTTTGTACCGCCAATATCCATGCGGAAAAACGGCCTTATATGAAAATGCCGGATGAGATTTATTATTCCATCATCGACCAGTTACGGGATTGGGGATATAAAGGGCACCTCACGCTGTATGGCAATAACGAACCGTGGCTGGATAAACGGATTGTGGAATTTCATAAGTATGCCAGGGAGCAGCTGCCGGACGCTTTTATCTTCATGTCTACGAACGGATTGCTGCTGGATATCCCCAAAGTCAAGGCAATCGTGCCATATATCGACCAGCTGATTATCAATAACTACTGTTTGGATATGAAACTGCATGAGAATATCCAGAAAATTTATAAATACGTCATGAAACACCCGGAAGAGTTCAAAGATGTGGATATCCTGATACAGATACGGTATCTGAAAGAAGTATTGACCAACCGGGCGGGAAGCGCGCCGAATAAGCAGTCGAAAGGGAAAATCATCAAAGAAACCTGTCTGATGCCTTATACGGATATGTGGATTATGCCGAATGGGAAGCTTGGTATCTGCTGCTGCGACAATTTTGAAGTGACCGACCTTGCCAATCTGCACGAAGTCCCCTTGAAAGAAGGCTGGAACAGTCAGAAATATCAGGAGCTGCGGGATGCGGTAAAAGATGGCAGACAGAATTATCCGTTCTGTAAAAACTGCGACTTCATAGACGCCGGACTGCGGATGGACGCAGTAGACGATGTGCTCAAGCACCACGAGAAGATGCATGGAGCAAGACAGTCCGTATTCAAGAAGAAAAAATAGACGGTTGCGGAAGGGACAGAGGTTATCACCGTGAGGAAAAATACAATCAGAAAAAAATGCTGTAAATGTTGCGGCGCCTTGCTGGGGATTCTTTTATGTTTTGCGGTATCGGCGTGCGGCGTACAGCAAGAAACGGCGGAAAGCGATACGGAGCAGACGAAGACAGAGGATGGAGCGCAGGCGCAAGAGTTATCTGCACCGGGAAGCGCTGACGGCGGTTCAGAAAGCAGCGGGGAAGGAAATGCCGATGGCGCTTCGGATGGCAGTCAGAAAGAGAATACTGACGGAGTTTCAGATACCGATGGGAAAAATGCATCGCAGACGAATCAGACGCAGCGGGAGGAAATAACAGACAAAATGGCAGGGAAGACCCTCTCAATCTTAGGAGACAGCCTTTCTACTTATGAAGGCTGGATTCCGGGCGGATATGTGGATTATTTTCCGAGAAATGGGGAATTGACGGATGTTAGCCAGACCTGGTGGGATATCCTGTTGAAACATACGGGTCTGGAGCTATGTGTAAACGGTTCCAGCGCTGCAAGCACCTGTGTGGGGGATTCCCTGAGTACGGACGACCCTAAGTACGGATGCAGCGATTACCGCATCAGCGATTTGTGCGGCGGCGGGGTCTGGCCGGATATCATCATCGTCTATATGGGAACCAATGATTTGCTCACGAGCGTGCCAATGGGGGAAAATGACGGAACGGATATTGTGGAAGAGGGTGTTATCGAGAATTTCAGCGACGCCTATTGCCTGATGCTGGATAAGCTGCAGGCGCAGTATCCGGGTTCCCAGATTTTCTGCTGTACATTGCCCCAGATAGGAACCTGGGGAGATAACCAGCCTTTTGTAGTTTTTGAGAATAGACTGGGCATGACGGCGGAAGATTATAACAGACAGATTAAAATCATTGCGGAGGCAAAAGACTGTACTGTCATCGACTTGGAGGAGTGCGGCATTACGATTGGGAATATGCATCAGTATATTACGGATGGTGTGCATTTTAAGCCGGAAGGGATGGAATTGATTGAGGAAGTGATAGAGGAGGCGTTGGAGGAAGGGGTTAGATAAGGGCATATAAAAAGCGCAGGTTGCTTTAACTGCGCTTTTTATGCTTTTCTTATAAGAGTATCTGCTTTTTACTTATTATCCTCATGATACCCCTTTTCCGTGTTGACATTCCAGATATTATCTTTATTCTTGATACCGCCAAGGATATTTTTGACGGTTTCAAAAGAAGTCATCATGGAGTGGTCGATGTTGTTATAACGGTGTTGTCCGTTGCGTCCGACACAATAGAGATTGTCGATGGTTTTTAAGTAATCCACTAAGACGTCGATATCTTTGTATGTGTCAAAATAAGCGGGGTATGCTTTTTTTACCCGTTCTACATGGGAGTCTAACACGTCTTTTGGACTGTCGATTAAGCCCAATTTTACCATTTCCCTGACGGCGAAAGCGGTAAATTTTTTATCGGACATGTTCCAGTATTTATCCCCTTCATTGACGAAATATTCCAGACCAATCCAGACGGTGTGCGTCAAATCTTTAATCATGTAAGGAGACCAGTTATTATAAATCTGGAAACGTCCCAGCTGTACGGAGCGGTCCTGGACGTAAACCCAGCAGTCGGGCACGATGTTGCCGATGGTCTTAAATTTTGTTTTATTTTTCAGATTCAGCTTCGGAAGCAGGACGCCTACGGTCATATAGTCGCGGTAAGGAAGTCCCGCGGCGATTTGTGCAGGACGCTTCGGCACGTCGTTCATACCGGCAACCAGGTCCTTGATGGGCATGGAAGAGATGAAAATATCGCCTTCCATTGTGATTTGTTCCCCGTCTTTTTCATAGGTCAGGGACGTAATTTGGTTGTCCGCATTTTTATGAAAGCCGGTAACTTTGCTGTTGGTGAGGATGGCGCCGCCGAGTTTCCTGATTTCTTCTGCGGTCACTTCCCATAACTGCCCCGGTCCCAGCTTAGGGTAGCTAAATTCTTCAATCAGAGAGGTTTCTACTTCCCGGTTTTCTTTGCCGGGCAGCATTTTCCCGAATATGTCTTTGATAATCGTCAGAATGGAAAGCCCTTTTACGCGCTGTGTGCCCCAGTCGGGAGCAATTTCACGGGGGTGTCTGCCCCAGAGGTTTTCCGTGTAGTATTCAAAGAACATGGAGTATAGTTTCTTGCCGAAGCGGTTGATGTAGAAGTCCTCTAAGGAATTTTCCTTGCGCTTGTGCAAGAGTGATGCAAGATAGCTGAATCCGGCTTCCAGCGTAGCGATTAATCCCATGTTTTTAAAAGTTTCAAACTTAAAGGAAATCGGGTAGTCGAAAAACTTTTTGTTGAAATAGATACGGGATACCCGGTGTCTGCGGAGCATAACCCTGTCTACTTCTTCCGGGTCGGGACCGCCGGGCGTCAGCGTCATTTCGCGCCCTAAAACGATGTCGTCATAAGTGGGAGCGCCTTGTAATGGCAGCATATTGTTCCACCATTCGTTGACCTTGGGCACTTTGGAAAAAAAGCGGTGTCCGCCCATATCCATGCGGTTGCCCTTATAGTTTACCGTTTTGGAAATGCCGCCCATAGCTTCGCTTTCTTCAAAAACAACAACTTCGTATTCTTTGCTTTGTTTCAGTAGTTCGTAGGCAGCGGTCAGACCGGCGGGACCTGCGCCGATAATCAATATTTTTTTCATAGAAACCTCGATTCTTGTGTGCGATATCTTTTGGTATATTCATTATCTTATCATGTTTGGCGGCTGTTGTACAGCGCAGTTTTAATCCCCGTCTGCCTTTTGCGGACAAACGGGGATTATGATATCTTTCCTTATTTCTTTATTCTTCCGGCTCTGCAAGCGGCGTTACCTGATAGGAAACAGGACTCTTGTAAATCGTGAATTTCTGTGTGACGCTGCTACCGTAACCGCCCAGACCGGTAATTGTGATGCTTCCCTTGTTCTTGCCGACGGTATTATTTGCGCCATAGGTTATCTGATAATCCCCCGTGGTTTTGTCCGTGGCTTTGTGCAGGAGCGTGAGTCCATATCCGGCGCTGTTTTCGCTTACAGGGGCGGTGAGGAGCCGGTGATTGGTTACTTTGTCTTTCTTTGCCTGCTTAACCTGTTTCTGGTCGCCGTAGTAAACCCGCACACTGACATTCGTTACCTGGCTGCCGGTATAGATGAGGTCTCTTGGATTATCATTATCAATGATAATATAGAGATTATTTGCCGTCAGCTTTTTATCGTAAAATTCCATCGGTACGTCCCTTGTGATTGGTTCATAATCGTCGCCGCTCAGGTTTTCGTAATTGGAAGATTTCTTAAACGTAACGGTGACAGTGGGCGCAGGAGCATCCTTGTCGGGATCCAGCCAGTCTTGGACAGCCTGTTTGGTATTATTGGAGTAGCTGACGCTGTATTCGCTGGAAGAGAGCGTTCCATCCCGATCAGTTTTTACGGTAACTTTAGGTTTGTAAGAACTTGTTTTCGGGTTGTATTCCGAGCGTGCTACCTCTATCTGTGCGTTATTGGTATCAAGCGTGCCCTGGGTAATCTGGTACTTGATGATCATTTTTCCCGAATAGTTGCCTTTGCCGGTGATGGTCAGGGTTCCCATTTTGGCAGGATCCGGCTGCCAGTTATCTTCCCAATGCCATTCTGTTACTTTTCCATTATCGTCCCAGTCATCCTCTTCTTTTGTCCTAAAGTTTTTATAGGGTGTAATTTTTTTGTTATTGGAGTATTTTACCGTATAATCCCTATTGAGTATCAGGGGATTTTCAGAATCCTCGTTCCCATACAGCCGGAAGTCAAGGGTTACGCCCGCTTTTGCATAAGGCTGGGTTGTTTCCATCTGCCTGGTGGTTTCCACGACTTCTACAATTTTCATGATGGTTTCCCCATATTCATCTTTCTTGCCGGTGGAAACTTCTTTTTCATCTATCTTCGGGGTCAGCGTTTCTCCGCCGCCTTCAAAAGTCACATATCTTGCCATATCGATGCCCACGATTTTAAAGGTTTTCTTAAAGCTGCCCTGATAACCGGAGTTAGGCTTCGCGGTGAAAATGGCGGTAGCGGTTCCGCATTTTACGTTGTTTGTGTAAGTGACGGTATACTCATCCGGATCAAAGACATGGTCGATTTCCTCATGAAACTCGCAGTCTTTGGTGTGATGTCTACGATTGTGCCAGTTGCCATTATTATCCTCATAAGCATCCTCTTCCACATCGCCCTTTTCATAACCACAGTCATAAACTTTAGTGCGTTTTTTCGTTTCCAGCGTTACGGACTGGGTCTTTTCGGTTCCGTCATAGGTCATTTTGGAAACCCAGCCGTTTCCGTCCTCATCGGTAGCAATGATTACGGTACTGGCGTTGAACGCTTTGCCGGTAATCTTGAAGGTAACGCTTTTCGTGCCGGAGTATTCACCTATGCCTGTCAGAATCATGGTAGCGGTACCCGTGCCGGTATTATTCAGATAAGAGACTGTAAAGTCTTCTCCGTATTTCAGCCATTTGTTCCCCTGTTTTACGGTATAGGCGTTGTTTTTGTCGAGTTTTCCTTTGATGAGGTTGTCATTTTCGTCGTAGTCGTCGAAGTAGGAAGCGGTTCTCCAGTCGTCCTCGATATATTGATAATAGTAGGTCTTCTTGACCATGACAGGGTTGTCATTTTTATCATAGATAATCTCACCGTCGCTGTTTGTTTTTTCTTCAGAAACGGTTTCCTGCCATGCAGGTGTCAGTGTGACAGCGCCGGCTTCTTTGTCAAAGACTTTGGATTTACACTTGCTGCCCAGGGATATTTTGACATTTTTCATCAGGGAGTTTTTCGCGTCAACCCGGATGGTCTTTATAATCGTGCCTGTATAGTTGCCGATGCCGTTAATGGTCAGCGTGAGATCGCCGCCGCTGCCCTCTGTATCAAAGATAGGGTCGCTTTTTAATATGATGGAACCATTGGTATCTGTTGCACCTTCGATGCTTGCCGTATAATCGACGCCTTCTTTTAAAGCAGTCTTATATTTGAGGGAAGTTATGGTTTTCTGGTCGCTTTTGTAGCTGCCGGTGGCAATCTGGTCATTGTATTTCAAGGTAATGCCGGCGGCTTCCTGATAGCTTTCCGTACCGCCTTCACTGGTGACAAGCTTCCCGATGACAACCTGGCTGATGACGAAATTCACATAAAGTTTTCCCTCATAATTGCCTTTGCCTTCGATGAGGACATAGGGCAGTAATGGGTTGAAACCGCCGGGGACTTTTTCGCCGGTGACGCTGCTGCCGCCTTCTATCGTATCTTCTTCCTGCCAGCTGCCGCCTTCCTGCTGTTCTTTTGCCATAACGGCGGCGTTACTGTCCTTGTTGTTTTTATAAGTGATTTTATAATCCTTGTTTGCTTTTAATAACGTCTGTGATTCTTCAGTGCCGATATAGACGGACACTGCCGGTTTGAGCGCTTTTCCAGTGTAGGTCAGAGATTCTACCGGGTCGATACGAAGCGTGGGGATTTCTTTCCATTTGGCGTATAACGTCATATTTTCCGTTACCGTATCTTTTTCAAACTCCCATTTTTCCGTATCATCTTCATTGGCGTACCAGTCTAAGAAAAAGTAGCCGTCGTCTGTCGGGTCTTGTGGTCTTTCCAGTAAACTGCCCGCCTCGACATAGTCGTAGAAATTCATGCCATGCTCTCTTAAATCAAAAGTAACGACGAACACACCGTCTAAGTCTATCCACTTTGCATACAGCGTGATGTTACTTTGGACGGTATCCGTATAAAAATCCCATAGCTGCGTACATTCGGCGTCTTTGTACCAGCCGTCTAAATGGAAGCCATCCACCGTGGGATTGGGCGCTTCGCTTTGGGCAAGAAGGCTGCCTTCCTTGACATTTGCCACGACTACGTCAGCGCCTTTTCCGGACAGGTTGAAGGTGACGGTGTAAAGCGCTAGCCACTTAGCGTATAAGGTGGTTGGTCCTAAAACCGTATCCTGTTCAAAATCCCATATCTGCGTGAATGCTTCGTCCTTGTACCAGCCTTCAAAGCTGAATCCGGCTTCTACAGGCTCTAAATTGAGGTCAGCGCTTTTCTCAATATAGCCGCCTTCCCTGATTTGTTTTGTTCTGGGGAAACCGCTGCCATGCGCTGACTGAAAGGTCACGTCATAGAAGCGTTCTTCCCATTTCGCGTATAAAGTGACATTTGCAGTGACCGTATCTGTATCAAAATTCCAGGGTGTGGTAAATGCAGCGTCTTTGTACCAATTCACGAAAGAGTAGCCGAAGACAGCAGGGGGGTCCGGCTGTTCGATTTTACCGTCAGTCTGGATATATTGGAAGAAGTTTAAGCCGAGTCCCGATAAATCAAAGGTAACGACATGCATTCCCGCTAGGACTTCCACCCACTTCGCATACAGTGTCATATCTTCTGTTACATAGTCTTCCTTGAAATCCCATATCTGTGTGCACTCGCGGTCTTTGTACCAGCCTTCAAAATTCCATCCATCCTCGGTGGGTTTTAAATCGTCGGTTTGTTCGAGCAGATAGCCGGAGTGGATATTTTTCTTTTCGATTTTTTCAATTTTGTTGCCGTTGGCATCTTCTTTGACGCCATGTCCGAGTAAATCAAAGGTTACGGTACAATTCAGGGACCATGCCGCATACAGGGTCAGATTTTCTGTTACCGTATCGTTTTCAAAATCCCACGGTTTGGTCCACCATTCATCTTTGAACCAGCCTTCAAAGAAAAATTCCTTATGGACTGGTATCGGCATTTCGCTTTCGATAAGCTTGCTGCCTTCCCGGATATCATTTTTAAAGAGTGGTTTGTTATCGGTGACTTCTGCGTCTATAAGTCCGCTTAAATTGAAAGTAACGGTATAAACTGCTGTCCATTTCGCATACAGCGTTATATCCGATGTCACTGTATCGTTTTCATAATCCCACGGATCGGTGCATAATTGGTCTTTGTACCAGCCGTCCAGGACAAATCCGTCATCAATAAGTTTCGGCGTTTCGCTTTCCGCAAGTTTGCTGCCCGCCGCAACATTTTTGTTCAGCATGATAGACTCAATAGGCTCACCATTGTCGCCGTGAGCATTTAGATGTCCGTTAACATCAAAAGTGACGACAAACGTTGTCGGAGTGTCGTCCGCCGGGGTGTCCGTATCCGGGGTAAGCTCTGTTGGAATATCCGTAGCCGTATCTGCCGGGTTATCCGTGTCAGTAGCCGCATCCGCCGGGGTATTTGTGTCTGGGAGTGTATCTGCCGGAGTATCTGTATCCGGGATCGTATCCGCAGACGGATTTTCTGCGGGGATTCCTGTGTCCGGGGAACCGTCCCTGCCGTTCTCTTCGGGGGAACCGGTTTTTGCCGGAAGCTCCATATCCGGCGTGTCAGACTCCGTGGCAATTACAGATTGGGGGGGTAATTTCTGACCCCGCAGTTTCTGCGGCATTCACAGTCAGGACAGACTGTGGCACGGAGGTGACCATTACTGCTGCGGCAAGAAATGTGGATAACATTCTGCCGGCGCTCTTTTTCATAAAGCTCATAAGTAATATCCTCCTTGTCATGTTGGAAATGTTAATAGTGTAAAAAATAAGATCTGATATGACGTAAATAGAAACAAATAACATGTGTTATAGAACCGTGGAATCAGTTTTTACTTAATTCATATCGTTACTATCATAGTATAAAAATTGTGGGATTATGTCAATTATAATTTTGCGTGATATCCAGCTGGATTGGAGTGGACATCTTGCGGGATTTGCGGTAAACTAGAGCCATGTGAATTTAGAAACGAACCATAAACCATGAATTACAAACTATGAACTATAAACCACAAACTACAAACTACAAGAAAGGCAGTATTCAAATTGATAGTTTCAATAATATCCCTCTTATTCTGGCTCGCAGCCATTCCATTTTGCATCGGCATCATTCCGCTTTCTTTTACCGTGGCCCCGAAAAAAAATCCGGGCGTCATTTTGCTTGCCGGATATCTTGTCATGTGGGCGGTTTTTGAAGTTGTCACGGTTCCGGCGGTGTTATGGATTCAGTACGATAACTTCCTGGTTGTCCTGCGCATCTTTACTGTGCTGGCGATTTTGCTTGCCGCGCTGGGAATCCTATTGTGGTATCTGGCGCAGAAAAGGACGGAAAGCGTGGAAGGGGCACAAAAGAAGGCTGTCTGGTTCCGGCTTTCGGACATCGACTGGCGCGGGCTGGATATCGAGACGAAAATAGCGTGGCTGTTGTTCTTTCTTTTGCTGGGATTTCAGCTTTATATGGCGTTTACCCGTTCTTCTTTTGACGGGGACGACGCTTTTTATGTAGTGCATTCCCTGATGGCGCAGCAGAGCGGCGCCATGTACCGGAATCTTCCGTATACAGGCATTTCTTCGAGTCTGGACGTGCGGCATGCGATGGCGGTTTTTCCGATGTGGATTGCATTTGTGGCAGTACAGGCAGACCTGCATGCGACAATTGTATCCCATGTGGTCATGCCGCTTGTGCTGATACCGCTTACTTACCTTATTTTTTATGAAATTGGCAAAGCGCTTTTTCCTTCCGGGCGGCAGAAGGTTCCCTTTTTCCTCATTCTGATGGCGATGTTTCAGATGTTTGGAAATGTGTCGATTTATACGAATGAGACCTTTTTCTTAACAAGGACATGGCAGGGCAAATCTGTCATGGGGAATTTTGTGGCGCCGATGACGGTTTTGCTGCTCTTATGGATTTATGGCAGGAAACAGGATAAAAGGGAAAAAAGTGCGGGATTATGGGCGCTGCTAGTCTGCCTGAATCTTACGGCGGGGGCGAGCAGTTCCCTAGCGGTTTTTCTGATAACGATTCTTCTGGCGGCAGCGGCGCTTTGTCTGGCGGTGGCGGAGCGTGACTGGAAAATATTGTTGAAACTGGGATTGTCCTGTATACCGAATGCAGTGTATGTGTTGCTTTATCTGGCGTTATTACATTGAAAAATCATAATGATTCAGCAGGTCTGAACAGTTACGGGAAATCCAAAGAAAGGCGGACGGCGTTATGTGGGGTATTTTTCTGGAAAGTCTGGTGATTTTCCAAAATTATGTAGGATATCATGAAAATAAATATCTGTTCGGCATTTTTTTATTTTTCCTATTCTATCTGTGGATGAAGGAAAAGGACAAACTTTGCCGCGCGCTGTTTGTTTATCTGCCGACGTTTCTGCTTTTCTGTTTCTTTTGCCCCCTGTTTCGGAAAGGGTTTGTGCGGCTTTTAAATGATGTGGAAACATATTACCGTCTGCTCTGGCTGGTGCCGATGAGCATCATCAGCGCCTATGGGGCTTTGAAGCTTTGCGGAGATCACAAATGGGGCAGAAGAATCGGGCTTGTGCTGATGTGTTTCATGATTGTGGTATGTGGCAGACTGGTGTATCAGAGTGAGCATATTACGAAAGCGGAAAATCCGTACCATTTGCCGGGAGAAGCGGTGGAAGTGGCGAAGTTAATTGACCCGGAAGAGGGGCGTGTGACGGCGCTGGTGCCAGCGGATCTCATCTATTATATCCGGCAGTATTCCACAAGAATCAACATGCCTTATGGCAGGGAAATGTTGATTGCAAGATGGGATTATTATAACGATATGTATGAAGCGATGGAGCAGACCGAAGAGATAGAGACGGAATCTTTCGTGGAGCTGACGAGGAAGTATGGCTGCAATTATGTCATCCTGAAAAAAGATAGACAGGTTCAGGAACCACTGACGGATTACGGCTTTGATTTGTATGCGCAGACGGATACCTATCTCATTTACCAAGATGCAGAAATTGGCAAGTAAGGGAGAAACGCATGTTATTTAATTCCTATATTTTTGTATTTCTATTTTTCCCCATATGTCTGATAGGATATTATGGTCTGGTGCACTGGAAACAGAAGCAGGCGGCGCAGCTTTTTCTGATAGCGATGTCTTTCTGGTTTTACGGTTATTTCCGGGTGGAATATCTTCTGATTATGGTTGTCAGCATTGCCGGGAATTATCTGTTTCATAAGCTGTTGTCACGAAAGTTGTCTAAGGCTGCAGCGACAGGGATTCTTTTTGGCGCTGTGGCAGCGAATTTATCCGTGCTTTTCTATTTTAAATATTATGACTTTTTTATCACAAGTCTGAATGCGGCGACAGGCAGTTCTTATGCGTTGCGGCATGTGTTGCTGCCTTTGGGAATCAGTTTTTTTACGTTTCAGCAGATTGGTTTTCTGGTGGACACTTACCGGGGAGAAATCAGAAACTGCGGGTTGATTCCCTATGCGCTGTTTGTTTCTTTTTTTCCACAATTGATTGCCGGACCGATTGTAAGTCAGGCGGAAATGTTTGGACAGTTTGAGACGATGACGGAAAGGAAATTCCAGTGGGAGCGGTTTGCGAGAGGATGGATTTTATTTGTCTTAGGGCTGTTTAAAAAGGTCATTCTGGCGGATACGCTGGGTGCCGGCGTGGATTACGGCTATCTTCATATCGAGCTGCTGGGGCGGGCGGACGCGCTAATTGTCATCCTGTCGTATTCGTTGCAGTTATATTTTGATTTCAGCGGTTATTGCGACATGGCAAGGGGCGTCGGCAGTATGCTTGGCATGGAAATCCCCATGAATTTCAATTCACCGTACCAGGCGGTCAATATCGTGGATTTCTGGAAACGCTGGCATATGACGCTGAATCGCTTTTTTACCCGCTACGTCTATATCCCTCTAGGGGGGAACCGTAAAGGAAAGGGCAGAATGTATGTCAATCTTCTTTTGGTGTTTCTGCTTAGCGGATTATGGCATGGAGCGGGCTGGAATTTCCTCTTGTGGGGAATGCTGCATGGCGTGTTGTATGTGATGACAAGATGGTGGCAGGGACACTTTTCCATAAAAGTGACACCTGTGTCAACATGGGTGTCAAGAATTGCTTTGTTTCTTTATCTGAGTGTGGCGGAGGTATATTTCCGGGCAGAGAATATCATGCAGGCAAACAGGCTGCTGCTTGTGGCGCTTCGCGGGAATATACAGAAAGTATCGCTATCCTTGGCGGAATGTTTCCGGCTGGATGAATTTTGGTATGTCATAAAGGCGCTGCATCTGGATGGGACACCCTATAGCGGATATTTTCTGATGATTTTCATGCTTGCTGTCAGTATTTTGCTTGTGATGTGTGGGCGTAATGCCGCAGAGATTGCGGAGCATGTGAAAGGAAAGGCGTTTTCTGCGGTTTTATTTGGCGTCGTTTTTGTCTGGTGTATTCTGTCATTTTCGCAGGTCAGCACGTTTTTGTATTTTAATTTTTAAAAGGAGGGCGGCTTCGGGATATGGATTCTTTTAAAAAATATTTTGGGATTGGCATAGCAGTGACACTGATGTCACTTTTGCTGGTGGCAGGGATTGTCTTCTATGTGGATCCTTTTTTTCACTATCATGCGCCGCTTGAAGAGTTTCCTTATCTGGTGGACAATCAGCTCAGTCAGAATCCGGGCATGGCGAAAAATATGGAATATGACAGCGTGATTCTCGGTTCTTCCATGACGGTGAATTTCAATACGCGCTGGTTTGAAGAGCTGCTAAAACACCATACCATGAAATTAAGCTACAGCGGCGCTTATCCGAGAGATGAGTCCAATATTATGAAAATTATTTTTGAGAGCGATAACCGGGTGGAAGCGGTATTTCTTGGAATTGACGTCATGACTTATACAAGCGGCGTAGAGGAAACCAAGTATCCGATTCCGGCCTATCTCTATGACGGGTATGGAGTGAATGATATCCAGTATCTGCTGAATAAAGATGTGCTTTTAAATTATATTTTAAAACCGCTTGCAGACCCGGAAAAGACGGATCTTGCCACGGTTTATGAGAGCTGGTGGACGGATGAATATTATAATAAACAATGGGTCATGCACAATTATGTGCGGCCCCAGAAAGTGGAGGAAGAGACACCGGCTGACGCTTATCTTGAGAATCTGGAACAGAATCTTGCCGTAAATATCTGCCCTTATATCGAAGAAAATGCGGAAACGGTTTTCTACGTTTTTTTCCCGCCTTATAGTATTCTGTATTGGAACGATGTGATACAGGAAAACCATTTGGAAGCTACCATGACGGAGTATCAATACATCGCAGACAGGCTGCTTGCCTATGACAATGTGAGACTCTTTTTCTTCCCAAATCAAGAGTGGATAGTGACGGATCTAAACAACTATGCGGATTACAGCCATTATCATAAAGATATCAACTATTATATGACGCAGTGTTTTGCGGATGGGAGCTGCGAGATTACCTCGGAAGCAGAAATGAAACAGGCGCTGGAACAAATGCGCCTGATCATCGATGCTTTTGATTTTGAAGAGTTGTTTTCTGTAGAATACTGATTATTTTGACCATTACCATAATAAAATATCGGATGTTATCACAAATAACGAATGTTATTCTGATTTATCCGGCAGGATACATTCGACGAAACGCTCTGCAAGCAGTTCCTGACCCGCTTCGTTGAAGTGGATATAGTCTACCATATAGTCCAGATAATTATCTTCGTTGACAGAGCCATAGAAGTTGTCGATAAGGGAAACACCGCAGTCCCCCGTTACGTCTAATGCTTTGCGCAGATAATGACTCAATGTGCCGTTTCCAAGATCCGCCCTGTCACCGTTCTGGTAATTGCCTTCGTCGTTGATGCTGCAGCAGAACGTATGGGACATCATGACGATCCGGATAAACGGATAGGTTTCCTGAATCTGGGTAATCGCGCTGCGCAGGGCGCCGGTATAGGCGATGACGGAATAAGGGTCATTGGGGTCGTCGCTGGTGCGCTTTTCCACATAGTCAATGCCATCGTACATGATACAGAGGATATCGACTGTATTCATATCCAGTTTCTCAAGCATTTCCACTGTCTGTAGATAATCTTCGTTTTCGCTGTACTGCGCCGCCGTCGTAATCTCGGTAAAATTCCCTGTACAGAGTGTGTTGACCAGATAAGGCAGACAGAAAGCGTCCCGCCAGTAGGTCTCATAATAGGAAGCGTTGACGGCGCTTATGGTCGAGCCTTCAAAAGAGCCATTGTAGACAGTTGCCCCGGATTTGGCGGCAATCTGGTTTGCCAGACCGGAAGCTTCGTCCCTGCCTCTTGCAAAAGGGTCGTCCCCAAGACAGAGGATGGTGGTGACGCCGTCGTCCTCATGCCCTTCGAGCTTATCCGGCGCAAGCGGAATGATGGTGTCAAGTACCTCGATATCAAACTCGGAAGTCTGATAATCGGGGTCATAGTCGGACGGGACTCCCTTGTCCCATTTATAAAGTTTATAAGCAATCACGATAAAAACGATTGCGATTACAGACAGAATGATAATATGCGGATTGATGTGGAAGCGGGGTTTTTCCTGCGGCTTCTGTTCTTCGGCGGATGTATTTTCTGTAATATTCTGACTCATGGATATCCTCCTTTTGGTTTCCTATTGCTTACCATATTTTACTATGAATAAAAGGAAAAATCTATTCCTTCACAAAAATTTTAAGAAATTCGTAAGAAAAAGCACTGTCTGCGTCATATTCCGCCGGCAGTGCTTTTTCTTGCTGCAATTGCGTATCTTAGACCGATAGCGCATGGTCCATTTTGGTTTCACCTGTTAAGGTGTAAGTAATGATAGGGCTTCCAGGAAGTTGATTCTGGAGCTCTTTGTACCACTTGCTGTATTTGTACATACGATAGGTGGTGCTTAATTCCCGTAGCTGTGCATCATCCGAAAGGCGGTTTAAGAGAATGTCCCTCTGTTCCCGGTTCATGGATACATATTCCATGTATGGGAGTTTCAGTTCGGTGATGCTTTCATTACAGCCAGGACAGGACCGTTTGTGCCCGTTCAGCATATGGATACGATTGCAACGCTTACAATAATGCATATACATCATGAAAAATTCCCCTTTTCTCAATCTAATGTGTTGAAATTGTAATGTTGCACTTATATTGTGTCAGTTTCGGAAGGCAAAGTCAAGCGGATTAAGGCAGAAAATAGCAAAAAACCGATGTTAAATATCGCGTATTATGGGAATTGCAGAAGCTGGCAGTACACGGAAATCAATTTTCAGTCAGCATGTAGATATTGAGGCGGCAGGGCAGATAGAAATCCCGCGAAGGCGCGCTCTCGCTCCGTGAAAAACGCAGCGGTACTAAGTTCAAAAGCCGCGTTGCGCCTTTTTCACTAAGTGCCGGCGTTTTTCAAGGGCCTTTGCGGGATTTCTATCTACTCTGCCTATTCAACATTAATGAGCTGACTGAAAATGGATTTCCGTGCTGGTAGTACGGATATCCTTGCTGATTCGCAGATAGTATGCTATAATAGGCGCAAACTTAAAAGTTTGCGCCGCAAGAATTACGTTGTAATTCTTGCCGGATGTATGGAAGAAACTGTATATTACGCATATCACATAAAATACAACGAAAGGTTACGGTAGATTGTGAAAAAAACAAATAAAAATAAGATAAATCACAACGGAAACAGCAAGGAAAGACAGGAGCGTCTGGATGATACGCTGGAGTTTCTGGATTTGAGCGATGAGATGATTGCGGAGTACGAAGACGACGAGTACGAAGAAGATGAGGAGTACGAAGACGACGAGTACGAGGATGATGAGGAGTACGAGGACGACGAGTACGAGGATGATGAGGAGTACGAAGACGACGAGTACGAGGATGATGAGGAGTACGAGGATGACGAGTACGAGGATGATGAGGAGTACGAGGACGACGAGTACGAAGAAGACGACGAATACGATGAAGAAGAATATGAATATGATAAATATGCCAAAGATAATATTTTTGCCCGCATAGGAAACTTTATCGCGGATATGAATGCGCTTGATAAGGCAGTGGCGTTGTTCGGCTGTTTTATCTTGATGGCGGCGGTAATAACAGGAATCCTTTATTTTGGTTCCAAGTCGGAATCGAAGCAGATGGAAGCTTTTGCGGAAGTGGGAACGGAGCTTCAGGATATCGGGGTAATCGGCGAGAGCGGGCTTTTGGCAGTATCTAATGCGGAAGCGGCAAGATTGTCCCATATGATGGACGCCGAACAGGAAGAACCGGAAGATAAGACGGAAGAAGAGCTGCAGGACGATTCGATAGAGGTTGGCATGAACATTACTTCTATCAAGTCGGATATGAAAATCAAATTCGTGAATGTCAAGACGGGGAAATTAATTGGCAGTGTGCCTTTTGAAGTGGAAGTTACCGGAAGCGGAAACAAGACTTTCCATTTGATAGATGAGGATAAGGATGGTATCATTTATCAGACGGGCGTTAATGCGGACACCTATACAGTGAAAGCAGTTGCGTTGCAAGGGGATGCATATCAGAAATACAAGCTGCCGGTCCAGGGAAGTACGGTTAAGGTTACGGATACGATTACTTATAAGAAAGTAGATGTTGCTGACGAGATTAAGAAGGAATCGGAAGTCAATGCTGCAGCGGAAGATACGGCGAAGCAGCTGGAAGTAGAGTCTGTATTGGCAGATACCGTGGAATGGGTGGAATCCACCAAGACAGAGATAGAATCCGAAGAGAATTATAAGGAATTGAATAAAGCGGATATTCCCGACCCCTCTACCATCGGGAAACTGAGCGGGTTTATGAAGCTTGTCGCTACTGTGGAAAACGAGACGGCTTCTGAAGATGCGGAGCAGATGACAGATAAAGAGCGCAATGAGAAGCGGCTGGCAGCGATGAATCCTGTTTTAGAACCGTCTTCCGTGGAGCTGGATATGTCAAAGGGAACGAGCGTAAGCCTTTCGGTATCCGTTTCGTCGGGGGCGTCTTATCAGATTAGCTGGGAAAGCAGCAACGTTGCCGTGGCAAGTGTCAGCGACGGCGTGGTTACGGCGGTAGGAAGCGGTAACGCGACGATTACGGCGACGATTACGGTAGGCGAGGATCCGGAATCTGCGGCTTCTAAGAAAATTACCTGCTCCGTTCATGTGACCGGCGGTGCATCGGTTCAGCCGACAGATCCGGACAAGCCAACAGACCCGAATAAGCCCACGAATCCAGACCAGGAATATCGTATCAAAAGCATGGAAGGCGGCGGGACGATACAGGTAGGTAAGAGCTGTAATGTCAGGGGAACGACAGAGCCGGAAGGCGGCGTTATTACTTGGACCAGCAGCGATACCAATATAGCCGTGGTAGATGCAAAAGGAATTGTGACAGGCCTGTCAGTTGGAACCGTACTTATCCGTGGAACGAGCAACAGCGGCGACTATAAAGAATGTTCCGTTACCGTCGTGGATAAAGAAGTGACTTACAAATCCCTGACGATAACGGGCAGTGCTACGATACAGGTTGGGAAAACAGGTTCCGTCAAAGGAACCACGGATCCGGCGGGGGGCATCGTTACCTGGTCGAGCAGCGATGAGAAAATTGTGAAAATAGACAGCAGCGGAAATATGACAGGCGTGTCAGAAGGGGCGGCAACCATCACCGGCGTCTGCGCGAATGTCAAAAATACATGGAAAGTAACTGTCACAAAAGAAAAAGATGTTTCTTCCGATAATAAAACAAAATTAAAGGATAAGAGCGGCAATCAGGTATATGTCAAAAACAGTGACGGCAAATTTGTGGAAGCAACCTATGCGGATTACTACAAAAACCAGAAGTTTTATCTGAAAAGCAAGAACGCGAAATACCGTTATACTGGATGGCAGACCATAGATGGATATACTTATTTCTACGATAAAAATGGTAATTATGTGACCGGGGAGCAGGTCATTCAGGGAGCCAGATATACCTTTGGCAGCGACGGACGGCTTTCTTCCGGTTCGGGTTCCCTTGGCATCGACGTATCGAAGTGGAACGGCTCGATTGACTGGAATGCGGTAAAAAATTCCGGCATATCCTATGTCATTATCCGCTGCGGCTACCGGGGTTCTTCTACGGGGGCACTGATTGAAGATCCTAAGTTTGCAAGCAATATCAGCGGCGCGAAAGCAGCGGGGCTCAAGGTTGGCGTTTATTTCTTCAGTCAGGCAGTCAATGACGTGGAAGCTGTCGAGGAAGCGTCAATGGCGCTGAATCTCGTAAAAGGATATGGACTGAATTATCCTATTTTCCTGGATGTGGAAGACAGCGGCGGACGGGGCGACAAGATAGATACGGCGACAAGGACGGCAGTCTGCAAGGCTTTCTGTGCAACCGTGCAAAATTCGGGTTATGCAGCGGGTATTTACGCCAACAAGACATGGCTTACTTCCCGCATCAATACAGGCAGTTTGACCGGCTATAAAATATGGCTGGCACAATATGCCGCAGCGCCGAGCTATACTGCGACCAGATATGATATGTGGCAGTATTCTTCCAAGGGAAAAGTGGGTGGCATAAGCGGAAATGTGGATATGAACATCAGTTATATGAATTATTAGTCCGCAAAACGGACGGGAGGCGGCAATGAGAACTTATCTTGTAACAGGCGGCGCCGGGTTTATCGGCTCCAATTATATTCATTACATGTTTGGGAAATATGGCGACGAAATCAGAATCATCAATGTAGATGCGCTGACGTATGCGGGCAACCCAGAGAATCTGGCAGACATAGAGAACAGACCGAATTATATTTTTATCAAGGCCAATATCTGCGACAAGGAAGCTATCAGCCAGATTTTTACAGAGTACGAAATCGACAGGGTAGTGCATTTTGCAGCGGAAAGCCATGTGGACAGAAGCATTAAAAACCCGGAAGTATTTGTGCAGACTAACGTGCTTGGCACGGCGGTCATGCTAAGCTGCGCACAGGCGGCATGGGAACTGCCGGGCGGCGCATACAAAGAAGACAAGAAATTTCTGCATGTTTCTACGGATGAGGTGTATGGTTCCTTAGAAAAAGATGGGGAGTATTTCTACGAAACTACGCCCTATGCGCCCCACAGTCCGTATTCAGCGAGCAAAGCGGGCTCCGATATGCTTGTAAAGGCTTATATCGACACTTACCACTTTCCCGCCAATATCACGAACTGCTCCAATAACTATGGACCCTATCAATTCCCGGAGAAGCTGATACCGCTTATGATTAACAATGCGCTGCAGGGGAAAAAGCTGCCGGTCTATGGGGACGGTAAGAATGTCCGTGACTGGCTGTATGTGGAAGACCATGCCAAAGCCATCGACATGGTGCAGGAAAAGGGCAGATTGTATGAGACTTACAATATAGGCGGCCATAACGAAAAACAGAATATTGAGATTATTCATATTATCTTAGATACGCTGCGGGAAGTGTTGGCGGACGATGATTCACGCAAAGCGCTTGTCAGCGACGATTTGATTACTTATGTAGAAGACAGGAAAGGGCATGACAGAAGATATGCCATCGCGCCGGATAAAATCAGCGCGGAAATCGGATGGGAGCCGGAAACGATGTTCAAAGAAGGCATCCGGCGCACGATTCAGTGGTATCTGGAACATGAAGACTGGATGAAGAATGTAACCAGCGGCGATTATCAGAAGTATTATGAGGATATGTACCGGGGAAAGTAAGGCATTTTATTTGGAGGAAAGGTTGAAAGAATTACATTCTTTCAACCGCAAATTTGTGCTGACATCGTAGATGTCTTGGGCACATAAATTCGCACGTTGAGAAAGGGGCATGGTTATAAATATGAAAGGAATTATATTGGCAGGGGGATCCGGGACACGGCTGTATCCGCTGACGAAAGCGGTTTCCAAACAGATCATGCCGGTGTACGATAAACCGATGATTTATTATCCGCTATCGACACTGATGCTGGCTGGTATCCGGGAAATCCTGATTATTTCGACGCCGAGGGATTTGCCCTCTTTCCGGGAATTGTTCGGAACGGGCGAACAGCTGGGACTGCGCATCGAGTATGCGGTGCAGGAAACGCCGAGAGGATTGGCGGACGCCTTTATCATCGGCGCGGAGTTTATCGGAAAAGACAGCGTGGCATTGGTACTGGGCGATAATATTTTCTATGGACAGAGTTTTTCCAGGGTATTAAGGGAAGTGGCGTCACGGGAAAAGGGCGCGACCATTTTTGGTTATTATGTCAGAAACCCAAGAGAGTACGGCGTCGTGGAATTTGATGAAAACGGCGTGGCTTTGTCCATTGAGGAAAAACCGGAGCATCCCAAGAGTAACTATGCGGTTCCAGGGCTTTATTTTTATGATAATGATGTGGTGGAAATTGCCGCGGCTGTCAAACCTTCGGCACGCGGGGAAATCGAGATTACCAGCATCAATAACGAATATCTGAGGAGAGGAACCCTGCGGGTGGAAACGCTGGGACGGGGGTTTGCGTGGCTGGATACGGGAAGCCATGATTCCCTGTTAGATGCGGCGGATTTCGTGGCGGCGTTCCAGAAAAGGCAGGGGCTTTATATTTCCTGCATCGAAGAAATTGCGTATAGAAGAGGATTTATCAGCAGGGAGCAGTTATTGGAGCTGGCTAAACCGCTGTTAAAAACACATTATGGAGAATATCTGGTAGAGGTTGCGAATGGACTCTAAGAAATTACGGAATACTCTAGTTGCCGTTGTGCTGATGTTTCTTGTAATAACAGGTGTTATATTTGCGGCAAATAGGGAAGCGGTATTGGAAAAATTAGGCATCGATACAGGTGCGCCGGAAGAGGCGGGCGAAACTGATGGGACAATGCCCGAAGCGGTGGAAACCATGACCGGGGAGCGGCAGCTTGGAAATAATCTTTCTGCATTTATGCAGGATAAGACTTTTTTTGATGCAGAAGTCCGCTATAAGAGCATTGAAACCTATTCCGGCAAAGTGGTTTCGCTTGTCATGAGTTCGGTAGCGAAAGATTTGCGTATTATGATAGTCAACAGCCGCGGGAAACTGGAAACAGGGGCGGCTTTTACGGTGACGATTCAGGGCGTCGGGGAGTTTACCGATAGGGATAAGGACGGCATTATCTATATCGACCAGCTCCGTGCCGGCGAATACAGCATTTATCTGAATGAAATAGAAGGCTATAAAGTGCCCAATACGGTGACGACCATTAAAGTAAAACAGGAAATGGAATACCGCGTTTTGGATGATGTGGAATATCTGATGCTGACCGAGCAGGATGTAGATGCGTCCAAAGAAGATACGACGTCCAAAGAAGCGGACGAGGAAGCCGACGGCACGGAAAATACCTCTTTTGACAACTCCCATGAGAATGCCAGAAGGGGAATCGACGTTTCCAAATGGAATAAAACCATCGATTGGGAAGCTGTAAAAGCTGACGGCGTGGAATTTGCCATTATCCGCTGCGGTTATCGCGGATTGTCCAGCGGCGCACTGATTATCGACCCCACTTATATCGAAAATATTGAGGGTGCAATTCAGGCAGGGATTCCTGTCGGCGTATACTTTTTCACGCAGGCAGTCAACGAAGTGGAAGCGATAGAAGAAGCGAGTATGGTTATCAACCTGATTCGGAAATATGACGTGGATTATCCGGTATTTTTGGACAGCGAGAGTACGGGCGGAAGCGGACGGGCTGATGGACTGGCGAAAGAGCAGCGGACGAGGAACCACAAGGCGTTTCTGGAAACCATTGCTTCTGCAGGATATGAGGCAGGTATCTACGGCTCTGCCAACTGGCTTGTGAGCGAAGTAGAGATGAGTGCCTTGTCCAATTACCGCATATGGCTTGCGCAGTATGCGGACATTCCCACATACGAGGGATATTATGATATGTGGCAGTACACGTCGAAAGGGAAAATAGAAGGAATTTCCACAAACGTGGATTTGAACTTATGTTATCTAAATATTGACACTTCTGTGGACCACTCGGCGGCATCAGGTGGGTATACCGGGGTTGTCAATGGGGATACGGGGAATACGCCGGTGGAGGCGGAATAGGAAGGAGTATTGCGGTAAAATGGGAAAAATAACAGTGGAAACATGCGAAATAGAAGGGCTGAAGATTATCACACCACAGGTTTTTCAGGATGAAAGAGGTTATTTCATGGAAACCTATCAGTACGAGGATTTTAAAGCGGTGGGTATCGATAAAGTATTTGTACAGGATAATCAGTCCGCATCGGTGAAGGGCGTTTTACGTGGAATGCATTTCCAGATTCAGTATCCTCAGGATAAACTTGTCAGGGTGTTGCAGGGGGAAGTATATGATGTGGCGCTGGATTTGCGTCCGGGCTCTGCAACCTATGGAAAATGGCATGGCGTACTGCTTTCCGCAGAAAATAAAAAGCAATTTTTCGTGCCGAAGAATTTTGCGCATGGTTTCCTTGTTTTATCCGATTACGCCGAGTTTGCCTATAAATGTACAGAGTTTTATCATCCCAACGACGAGGGGGGGATTCTCTGGAATGACCCAGAGATTGGCATCGAATGGCCCATCACAGAGGGGATGGAATTGATTCAGTCCCAGAAAGATAAAGAATGGGGCGGCATTGCAGAATATACTGAGAAATACCGGAAATAGAAGCGGGAGAGTTCTTAGAGTATGAGCGCAAAGGATACGGTGACACAAGAAGATAACAATAAAAAACGGAAATCTTTTCCAAAGCCCGCAGCAATCGCGATATTCTGGGGGCTTGGTCTGATTTTGGCGATTGTACTAATTACGCATCACAATCCCTTAGCGGACCAGGCAACGGAAAATATGAAGAAATTCAGCGGAAGCCTTCTGATTGCTTTTACCTGCATGATTTTTGCTTTATTTTATGACGGATTGACGACGATTCCCATCGAGCTGTTTCAGAGTCGGAAATTAATCTGGAAGCTTGCGAAAAATGATTTCAAAAAACGGTATGCAGGTTCTTATCTGGGTGTGGTATGGGCGATGGCGCAGCCGGTGGTCACGGTTGTAATGTATTGGATTGTGTTTGACAGAGTGTTCGATACGAGGAGCCAGCTTGTGGCGAGCGGGATAGAGGTGCCCTATGTGCTATATCTGACGGCGGGGCTTGTGCCCTGGTTCTATTTTACCGAGGCAATTACCCAGGGAACTATGGCGTTGTTAGAATATAATTATCTGGTGAAAAAAGTTGTCTTCAATATCAGTATCTTGCCGATTATTAAGGTCATTGCGGCGACCTTTATCCATGTGTTTTTCGTCTGTATCCTGATGGTGGTAGCCATTGGGTATGGGTATTATCCGAGCATTTATACGTTACAGATTTTCTACTATAGTTTCTGTTTATTTTTACTGGTGTTGGCAATGAGTTATTTTACCTGCGCACTTGTTGTTTTTATCAGGGATTTACAACAGATTATCAATATTGCGCTACAGATTGGCATGTGGGCAACGCCGATTCTGTGGGATATTTCTATGTTGACGACAGATTCCATGAAAGCGCTTTTCAAGCTGAATCCGATGGTATATATCGTAAACGGCTATCGCAGCGCAATTTATGAAGAGGTATGGTTTTGGGAGCATTTTTATTCTTCCACCTATTTCTGGATTTTTACCATCAGCCTCTTTTGCATCGGGACACTGATTTTTAAAAAGCTGAGAGTGCATTTTGCAGATGTACTTTAATGGGAGAGCAGTATGGCGGATGAGAAGATTGCGATTCAGGTAGAGAATCTGGAAAAAGTTTATAAATTATATAACAAGCCTTCTGACAGACTGAAAGAAACGCTGGGATTCGGCAGGGGGAAACGCCACACGGAGCATCATGCCTTAAAAGGTGTGAATTTGACGATTCGTCAGGGTGAGACAGTCGGTATCATTGGGACAAACGGTTCGGGCAAATCTACGATTCTCAAAATAATAACAGGTGTTTTGAATCCGACGGCAGGAAACGTGACTGTAAATGGGCGCATTTCTGCGCTGCTAGAGCTTGGCGCAGGTTTCAACATGGAATATAACGGGATTGAAAATATCTATCTCAACGGTACGATGATTGGTTTTTCCAAGAAAGAAATCGACGACAGGATGGACGCGATTTTAGAGTTTGCCGATATCGGCGAATATATCAGCCAGCCTGTAAAAACCTATTCCAGCGGTATGTTTGTACGGCTTGCTTTCGCCGTGGCGATTAATATTGACCCGGAGATTCTGATTGTGGATGAGGCGCTTTCCGTCGGAGATGTTTTCTTTCAGGCGAAATGTTATCATAAATTTGAAGAATTTAAGCAGATGGGCAAAACGATTGTGTTCGTAAGCCATGATTTGAGCAGTATCAGCAAATATTGTGACAGAGTCGTGCTGCTTAATCAGGGCGTCAAGTTAGGGGAAGGCAACCCAAAAGAAATGATTGACGCTTATAAACAGGTGTTGGTTGGGCAATATACGATTCCAGATGGCAGCGAAGGAAGCCTTTTAGAAGATGAACAGTTGCGCGCTCTGGCAGCGGGAGGGAAAAACGTCAATCCTGAACTCTTAGAATACGGCTCCAAGAAAGCCGTGATTAGCGATTATTTCATAACGGATGAAAAAGGGACGAAAACCGCCGCCGTATTAAAAGGCACGACATTTCATATTCATATGATGGTAGATGTCGTGGAAGATATCGCCGCTCCTGTTTTTGCCTTTACGATTAAAAACAGCAAAGGCACGGAAATTACAGGGACGAATACGATGTTTGAAAAGGCGTTTTTGGAGCCGGTGAAAGCGGGCGAGCACAAAGAAATCACTTTTACCCAGGAAATGAACCTGCAAGGGGGCGAGTACCTGCTGTCCCTTGGTGTGACCGGCTATGAGGGCGATGATTTTACGGTGTATCATCGGTTGTATGATGTGATGAATCTGACGGTGATATCGGATAAGGATACGGTTGGGTTTTATGATATGAATACGAGGATTCAGGTGCGGTAGGGATTTTATAGTAAGGAATAAAAACGAGTGTTATATAAAGGATGGCAGGATGATAGAGGAAATTGGAAAAATCAAATTGGATTTGGAGCATTATCCTGGGGAGGATAAGTATTGCGACGGGGACGTGGAGGACGAGCTGCTTGAGATTGCCAGAAACTACGCCGAAGTGGAATACCCACGTATCATAGAGGAAAGAAAGAGCTGGGAAGTTCTTTATCATCTATCCTCTTTCCGGGAAAATATCGTGGAATGGCTGCCCATCGATAAAAGTATGAAAGTGCTGGAAGTCGGCTCTGGCTGTGGGGCGATTACGGGGGCTTTGGCAAGGAAGGCGGGGGAAGTGACCTGTATCGACTTGTCGAAGAAAAGAAGCATGATTAATGCTTATCGGCATATGGGCTGCGGGAATGTGACGATTCATGTTGGCAATTTTCAGGATATCGAGCCGGATTTGCCCTGCGATTATGATTATATCTGTCTGATTGGCGTTTTTGAATATGGACAGGCGTATATTGACTCTCCCCATCCTTATGAGGATTTTCTGCGGATTATCGCAAAACATAAGAAGAAAGAAGGGCATATCGCGATTGCCATTGAGAATAAATTTGGCTTGAAATATTGGGCGGGGTGCAAAGAAGACCACTTAGGGAGTTATTTCAGCGGTCTGGAAGATTATCCAGACGGCGGCGTTGTCAGGACTTTTACAAAGGACGGGCTTATGAAGATAGCCAAAGAATGCGGTTTTTCGGATATTTCCATGTATTATCCCTATCCCGATTATAAATTTATGACGACGCTGTATTCGGACGAGCGGCTGCCCAGACCCGGCGAGTTATCGTCCAATCTGCGGAACTTTGATAGAGAAAGACTACTGTTATTTAATGAAAAACTCGTTTTTGATACGATTATCAAAGAAGGCTGCTTTCCATTATTTTCCAATTCTTATATGATGATATTGGGAACGGAGCATGAGGTGAAATACGCCCGTTATTCTAATGATAGGACGGACGCTTATAAAATCAAGACCCTTCTGACGAAGCGGGAGTTGGAGGGAAAGACAACGCTGCAAATAGAAAAACATGCGTTATCAAAAGAAGCGCACAGTCATATCCGGCAGCTCTATCAGAATTATGAGAAACTGAAAGAGCGGTTTGTGGGCGGTGCGATGCAAATCAACCGGTGTAGTTTGCCAGAGGGGGATGGCGCATACGCGGCTTTTGAATATATAGAGGGAACGACCTTACAAGAGCTCTTAGATGCGTGTTTGGAGCGGAATGATATAGATAAATTTCATGCGTTATTTGACGAATATCTGGAAAAAATAGCGTATCATGACGAGATGCCGGTGACAGATTATGACTTGGTTTTCTCGAATATCCTCATATCCGACGACGGAAAATGGCATGTGACAGACTATGAATGGGCGTATGAAAAGGTCGTGGAAACAAGGGAAATTGCTTTTCGTGCCGTATATTGTTACCTTTTGGAGGATGAAAAGCGGAATAAATTAAATTTGGATTTAATTTTGGATAAATTAGGCGTAACCCAAGAAGATGCGCAGCATTACCGGGAACAGGAAATGAAATTCCAGAAATATGTTACCGGAAAGCGTATGGCATTGGCGGAAATCAGAGAGGCAATCAATCAGCCTGTATATACGATAGAAGATTTGATAACGAGCGTAATACAAAAGCAACAGAAAAACCAGATACAGATTTATGAAGATACGGGCGATGGATTTACGGAGGAACAGTCTTTTTTCATAGAGAAGGACGCGACTTTAGAGAACATGCAGGAGTTTCAGCTTACCATCGGGAAAGGGCGAAAAGCGCTTCGGATTGACCCCGGCGACGACCCCTGTATCGTCTGGCTGCGGGAAATTAAATGGAACGATACACCGCTTGCCCTGCGGGGAAAAAGAATCATAACAAATGGTATTAAAACCGGAAAAGATGTCTACGTGTTTGCCGCTAACGACCCTAATATCACCTTGCAGTTATCGGACTTAGAACAGCGGCAGGAAAATCTGCTTACGGTATCCATGCAGGTGACGGGCATACCGGAAGAGACAGGAAAACATATGCATAGAAAAGGATTATTTGAATGATGAAAGAAAAACCGTCTGCATATGACTGGGCGTCCTATTATCGGGCTGCTTATGAAAAGGAAAAGAAGAAAAATATCGTTCTGGCGGGGAAACTTGCGGACATGGAAGCGAAAGAAACCGACCTTGCGCTGCGCTTAGAGCGCATTCAGGGGAATGTCTTCTGGAAACTGTCCGCCCCGGCGAGAAAGTGTTATTATGCGCTCACTGGCAGGAAAAAGATAACACCCGATACTGCAGCAGATAAAAAAGCGGTGCAAGCTATCCGGGACTATCAGAAGGAAGTATTTGCCCAGAGACACCCTTATCTGCAATGGATTGCCACAGAAAGGATGACGAATGCATGCGCCTTGGAAGAAAATAAAAATAACATGCGTAATGCATCAAATGGTTCTTTGAAAGAAAACAGCGGTTCTCTGAAAGAAAACGGTTGTTCTGAAATAGAAATCAACGGCTGGCACAGAATAGACTGGACAGACGCCGGATTAACCTTGATTTTATGCGGAAATGGCGTTTTCGAGACCCAAATGGCGGAAAATGTCAAATCATGGTTTAATAAAAACGAAAATTGCCTGTTTGCCTACGGTGACGAGGATTATTACTGGCAGGATTTGTCCAATCGTATGTGCCCTTGGTACAAACCCGATTGGTCGCCGGATACGTTATTGTCCTTCTGTTACATCGGACATATGCTTATTATGAAACAATCGTTATGTAATGAACTGATAGAGCAGGAGCGTTATCAGAAAGGAACTTATCAGGATTTCTATGATTTATGTCTGCGTCTGGAAGAACTGGCGACGCGTCTGCAGCGCCGGGTCGGACATATTGAGGAAGTGTTATTTCATAATCGTTATGAACCTGAGAATCTTCTGGAACAGCCGGATACACGCGCGTCAGAGGCAGGTGAGAAGGAAGGGCAGCCGGATAGCGGAAATCTGGCGGCTGTGAGGGAAGGGCAGCCGGATACCGACATTCTGGCAGCCGTAGAAGCGCAGTTGTCGCAAGCCCTTGATAAAGGATATGATTTTACAGGCAGCGGCAGTGCATTCTGCGCCGTGCGGGAAGCGGCGTTAGAGCGGCGGGGAATCCGGGCGCATTTAGAAATCGGCGCTGACTCAGATATTTATCATGTGATTTATGAGGTAGAAGGTGAAAATGGAGGCTTTGGCGCAGCTGATAATAATTGTGACAGTAGTGTCAGTGTAGGAAAGGCAGGTCTGGTTTCTGTCATCATCCCTTCCAAAGACCACCCCGACATATTGGAAAAGTGCCTTTCTTCTTTCCGGGAAAAAACAGACTATGGTAATTACGAGTGGATTGTAGTAGATAACGGTAGTAATTTAGAAAATAAAAAACGTATGGAGCTATTACAGCAGGAATATGGGTTTTGTTATCTCTATGAGCCGATGGAATTTAATTTTTCCGCCATGTGCAACTTAGGCGCTAGCAGGGCGAAGGGAGAGTATCTGCTGCTCTTGAATGATGATATTGAGATTTTCCAGAAAGACTGGCTGCGGATTATGGTTGGGCAGGCAGCGCAGCCCCATGTGGGGGCGGTGGGCGCTAAACTCTGGTATGCGGGTACGGAAATCATTCAACATGCGGGGATTACCAATTTAGAGATTGGACCGTCGCATAAACTGGCGTCTTTAGCGGATGATAGAAATTATTATTATGGACGAAATCTGGTTGCCTATGATATGATAGGCGTTACGGCGGCATGTCTGCTTGTCAAGGCGGATAAATACCGGGAAGTGGGCGGTATGGACGAGAGCATGAAGATTGCCTATAACGACGTGGACTTTTGTTTTCAGTTAATTGAGGTGGGATATTACAATGTGCAGCGTAACGACGCGGTATTATACCATCATGAATCTCTAAGCAGAGGACTGGATGAGGAAGATACAGGCAAGTGGAGCAGACTGTTACAAGAAAAGGAAAGATTGTATGCCAAACACCCCGCGATGAAAGGGGCGGACAGGTTTTATCATAAAAATTTATTGGACGACGGATTAAAATACACCTGTAATTTTAAAGCGGATTGTAACCGGAGGGATAAAACGCTGGATATCGTTCCGAGGGATAGGGGCAGTCTTGCGGGCGCGGTACAAGGCGTGCTGCAACTAACCATCGACAGCGCCGGAGTGCAGCATAAAATCCATGAAGAAGACACGGAACTGGCGGCGATTACGGGCTGGGCTTACTTACCAGGAATGGATAATGCCGTCTATGAGAGAAGTATTCTTTTGCAGAGTGAGGATGGTATGTTTTATACGACGTATCCTTTTCCCTGGCTGCGGACGGACGTGGAAGATATATTGACTAATGAAGTCAATATATCGTTGTCTGGTTTCGTCGCGCGTTTTCCGAAAGAAAAACTGCCTTCCGGGGTATGGAAAATCGGGATGCTGGCGGAACATGCTGTTAGTTATCGGAAGTTTTTGGGCTGGTCGGATGTGCGGATGAAGATAGAGGGATAGAAAAGGCTCTGACAGGAAGGAGTGAGCAACGGGTGGAGGAACAGGATAAGCAGGATTCCCTGCAATATTATAAAGACGCATACGAAAGAGAACGCCAGAAGAGCCGGGTACTGGCGGGGAAGCTGGCGGACGCGCAGGGGCGGGTGACGGACTTAGAGGGGAAGCTTGACCGGATTAAGGGCAGCATTTTCTGGAAATTGTCGAAGCCGCTTCGGGCCGCGGTGCATTGGGTGCAGCGGACGAAAGAGCGCATCGGTTATTATGGCAGCATCAAAGGCGTCGCCAGGAAATTAGATGCGAAAAGAATCGAGAAAAAAGCGAAAAAACAGCATGGAACGGCAAGTTTTCCTACACCGGAAGAGCGGGAAAGCCAGAGAAATACCGTTTTTCCAAAGAAGGTAAAAATCAGTATTCTGGTGCCACTATACAATACGCCTAAGAATTTTCTGATACAGGCAATTGATTCCGTGCTTGCGCAGACTTACGAAAATTGGGAACTGTGCCTGGCGGATGGCTCGGATGGGGAACATACTTATGTGGAGCAGGTGTGCAGGGCTTATGTGGAAAAGGACGTGGCATACTTAGAAGCCCATCCGGCGCTTAGGGAGCTTGTGGGAGAAAAAGGTCGCATTTTATACCGAAAACTTGAGAAAAACGGGGGCATTTCAGAAAATACGAATCAGTGTCTTGCTATGGCGACCGGGGAATATATCGGGCTTTTTGACCATGACGATATCTTACATCCGGCGGTTTTGTTTGAATATATGAAGGCAATCTGCGATGAGGGCGCAGACTATGTCTATTGCGACGAGACGACATTTCATGGCGGCAGCGTGGATTCCATGATTACGCTGCACTTCAAGCCGGATTTTGCGGTGGATAATCTGCGCGCGAATAATTACATCTGTCATTTTAGCATATTTGATAGAAAATTGCTGGAAGGGACACAGTTGTTTCGCTCCCAATTTGACGGCAGCCAGGATCACGATATGATACTGCGGCTGACCGCGAAAGCCAAAAAGGTCGCACACGTTCCGAAGCTGTTATACTACTGGCGTTCCCATAAGGGCAGCGTGGCGTCCGATATCAATGCCAAGAGCTATGCCATAGACGCCGCTAAGGGTGCTGTGGCGGACCATTTGAGAAGTCAGGGCTTTGAGAACTTTGAAATCTCTTCTACGAAAGCCTTTGAAACCATTTTCCGCATTCGCTATGAGCTGCAGGGCAATCCGAAGATTTCTATCGTGATTCCGAATAAGGACCATTACGAGGATTTGAAGCGGTGCGTCACGTCCATTCTGGAAAAAAGCAGTTATGACAATTATGAAATTATTATCGTGGAAAACAACAGCGTTTCCGGGGAAATTTTCAGATATTACGAGGAACTAGGCAAAAACGGGCTGATTCGCATCGTCACCTATGAGGGCGATTTCAATTATTCCCGCATCAATAATCTGGGTGTTTCCCAGGCGGCGGGCGATTACGTGATTCTGTTAAACAACGATACGGAAGTGATTACGTTAAACTGGATGGAAGAGCTTCTGATGTATGCCCAGCGGGAAGATGTGGGCGCGGTGGGCGCGAAACTTTATTATGGGGACAGGACCATCCAGCACGCGGGCGTCGTCATCGGGCTGGGCGCGCACAGGACGGCGGGACACACCCATTACCGTGTCAGCAGTAACAATTTAGGATACATGGGAAGACTCTGCTATGCCCAGAATGTGAGTGCCGTAACGGGAGCCTGTCTGATGGTGAAAAAAAGGCTCTATGAAGAATTAGGGGGGCTGGATGAGACATTTGCAGTATCCTTAAACGATGTGGATTTCTGTCTGCGGCTGAGGGACGCCGGGTATCTGAATGTTTTTACCCCTTTTGCAGAGCTGTATCATTTTGAGTCGATATCCAGAGGCTCGGATCTGGAAGGGAAGAAGGCGCAGCGCTATAATGAGGAGTCGGAGCGCTTCCGGGAAAAATGGCGAAATGTGCTGGATAAGGGCGATCCCTATTATAATCCAAATTTTTCCCTGGATAGAAGTGACTTTGCTTTGAAAATGAACGCATAGTGTGGTAAGATAAAAGAAGTTGTTAGAAAAAAATGGAGGGAAGAAGAATGGGCTACAGAGAACAGTATGACTTTTGGCTGGAGGATTCCTATTTTGATGAAGGCACGAAAGAGGAACTCCGTGCAATCGGGCAGGATGAGAAAGAAATCGAAGACCGTTTTTACAAGGAGCTTGCATTTGGGACAGGCGGACTTCGGGGCGTCATCGGCGCAGGTACGAATCGGATGAACATTTATACTGTCCGTAAGGCGACACAGGGGCTCGCTAATTACATCAAAAAACAGGGCGGAGAAGAAAAAGGTGTGGCAATCGCCTACGATTCCAGAAGGATGTCTCCCGAATTTGCGGACGAGGCGGCGCTTTGTCTGGCGGCGAACGGTATCAAGGCTTATGTCTTTGATTCTCTTAGACCGACGCCGGAATTATCTTTTGCACTGCGGACATTAGGCTGTATTTCCGGTATCGTGATTACGGCAAGCCATAATCCGCCGGAGTATAACGGCTATAAGTGTTATTGGGAAGACGGCGCGCAGGTTACGGCTCCCAGAGATAAAGACATTATCGCAGAAGTCAATCAGGTGACGGATTACCATGACGTTCTGACGATGGAGAAGGCTGATGCCGTCAAGGCGGGTCTGTATCAGGTCATCGGGAAAGAAATCGACGATAAGTATATGGAAGAACTGAAGAAACAGATTATCCACCCGGAAATTATCAAAGAAGTGGCGGAGGATATTAAAATCGTCTACTCGCCTTTCAACGGAACTGGAAATCTGCCAGTCAGAAGGATTCTGGATGAAATCGGATTTAAGAATGTGTATGTAGTGCCGGAGCAGGAAATGCCGGACCCGGATTTCACCACACTGGAATATCCGAATCCCGAAGATCCCAAGGCGTTTACGCTGGCATTGGCGCTGGCGAAGGAAAGAAATGCCGATATCGTGCTGGCTACCGATCCGGATGCCGACAGGCTGGGCATTTACGCGCTGGATACGAAGAGCGGGGAATATGTTCCTTTTACCGGAAATATGTCGGGAATGCTGATTGCGGAATACATTCTGAGAGAGAGAACGGCGACCGGAAAGATGCCGGTCAATCCAGCGCTTGTTACCACGATTGTTACAACGAATATGGCAAGAGCGATATCCGAAGATTATAATGTAAAATTTATCGAAGTGCTGACCGGCTTCAAATACATCGGGGAGCAGATTAAACTGTTTGAGCAGTCCGGCTCTAACAACTATGTATTCGGTCTGGAAGAAAGTTACGGCTGTCTTGCCGGAACCCATGCAAGGGACAAGGACGCGATTGTAGCAGTTATGTGCCTCTGCGAGATGGCGGCATGGTGTAAGAAGAATGGTAAGACCGTATGGGATCAGATGATTGCTTTGTATGAGAAATATGGCTATTATAAAGAAAGCCAGTATTCCATTACGATGAAGGGCATAGACGGCGCGAAGCAGATTGAGGAGTTAATGAATAAACTCAGGAGCAATCCGCCGAAGAATTTTGGCGAGCTGCAGGTGAAAGAATTTAGGGATTACGATACCGGCAAGACGCAGAATCTGGAAACCGGCGAGGCTGGAGTGACAGGACTTCCACAGTCCAATGTACTCTATTTCGATTTGACCAACGATTCCTGGTGCTGCGCCCGTCCGTCGGGAACAGAACCTAAGATTAAGTTCTATATGGGTGTGAAAGGAAGTAATCTGGAAGATGCAGATGCGAAGCTGAAACAGCTTACGCAGGATTTAAAGGCAGTGATTGAATAAGCGCCTATATATCGGGGCGGCTGTCTCTATTGTATGGTAAAATTTATAATAAGTATCGGAATCGTCCTGAGTATTCGGGGCGATTCCATGTTATCGGGGGAATATGGGAAAACGCATTTTAAGAGCTGAAAATATCGCTAAAACGATTAGGTATCTACAGAATAATGGAGTAAAACATGCTTACTATGCGGCGAAAGAGCGCATAGAAGAAGAAAGAGGAGAACAATATCTTTACGAGGAGCCAGAGCAGGAAGTCTTGGCGGCGCAGCGGGAGGGGTGGAAACAGTTTCCTTACCGTTTCAGCATCGTCGTACCTGCCTACGAGACCCGGAAAGAATTTTTATATGAGTTAATCGATTCCATCAGAGCCCAGAGTTATGAGAGATGGGAGCTGATTATCGCCGATGCGGGCAGCGGGACCCAGGTGGAAGATATCGTGACATGGTATCAGGAAAATAAGCAGGAAAGACGTATCCGCTATCTTCGTCTGGTGGAAAATCGGGGAATTTCCGAAAATACCAATGTGGGAGTGGCGGAGGCGACCGGGGAATACATCGGGCTATTGGATCATGATGATGTGCTTGCGCCGGATGCTTTATACGAGATGGCGGCGGCGATTGCCCAGGCGCAGCAGGAAGGAAAACACCCCGCGCTGATTTACTCGGATGAGGATAAAATAGAAGCAGAGCCGGAAGCTGTCAGCAGCAAATCCGCAGGAACGGAATCCGCAGGAATAAAATCTGCTGAGGGCGAATTTGTTTCAAAGCGCCGCAGTTATCACTATCTGGAACCGAACCGGAAGTATGATTTTAACCTGGATTTACTGTTATCAAATAATTACATCTGTCATTTTATGATGATGGAAGCCGGATTATTAAAGAAACTAAAGCTTAGGCGGACATATGACGGGGCGCAGGATTATGATTTGGCGCTGCGAACCGTCAATTACCTGCTTTCTTCGGGGAATCTGAGAAACGTAGGGGAACTTAGGGAAAAAATACTGCATGTCCCTAAGGTGCTCTATCACTGGCGGAAACATGAAGCTTCGACGGCATCAAGCACGGCGAGCAAGGCTTACGCCTACGAGGCGGGCAAGGCGGCTTTGGAAAATTTCTGTAAGAAGAGGGGCTGGAATGTAAAGGTGTCCCATTCCCTGCACAGGGGATTTTATCAGATAGCATATCTGCCGGATTTATTTGCGGCACGCCCGGAAGTCGGAATGATTGGCGGCAGGGTATTGGATAAACAGAATAAAATAACATCTGGTATATATAATGAGAAGGGCGAGAAATTATATCAGGGGATTTATAAAGAATATAGCGGGGGCAGAACCCATCGCGCGGCGTTGGTGCAAGATTGCGCAGCCGTAGATATCCGCTGTCTGAGACTCCGGCAGGAATTACAACCGCTATTTAAAGAAATAACAGGCGTTACATACCGCGAGACGACGCCCCTTGGCATCGCCGATGTATCCGGGATATCCTGCGATGAAGCGGGATATCGGAAGTTGAGTATGGCGCTTGGCAAGGCGGTTGCACAAGAAGGTTATCTGATAGTCTGGGATCCTGGAATTACCGTAAAAGCAGTAAAAATGTCAAATAATTAAATGGAGATTTAACAAATGAAGTCTACAATCATCATACCGACTTTAAATGGCATGTGTTATTTAGAAAACTGCCTGCATTCCCTCAAAAAAGAGCGGGCGCATATCATCGTAGTGGACAACGGCTCCACGGATGGCAGTTATGAGATGGTGTGTGAGAAGTTTCCGCAGGTAGAGGTGATTCGTTTTTCGGAAAATACGGGATTTTGCAAGGCGGTGAATGCAGGGATCCGGGCGTCTTCCACCAAGTACGTTATTTTTCTAAACAATGATACCGTGGTCTGTCCGGGCTTTGTCAGGGAACTGGAAGCTGTTATGGAAAGGGATGAGCGTATTTTTTCCGGCTCTGCGAAGATGCTTTCCATGTGGGAAAAAGAGAAAATCGACGACGCCGGGGATTTATATTGCGCCCTCGGCTGGGCATATGCCATCGGCAAAGGCAGGCCGGAAACCGCTTACCGAAAAAGCCGTTTTGTGTTTGCTTCCTGCGGCGGCGCCGCTATTTACCGGGCAGGTATCTTGGCGCAAATCGGGCTGTTAGATGAAAATCATTTCGCCTATCTGGAAGATATCGACTTAGGATACCGGGCGCAGATTTATGGTTTTCGCAATGTGTTCGTGCCAAGAGCCCGCGTATACCATGCCGGAAGCGCTTCTTCCGGTTCGCGTTACAATCCGTTTAAAGTGCGGCTTTCCGCACAGAATAGTCTGTATCTGGTTTATAAAAATATGCCCCTTTGCCAGATACTCTTAAATGCGCCGTTATTGCTTGCAGGAATTGTCATCAAAGCCCTGTTTTTCCTGAAAAAGGGATTGGCCGGCGACTATTTACGGGGTATCGTCAAGGGCGTCAGGCTCTGCGCTTCCCCGGAAGGCAGGGCGCATAAAGTCCCCTATGTCCGGGCGCATTTCGCAGATTATTGCCGGATACAATTACAGCTCTGGGCGAACGTCCTGCGGCTATTTCTATAACTATTTCTATAATAGGAAATTGCTCGACGATGCGGAAGAATGCGCAGCCTTTTTCCCACACCAAGCTGTGCCAAAAGAGCTGTGCCAAAAGATAACACTTGTCTTGACAATTAATTCCATCCTATTGTACTATTACAATCAATAAGGTATCGGGCAGAATCGTAAACAATAGCAGGCAGTGAACCGGTCAGAATAGAAGCGCCGGATAGCGAGGCATAGTCTATGATAAAAGATAACCAGAAATATTTTAATAGATTGCATGTTTTAATAGACGCGGCTGTCGTGGCTATTTCTTATGTGCTTGCGTGGTATTTGAAATTCGACAGCCCTTTTACCGATATTCCCCCCAATGTGGGGGTTCTGACCATGCAGACGTATTTTGAGCTGCTCTATTTTATCGTTCCAGGCTATGTGATTCTATACTATTATTTCAACCTCTATACGCCTAAACGCGCAACCGTCCATAAATATGAGATTTTTAATATTTTCCAGGCAAATACTGTGGGCATCATCCTGCTGATGGCGGGCTGGTACATTATTAAACAGAACGACTTTTCCCGTACCATGATGGGATTATTCTACATCATCAATATTATTTTTACGACGATAAGCCGCTCGCTGATTCGTACCCTGCTCCAATATTTCCGGCGCAAAGGCTATAATCTGAAATATATCCTGTTAGTCGGTTATTCGAGGGCGGCGGAGGAATATATTACAAGAATCAATGCCAATCCCCAGTGGGGCTATGTGGTACGCGGCATTCTGGATGATTCCGTGCCCAGGGGGACGGTATATAAAGGCGTAAAAGTCGTGGGTTCCATCGGCAACCTGCTTTATATCCTGCCCGAAAATAAGCTGGATGAGATTGCGATTACCCTGTCTTTGAATGATTATGACCGGCTGGAATATATTGTCGATATGTGTGAAAAATCGGGTGTGCATACGAAATTTATTCCCGATTATAACAGTCTGTTCCCAAGCAGGCCCTATACCGAGGATTTGATGGGGCTTGCCGTCGTCAATATCCGCTATGTGCCTTTGACCAATACACTGAACTGGGTGACGAAACGCGCCGTGGATATCGTCGTCTCGCTGGTGGGATTAGTGGTTTTTTCCCCGATTATGATTATTTCCGCCATTGCGATTAAATGCAGCAGCAAAGGTCCCGTCATTTTCAAACAGGAGCGTATCGGTCTGCATAACAAGCCTTTTGAAATGTATAAATTCCGCACGATGGAAGTACAGAAGCCGGGAACGGAGAAAAAAGGCTGGACCGTAAAAGACGACCCCCGCGTGACCAGGGTAGGCAAGCTGCTGCGCAAAACAAGCATGGACGAGCTTCCCCAGCTTTTTAATATTTTAAAAGGCGATATGAGCGTGGTTGGTCCCAGACCCGAAAGACCGCAGTTTGTAGAGAAATTTAAGGAAGAAATCCCAAGATATATGGTCAAACACCAGGTAAGGCCAGGTCTGACCGGCTGGGCGCAGATTAACGGATACCGGGGCGATACTTCGATTAAACGCCGGATTGAGCATGATATTTTTTATATTGAAAACTGGACCCTGTCCTTTGATATCAAGATTATGTTTTTGACGATATTTAAAGGTTTTATAAATAAAAACGCTTATTAAAGTCATACTACTAAAGATGGTGAAAAGAGCAATTTTCTTGTTTCATTTTCCGCACAAAATCTTAAAATTTGATAAAGAATGAAAAAAGAGTTGTGAAATATGCCGCAATAAGGTTGCAATTATTACAAGATGTAGTATAATTTTAAAGGGTAATTGCCTTATTTAGTTATGGCAGAGTTCAAAACAGAAATCAAGGGAGTACGGGATATGACAAAGAATAATAGAGATGCATATGATGAAGAAGAAAGAAGACCCGCCAGAAAATCTTCAGGGGGAACATCTTCTGGCGGTAAGTCTACGGGGAAAAAGAAGCCTTCCGGCAAGAAGATGAGTAAGAAACAGCAGGCGAAAAAGAAGAGAATGCGCATCATCCTCTTTATTTTAGAAATTTTTGTGCTGCTGCTGATGGTAGTTGTTTTATGGGCAGTCCTGAAAGGGGAAAAAGCGGGGCATGTAGAGGTCAATGAGGAAAAAATCGTCATCAACGATACCGTTAAAGAGGCGGAAGAGACGACGATGAAAGGGTATCGCAATATTGCGCTCTTCGGTGTGGACTCTACGACCGGCGCATTGTCGAAGAATACGAGAAGCGATAGTATCATGATTGCTTCCATCAATCAGGACACCGGGGAATGCAAGTTAGTGTCCGTATACCGCGATACTTATCTGAACCTGAGTAACGATACCTACAATAAATGTAACGCAGCCTATGCCAAAGGCGGACCGGAGATGGCAATCAATATGCTGAATAAAAATCTGGATATGAATATCACGGATTTTGTGACAGTGGGCTTTGCCGGATTATCCGATACGATTGATGCGTTGGGAGGCGTCTATATTGATGTGACGGAAGGGGAAATTCTGCATCTTAACAACTATCAGTTGTGTATGGCGGAAGATCTGAAACGTTCTTATAATCCGGTAACATCGGCGGGGAATCAGCTTTTAGACGGACTCCAGGCAACCGGTTACTGTCGTGTGCGTTATGGCGGCGGCGATGATTTCAGGCGTGCAGAGCGTCAGAGAACCGTACTTAGCGCAATCGCGGATCAGGCCAAAAAAGCTTCGCCCACAGCGTTATCACAGGCGGCAAGCGATGTATTTGGTGAAGTTTATACGTCGCTGGATTTGGCGGAAATTCTGGAATTGTTAAAAGACGTCACGAGCTACAGCATTACGGAAACCGCAGGATTCCCACGGGAAGAGAACCGGACGACCGGGACAATGGGCTCAAAAGGCTCCTGCGTCATCCCGACGGATTTGAGTGAAAATGTCAAGTGGCTGCATCAGTTCTTATTTGATGATTATAATTATACGCCGTCTGAGATGGTAGAAGAGTGCAGCAGACAGATTGAAGCGGATAGAAATACTTATTTGAAATAAAAAGAGAAACAAAAATAGAAAGAAAAGCAAAGGGGACCGGTCTTTCTGGTCCTTTCATGCTATTTTCAGGGGGATAAATGGGTGAAAAAGGTGGATGTCATCATCCCGACTTATAAGCCGGATAAGAAATTTTTACAATTAATAGAGAAGCTGGAGCATCAGACAGTCCCGATCCAGAAGATTATTATCATGAATACGGAGCAGAAATATTTTGACCGTCTGATTTATGGGACTTCTTTTTCCGAAAAATATAAGAACATTTTAGTAAAGCATCTGTCCAAACGTGAGTTTGACCACGGACGCACTAGAAACAAGGCCGTCGGCTATTCGGAGGCGGAAGTTTTTATCATGATGACACAGGACGCCGTGCCCGCGGATGAGTATATGGTAGAAGAGCTGCTAGAGGGCTTAAAACCGGAACAGGCGGCGGTTTCCTACGGTAGACAGCTGGCGGACGATACGGTTACGGAAGCCGAGCGGTTTACGAGAAATTTTAATTATCCTGATGCAAAAATGTTAAAAACCAGACAGGACATTCCGCAGATGGGGGTTAAGACCTTTTTCTGCTCCAATGTCTGCGCCGCGTATAAACGGGATATTTTTGATTCATTGGGCGGATTCATCAAACATACTATATTTAATGAGGATATGATTTATGCGGCAAATGCGGTGAATGCCGGTTATGCAGTCGCTTATCAGCCGGGCGCGAAAGTGTACCACGCCCACAATTACGGCAACCGCGAGCAGTTTTGCAGAAATTTTGATTTGGGCGTTTCCCAGGCGGATCATCCAGAGATTTTTGCCGGGATAGCTTCCGAATCGGAGGGAATCAGGCTTGTCCGTATGACGATTGCCCATTTGAGCGCGCAGAAGAAAAAAAGGCAGATTCCGGGCGTGATTATAAACAGCGGTTTCAAATATATGGGCTATCTGGCAGGAAAACATTATAAGAAACTGCCTAAGAGACTTGTAGTAAAATGCTCTTCCAACAAGGAATACTGGGAGCGCGATTATCTGATTACGGCGGGCAGTAAAATAGACCCGACGAAAGGATACGGCAGGTCGGAGGAAGAGATGAATCGTAGAAAGAGCATGAAGGCGCTGTAATTTCATGTTACCTTGCAAACCGGGCAGAACCAGGAAAGGAAAAGGATAAGAAAAATGTGTGGAATCGTAGGATATATCGGAACGAAACAGGCGGCGCCAATTATTTTGGAAGGATTGTCCAAACTGGAATACAGGGGATATGACTCTGCGGGGATGGCAGTCTTTGACGGGGAAAAGATTCATATCCAGAAATCGGCGGGACGGTTGAAAATTCTGGAAAATCTGACTCACGATGGCGAAACGATGCCCGGATTTTCCGGTATCGGACATACGAGATGGGCCACCCACGGAGCGCCCAACGATACCAACGCTCATCCCCATTTTAATACGGCGGAAACGATTGCGGTCGTGCATAACGGCATTATCGAGAATTATATGCAGCTTCGTAAGAAAATGACGGACAGGGGCTATCAGTTTGTCTCGGATACGGATACAGAAGTGCTGGCGCATATGCTGGACTATTATTATAAAGGCAATCCGCTGGAAGCGGTTTCTAAAGTGCTGCACAGGGTAGAAGGCTCTTATGCGCTGGGCATCGTCTTCGCCGACTGCCCAGGACAGATTTTTGCAGCAAGAAAAGACAGTCCTTTGATTGTAGGACAGAACCAGGACGGCTGTTTTATCGCTTCTGATGTGCCGGCGATTTTGAAATATACGAGGAAAGTATACTATGTGGATAATCAGGAAGTAGTAAGGCTGCGTCCCGACCACATGCATTTCTATACGGTGGATGAAGAAGAGCTTGCCAAAGAGCCAAGCGTTATCGATTGGGATGAAAACGCCGCAGAAAAAGCGGGCTATGAACACTTCATGCTGAAAGAAATGTACGAACAGCCCAAAACGGTTTCCGATACATTGACTCCACGGGTCAAAAAAGGCGATATCGTGATTGATGAGCTGAATATGACGGATGACGAGCTCAGGGCAGTCAGTAAAATTCATATCGTAGCCTGCGGTTCCGCCTACCATGCGGGGATGACCGGTAAATATGTGCTGGAAGGCCTTGCAAGGATTCCGGTGGAAGTGGACTTAGCTTCCGAGTTCCGCTATCGCGACCCGATTCTGGAAGAGGGCGCTATGGTGATTGTCATCAGCCAGTCCGGGGAAACCGCCGATACGTTAGCGGCTCTCCGGGAAGCGAAAAACAGAGGCTTCAAAGTGCTGGGCATCGTCAATGTGGTAGGCAGCTCCATCGCCAGGGAAGCGGATAATGTCATGTATACCTGGGCGGGACCGGAAATCGCGGTGGCGACCACCAAGGCGTACAGCGCACAGTTGATTGCTTTATACCTTCTGGCAATGAAGCTTGGGAAAGTGCGGGGAAAAATAAAAGAAAAGCAGTTTGCTTCCCTGCTGGAAGATTTGAAATGTCTGCCAGACCAGATAGAGCTATTACTCAATAACAAATTGAAAATCCAGAAATTTGCCAATCGCTATATCGGCGCGAAAGACGTCTTTTTCATCGGACGCGGAATCGATTATGCGATATCGCTGGAAGGCTCTTTGAAGTTGAAGGAAATCTCTTACATTCATTCCGAGGCTTATGCTGCCGGTGAATTAAAGCACGGCACGATTTCCCTGATTGAAGACGGCACCCTGGTGGCGGCGGTATCCACCCAGCCGGATTTGTATGCGAAGACGATAAGCAATATGGTGGAAGTGAAAGCAAGGGGCGCATTCGTGCTGGCAGTCACTTGTGAGGCCAATAAGGAAATCGAGAAAGTATCCGACTACGTTATCTATATCCCGGAAACGAACCCCTATTTCGCCAATTCGCTGGCAATTATTCCGCTGCAGCTCTTCGGCTATTATGTGGCGGTAGGCAAAGGCTGCGACGTGGATAAACCGAGGAATCTGGCGAAATCGGTAACGGTGGAGTAATGTGGGAAAGCGGGGAGTCTATGAAACCTTTTTTAAAATGGGCAGGTGGTAAAGGGCAGCTTATCTAGGAAATTGCATGTTATTATCCATTTGAAGATAAGAAGATTACAAAGTATGCAGAGCCATTTGTGGGTGGTGGTGCGGTTTTATTTCATATTCTTGATAGATATGATTTGGAAGAGGTTTATATCAGTGATATAAATGCGGAGCTTATCAATACATATTGCATTATTCGTGACAATGTAGAGGAACTGATTCATTTCCTTTCAAGGTATCAGAAAGAATATATACCTTTTGAAAAGGAAGAACGAAAAAAATATTATATGGCGAAACGAATGCGTTTTAATGATTTAAAAGCCAATGATGATGAAACTATCAATATTGAAAAAGCGGCGCTTATGATTTTTCTTAATAAGACTTGCTTTAATGGTCTTTACCGCGTGAATAGAGTGGGATTGTTTAATGTTCCGATGGGCTCATACAAAAATCCTATGATTTGTGATGAAAACAATCTTAGGACAGTATCAAAAGCATTACAGAAAGTTACGATTGTTTGTAAAGATTACAGAGAAGCTGCAGACTTTATTGATGAAAATACATTTGCTTATTTTGATCCACCCTACAGACCCATTACGGATACGGCAAATTTTACAGCCTATACGGAAGGTCTGTTTAATGATGAAGAGCAAATGAAATTGGCAGAGTTTGTTGATAATATGGATAAAAAAGGGGCTAAAATTGTAGTCAGCAATTCCGATCCCAAAAATGCAAACGCAAAAGATGATTTTTTTGATGATATCTATTCTGCATATAAGATTAAGCGAGTGGAAGCTGCCCGCATGATTAATTGTAACAGTGAGGCAAGAGGCAAAATTAAGGAACTGCTTATATCGAACTTTTAGGAGAATTAAAAAAACACACAAAGTAAAAATTTTTATCACAGTTTATACACATTTTATCAGTATACTAACTTTATTCACAGCGAAGGAAACTGGTAAGAAAGGAGTCTTTAATATGTATGAGAATCAAAATCCAAATGTGTATGGACAGAAACAGGAAAACAGCGAATATTCAGCGGAGTCAGGAGCGGTAGGACGATTTAGCCAGCAGACGCCGCAGGATACTTATCATAGTGTAAATAGTACAGGCACAGGCACTGTCAATACCGGAATCAATCCTAGTACAGATTCGGTCAATACAGGAATCAATTCTAGTACGGACATGACAAATACAGGTATGAATACGGGTGCAGAAAGAATTTCCGCTGCAGCTGGTGTAGGGACAAACGGGAATACTGGCAGAGATTTGCAGAATACGCCGGTACGTTCTAACAGCTACTACAGCCAGAATGGCAGCAGCTATGGCACGACCTGGCAGAATACCAATTACGGACAAAATAACAATAGTTATCAATACGGAAACACCTATCCGAATAGCTATAGCGCCGGATATGAGAAGGCAGAGAAAAAGAAGGATAAAAGCGGAAAAAAGGAAAAGACTGGCGGCGGTTATTTTAAGAAGGTTCTAGTGAGCGTTTCTTTGGGACTGTTTTTTGGTATTTGCGCGGGAATTGGTCTCTATGCCGTAGAAGCGGCGACGGGAATGCTGGATAAGGATTCGGAAACGGTGAATACGGCAGTTCATGAAGATGCGGGCAACGTCGCAGGGACTGACGCTGGAAGCGGGAAGGCGAAGATAGCTTCCTCGGATTCCGTGGCGCATGGGACGGATGAAGCGGACGTAAAGAAGACGAAAACGGTTTCTACAGTCGTATCCGACGTATCGGACGTGGTTTCTGAGGTAATGCCGGCAGCAGTATCCATCAGCAATACCTATACCCAGACATTGTCCTATTTCGGACAGGCGATGACCAATGAGGCGGAAGCGAGCGGTTCCGGTATTATCGTGGGTGAAAATGATACAGAGCTTTTGATTGTCACCAACTATCATGTGATCGAAGATGCAGATAAGTTGAGCGTCCAGTTTGTGGAAGGCAGCGAGGCGGAAGCTTCTGTCAAAGGTACGGACGCAGACATGGATCTTGCTGTTATCGCAGTACCGTTAGAAAATATTTCCTCTTCCACGTTAAATCAGATTTCTATCGCCACACTGGGCGATTCCGATACCCTGAAAATCGGGGAACCTGCGATTGCGATTGGCAATTCCCTTGGCTATGGGCAGTCAGTAACAACAGGTGTTATTAGTGCACTGGATAGGGAAATGGAGTTAGAAGACGGCAGTACAGGCACGTTTATCCAGACGGATGCGGCGATTAATCCGGGTAATTCCGGCGGCGCCCTGCTGAATATCGAAGGCAAGGTTATTGGCATCAATTCCAATAAAATCGGTGGCAGCGTCATTGAAGGCATGGGATATGCGATTCCGATATCTGCAGCAAGCCCGATTATCGCGGATTTGATGCTAAAAGAAACAAAGAATAAGGTCGCAGAAGATGAGAGAGGTTTCCTCGGCATTTCCGGTATCAGCGTTACCGCGGAAGTATCCTCTGCTTATGGAATGCCGAAAGGCGTGTATATCGCGCAGGTATACGACGGTACAGCAGCCGCGGCGGCAGGTTTGAAGAAAGGCGATATCATTACAGCTTTTGACGGCGACAGCGTCTCTTCTATGGACGAATTGCAGAGATTATTGGAATATGCGGCAAAAGGCGATACCGTGGAAGTGGAAATCATGACGGTCGGCAACGACGGCTATCAGAGTAAGACCGTAAGCGTTACACTGGGCAACAGAGTGGAACAATAACACATGATATTCATACAATCCAAAGCATGTGCATATAGATATTTACATTTTGAGACTCCGTTCTAGGGCGGAGTCTTAAAGTGTTTCTTGCAGGGCGTGGGATTTTATATTATGATGAAACAGAGGAAAGATAGGAAAGGTATGGGGCAGGTATGGACGATAAGGAAAGAATGGACCAGGAGCAGAAAGAAAATAAGGAATGGGATTTTAGGGAATTAGACGACGTAGGAGCGCAAAAGGAAGCATTGCTGTCCAAAAAGGAACGAAAAGAGATTCCAGCGATGGCAGATTCAGAAAGGGCGTCCGCAGACCATGAGCAGCAGGATGGAAATAGCGGCAGCCAGAATGGCGGGAGTGGGCAGAAAAATAGCCTAAGTCCTAATGGGCAGACGCCGGATGATGGAAATTCAGACGAATATGAAGCGGTCTGTTTCATTTGCAGAAGACCGGAGAGCAAGACGGGGAAAATGTTCAAGCTGCCAAACCATATCTGCGTCTGCAATGATTGTATGCACAAGACGATGGATATGGTGAGCCAGTTTGACTATCAGGGGATGCTGAATTATCCGGGGAATCCGAATGGGAATATGGCGGATTTTAATAACGGCAAAGGCTTTCCCAATATCAGTTTTGTCAATCTCGCAGATTTACAGGGGGACGGTGGAATCCCGAATAAACAGAAAATCAAGAAGAAAAAGGCGGCGCAGGAAGGTACGCCTGCGATTGATATCAGAAATATTATGCCGCCCCATAAGATTAAGGCGAAGTTGGACGATTATGTTATCGGACAGGAACATGCAAAAAAAGTGATGTCCGTAGCGGTCTATAACCATTATAAAAGAGTTGCGACCGGTACGATGGATGAGATAGAGATTGAAAAGTCCAATATGCTGATGATTGGACCGACAGGCTGCGGCAAGACCTATCTGGTGAAAACACTGGCACGCCTTTTAGATGTGCCGCTTGCTATCGCAGACGCCACTTCCCTGACAGAGGCAGGATACATCGGCGACGATATCGAGAGCGTTGTTTCCAAATTACTTGCAGCAGCAGATAACGACGTGGAAAGAGCGGAACAGGGCATTATTTTCATCGATGAAATTGATAAGATTGCCAAAAAGAAAAATACCAATTCCAGGGACGTCAGTGGAGAATCCGTGCAGCAGGGCATGTTGAAATTATTAGAAGGCGCGGAAGTGGAAGTGCCGGTCGGCGCCAATTCCAAGAACGCTATGGTGCCGTTAGCAACGGTAAACACCCGGAATATCCTTTTTATCTGCGGCGGAGCCTTCCCGGATTTGGAAGAAATCATCAAACAGCGTCTGAATAAGAAAACGTCCATCGGCTACAATGCCGAGCTGCGGGACAAATACGATAAAGAAAAGAACATTTTAAGCAAAGTGGAAGTGGAAGATATCAAAAAATTCGGGATGATTCCTGAGTTTATCGGACGTCTGCCCATTATTTTCACACTGGAAGGATTGAGCAAGGAAATGTTAGTCAAAATCCTTGCCGAGCCCAAGAATGCGATTTTAAAACAGTATCAGAAACTACTGGCATTAGACGAAGTAAAGCTGGACTTCGATGAAGGCGCGTTAGAAGCGATTGCAGAAAAAGCAATGAAAAAAGATACCGGCGCAAGGGCGCTTCGTGCGATTATCGAGGAGTTTATGCTGGATATTATGTACGAGATTCCCAAGGATGATAATATCGGCAGAATCATTATTACGAGGGAATATATAGAAGGAAACGGCGGCCCGGTGATTGATATCCGAAGCAACAGCATGGAAAATCCTGATAATTTAAACGTCGTGGAAAGATAGGGGAAACCGAACAGGCAGGGGCGCATATCATAGGATAAGCAAAGCAGTGAAAAGAGCAAAGATGATATGACTTGTAAGGAAAAGATTCTGTCAAATGATTATGCGGATATTATTATAGACTATGTACTGCCAGAGGAAGCGTTAGCGCAGCAGGAAATCGATTATTGTTTCCGCGCCGTGGATGATGAATTTGGAGTTGCGTATGTCAATAGGCAGGAGGTTCCCCCGCTTTCCGTAGGAGTGTATAATTATGCGTCCATTCCGAATCTGTATGGGCTGATGCAGAATTTCCAGACAGAGAATCTAGTAGAAACCGGAAATATCCGTATGCAGGGACCGCCGCTTTCGTTGGAAGGGAGAGGGGTTATTATTGGATTTGTGGATACGGGGGAGTGTGTTAATTTATTGTCAGGTGGGCAGGAATCTGAATTAGAAGAAGCATGAAAAGAATTTTATACTTGACAAATCCACCCAACATTAGTATATTTTTACTTATAAAAGCAAAGGCGCCTGAAAACAAAACAGGTGCCTTTTGTATTGATTAGAAAGTATGATTTTAGAAACAAAGGCGTTTCACTTTTTTCGGAAGTGGGACGCTTTTTTGACGTCGAAAGAGGAGGTCTGCGCATGTATGATTTGGATTTACTGGAGCACAAGGATACAGTGAATGAATTGCTGGCACGCTACGGCGTGAAGTTTGGTATTTATAAAAATAATCAATTTAAGGAACAGCTTTTTCCCTTCGATGCGATTCCAAGGATTATTGAGAAGCAGGAATTTGATTATCTGGAAAAAGGCTTAAAACAGCGGGTGATGGCGCTTAACCTGTTTTTGAAAGATATCTACGGAGTTAAGAAGATTATCAAAGATAAGGTGATACCGGAAGAATTTATCTTTGCGTCCAGCGGTTATCTGGCGGAGTGTGAGGGTGTTTTACCTGCGAAGGGGATTTATTCCCATATTTCAGGAATCGATCTGGTGCAGGGAAAAGATAAAAATTGGTACATATTGGAGGATAATCTGCGGGTGCCTTCCGGCGCTTCCTATCCGATGATTGCAAGGGAATTGTGTAGGCGGAGCAGTCCTGCCACTTTTGAACACGTTAAGTTAGAGGATAACCGGAATTATGCCAGTCTATTGCGTAAGACGATGGATTATGTCAATGTAGCGGGTGGTCATACGGTAATCCTAACGCCGGGACGCTACAATGCCGCTTATTTTGAGCATTCTTATCTGGCGGAAAAGACGGGGGCGCATCTGGCAAACGGCTCAGAACTTCGGGTTGAAGACGACAGACTCTATTATGTAAATTACAGCGGAAAACTGGAACGGGTCGGAGCGGTTTACCGCAGGATTTCTGATGAATATCTGGATCCGATGAATTTTAATCCAGAGTCAGTTATCGGTATTCCGCATATTTATGATGTATTCCGCAAAGGAAATGTAGCGCTTATCAATGCGCCGGGAAACGGCGTTGCGGACGATAAGGGAATTTATTATTTCGTGCCTGCAATGATACGCTATTATCTGGATGAAGAGCCGATTCTTAGTAATGCGCCGACTTATCTGCCTTTTTATGAAAAGGATATGAAATATGTGCTGGAAAACTTTGATAAGCTGGTATTAAAAGATGTGGCAGAAGCGGGCGGATATGGTGTAGTTTTTGGCTCTTCCATGAGCGAGGCACAGAAAGAGGATTTCATTGCGTTATTGAAAAAGGAGCCTAGAAGATTTATTGCGCAGGAAGTCATTGACTTTCTGGATATCGAGATTTTAGAGGGGAGCGAATGCGTCCCACGGAAAGCGGATTTGCGGGCATTCGTCCTGATGGCGGAAGAACCGCTCGTCTGGAAAAGCGGACTGACACGTTTTTCCAGAAACCCGGATTCTTTTATCGTCAATTCATCTCAGGGAGGAGGTTTTAAAGACACATGGGTGTTATCTCAGTAGAACAGATAAACAGATTATTTTGGTTAGGCAGATACTCAGAACGGGTATATACCACGCTGCGACTTTATTCTAGCAGCTTTGATAATATGATTGATAAAAAGGTGTACCACTATGAAGATTTTTGCCGGATGGTGGATATTCCCGATATTTACGGCTCAAAAGAGAAATTTAAGGAAAGTTATCCTTTTGATGAGACAAATCCAGATTCTATTTTCAGCAATCTGGATAGAGCTTATGATAATGCAATCGTACTACGTGAGGAAATCGGTTCAGAAACGCTTTCCTATATCCAGTTGGCAATCTATGATATGAACAAAGCAAAAATCAGCCGTTCGCCGTTAATTGAGATGCAGAGGGTCATTGACAATATTCTTGCCTTCTGGGGAATCGCCGATGATATCATTGAAAGCGAGCAGGTCAGAAATCTTATCAAAATCGGGAAAAGGATTGAACGAATCGACCTTTATGCCCGGCTTGGCATGGATAGAAAAGAATTGGTGCGGGAAATTAACCGCATGACCCATCGGATCGAGCGCTGCGGTATCAAATATGATAAGCAAAAGACTGAATCGCTAAAGGAGCTTGTGCAGGCTCCCGAAATCAATTATTATAAGATTGTGGACGAAGTGGAAGCAGTTTGTAATGTTTGATAAGGGGCGGTCAGCTTGAAAAATCTATTATTCGATTATGTTATGCAGATTTCCTATACGGAACCGGTAGGAGAGTGCCACTATACGATTCGCTGTATTCCGATGGAAAATGAAAATCAGCAGCCGGGGCAGATGAAGATAGAAATTATGCCGGAAGATAATCATACGCTGGGAAAGGATTCTTTTGGAAATCAGTTGATTACCGGAAGGGTGAATGCAGACCATGATTCGTTTGTATTCCATATCGCAGGTGAGGTGCAGACGGGACTTTGCGGATACGAGGAAGCGGAAAGTGGGGAAAAGACTGCGCTTTATAAATACCCTTCTAAATTGACTTTACCGGGAAAAGGGTTAAAGGCTTATTATGAGAGTTTTCCTTTTGCCGATGGAATGTCTGATTATGAGAAGGCAGTTTTTATGATGCACCGGTTTTATGGTGACTTTGCTTATGTAAAAGGTGTTACGGGTGTAGATACCACGGCGGAAGAGGCCTGGAATCTGGGCAAAGGGGTCTGTCAGGACTATGCTCATATCCTAATCACGCTCTGCCGCCTGGCAGGGATTCCAGCTCGTTATATAACGGGAATGATGGTCGGAGAAGGCTACAGCCATGCGTGGGTTGAAATCCTTGCGGATGGGAAATGGTATGCACTGGACCCTACGAATGATATCATCGTGAAAGAGGAACATATTAAAATCGGAAATGGGCGGGACGCCGCAGACTGTATGATAAACAGGGGCATTATGAAAGGCGGTGGCAGACAGAATATGACGGTTACGGTGAAGGTGTCAGAAAAAGGTTAGATTGAAAAAGTAGTTGACAGAAAGGCTTAGGTATTATTATGATTCAGACGATTGCTTCCGTGGGGCTTCCCGTGGACGAGACATTGCAGATAAAAAAGAACCGCCTGATACCCGATGGCGGAATGACTGGCAAAGAGAAAAGAATCAGTATCGTCACCGGAATCCACGGAGACGAACTGGAAGGGCAGTATGTGTGTTTTGAACTGATTCGCAGGATTGAAGCGCAAAAAGAAAAGCTGACCGGTATCGTGGATATCTATCCCGCGATGAATCCTTTGGGAATCGATTCCATTACCCGTGGGATTCCGGCGTTTGATTTGGATATGAACCGTCTTTTTCCCGGAAATGAAGAAGGCGATATGACGGAATACCTGGCAGCGAAGATTATAGAAGATATAGAAGGCTCTGATATATGTATTGACATTCATGCCAGCAATATTTATCTGACAGAAATTCCCCAGATTCGGATTAACGAGCTGCATAAGGAAAAACTGATACCTTTGGCGAAAATGACGAATGTAGACTTTATCTGGGTGCATGGGGCAAGCACGGTATTAGAATCTACTTTTGCCTACAGTTTAAATAGCAGGGACGTCCCAACCTTAGTAGTGGAAATGGGAGTGGGGATGCGCATTACCCAGAGTTATTGTAAGCAGCTTACCGATGGCATCATGAATCTGATGCGGGAGCTGGGAATCTGGCAGGGAGAAACGAAAAAACCCCGCGTTCCTATCATTTCCGAAGAGGCGGAGGACGTATGCTTTTTAAACGCCAGTACAGCGGGAGTCTTCATTCCACATGTAAGACATTGGGAGAAGCTGAGAAAAGGAGAACCCATCGGAAGCATTATTGACCCGTTGAAGGGAGCCGTGCTGGATAAGATTCTTTCTCCGATTGACGGCATTCTATTTACCATCAGAGAGTATCCGATTGTAGATGCAGGGTCGCTGATTGGAAGGCTGCTGCGGGAAGAAAAGGTGGGAGACTGTTGGGAAAAGGAATAGGGTATTAGTGTGAAAAATAAATTTTTCACACGCAAATTTGTGCTTGAGGGCACAAATTCGCAGGCTAAGGAAGGAGCATGGTTATTAGTGTGAAAAAGATGGTTTTATTTGAAACGGAATCTTTATATAGAGATAATTTCCGGGTAAGCGGGTATCAGTTTGGGCAGGGCGAAAAGTCAGCCTGTATTCTGGGCAATATTCGTGGAAATGAGGTACAGCAGTTATACGTTTGTTCTCAACTTATCAAACGCTTAAAGGAAATGGAAGCGGCGGGAAAAATTACGGACGGCTGCCAGATTATGGTGATTCCTTCCGCGAATCCTTATTCCATGAATATCGGGAAAAGATTCTGGCCTACGGATAACACGGATATCAACAGAATGTTTCCCGGATACGACAAAGGCGAGACGACGCAGCGAATTGCGGCGGGAATTTTTGAGGCAATTCAGGGATATCAATACGGCATTCAGTTATCCTCTTTTTATATGCCGGGAAATTTTACGCCCCATGTGCGGATGATGAAAACCGGTTTTGAGGACGTGGAGCTGGCAAAGAAATTCGGTATGCCTTATGTGGTAGTGAGAAATCCCCGTCCCTATGATACGACTACGTTAAATTATAACTGGCAGATATGGGAAACCCATGCATTCAGCCTTTATACGACGACAACCGTAAGCATCGATAAGGAAAGCGCCGCCGGGGCGGTTCGCAGCATTTTAACCTTTTTATCCAAGGAGGGGATTGTAGGATATCATGGGCATGAAGGCTATCTTTCCCATGTGGTGCAGGATACGGATATGGTATCGGTACGCACCGGCGTATCTGGTATTTTCGAGTCTGCGGTAAATGTGGGGGATGAGGTTTTAAAGGGACAAATTCTCGCCCGTATTCTGGACCCTTATGAGGGCGAAGTAAAGGAAATTCTAAAATCCCCGGTGGATGGGATTGTGTTTTTTGTCCATAACGAGCCGCTGACATATGCGGATACGGCGGTGTTTAAGTTGATATCTAGATAGGGGAGCAGTCTAGCCTGGATTTTTGAGCGGGAAATTGAAAATTGACTCATGCGTTTCTATGTGTTATAATCCTCTAAACAACTGAATAGTGTTGATGTCTTCAGGGC
>JAMPFM010000011.1 GCA_023664455.1 Blautia sp.
GGAAAAGGCAGCTTTGAGGATACGGTGCTGAAAGCCGTAGTTGCAAAATCCGTGAAAGATGCTGAAAGCAGGTCTGGAACATGGAGTTTTTCAGAAAAGTTTGATTGGACAAAAATCGTGCATGATCTCATGCAGTCATCATATCACTATGGGGATTTGAAGGGATACATGGAATGGAAGAAGTTCTTAGGATTTCTGGATAGACCTATATCCACCATTCAGGAGTAAGTTCCCCCAATGTAATTATTTTCTCTTTCTCATAATCAAGAAGTATCTCAATTTTCTGATAATTATCTGGCATGAGTTGAACCATCAACTCCCGGCAGGCGCGGCATGGAGCGGTAGTTTTCCCTAACCTACTGCCGCTGCCAGGCTTTTCAGCATCTTTTTGTTGGCATACATCGCTGTATCCGCTTCCATGACTGTCTCATCAATTTTGTCCTGATTGATGGTATTGCATATGCTGAATCCGTTGGCAATCTGAACCGTATAGGTATACCACTGTGCTTTGTTTGCCTCATCAATCAGTTGTTGAAATTCTTTAAGTCCCGTTTCATAATTTTCCTGTAAAGACGTCCCCGTCATCAGCACGCAAAATTCGTCGCCGCCGATACGGTATGTTTTGCCGAATTTGCCGAAACTGTCGGATATGATTTTCGCTGCAACCGTGATTAGTTCATCGCCCTTTTCATGCCCCTGGTTATCATTGACTTTTTTGAGGTTATTGACATCCAGAAATACAATTCCAAGCTGTGAAATTTCCGTCTGTCCACTCGTATATTCCTCAAGCTGTTCCAGATAAGCCGTCCTGTTGCCAAGCCCGGTCAGACCGTCTGAGTAGGCAAGGCTGCTGATAATATCATATTTCATACCATTTGTAAGCAGCTTGTATGTTTCAATCTGGCTGCTTATTGCGAGACATACGATAAAGACAAGCATCCCAACCCGGATATATTCCGCTCTGTCCATATGGTCAGACTGCGAATAACGGAGCATTTCACACAATGCGGAAAGCCACAGGGAACACAGTCCTGCCAGTTGTAATATGTAGTTCAGAATCGACTGATTGGATTGATGTTTTTTAAGCATATCTCTGAGGTTGGAAATTACCCATATCAGCAGCGCTACACAGCTTACTACCAGTGTCAGAATCGCTCCTGAAAGCAATCCATGCAGGTCATTCATTCCTGAAAGCTGCATGGTTACGGCTGTCAGGATATAGACTGTATTGGCATAGCAGAATATTCTCATAAACCGGCTCTTAAAAATGTGAAATTCGCAGTTTAAATATAATAGCAGAGGCATACTGTCCAATATCATTATCATATTGTCAATCAGTTGCAGGATACGCATGTCAGCCACAAAAAACTGCAGCATATTGGTTTCAATGATGCTCCATATACCAATCAGCATCGAATATAGTCCAAGCCAAATCATGCCATGACGTTTCCGCGCTTTACGGTAAGCCGGCATCAGGTCAAGCGCCATCAGGATGATACCTATGATAATCATCAGCATACTTACTGTAACGCCCCAGATATTATCCATGCAGAAAGCCAGGATGATATCCGCCTTATCGCCCCATAGCGTACTGTCAAGGGTAATCGCATTGGTATCATACACCATGTAAATCTGTATTTCCACCAACTCTTCTGAGTAGTCGGGATGAAGTTTGACGATATTCCATAGATTTCCGGGAGAACGATTGTAAAATCCTGACTCATATACATTTGTCTCGTAGATGACCTCATCAAGAACCAGTACTTTGGTGTATACATCTTTAGAGCGATAGACAATACTCCTGTCATCGTCCATCTCAGGAAGCCTGTAATAGATGGAGAGTACACCTGTTTCCTCGTCCATATAGTCTCCGAGTTTATTTAAATCCGCCGGCTGCGTCCCTTCTTTGTCAAGTGTCCATTCTCCGCTGATATTCCTATAATCGCTCATAGGTTTTTCGGTTCCATCAGACTGTCTGGTGAAATGCACTAATACCACAACGCAGAGCATTCCAATTAATCCTAGTACATACATTGGCGCTATTATTTTGTTTGCCAGATATTCCGCTTTTTTCATTTCCCACACCTTACTTATCATATGGATTGATGGACATGCGCCACCTATTATTATTATATTTCTTTATGGCTCATATCACAAGAAATATTTTGGCGAAAAATGCTTTGTTTATATAAGAATGCTGCGGTATCGAAAAAACAAAAGTGATTGAATATCATTGTAAAATGTGGTAAAATTGGGAAAAATATTGAATGCAGCCAAGAGGCGCAACCGGTAGGCAGGGAGGTTTTTAGGGATATGGCAGATTACAAACAGCAGTTCATTGAATTTATGATAGATAGCCAGGTTCTTAAATTTGGTGAGTTTACCTTGAAGAGTGGAAGGAAATCCCCCTTTTTTATGAACGCGGGGGCGTATGTGACAGGGAAGCAGTTACGGAAGCTGGGCGAATATTATGCAAGGGCGATTCATGACCATTATGGGCTGGATTTCGACGTGCTGTTCGGACCGGCGTATAAGGGGATTCCGCTTGCGGTTGCCACGACGATGGCAATCAGCGAATTGTACGATAAGGAAGTAAGATACTGTTCTAACCGGAAAGAAGTAAAGGACCACGGCGATACCGGCATTCTGCTGGGCAGTAAATTACAGGACGGAGACAGGGTTGTTATCATTGAGGACGTTACCACTTCCGGCAAATCGATTGAAGAGATTTTCCCGATTCTAAAGGCGCAGGCGGATGTAGAGGTAAAAGGGCTGATAGTATCTTTAAACCGGATGGAAAAAGGGCTGGAAGGCACGAAAAGCGCATTAGAGGAAATCCGGGATAAATACGGATTTGAAGCCAATGCGATTGTGACGATGGAAGAAGTGGTATCCTGTTTATATAATAAGCCATATCAGGGCTGCGTCTATATCGACGATGAGAGGAAAGCGGCGATTGATGCATATTATGAACAGTATGGAGCAAAGTGAAAATTAAAATTTTGAATGCGCCGGATTTGCGAATTGTGTATCCGGTAGTTCGGAAAGGAATGAAGTAAGATGGAAGAGAGAACTTATAAAACGATGGGAGGCGCCGGAGCCATGAATATTGCGGTCGGGGTAGTTTCCCTGATTCTTGGAGTGACAAGCGGTATTCTTCTTATTATCGGCGGCGCAAAGCTTCTGGCGGGCAGGAGTAAAATCATATTCTAAGAAGACGAGTTTGTAAGTCAGGCTGCCGGGCCTGACTTTTTGTGGTTTTCATCATAAAAAAAATAAGAAAGGGCGCGGGATTATTATGAGCCGTAAAAACAGTTATATCTTTACCAATAAGAGTCATACGCAGAAAGGAATTATGTCAACCATTCTGGGCGTGATTTCTTTGGCGACGCTTGGATATGCGGTTACGATGAGTGTCAGAAACGCCGGAGATATCCCTAGGCAGTATGGAACCGCCGCCCTGCTGGTGACGCTGTTTGCTTTAGGAGGCGCAGCGCTGGGCGTAGTTTCCCGGACGGAAAAGGATAAGTATTATTTTTTCTCTTATCTGGGAATTGTATTGAATGTGCTGGCACTGGCAGTTGTAAGCATTATTTTGTACGCGGGGGCGTATGAAATCGGGGGATAGAGGCATCATGGGATAGTAGGAAGTATCAAGCAGGAAGGAGCATGGTTATCAAAATGCAGGAAAATATGACAGCATCTCAGAAGGCGGAGCTGGAAACGGAGCGGTTTGCGCTGGCGCTTGAGAGAATTGGACGGATACCGGAAGAAAAGGAGTGCAGCGACGCTTATCAGAAATATTTTGCAGCGATGGCGGCGTTTGTTCTGCGTATGAAGGAAACTTGGGATTTTATCGCGAGGGGCGGTTTATATGAGGCGTCTTTAGAAGAGCTGCATCGCAGAAACCGGGCGCTTTATGAAGACATTCTGCCAGAAAATTACGAGCATAGTTATGCCAATCCCGCGTATGCAGCAGATTGTCTGGGTGAGTCAATGGGCAGACTGCTTTCTTTCGTCTGCGCGGAGCTGCGCGGCATGATACCGGCGGTATACGAGCAGTCGATGTACGGGATGGTGATTCGGATGGAGCTTCTGCTGGAAATCTATCAGGCGTTTCTCTGTGCGGCCAAGGAAGGCGAAGAGGTCGGCGCACTGCCCGATGTAGAAGAAATCCGGCAGATTATCTATTGGTATGTCAGCGACTATTATGAGACGGAAAGTGAAGAAAAAGTAGCGTCTATGGTGCTGCCTGAGCGGAATTTTGCGACGAAAATCATCATGGAAAGCGATTTGTCCGATATCCGTTATTTATATTATTACGGCGAGTATGTGACGGAAAATGAAATCCAGACGGCGAAGCATCTTGCAGGACTGCCAGAGGAAACCATCCGGCTGATGGCGGACACTTATACCGAGGGATACCGCATCGGCTTTGAAGTGGGCAACAAAGATATCTCGAAGAAAAAGACCGTCAATCTGCAATATTGTCTTGGCTTTGAGCACATGATGAGAGAAGCAATACGAAATTTTGATAAAATCGGCTTAAAACCCACGATTTACCGCGCCGCAACCAATGTTTTCCAGGGGCTTGGTGTGCATAAGAGAGGGTATTTTGGCACCAATCCGAATAAACAGTTCGATTACGACCACAAAGAGGACCAGGCGCTTATATTGGATAAGACGCTTGTGGGGCGCAAGCTGGAATGTATGCAGAATGCTTTTGAGAAATATAAGGAAGAAGCGGGCGTTTTCGGCGGCCCGGCGGTTTTAGAAATTTTCGGGGAACAGCCTTTTGTGCCACAGAATAAAGAAGCAGCGTGCAGACTGAGTGAAAAGCAGCAGAAACTATCCGTGGAATATGCCGCCAAAGCGGGCGATTTGCAGAACCGCTATATCAAAGGCGAAGAAAGAAGTTTCACGATTATTGCTTTTCCGGCGCCGGAAATCGGGGAGCGCTACGGTGAGATTTTTGATGAAATCATCCGTATTAATACACTGGACTATCAACTGTACCGGGATATTCAGCAGACGATTATCGATACGCTGGATAAGGGCGATTTTGTGCTAGTCAAGGGAATGGGAGCAAACCGCACCGATTTGAAAATAAAACTGCATACGCTAAGCGACCCCCAAAAAGAGACGAATTTTGAAAACTGCGTGGCGGATGTCAATATTCCGGTAGGGGAAGTTTTCACCTCTCCTAAACTTGCAGGGACGGAAGGGATTTTGCATGTTACGAGGGTTTTCTTAAATGAATTGGAATATAAAGATATTGAAATCCGGTTTCAAGATGGTATGATTACGGAGTATAACTGTGGGAATTTTAAGACAAAGCAGGAAAACCAGAAATATATCCGGGACAACGTTTTATTCCACCACGATACGCTGCCGATGGGGGAATTTGCCATCGGAACGAATACAACCGCTTATGTGGCAGCACGGAAATTCGGAATCGAGGATAAGATGCCGATTCTGATTGCAGAAAAAACCGGTCCCCACTTTGCGCTAGGCGATACCTGCTATTCCCATGCAGAGGAAGTGCAGGTCTATAACCCGGACGGAAAAGAGATTATTGCAAGGGATAATGAAGTGTCCCTTCTTAGAAAAACCGACCCCGCTAGGGCCTATTTTAACTGCCACACCGATATTACGATTCCCTACGACGAACTTGGCAAATTATCCGTCGTGACAAGGGATGGGGCGGAAATTCCAATTATCGAGGCGGGCAGATTTGTGCTAGAAGGCTGCGAGCCCTTGAATGAGGCTTTTGTATCTGGTATATAAGCTGTTTTGATAGAAGATTCATCCTGGAAATCGTTTTCCATGTGCAAAACATATTGCTTATTGAGAGAAAATTTAGTACAATATAAAGAAGTATAAATAAATCATCTACTAGATATTGTAGATGAGATGTTTCCATAAAAGAAAAGGAGGCACGCAGGAAATGGCGCAGGTAGGTATTGTAATGGGCAGCGATTCCGATATGCCCGTCATGGCAAAAGCAGCGGATATTTTAGAGGAATTGGGAATCTCTTATGAGATGACGATTATCTCGGCACATAGAGAACCGGACGTATTTTATGAGTATGCAAAGAGTGCGGAGGGGAAAGGATTCAAAGTCATTATCGCGGGCGCGGGCAAGGCAGCGCATCTGCCGGGAATGTGTGCGGCGATTTTTCCCCTGCCAGTTATCGGGATTCCGATGAAAACTTCTGACTTGGGCGGCGTGGATTCCCTTTATTCTATCGTACAGATGCCTTCCGGCATTCCGGTAGCTACCGTGGCGATTAACGGCGGACAAAACGCCGGGATTCTGGCGGCCAAAATTCTTGCTACGTCGGATGAGGCACTCTTAGGAAAATTAAAAGAATATACGAAGAGCTTAAAAGAAAGCGTACAGAAAAAAGACGCAAGATTACAGGAAGTAGGTTATAAAAACTACTAAGCTAGGTTGAAAGAATGGAGAGGAAAAAATGGATTATAAATCAGCGGGCGTTGATATCGAAGCGGGATATCAATCAGTGGAATTGATGAAAAAGCATGTACAGAAAACTATGAGACCGGAAGTCTTAGGCGGGCTTGGCGGTTTTTCGGGAGCTTTTTCCCTTGCTAAGATGAAGGATATGGAAAAACCTACGCTTGTTTCCGGTACAGACGGCGTAGGAACCAAACTAAAGCTGGCGTTTCTCATGGATAAACATGATTCCGTCGGCATCGACTGCGTTGCCATGTGCGTAAACGATATTGCGTGCGCCGGAGGCGAACCGCTGTTTTTCCTGGATTATATCGCCTGCGGTAAGAACTATCCTGAGAAAATCGAGGCCATTGTCAAAGGGGTTTCCGAGGGCTGTATCGCATCCGGGGCGGCGTTGATTGGCGGTGAGACGGCGGAAATGCCGGGCTTTTACCCGGAAGACGAATATGATTTGGCGGGATTTGCGGTAGGTATCGTAGATGAGAAGGATTTCATTACCGGAAAGCAGATTCGCGAGGGTGACGCCTTAATCGGCATTGCCTCTTCCGGTGTACACAGTAATGGTTTTTCCCTTGTCAGGAAGGTTTTCGAGATGACGAAGGAAAGTTTAGATACTTATTATGAAGAGCTTGGCATGACGTTAGGCGAGTGTCTGCTGACACCTACCAAGATTTATGTGAAGGCATTAAAATCCATCAAAGATGCCGGGGTTGTCCTGAAAGGGTGCAGCCATATCACGGGCGGCGGTTTTTATGAAAACATTCCGAGGATGCTGCCAGAAGGCGTGAGAGCAGAGATTAAGAAGGACAGCTATCCTATTTTACCGATTTTTGATTTATTGCAGAAAACGGGTCAACTGGAAGAAAAAATGATGTATAATACTTATAATATGGGACTTGGCATGGTACTTGCCGTTGCAAAGGAAGATGCAGAGCGGACAATCGAGGCGGTCCGCGTGGCAGGGGAGTCGGCTTATCTGGTTGGGCAGGTGATTGCCGGGGAAAAAGGAGTTACATTATGTTAAAGGTACTTGTATGCGTATCCGGCGGGGGGACGAATCTACAGGCAATCATTGATAAGATTGCCGAGGGTGTGATTACGAATACCCAGATTGTCCGCGTTATCAGCAATAATCCCAATGCTTATGCGTTAAAGCGGGCGCAGGATGCCGGTATCGACGCGCTTAGCATATCGCCGAAGGAATGCGTAGATAGAGAAGACTTTTATGAGAAATTTCTGGAAGCCGTGCAGGAAAAAGAGCCGGATTTAATCGTGCTGGCGGGATTTATGGTCGTGCTTCCAGCCAGAATGATAAAACTTTATCAAAACCGCATTATCAATATCCATCCTTCCCTGATTCCCTCTTTTTGCGGGACGGGTTTTTATGGACTCAGGGTGCATGAGGGCGTGCTGGCGCGGGGCGTGAAAGTGACCGGAGCCACGGTGCATTTCGTGGACGAGGGGACGGATACGGGACCGATTATCTTACAGAAGGCGGTAGCGGTGGAAGAAGAAGATACGCCCCAGATTCTACAGAAAAGGGTCATGGAACAGGCGGAATGGCAGATTCTACCCCAGGCGATAGATTTGATTGCAAATGGCAAAGTTGAGATAAAGAACGGAAAAGTATATTTGGGAAAGTAGGCGATTGCGAAACTAAGGTATAAGAATGTGTAGTTGTACAGAATATACAAATCCAAAAGCAGGTACTGTGAAAACGCCGGTACTTAGATGCCGTATTCTGGCATCTTATGTACCGCTGCGTTTGAACCGTAGCGAGAGCGTGCCTGCGTTGGATTGTATATTCTGTACAACGGACGGCTGCAAAATCTTAGTTTGGCAAACGCCTATCTAAGAAAGTAAGGAAAGGAGCATGGTTATAAAGATGAAAGTATTGATTGTTGGAAGCGGCGGCAGGGAACATGCCATTGCAGCAAGCGTGGCAAAAAGCGCAAAAGTGGATAAAATCTACTGCGCACCGGGAAACGCAGGAATCGGGCAGATTGCAGAATGCGTTCCGATTGGTGCGATGGAATTTGATAAATTAGTTGCCTTTGCGAAAGAAAAAGCAATCAATCTGACCATCGTGGGGATGGATGATCCGTTAGTCGGCGGACTGGTAGATAAGATGGAAGCAGCAGGACTGCGCGTGTTCGGACCGCGGAAAAATGCGGCGATTCTGGAAGGCAGTAAGGCATTTTCCAAAGATTTGATGAAGAAATACCATATTCCGACGGCAGCTTATGAGACCTTTGATAATCCGCAGGAAGCGATTGCCTATCTGGAAACTGCCAGTATGCCTATCGTGCTCAAAGCGGACGGACTGGCGCTTGGCAAGGGCGTTTTAATCTGTCAGAATTTAGAAGAGGCAAAAGCCGGCGTCAAAACTATTATGGAAGAAAAGAAATTCGGAGACTCTGGAAACCGGATTGTAATAGAAGAATTTATGACGGGAAGAGAAGTTTCCGTATTATCTTTTGTAGATGGGAAGACGATACAAATTATGTCTTCCGCACAGGATCATAAACGTGCAGGGAACGGCGATACGGGACTCAATACAGGCGGCATGGGCACATTTTCTCCAAGCCCCTTTTATACGGAAGAAGTGGATGCCTTTTGTAAGAAGTATATTTATCAGGCGACGGTGGACGCGATGGCGGCGGAAGGACGTCCTTTTTGCGGCGTTATTTTCTTCGGGCTGATGCTGACGGAAAAAGGACCGCGGGTGTTGGAATATAATGCACGTTTCGGCGACCCGGAGGCGCAGGTTGTATTACCCCGAATGAAAAATGATATCATCGACGTCGTGGAAGCGTGTATAGATGGTACGCTGGATAAATTAGAGCTGCAGTTTGAAGATAATGCGGCGGTCTGCGTGGTTTTGGCTTCCGCGGGCTATCCGGTTTCTTATGAAAAAGGCTTTCCGATTGGCGGGTTGGAGCGTTTTGCAGGGAAGGAAGGATATTACTGCTTCCATGCAGGGACGAAACTGGCGGGAGAAGAGATTGTGACAAACGGTGGAAGAGTGCTTGGCGTAACGGCGACCGGCGCTACGCTGCAGGAGGCGAGAAAAAATGCTTATGAGGCGGCGGATTGGGTTAGATTTGAGAATAAATATATGAGAACGGATATCGGAAAAGCGATTGAAGAAGTCAGCGTCTGAAAAGATGGGAGGAAGTAAGGATGCGTGAATTCAAGGATTTTGTAGATAAGGACGTGTATAACAGACCCACGGAATGTCCGCAGTGTGGCGGTATCATGGTCTTTAAGGGCTGCGGGGAATATCGGTGTGAAGACTGTAAATTTATAGCTTATGACGATTATGGTAAGGTACGCAATTATGTGGAGCAGCATGCGGGAGTAACGGCGGCACAGGCGGCGGAGGCTACCGGTGTCAAGCAGAAGACCATCCGTACTATGTTAAAAGAATCGCGTCTGGAAATCGCCGAAGGCTCCAACACTTATTTAAAATGCGAGATGTGTGGAGCGAATATCCGGTCTGGACGGGTATGTTCTAAGTGTGAGGCATCTTATAATAAGATGGTGGAAGAAAAAATGCGTCAAAGACATGCGAAGATGCTGGAAGGTTTTGGTATGGGCCGTACAGACGGCGAAGAAGGCGCGAAGCGTTTCTGGCGTGATAAACAGGGATAAACGATGCGATAAAAGCGGAAGACACAAAAGAAAGGTTCGAGGGATTGTTATGAAAAAATCGTGGAACGGCAAGGCAGTGAGAGGGATACTATCAGCAATGTGCGCTATCTGTCTCTGGGTGGGATGCAAGGATATCTGCTTTGCGGATACGACGGGAAAAGTGACAGCAGCGTCAGCTAAAATCAGGAAATCCGCTGATGTAGGCAGCGAAGTCATCGGTAGCTCAGAGGCGGGAAAGACGATTACCATTACCGGCAAGACATCGGATGCTTCCGGCGCTACCTGGTATGAAGTCTATGTGGACGCCAATACAAAGGGGTATATCCGCTCGGATTTGGTGAGTGTGGATGAGTCATCGGGAACGATTGCGACGATTACGCCTGCGAGTACGAATACGGATGCCGCTACGCAGACGGCGGTCCCGGCTGTGAGTGCAGAAGGGGCGGAAGTCCCGGCGGAAACAGCGATGGACGCTCAGTATGCATCGGTGAAAGTCGCTGCTGCCAAAGTGCGCAGCGGCGCATCTACGACCAAAGGCGTGGTAGATTCACTGCCCCAGAATACGCAGGTAGTGGTCAGTGGGCAAACGAATGGCAGCGACGGGCAGGTATGGTATTACATTACGTTTACTGGAACAGGAAACGTAGAGAAGACTGGCTACGTCAGAAACGATTTGATTACGCTTGGGGAAATGGTGCCCCAGGAGGAGCCGTCAGAAGAACCCATACAGGAACCGGAAACGGAAGAACCCTTAGATACGCCAGTAGCAAAGGAAGATTATCAATTGATATACGAGATGAATCCGGCTGGTGAATATGAGTGGTATCTGTATGACAATACAGGCGAGCAGAGAACGAAACAGAAATTGGCGGAAGTTCTGACGGCGGCGCATGCCCAGAGCCTGAATATGGAGACGGACGCCAAGACGGTATCCAAGCAGCGGATTGTCATTGTAGTCTTGATTGCAGTGATTACGATTCTGGCGGTTGTCATGACCATTATGCTCTTTAAACTGAGAGACGCTTATTATGAAGCCTACGAAGACGAGGATGAGGACGAAGAAGAGGAAGAGAAAGAAAAGGAAAAGAGCAGAAGACGGGAAGAGATACAACCCAGAAAGAAAAACGTCGCAAGAGAGGAAAAACAGCCGTCCATTCGCAGAAAGGTGACGGAACCGGAGCGGGGCATGTCGATTAAAGAAGTGACTTATGAAGAAGAAGAGAAAGTTCCTGTAAAGTCCGCACCAAAGCGCAAGGCGAAGAATTTCCTGTTAGATGATGATGAGTTTGAATTTGAGTTTTTGAATATGAAAGATAAGGGCGATAAAGGATTATAAAGAAAGCAGTGTGGGTTGCTTATGATAATTGAGATAGATTTTAACAGTGACGAGGCAATATATCTCCAGCTTAGGAATCAGATTGTATTGGGTATTGCCACTTCTAGATTCCGGGAAGGAGACGCGCTCCCATCGGTAAGGCAGCTTGCTGACAGTATCGGCATCAATATGCATACTGTCAACAAAGCGTATTCTGTATTACGACAGGAAGGCTTTGTAAAAGTGGATAGAAGAAAGGGCGCAGTCATTGCAGTCGATATCGATAAGATGCAGGCGATAGAAGAATTGCGGGGTTCCATGCAGGTGATTCTCGCAGAGGCGATGTGTAAGAATATTTCCAGAGAAGAAGTGCATGCTCTTATAGATGAAATATTTGAGGATTATGGAGGAATATAATCATGCAGCCACAATTTACGGATAAGGCAAGAACGGCATTATCACTGGCTGGACGTGCAGCCAGAAGCTTGAAACAGGGTTATATCGGAACAGAACATATCCTGCTTGGTCTGCTAGGAGAAAATACTGGCGTTGCCGCTACAGTACTACTCAATAGCGGCGTGGAAGAATATCAGATAAAGGAAATGATAAAGGAGCTGATTGCGCCGGAAAGTTCGGTTATGCTGGCGGAGCGGGAAGGCTATTCCCCGCGCGCAGAGAAGGTTCTGGAAGAATCCTACAGGCAGGCGGAGCGTTTCCATAGCGACAAAGTTGGGACGGAGCATATTCTGCTTGCGCTGTTAAAAGAAGGCGATAATATTGCGGTCAGACTTTTAAGCACGCTGGGGATTTCCATCCAGAAATTATATGTGGAAGTGCTGGCGGCGATGGGGGAGGATAAATCCCTCTATAAAGAAGATTTGGGAAGAAAACCCAATAAAAAGAAAGGCGGCGTTTCTACGTTAGAGCAGTACAGCCGGGATTTGACGGCGCTTGCCAGAGAGGGGAAATTGGATCCTGTGATTGGCAGGGAAGACGAAATCCGCCGTGTGGTTCAGATTCTCAGCAGAAGGACGAAAAACAATCCCTGCTTAATCGGGGAGCCGGGCGTCGGAAAGACTGCGGTCGTCGAAGGGCTTGCCATGAAAATTGTAACCGGGGACGTCCCTTTTACTGTGCAGGATAAAAGGGTTATGACGCTGGATTTATCCGGTATGGTAGCGGGTAGTAAATACCGCGGCGAATTTGAGGAAAGAATCAAGAAAGTGATTCGGGAAGTCATAGAAGACGGCAATATCATTCTTTTTTTGGATGAGATGCATACGATTATCGGTGCAGGCGGCGCAGAAGGCGCAATTGACGCATCAAATATCCTGAAACCTTCTCTTGCCAGGGGGGAAATTCAGCTAATCGGCGCGACGACGATTGCAGAATACCGGAAATATGTGGAGCGGGACGCAGCCCTAGAGCGCAGGTTCCAGCCGGTCACGATAGAAGAACCTACGATAGAAGAGGCGGAAAATATTCTGCGCGGCATCGCCTATAAATATGAGGATCACCATCAGGTCAGCATTACGCCGGAAGCGATTCAGGCGGCGGTGGCTTTTTCCGCACGGTATATCAACGACAGGAATCTGCCGGATAAGGCGATAGACTTAATCGACGAGGCGGCTGCAGCAGTGCGGCTGAAGGCGGCGAAACAGCCGGATAAATTAAAAGAGCTTGCCGAAGAAATCCAGAAGATTGATATACAGATAGAACGTTCTATCAAGATAGAAGCCTTCACCCAGGCGGGCGAGCTTAGGAAACAGCAGGAAGTATTAATCAGAAAATATAGTAGAATACTAAGACGTTCAGAAAAAGACGAAAAAAAGAAGGCTTATATTGTAGATGAAAACGATATTGCAGAAGTGGTAGCGCTCTGGACGAAAATTCCGGTGAAAAAACTGGCGGAAAAAGAGAGCGAGCGACTTCTAAAACTGGAATCCATCCTGCATAAACGGGTTATCGGGCAGGAAGAGGCGGTCAGCGCCGTTGCCAAGGCAATGCGCAGAGGACGTGTCGGCTTACAGGACCCTAACAGACCCATCGGTTCGTTTCTCTTCTTAGGACCGACTGGCGTAGGAAAGACGGAGTTGAGCAAAGCCTTAGCAGAAGCTATGTTCGGGACAGAAAATGCCCTAATCCGCGTGGATATGTCCGAATATATGGAAGGACATTCCGTTTCTAAGATGATTGGGTCGCCGCCGGGTTATGTCGGCTTTGAAGAGGGCGGCCAGCTAAGCGAGAAAATCAGAAGGAACCCTTATTCTGTGGTACTTTTTGATGAAATAGAAAAAGCCCACCCAGATGTTTTCAATATCCTTTTACAAGTGTTGGACGACGGGCATATTACAGATTCCAAAGGGCGGAAGGTCAGCTTCAAAAATACGATTCTGATTATGACGTCCAATGCTGGGGCGCAGAGGATTATGGAGCCGAAGAATCTTGGCTTTTCCGCTGGCAGCAGTGAGAAACAGAACTATGAGAAAATGAAAACGGGTGTTATGGAAGAAGTCAAAAGGATTTTCAAGCCGGAATTTATCAACAGGATTGATGAAATCATGGTCTTTCATCCACTGGGACGCGGCGAGATGAAGCAGATTGTCACAATGCTTTCTAAGAATCTGACTAATAGATGCCGGAAGCAGATGGACATCGACTTAACCGTTACGCCCATGTTAAAAGAGCATCTTGTGGAAAAATATATGGACGCCAAAATGGGCGCAAGACCGATGAAGCGCGCTATCCAGACGGAAATAGAAGATTCGCTTGCAGAAGAGATTCTATCTGGTAGCGTGAAGAGCGGGGATAAAGTATCTGCCACCTTGAAAAATGAAAAAGTTGTTTTCAAGGTACAACAGGGCAGTGAGTAAATTTATAAAAGACTTAGGAGGAAAAGAAATGGCGGTAGTAACAGAGTTGCTTCGTGCGGAAGCAGACGGGTCCATCAGTTTCGGCAATCATGAGCTGGAAACGAAAGCAAAGGTGGAAAATTTTGAACATGCGGGGAATCTCTTAAAAGTAAAAACTTATAAGAGCATTACCAAACTTGAGAAAAATGGTATGTTTGCCTATGAATCCGTGCCGGGCACCAGCGTCAATGAGTTTGTGGAAAAAGAGGACGGCGTGACGTTTAAGGTAGAAGGCAGCGAAGATGCGCAGATAACGATAGGCTTAGAGGATGATACGGAATATAACGTATTCATCAATGATACAAATATTGGCAGAATGAAGACGAATTTAGGCGGCAAACTGAGTATAAGCGTAGAACTCGCGGACGCCGGGGAAGTCTGTGTCAAAGTTGTGAAATAATCGATTATTTTATGGATGAAAACGAGGTTTTATGGCAAAAGCAAAAATAACGACGGTATTTTATTGCCAGAGCTGCGGATATGAATCATCCAAATGGATGGGGCAGTGTCCGGGATGCCGGGAATGGAATACTTTCGTAGAAGAAAAGATTCATGCGAAAGCGCCCGCAGGGCTTATATCTGCGGGCATTTCGTCCGCTGTAGGCGGGCAGATGGCGGCAAAACCGTCCAGACTTTCCGAGATTACGTTACAAGAAGACGAAAGAATGTCCACCCATATGAAAGAGCTGGATCGAGTGCTGGGCGGCGGTATCGTCCCCGGTTCCCTGATATTGGTAGGCGGAGACCCCGGTATCGGGAAATCCACACTGCTTTTACAGGTATGCCGGCATATGGCGGCGGATGAGAAGAAAGTGCTGTATATATCCGGGGAAGAGTCCCTCAAACAGATTAAAATCCGGGCAAACCGCCTGGGGGAATTTCAGGAAAATCTTTTCCTGTTATGCGAGACCAATCTGGGCGTGATAGAAGAAACCATCCGCCGTATGGCGCCGGATATCACTATCATAGACTCTATTCAGACGATGTATCAGGATGCAGTTTCGTCTGCACCGGGCAGCGTATCCCAGGTCAGGGAGGCGACGAATGTCTTCTTACAGCTTGCAAAGGGGATGGGCGCTTCCATTTTTCTGGTAGGGCATGTGACGAAAGAAGGCACGGTAGCAGGTCCAAGAGTGTTGGAGCATATGGTGGATACGGTGTTGTATTTTGAGGGGGACAGACATGCTTCTTACCGGATTCTGCGGGGTGTGAAAAACCGGTTTGGCTCTACAAACGAAATCGGCGTGTTCGAGATGCAGGGAAGCGGTCTCGTAGAAGTGGCGAATCCCTCTGAGTTTATGTTAGATGGCAAGCCGGAAGGTGCAAGCGGTTCCATCGTATCTTGTTCCGTGGAAGGCACCCGCCCGATTTTATTTGAAATTCAGGCGCTGGTCTGTCGTACCAATTTCGGGTTTCCGAGAAGACAGGCAATCGGAATGGATTTTAACCGGGTCAATCTATTGATGGCAGTGCTGGAAAAAAGGGTGGGACTGCAGATGTCAGATTGTGACGCCTATGTCAATTTAGCGGGCGGTATGCGGATTTCGGAACCTGCGATTGATTTGGGCATTGCGATGGCAGTTGCTTCCAGCTTCAAAAACCGTCCCATCGACGATAAGACGGCGGCTTTCGGGGAAGTCGGATTGAGCGGGGAAGTGCGCGGTATCAGCATGATAGAGCAGCGCATACAGGAAGCTGCCAAGATGGGCATTACGACCTGTATTGTGCCCAAGGTGTGCGTCAGACAAATCAAAAATATAGAAAATGTTAAGATAATCGGCGTCTCTTCCGTGCAGGACGCAATTGGAATGATATAGAGGTGTATGTGGCAATTAATTATGACGGAATTGTAACATTTATTAACAAAATGTTAACATTTAACTGCTTTCTATATTCAAGTAATTTTTTTTATGGTATATTTAGTTAGTGTGAGAAGGAATCGTTATTAGAGTGGATAAAGAAACACAGAATAGATAATGTGGAAATAAAGGAGTTACTATGGACGAGCAGACACGAAACGCTCAGACAGAGATTGTGGAAGGTTCTGAAAAAGCAGTGGAAATAACTTCCGGGAAAAAGCGGAAGTTCAATATTCCGTTATTGGTGGCCGAGGTTCTGGTTTTATTAATAGCAGTCGTTATTCTATATGTGGTCACGACAACCACCAATGAAATGAACCGAATCAATTTAGATGTGGATACGATTCTGATTAACGATAAGGTTGCGAATATGATGGCCGCGCAAGGAAAGACACAGGAGAAAGGATACAGAAATATAGCTTTATTCGGCGTGGATGCCAGAGACAACGAGCTTGGAAAGGGGACGAGAAGCGATACGATTATCATTGCCAGTATCAATCAGGACACACACGAGATTAAACTGGTTTCCGTTTACCGCGACACCTATCTGAATTTAAGCAACGACAGTTATAATAAATGCAATGCAGCCTATGCGCAGGGCGGACCGGAACAGGCGATTAGTATGTTAAACGCCAATCTCGATTTGAATATTACCGATTATGTAACGGTGGGTTTCAGCGGTTTGATTGAGGCGATAGATAACCTTGGCGGTATCGAAATGGAAGTGACAGAGACAGAAATCGGCCATCTGAATAATTATCAGCTCTGCATGGCAGAGGAGATGGGAGTCGATTATATTCCGGTAGAAAAGGCCGGCGTCCAGAATCTAAACGGAATGCAGGCAACGGCGTATTGCAGGATTCGTTATACGAAAGGCGACGATTTCAAGCGTGCAGAAAGGCAGAGAAACGTGTTGGGCGCCATGATGTTAAAAGCGCAGAATGCTCCTCTTTCGACGCTGACAGACGTAGTGACAGCGGTACTGCCTTCTATCAATACTTCCTTGAATGTCAATGAAATTATCAGCGTTCTTGGTACGGTGGCGGATTATCATGTGGTACTTTCGGAAGGATTCCCGTTTGCCGATAGTCGTACCGGCGTCAAAATGGGCAGTAAAGGCGATTGTATTATTCCCGATACGCTGGAAGAAAATGTAGTCATGCTGCATGAGATTCTCTATGAGGAAAAAGATTATGCGGTTTCCAAAGAAGTCGCAAGCTATAGTAAAGCGATAGATGAACAGACGAAAGAGTATGTTAATTAGAAAGCTGCAGCAGTTTGATGAAAGTTGAACTGCTGTTTTGTCATGGAAGAATGCAAAGCATTCTTCCCAAGATAATTGCGTAAGCAATTTTCTTGTATAGGAAGGGAAAAGAACCATGAAAAAATTACTTGTTTTCCTAAAAGACTATAAAAAAGAAACCGTCCTGGCGCCGCTTTTTAAAATGTTAGAAGCGGGGTTTGAACTGTTCGTGCCGCTTGTCATGGCGGCAATTATCGACAACGGCATAGCCGGAAAGGATATCCCTTATGTGCTGAAAATGGGGCTTGTGCTCGTACTCTTAGGCGTGGTAGGACTGGCGTCTTCCATTACGGCACAGTATTTTGCGGCAAAAGCGGCGGTAGGATTTTCGACGCAGATGAAACATTCCCTTTTTGAACATATTCAGGGACTCTCTTTTTCCGAGATGGATACGCTGGGGACTTCTACGATGATTACGCGTATGACCTCGGACGCCAATCAGGTGCAGAACGGCATCAACATGGTATTGCGCTTGTTTCTGCGCTCTCCATTTATTGTGTTTGGCGCAATGGTGATGGCGTTTACGGTCAATGCGAAGGCGGCTTTTATTTTCGTAGTGACCATTCCCTTACTGTCCATCGTCGTGTTCGGCATTATGGCAGTCACAATGCCCCTCTATAAGAAAGTACAGGCGGGACTGGACGCAGTACTTGGGAAAACAAGGGAAAACCTGACCGGCGTAAGAGTCATCCGCGCCTTCCATAAAGAAAAGCAGGAAACCGCAGAATTTGAGCAAAGCAACGCTTCTCTGACAACCTTGCAGCTATTTGTTGGCAAAATTTCCGCATTGACCAATCCGGTCACTTATGTGATTGTCAACGCGGCGACGCTTATTTTAATCTATACGGGCGCCGTGCAGGTGGATGAGGGAACGATTACCCAGGGCGAAGTCGTGGCGCTTGTGAATTATATGTCGCAGATTCTGATTGAGCTTGTGAAACTTGCCAATCTGATTATTACAATTACGAAAGCGCTCGCCTGTGCCAACCGGATTCAGGGCGTTTTCGAGATGAAATCCAGTATGGAATGGAAGGAAGCGACAGAGGCGGCTGCTACTGGGCAAAGCGTTGCTGCTGGTAAGAATGCCGGTCAGAGCGCGGCTGTTGGGCAAAGCATTGCCGTCATGAACTCTGCCGACGCAGACCTTTATGCAGTGGAATTTGACCATGTTTCCATGACCTATCATGGGGCGGGGGCGGAATCCTTGAGCGACATTGATTTTAAGGTGAAAAAAGGACAGACCATCGGCATCATTGGCGGAACCGGCTCCGGGAAATCCTCTCTGGTGCACCTGATTCCCCGGTTTTATGATGTGACGAAAGGCTGTGTCAGGGTAAACGGCAGGGACGTAAGGGAATACGATAGGGAAACCCTGCGCAATAAAGTGGGGATGGTCATGCAGAAAGCCGTACTTTTTCAGGGAAGCATCCGGGATAACCTCTATTGGGGAAAGCAGGACGCCTCTTTGGAAGAACTGGAAAGCGCATTGGAAATATCCCAGTCCAAAGAATTTGTAGACGCAAAGCCGGGGCGGTTAGAGGAGCGCATAGCCCAGGGCGGGAAGAACTTATCCGGCGGACAGAGGCAGCGGCTGACGATTGCCAGAGCCATTGTCAGAAAGCCGGAAATCCTGATTCTGGACGATAGCGCTTCGGTGCTGGACTATGCGACCGACGCCAGACTGCGGAAGGCGATTCGGGATATGGGTGGGGAAATGACCGTCTTCATCGTATCCCAGCGAACTTCATCCATCCAGTATGCAGATAAGATTATCGTGTTAGAAGATGGGCAGATGGCGGGCATCGGGACGCATGAAGAACTGCTGGCGGACTGTGAAGTATATCGGGAAATCTATGAGTCCCAGGCGTGATGAATTGATTTCTGTAGGTATGATGGGAAATATTTTGTTAGAGATGATGCGGGGAAACAGAGATTCCCTGCCAGAGAGTTGTATGAGAAACTGGAGGAGCGGCGTATGACGAAGAAAAGGAAAGTCAGACAGAAAGACACTTTGAAAAAGGTGCTTCGCTATGTGAAAAAGTATTGGATTTATCTGGTGTTGTCTATCGTGGCGGCAGCAGTTACCGTTGCATTTACTTTATATCTGCCAATTTTAACGGGACGGGCAATCGACTTGATTATCCAGAAAGGTCAGGTAGATTTTCCGGGGATTTTCGTTATTTTAAAACAAATGGCAGTGGTAATCCTTCTTACAGCCCTTGCCCAATGGCTGATGAATGTCTGCAACAATAAGATGACCTATCGGATTGTACAGGACGTCAGGGACGAGGCATTCCATAAAATAGAGATTCTGCCATTAAAATATATTGACGGACACTCCTACGGCGAGATTGTGAGCCGCGTCATTGCGGACGTGGATCAGTTTGCCGATGGTCTGTTGATGGGATTTACCCAGTTTTTCACCGGCGTCATTACGATTGTCGGGACGTTGGGCTTCATGCTGAGTATTCATGTCGGGATTACGGGCGTAGTCGTATTAATTACCCCGCTTTCTTTTCTAGTGGCTGGATTTATTGCCAAAAAAACGTTTACCATGTTTAAAGTGCAATCGGAAACGAGGGGGGAGCAGACCGCGTATATTGATGAAATGATAGGAAATCAGAAGCTTGTACAGGCTTTTTCCCATGAAGAAGAGTCCCTCAATAAATTTGACGAGATTAACGAAAGGCTGCAAAAGGCTTCCCTGCGGGCAATTTTCTTTTCTTCTATCACCAATCCATCGACCCGGTTTGTCAACAATCTGGTCTATGCGGGCGTGGCGATTACGGGTGCAGTCTATGCGATTCGAGGCGGTATCAGCGTGGGTCAGCTATCCTGTTTCCTGAGTTATGCGAATCAGTATACGAAACCTTTTAACGAAATATCCGGCGTGGTGACGGAACTACAAAACGCTCTTGCCTGTGCGGCGAGGATTTTTGAACTCATCGAGGAAGAGGCGCAGGTTCCCGAACCGGAAAACGCCGTTGTGCTGCAGCATGCAGACGGTACAGTGGCATTAGAAGACGTATCCTTCTCTTATGTGCCGGATAAAAAACTGATTCAGCATTTTCATCTATCGGTTTATCCGGGGCAGCGAATCGCCATCGTCGGACCTACCGGCTGTGGGAAAACGACGGTTATCAACCTTCTGATGCGTTTCTATGACGTAGATAGCGGCACAATCTGCGTGAACGGATACGATATCCGGGAAGTGACGAGAAAAAGTCTCCGCGAAAACTACGGCATGGTACTACAGGAAACCTGGCTAAAGAGCGGAACGATACGGGAAAATATCATGATGGGAAAACCGGACGCCACCCAGGAAGAAGTCATTGCAGCGGCGAAAGCGTCTCATGCCCATAGTTTTATCAAACGTTTACCGGACGGATATGATACAGTGATTACAGAGGACGGCGGCAATCTCTCGCAGGGACAGAAACAGCTTCTATGCATTACGAGGGTCATGCTCTGCTTACCGCCGATGCTGATTTTAGATGAGGCAACTTCTTCCATTGATACGAGAACCGAAAGCAAGATTCAACAGGCTTTTGCCACCATGATGAAGGGCAGAACCAGCTTTATCGTAGCGCACAGGCTTTCCACAATTAAGGAAGCGGACGTTATCTTAGTCATGAAAGATGGAAATATCATAGAACAGGGAAATCATGAAACACTGCTTTCGATGAACGGATTCTATGCGAAACTATATCAGAGTCAGTTTGCAAGATAGGAAAAAGACAAACAAAAAACAGGGGCAGTAGGAATCGAACCCACATCGATGGTTTTGGAGACCACTGTTCTACCTTTGAACTATGCCCCTATTGCATAGGTGGAAAAAGACTTGCTTTTAATCACCGGAAATTATTATAGCATGGTGGGGATGATTTAGCAAGAGATTTTTCAGGGTTTGTGCGGAAAGTGCCCCGCACGGAAAATAATTTTCAGTCAGCATTTAGGTTGAGGAGTGGCCCAGCAGACATGAATCCCGCGAAGGCGCGCTCTTGCTCCGTGAAAAACGCAGCGGTAGAGGAGGATACCATGAAAAAGAAATTATATTGCAGTATTTGTTTGTTATGTTTCGCAGTAATTATACTATGTGCATGTGGAAAACGAGAACAGGAATTAGAAAATATGACTACAGAGGTTAAGGATGATTATGCTGCAATCATTTGGGAAGGCAAAACATATGTTCCCTATTGTGCCATATCAAAGAAGGATTGTGATGACCAGATTGGCATTGTAGATGATGACGAAGATAATAGAGTTTATGAGTACAAAGGCTATTCTTCCGACGAATGGATTGTTAACTCTTACATTTCCGGTCTTATGGATGGTTGCATGCTGTACAAGGAAATTAGCGTATCCAACATACCAGATGGCTTAGAATCAGAATATGAATGGAACAACTAATTATGCCAATTTTTGAAGTTTTTCAGAATGTTCACGAATAACATTTTTCATAACATCAATATCGGCTTGCATTGCTTCAATTTGAGATATACCGCTTTTATATCGATTGTATGTACTTGTATAGCATGATTCGATATTTTGCAGTCGTGGAAGAATATCATTTTCATTTTGTAATTTTAAAAGTTGGATATCATCTTTGATTGGCTGCAGCTTCTTGTCTAATAAATCAGATATCGCAAGTAATAATTCATTATCTGTCATATTCGCACCTCCTTTATCATGACTGAAAACCATTGATTGGATACAGTATATCATAACTGAAGAGTAAAGTCTATTCCATTATCATGCATGGAAATCAATTTTCAATCGCTCGTAAACGTGGAACAGATTCACATTGCACAGGTCATTTTGAACAGGCAGGGCAGACAGAAAGCCCACGAAGGAGCGAGAGCGTGCCTTCGCGGGCTTTCTGTCTGCCCTGCCGCCCCGAACGCTGAATATTACCCCTACAAATCCTCTTCCTCCCCAAAATAAAATTTTTCCCACACGCCGCCGGTATACTCCCGGATGACGCCGAGAAAACGCTCCCCATAGCGGGTAAATTTGTTTTCCCCAACACCGATGACCTGCAGCATTTCCGACTTCGTGAAAGGACATTTCACACACATATCGACCAGCGTTTTATCTGCAAAAATAATATAGGGCGGCATCTGTTCTTCCCTCGCGATATCCGTGCGCAGCTCGCGGAGTTGTTCAAACAGTTCAAGACCTCTGGAATTTAAAAGGTCGGAGCGTCTTGCCTTGCCGGGAGCTTTCTTTTTCTTTGTCGTAGAAACTGCCGGATAGGACTCTGCTGAGGACGAAGAATCATCCAGTGGCGTATCGTCTGTTTTTTTGGCACGCCTAAAAATGACACGCCTGTCACCACTTAAAACCTGGAATGCGCCAGGAGGCGTTTTTAAAAGGGCGTATTTGTCATTGGTCTGGAAAAGTAGTTTTTCCAGAATCATCTGTTGGATGATCTGTTTGATTTCTGCCTCTTCCATATCCTCCAAAGCGCCATAACAGGAGTACGAATAAACGCCGTATTCCTGCAGTTTGGCGCGCCTACTGCCTGCAAGGGTTCCAGCGATGACATTGATGCCGTAACGCTGTCCCAATGCCTGAATACAGGAAATAATACTTTTCGCAGCTTCCGTCCTATCGATTTCTTCATATTCCCGCAGACAATTCAGGCAGTTTGAGCAGGAGTCCTCGCCCGTTTCCCCGAAATAGCGCAGGATATACGCCCGGAGACAGGAAGTGGTCGTGCAGTAGCCGGTCATTGCGCGCAGCCGCTCCTCATCCCTTTCCCTGATGGCAGCGGCGTCCATATCCGTCATATCCGCAGCCGGCTCTTTATTGTCCAGCAAAAAGCGGTTAATCATGATATCCTGTGCAGAATAAAGCAGGATACAACTGGCTTTTTCCCCGTCCCTGCCGGCGCGTCCGGCTTCTTGATAATAATTCTCTAGGCTCTGCGGCATGTTATAATGAATCACATAGCGGACATTGGATTTGTCGATGCCCATGCCGAAAGCGTTGGTTGCAATCATGATGGGTCTGTTATCGTAGATAAAATCTTCTTGATTCTGTTTGCGCTCCTCTGCACTCAGACCCGCATGATATCTGGTTACTAAAATGCCTTCTTCGGATAACTTTTCATAGAGCGTATCCACGTTTTTCCTAGTGGCGCAGTAGATGATGCCGCTTTCTAAAGCATGTTCCATGATATAATTTCTGACATAAGTGTCTTTTTTTCGTGGCGTTTCCACGGCGAAATAGAGGTTTTTGCGGTCAAATCCCGTGATAAGGATTTGGGGATTTTGCAGTGCAAGGGAAGAGACGATATCTTCTTTGACCTTATCGGTCGCGGTCGCAGTAAAGGCGCTGACAATGGGACGCGCTTTCAGCCTTTTGATAAATTGTACGATTTTCAGATAGCTTGGGCGGAAATCCTGTCCCCATTGGGAAATGCAGTGTGCTTCGTCAATGGTCAGCATGGAAATTTCCACACGTTCAGTAAAGGCAAGGAAATCATAGCTTTCCAGCCGTTCCGGCGCCACATAGATGATTTTATACTGCCCGCCAGCCGCCAGACGCAGGGCTTTGGCTATCTGGACTTCGCTTAAAGAGCTGTTGATATAGGCGGCGTGGATACCCGCCTGGTTTAAGGCCTGTACCTGGTCTTTCATAAGGGAAATCAGAGGGGAAATTACCAGTGTGATACCCGGCAGAAGAAGCGCGGGCGCCTGATAGCAGATAGATTTTCCCGCGCCCGTCGGCATGATGCCGAGTACATCTTTCCCTGCAAGAATGTTGTCGATTAGAATTTCCTGCCCTTCCCGGAATGTGGAATAGCCGAAATATTTTTTCAAAATTTCGTATTTATTCATGGTTTTTCTCATTTCGTTTTCATTTGTTTTGTTGTTGCCTTACTTTTGTAATATCTGTGTGTCAAAAGGCGTTTTATGCATAATCGAATTTTTTCCAATAAGAAATTACAGTTTTTATCATACTATAGATTGCGCCATATGTCATCAGCGATAGAAAAATTTTGACTGTCTGCGCCGATTGGAAGAAATCTGTATCTGTGCGCAGCGTCATGACGTTATCGAGGGGCGGAAGCGTCCAGAGTATGTATTTCAGAATTGGAAATTCTTTGATGACGGAGGTCTGGATGATGGTCAATACAGTGACTAATGTGGTCAATAATGCAGCTTGTTTTTGATTGTGCATAACGGCGGGAGGAAAAAGGCTTCCGAGGGAACCGCCTGCAAAGGCGCAGCCATTTAGTAGGAAAAAAGCATTGACGATATCGAATATCCTAAGCGGTCTATCAAAGAGCCCTAAGGGGCTTTTGATATGGACGATAAGCGGAACTATGAGACAGATTAAGGATACCATACACCCAAGAACAAGCAGGAAAACGATTTTGCTAATATAATAAAGCAGCTTATTTTTGATTCGTAGAAAGATGATTTGTTCGATGGCGGTATTTTCACTGGAGGGTATGCCGAAGCCGACCCATGCCATGATGATAAAAACCGGGAAGCCGGTCATGGAAAAACCGCTTACGACGCTAAGTGGGCCGACGCTGTACATCATGGATAGGATGATAAGCAGACATAGCAAGGGCATAAGGAATTTGTTCCCTTTGAAATAGACTCGAAGCTCATAGATGAGTAATTCTGTTAATTTTTTGATATTCATATGGTATTACCCCGTATTTATTGCATCTTTTTTTATTCTTTTTCTATACGTTCCATGAAGCGGAGTTTCCAGCCTTGCATGAGCAGAGGCGCAAGCTGTTTATCGCAGTCTTCCTCTTTTAGTTGCAATTTGTAATAACGTCCACTTTTGGACATTTTGTCATCTGGTTGTAAATGTCCCGGATTTTCCAGAAGAAGGGAGTATATGGCGGTGATTTTAGGTTTGTAGATTGTCAGCTCACCATCTACAAGGACGTAAGAAATTTCCGCGATTGCATCTACAAGTCGGGGTTCGTGGCATGCCATAAAGAGAGTAACGCCTTCCTTTTGCAGATAGTTTACTTTTTCCAGAAATACGCTCTGGGATTTTGCGTCCTGCCCGGACAGAGGCTCGTCTAAAAGCAGAACGTCAGGCTTTTGGAGAAATGCCTGTATGACGCCCACTTTCTGTAAGGAACCTTTGGAAAGGACGGGCATCCGGGTATCCAGTAAGCCATCCAGAAAGAAGTCTTCGGCTAAGGTTTCCACGCGATGTTTTGCCCTGATGCAATCCATTCCGCCGATAGCGCCCATACGAGATAAGTATTCCCTTGCTGTGAGCGGTGTGGACGGAAATTTTTCGGGAACATAGTGGAAAAGAAGAGGGGAAGCGTAAGAAACTTGGCTCGAATCAGGGGAAATCAGACCGGCAATAAGCTTCAACAAGGTACTTTTACCGCAGCCGTTTGCGCCTAAAAAGGCGATAGACGTATCCTTCTGGAATACTTGGCTGATATTGGATAAAACGGATTTGCCGTCATATTTTTTGGTAACGTTCTGTAGTCTGATAAGTTCCATGCTGCACTGGAGTCCTTTCCGTGAAAAGTATACGGCCAGGAGCCGTCTGTATGATTTTACCACAGAGACCTTTGAAAAACAACTATGGACGAAGCCTTCCCGGATATGGTAGACTAAAATTACATTGTGGAAATCAATTTTCGCAGATAAACTGGATGGGAGGAATGAAAAATGAGAAAGAAAAGGAATCGTTGCATGGCATTGGCGCTCGCCTGTTCCATGCTATGGGTATCAGCCTGTGGAAATACGCCGGATGAGGCCATTTCGCAGGATGGACAAAACACTGTGGAAGATGTCTCAGGTGTAGAAAATCAGGATGGGGCGGATACCGCGCAGGATACGCAAGGGGCGTCTGCCGACGTAGAGGCCATTCTTTATCCGCTGCCTACAGAACCCGAAGAAGCCGGGGTCTATGTGGAGCCGATTGCCAATTTGTCAGAGAATTTTATCCGGGGCGTGGATATTTCCAGCGTCATCGTGGAAGAGAACAGCGGCGTTGTCTATTATAATGAGGACGGGGAAGAACAGGACATTTTTCAGACGCTGGCGCAAAACGGCGTCAACTATATCCGTGTACGTGTCTGGAACGACCCCTATGATGCGGACGGCAACGGATATGGCGGCGGCAATAACGATACGGCAACCGCAGCCAAAATCGGGGAGCGGGCGGCAAAATACGGCATGAAGCTCTGCGTGGATTATCATTATTCCGATTTCTGGGCGGATCCGTCGAAGCAGCAGTGCCCGAAGGCTTGGGAAGGCATGTCGATAGATGAAAAGTCGGAGGCGCTTTATCAGTTTACGAAAGAAAGTCTGGCGGAAATTATGGCGGCCGGCGCGCAGGTCGGTATGGTTCAGATTGGGAATGAAATCAACAATGGTATGTCCGGGGAAACCGACTGGACGAAGAGACGCCAGTTGATGCAGGCAGGCTCGAAAGCAGTCAGAGAAACGTCGCAGGAAACGGGACAGGATATCAAGATTGCAGTCCATTTCACAGATGTTTCCGATAAAAGCGGAACCCTTGCCAATGCGCAGAAATTGCAGGAAAAAGAAGTGGATTATGATATTTTCGCAGTTTCCTATTATCCTTTCTGGCATGGCAGCATGGAAAATCTGACGGATACGTTGAAAGAGATTGTTGCAGAATATGGCAAAGAGGTTGTCGTTGCAGAAAATTCCTATCTCTATACGACGGGCGATGGGGATGGCAGTGGCAATAGCATTGGGGAAGGTGATGTTTTGCCGGAATATCCGGCGTCCGAGCAGGGACAGGTAAATGAAGTCCGGGACGTCTGCGCGGCGGTTGCCGAGGTAGGCGATAAGGGACTTGGCATTTTCTATTGGGAACCGGCGTGGCTTCCCGTTAATGTCTATGACGAGACAGCCGCAGACGCAGCCCAGGTACTTGCCACGAATCAGGAAATCTGGGAAAAAGAAGGCTCCGGGTGGGCGTCCAGCTATGCCGCAGACTACGACCCGAATGACGCCGGAAAATATTACGGCGGCTGCTCCTGGGACAATCAGGCGCTTTTTGACTATGAGGGTCATCCGCTGGAATCCTTGAAAGTCTTTAAGTATTTACATTGCGGTACCATTGTCGAGAAGGCATTGGAGAGCATTCCCGATGTAGAAATCGACGTGAATCTGGATGACGAACTTGCCATGCCGGAGACGGTCAGCGTTCTGTATAACGACAGGACGACAGAGGATATTCCGGTGGAATGGTATGAAGAGCAGGTAAGAAATATCGATACTTCTAAGGCGGGAATTTATGAAGTATGGGGACGGCTTTTGGACGGCACGGAAGAGACGGATGAGAAAAAAGAGGTCTGCAGTCATGTCAATATCGCGAAATTCAACTATATACAGAATCCAGGCTTCGAGGAAACAGATACCTCTATGTGGGAAATCACGGCGGGCAGCAGCGATATGACGGATTTCCAGAATAAAGAATCCGATGCTTACAGCGGTGTGATGTCCCTGCATTTCTATCATACAGGCGATGTGTCCTTTACGGTAGAGCAGAAGGTAACAGGACTTGCACCGGGAACCTATGAGTTCGGTCTCTATTTGCAGGGCGGCGACGCCGGGGATAGCGCGGATATGTATATCTATGCGGATAACGGCAAAGAGCAGTTGGCGGAAAAAACCTCAGTAGATGGCTGGTGCAACTGGAAAAATCCGGTAATATCCAATATTACGGTGGGCGAAGACGGTACGCTTACCATTGGCGCCTCTATCAGCTGCGCGGCGAATGGCTGGGGAACGCTGGATGACTTCTATCTGTATCAGGTGAATTAATCTGGATGCAGTCGCAGGAAAGAAAAGAAAATTGACCAGAAAGGTCAATTAGGCAGAAAAATAGAATTAGGCAAAAGTAAATCAACTATAAAAGCAAACAGGATATATCGCGTGCTGCGGTATATCCTGTTTTTTAACCTCAATAATAGAAAATTGTGTAAGAGATTTTCTTATTAACGCTCCACAATTTCCAAATCCCACGCCCCCAAAGCGATACGATCCCCGTCCTTTACCGGTTTGTCTTTAAGAAGCAGCGTCCCTTCTTTTCCGTGGTAGGATATCTGCCTTACCTCATCCGAATAATTGAGGTAATAGACGATTTCCTTGCCCCAATCGTTAACGCCGCGCTTTATGATAACAGGATATTGTTCCTCCGGTATCGAAACGCCCGCCTCTGTGCAGAGAAAACGCAGCAGCTCTTTGAGGATGGACTGCTCGCAATAGCAGCCTAGATAAGTCGCGCTGCCCTGATAATAATGATTATGCGTAATGGCGGCGTATTCGCCCCAGTGAAGGTGGGCGTAAGAAGCCAGTGTCTCGGCCGTATCCGGTTTCAAAAGCTCCATCCAATAGTGAACGCAGTCGGGTTGTGTAATTTCGCATTCGTCAGAGACCGTTTCAGTCATTTTAGCAAAACGAAGGTCGCGAAGTCCCACATTGACTGCATTGGTAAATTGGTCGTAAGTCATTCCAAATACGTCCGTCATGCCGTGGGGCTGATTGTCTGCGTAAATTTTTAACATCGGGTCTGCAAACGCCGTTTTAAACGTGGAAAGAAGATGTCCGCCGTTTTCCACATAGGCGCGCAGGGCAGTGACAGTCGTGTCAGAAACGCTATACAGTGCAGGTGTAATCAACAGAGAGTATTGACCAAACAAGTCAGTATCTGCATCGCAGAGAATATCGCATTCGATATTCATCTGATAGAGCGCGTCGTAAATCCATCGGAAGATATCGTTATAATGCAGGGTTTCATGAATCGGGAACCATTGCAGACCGTTTAAAGATTCATGGGAAAGCAGCAGGGCAACGGAAGCTTTCTTTTTCAGATTTTTCAGATGGCTTCCATATTTGGCGAAGTCTGCGCCGATTTGACATACTTCCCGGTAAGTGGCATTTTCTTGCAAGTTGTGGCTCAAAACGCCTTTCCAGTAAGACTCAATCGCATTGTGGATAGAATGCCAGTGCCAGTACATCACGGAATTGGCGCCGGAGGCAAGGTGGCTGAAAGCCTGCAGCCGCAGTTGACCGGGGTAGGGCAGCCATCCGGGGTTTCCCTGCGCTTCGGTTTCTAGTACAAGGTAGTTGTCTTTTTTAATCGAGTGCGCAATCGCGCCGCCGAAGGCGATTTCTGAGCCTGTCAAATCCTGCGCGGAAAGATGATAGATGTCGCATCCCGCCACGGTGAGAGACTTAGCGGCTTCCCATTGGTTCACGTCGGGCTGTAGTCCGACAGAAATTCCCCGCCATTCATAATCGAAGTTCTGGGTAATAAACTGCTCCGGGCGGGCATACTCTTTCACAATGGCGCTCTGCCAGGAAAGGAAATCTGTCACCAGTTTGCGCTGGAATTTCTGGTACTCGGCGCCCAGACTGGCGTTGATGGTGCCGCGGACGTCCGGGAAATCTTCCCATGCGTTGATGCGGTTGCTCCAGTAATCTAAGCCAAATTCGTGATTGAGGGCGTCCAAATCATTGTGGAACAGCTCTTTTAAATATTCCACAAATTTTGCCTGAGCATAGGCGCTGCAGGTGTCATACGCCTTGGTCTCGTTATCTAACTGGAAGCCGATGACATGGCTGTAAGGCGCGGCTTCTTCCATCAGTCTGCGGATGATGATTTCGGCATGTTTTAAATACATGGGATGGGCGATATCCATATTCTGCCGGCGTCCGTATCTTTCAGGCCCCTGGTGGGTCTGCGTAATAATATCGGGATATTTGGCAGCAAGCCAGGTCGGAACCGCATAAGTGGGCGTTCCGACGATAACCTGGATGCCGTGCTTACAGGATGCCTGTAACATACGGTGCAGGTGGGTAAAATCAAAAACCCCTTCCTGTGGTTCCCAGGTACTCCATGTGGATTCCGCAATGCGGATAACGTTGATATGCGCTTTTTCCATCATCGCCATATCCGTTTCAATTCTGTCATAGGGCAGATATTCGTCATAATATGCCGCCCCGAATAATAAGGTATCTGTTTTCATAGCGCCTCCAATTTTATTATATTTTTGATATCTCCGGGTTATCATAATGGGATAATGATTCAAGTTAAGTTATCATTTAAAAGCATGATTCAAGTTATGATTATTCAATTTGAATAAAATTCTTTTCTACTAATTGTATATATCCACTATTGCAGAACAAACTCATATTTGTTACGCTAGTTATACTATAAGAACAACCGCTTGCGCGCCTTGGGGAAATTTTATCACAAAAGGCGGGAATCGTAAAGTGGGAAATAGGATTGATTGAAGAAGGGAAATTGTGGTGGAGTGGAAAGGGCAGGGCAGACGTGAATCCCGCGAAGGCCTTTGAAAAACGCCGGCACTTAGTGAAAAAGCCGCTCCGCGGCTTTCGAGCTTAGTACCGCTGCGTTTTTCACAGAGCGAAAGCGTGCCTTTGCGGGATTCACGTCTGCCCTGCCCACCCCCAACAACCAATTATCCCAATCCCCGCTCAACTCCACAAAGAAAGGCAGGTCCCTCAATGTCAGAAGAAAAAGCGCTTACCATCAGCGATATCGCCAACGAACTCGGCGTATCCAAAACAACCGTGTCCCGCGTCATTTCCGGGAAAGGGCGTATTGGCGCTGAAACAAGAGAAAAAGTATTGCAGTACATTGAAGAACACAATTACAGACCAAACCTCATCGCCAGAGGGCTTGCGCAGTCCCGGACATACAATATCGCCCTGGTGATTCCAGGAGATTATAATATCATGGAACTGCCTTTTTTCCAGCAATGCATGATAGGTATCAGCAAAGTCGCCTCTTTCATGGAATACGACGTACTGCTTTCCATCGTGACGAAAAAAGATATTTCTGGATTGCAGAAGATTATCGTCAATCATAAAGTAGATGGCGTTATTCTGACACGGACGCTAGTGGAAGATGCATCGATACAATATTTAAAAGAAGAGGGCGTTCCTTTCGTGACAATCGGCAGTGTGGAAGATGCCACCGTCGTGCAGATTGACAATGACCACAGGCAGGGCTGTAAAGAGCTGACCCAATGCCTGTTTGCGCAGAATATGGACAGGATTGCCCTGATAGGCGGCAGTCAGGATTATATGGTCACAAGAAACCGGCTGCAAGGATTCCGGGACGCCTTTTTACAGAACGGGCGAAGCATAGACGAAGAACTCATCTATCTGGATGTGGAGGAAGAAAAAGAGGTCGCGTCCATTGTAGAAAAGCTATTGGAAAAAGGCGCAGAGTGCATCGTGGCAATGGACGATTATCTTTGCAACTGCATCTTGCACGCCCTGCATCAGAAAAAGGTCGCAGTGCCGGAGCAGATGAAAGTCGCGTCCTTTTATGACAGCTCATTTCTGGCAAACAACGTGCCTTCCGTTACGTCGGTCCGTTTTGATGTGGAAGAATTGGGAGAACTGACATGCAGGCAGCTTCTGAGAATGATAGAAGGGGAAAAGGTTCCTGCGAAAACATTGCTGGGATACCGCATTTCCCTACGGCGTTCGACAAAAAATAGCTGATAAATTTAGGGGCTTTGTGCAAAATAGACAAATTGAATTTTGGGAAATAGGCAATAATAGACATTGACAAGAATGGAGTAGTTTGTTATTCTTGAACAAGCAATAGAGCAACCGATTGCGCAATGAAAAAACACAGGAATGGAAAGGGAGGTCAACATGGATAATAAGTTTATCGTAAACATCATCCATCGTCCGGAAATGGTTCCCGAATACGCAGAGAAGGTAACGGGACACGGCAAAGAGGAGGATATCGGAAGAAAAGCGCTTTTGACAGAATCTCTGGATATCTTCAAGACACAGCAGGAAATAGCGCATAAGAATGGATTGAAGACGACCATTCAGATGACGTATGCATCTTTATTCAATGATGAAGCAGTAGAACTGGCAAAAGCAGACCATGAGAAATATGGGGATGAGATTGCGTTATCCCTGTTAGGACTGCCTTGTAAAGAGTTTCGTGAGAAATATAAGACCAAAGATTTCTGTATCTGGATGTTCTCTATGGAGGACAAGAAATCCATCGTGGACGACGTATTCGGGAAATTCCATGACCGTTTCGGTTTTTACCCGGAATCAACAGGTTCCTACTATATGGATGCAGATTTGGTAAATTATATCAAAGAAAAATATCCGATGGTAAAATGTGCCGTTGCGACCTGCTGGGAAGAAGGTCCCAAGGCATATCATACCTGCAATAATTCCTGGTACACCTTTATGGACGGCGGTCCGTGGGCGCCCTGGATTCCGAGTAAGCAGAATGTACATGCACCCGCAGCCAATGAAGCGGAAGACAGCGGCATCGTGGCGATTCCGCATTTATCCAGAGACTTGCTGGCATGTTATGACGGGAACGGCTCCAATTTCGGAACCCATCCGCAGAACGTACTGCGCAGCATGAGTTATGACTCCAAGACATGGGAATATCCTTATTTATATAACTTAATCGATCAGTACCGAGACCTGGCAAAATACAATAACGGTTACGCATACAATATGATGTTCGTAGGACCCGGCTGGATGAACAAGATGGGACGTTGGGAAGCGCCTTATGAGCTGCTTTTGAAATCCTATGAAGACGGCATGGCATATTACGGACAGTTGAAAAAAGAAGGCAAGTTAGACGATATGACGATGGCGGAGTTTGCAGATTACTATCGTCAGAAGAAGACGTTTACAGAGCCTGAATGTGCGCTTTGGAGAGATATTTTATACGGTTCGGAGAAACAGTTGTTCTGGTACTGCGACCCTTACATGAGAGTCTGCGCGAATATGGACCAGGGCGGCGCGATTGTTGACCTTCGCCCTTATGCGGCGAAACTGGAATGGCCGGTGGGGATTGGCACGAAGCATATTACGGACGCTTCCTATCCGTTCTTAATTCAGGAAAAATACAGAGCCGGATATTTCACCCACTATGCAGGGGAAGGCACTGTAAGAAGCGCGAAACTGACCTACAAAGGGGAAGAGGTGGATTTGTGCTTATGCAGGACAAAAGCCCATTTCTCGCAGGAAGGCAAGACAAGAATCCTGACGCTGGATCCGGTAGATATCGAATTTTACGATTTGACGGTCAAATTACAGACGAAGATGTACTTTGAAGAAGGCAGCTCCAATATCAAAATTGAAAGAAACATTCTGGAAATGAGCGACCCTAGTGCAGAAGTGGAAATCAACGAGTATATGGTAGCATGCTACGGCACGACAGAATACTCCGAAGATATGAGCAACATTACACTGACTTGCACAAATGGAACGGACAGCCAGGAAATCAAGTACGAATACAAATGCCGTGAGGCACAGATGGAAGGCGCGACAGAAGTTATTTCCGTGATTCCTGACATCGAGACAAGAGTATCGTTAAGCTGCGAGAAGAAAGAAGCGGTAGGTTACATCAAGGAAGGCTATGCTTTCTCACCGATGTTTACATTAGGTTACACGACGAAATTGAAAGATAAGGAGGTATTTGCAACATGGCTCAATCTGGCAAAGGCAAATTAAACTACAGATGTCCCTCCTGCTTTATGAGAGATTTGGACATTGATATGTTCTATGATAAGGATAAAAAAGAATATCACTGTATCCGCTGCCAATATGTAGGCACGGAAGAGGACGTTCTTGAGAAAAACGAGCTGGTTAGATTCCGTTACCGCGACGCGATGAAACGGTTTACGAAGTTCGATTTCGATTAAAAGGTAACATTAATACAATTTAAAGATAGCTGGAGAATGCAGAGATGGAATTTTTGAAAGGAATGGATATTTCTTCGCTGAAGGAAGTGGAAAGTCTGGGCGGCAGGTTTTATGATCATGGTGTGGAAAAGGATGTTTTAGACATCCTCAAAAGCTATGGCGCCAATGCAGTAAGGCTGCGTCTGTGGAACGACCCTTATTCAGAAGATGGAAAGCCCTATGGGGCGGGCGGCAACGACTTGCCTACCACAATAGAATTGACAAAAAGAGCGTTAGCAAAAGGCATGGAAGTGCTGTTGGATTTCCATTACAGCGACTGTTGGGCGGATCCTGGCAAGCAGAGAGTGCCCAAAGCCTGGCGCGGGATGAATCTGGAACAGTTAGAAAAGGCTGTCTATGATTATACGAAGGAAACGCTGGAAACCTTGAAAGAGGAAAACGCATTTCCCTCATTGGTGCAGGTGGGAAACGAGGTCAGCAACGGTCTGCTCTGGCCCTATGGCAGGACGCCGGATTACGACAGTATGATTAAACTATTAAATGCCGGTATCAGGGGTGTCCGTGCCGTGGATAAGGACATTCCGATTATGATGCATCTGGATAATGGCGGCAACAATGCGCTTTATCGCGAGTGGTTTGATCACTTCATGGAAAAAGGCGAGGACTTCCAGATTATCGGCTTGTCCTATTATCCGTTCTGGCATGGAACGCTGGATGATTTGAGCAATAACCTGAATGATATCGCGCTCCGCTATGGAAAAGAATTGATGCTTGCGGAAGTGTCTATGGGCTTTACTATGGAAGACTATGCTTCCTATGAAAAGCTGGAACCGCATGAGAGAAAGGGTATGGCAACCAGACCCGCGCTTGTTGGGAAGGTTCCTTACCCGATGACGAAAGAAGGTCAGAAAGCCTATCTGGAAGATTTGTTTGCACGTATGAAAAAGGTGCCGGGAAATAAAGTCAGCGGATTTTTCTACTGGGAGGCAGCTTGGATTCCCGTACCGGGTTCCGGCTGGGGCTCAGAAGAGGCGATTGCCTATATGGAAGAAAAAGGACCCGGCGGAAACGAGTGGGCGAATCAGGCGCTGTTCGATTATGACGGCAATGCGCTGCCTGCCCTAGAGGCAATCCGGGACTTTACGGTTTAGACACTTTTTCGGAGAAAAATTGTGCAGGATTCTCGATAGGACAATCAAAATTTATGCAATTTGTATAGTCTATTACAAGAATAGTTGACAAAATGTATAAAAGGTGATAAATTATTCTTGTGCGTTATGGGAAAGTGGGGACTTCCCGGTTTTTACGGTATAAAATGCATTGCATTTTATATAAAGTAACATATCAAGTAAGAAAGAGAGAGGAAAAAGTTATGAAGAAAAAAGTATTAGCAACATTACTTGCATCATCCATGGTTGCTGCTTGTCTGACTGGCTGTGGCGGAAACGACGCTCCTGCAGAGCCAACACCGGCGGCTGATGATGCAGCAACAACAGACGACGCAGCTGCAACAGATGATGCAGCGGCGGATGACGCAGCAGCAACAGACGATGCAGCAGCAGATGATGGTGCAGCAGATGCAGCAGACCCGGTAGCAACTTTGATTGCAAATACAACAGGCACAGTAACCCTGACTGTATGGGCATCCGAAGAAGACCAGACTCTGACGACAACTCTGATTGACAACTTCAAAGCAGCTTATCCTGATGTAGATTTTGATATCACATTGGGCGCTGAGTCTGAATCTACAGCAAAAGATACTGTATTGACAGACGTAGAGGCAGCGGCTGACGTATATGCATTCGCTGATGACCAGATTAATGATTTGGTAAAAGCTGGCGCTCTTCAGCCGGTAGTTACCGGTTATACTTATGATGTTGCAACAGCAAATGCGCAGGGCGCTGTTGATGCAGCAAGTGTAGACGGACAGTTATATGCATATCCTATGACAGCAGATAACGGTTATTTCATGTTCTATGATGCTTCCGTATTTACAGCGGATGATGTAAAATCCTTAGAGAAAATGATTGAAGTAGCTGATGCTGCTGGCAAGAAAATCGCTATGGATATTTCCAACGGCTGGTATATTTACGCTTTCTTCCAGGGCGCTGGCCTAGAACTGACACTGAATGATGACGGTTCTAACACATGTACATGGAATGGCAGCGGCGGTACAGACGTAGCACAGGCAATCATGGATTTATGCAAGACCAACGTACTTGTTGATATGAGTGATGAAGAAATGGCAACTGCAATTGCAGAAGGTACTGTAGTAGCGGCTGTAAACGGAACATGGAGAGCTGAAACAGCATCCGATGCATGGGGCGAGAACTATGCAGCAACCAAACTTCCTACTTTCAATGTAGCAGGAAGTGATGTGCAGATGGCTTCTTACTCAGGATGTAAATTAGTAGGTGTTAATCCTTATTCTGCAAATGTAGGTTGGGCTATGATTCTTGCTGAGTATCTGACAAACGAAGAATCTCAGGTAGCAAGATTTGAAGGCAGAGGTCTTGGTCCTGCTAACCTTGCAGCAGCATCTTCTGACGCAGTACAGAGCAATCCTGCAATCGCAGCTCTGGCAGAGCAGGCAGGTTTCGCAACACCTCAGCGTGTTGGCGGCAACTACTGGACACCAGCAGAGACATTAGGACAGATTTTAGCTTCTGGTAATCCGGATGGAACAGACCTACAGACACTGTTAGACACTACAGTAGAAGGTATTACTGCACCGGTTGAATAAGACAAGGGATTATTAGACGGACTGTCAGTGATGTAACATAGTAACACACATTGGATAGCCCGCATCACGTGGGCTATCCCTAAAAATATCCTAATTTCAGATTTCTAAGTAGGAAATTATCTATTTAAGGTTCTGTAGTCATATTACAAAAATAACTCTGAGAGGGGTTTTCTATGAAGAAAATATTAAAATCAATCGGAAATTATTTTAAAGATTTTGGAGTAGCGGTAGCAAAGGGCGATATCGGGGTTAAGTTATCCTTACTTGTCATGGGGGCGGGTTATATTGCAAGAAAACAAGTAATTAACGGTCTGATTATGATTGTATTAGAAGCGTTTTTTGCAATTGTATGCGTAGGCTATGCAATCCCTAATCTGGCAAAGTTTGGTACACTGGGAACTGTTCAGTTTGAGCAGACTTTCGACCCGTTAACGTTGCAAAGTACAGTAAATGATTATGATAACTCGTTTTTGATTCTGTTGAATTCCATTATCGCGTTATTTATAATTGTGGCTTTTATTTTAGTATACATAGGAAATATTAAGGCGGTTTACCGTCTGCAGCTTCGCAAAGAAGCCGGCAAACACATTAATACCTTCAAGGAAGATTTAAGGGCTCTGGTAAATGAGAAATTCCACATTACCCTCTTAACGCTGCCTTGTATCGGTGTTATCCTGATGAATATTATCCCGATTCTCGTGTTGGTTGCAATCGCTTTCACGAATTACGACCAACAGCACATGCCGCCTAGCGCATTGTTTACGTGGGTTGGCTGGAGTAATTTCAAGAGGCTATTTACCAACTCTACGACTGTAACCTTTGGTTATACCTTTGGCAAGGTACTCGTATGGACGTTGGAATGGGCAGTTCTGGCTACCTTTACTACCTTTATCGGCGGTATTTTGATGGCGCAGTTTGTAAATAGTAAGAAGACGAAACTGCCGAAATTATGGCGTACTTTATTCATGATTGCCATTGCGGTACCTCAATTCGTAACTTTGCTGCTTGTTCGTAACTTCTTCGGTGACAGCGGTATCGTTAATACGATTTGTTCCAATATCGGTCTGACAGATTTCTTAAAGAGCATCGGTCTGGTCAGCTCCCATCTGTCCTATATACCGTTTTTGTCAAGTCCCGGCTGGGCCAAAGTTATGATTGTTCTTATCAATATCTGGGTAGGTGTTCCTTATCAGATGTTGGTTGCAACGGGTGTATTGATGAATATTCCGGTAGACCAGTTGGAAAGCGCAAGAATCGACGGCGCAAACAGCTTCCAGATTTTCTGGAAGATTACAATGCCATATGTACTCTTTATCACAGGACCGAGTCTGATTACAGATTTGGTAAAGAATATCAATAACTTCAATGTTATCTATCTGTTGACGCAGGACGTGTTTACAACTTCCGACCAGCTGCTTGCAAACTCCAATGCAAAAGAAGTGGATTTGCTTGTTACATGGCTGTTTAGGTTGACGAATGAGTACTACAACTACAAGATGGCTTCTGTAATCGGTATTTTAGTATTTATTATCTGTGCGGCGTTCACGCTGATTACCTTTACACAGATGATTAAGGGCGATAGAGAGGAGGAATTCCAATAATGAAGAAGACAGTAGGTTTTATTATAAGACATTTGGTTTTACTATTCCTCGCAGTTATCTGGCTGGTACCGATTCTCTGGTTAGTTGTTACTTCTTTCAGTGGCTATAGAGGAATCAATACAGCGCATTTCTTCCCACAGACATGGTCTCTGGACAATTACAAAGCATTGTTCTTGGAGCCGGATTCCGTTGTACAGTATGTGGCATGGTTTAAGAATACATTGTTAATCGCTATCTTTACTTGTATCATCTCTACCATCTTAGTATTGATGGTGGCATACACAATGAGCTGTATCCGTTTCAAAGGCAGAAAGACATTGATGAGCTTCAGCGTTATCTTAAACATGTTCCCCGGCGTATTGTCCATGATTGCTGTATACTTCGTTATGAAGTCTCTTGGACTTACAAACAGCCACCTCGGAATGATTATCGTATATTCCGCAGGTTCCGGTCTGGGATATCTGATTACAAAAGGTTTCATGGATACGATATCTGTATCCCTGCGTGAAGCGGCGAAACTGGAAGGCGCTTCTGAAGCGACGATTTTCTTAAAAATTATTATCCCGTTGTCACAGCCTATCGTTGTGTACACCGTAATCAACTCCTTCCTCGCACCTTGGGGCGATTTCGTATTGGCGAAATTGATGTTGAACTCCGGTATTTCAACGGACTGGACAATCGCAATTGGTCTGTTCAACATGTTGAACAAGTCCTTAGTTAACAAATACTTCTCAATCTTCTGTGCGGGCGGTGTTATCGTATCCATACCGATTTCTATTCTGTTCGTATTGATGCAGAAGTTCTATGTAGAAGGTGTAACAGGCGGTTCTGTAAAGGGCTAATTATTCTGAATGCAATGCAGGGTGCATTGTCCTTATGTAAATATGAAATAAAATGCAGACTTTCTTCGTAAAGTCTGCATTTTGTGGCTATGGACGAAATAGCGTTCAATGTAGCTATGATAGGTTGACAGTGTTCGATGTAGCTTATGATAGACTGGCAGTGTCCAATGCAAATAGGACAGACTAAGAAAGGGGGATGGATAGATAGATGAAAAGATATAAGAAGATTTTAGCGCTATTTTTGGCAGGGTGTATGATGCTGGCGGCGGGCTGCGGTCAAAGCCAGACGACGGGCGATGCATCTGGACAGGAAGGCGCGGCGGATACTTCTGGACAGAGCGGGAGTGACGCGGCGGATGCTTCTGGACAGACAGGGAATGACGCGGCGGATGCCTCTGGACAGACAGGCAATGAGATGGGCGATACTGCGGATGGCGCCAGCGATGCGGCGTGGGAAGATGTGACTCTGCAGATTCCCTTGCAGGTCATAGATGATAATTATCGTACTTATTATGAGGTTTTTGTTTATTCTTTTTATGATAGCGATGGGGATGGGATCGGCGATTTGCAGGGACTGATTTCTAAGCTGGACTATATCAATGACGGCGACGATACGACGGATACGGACTTAGGCTGTAATGGAATCTGGCTGATGCCGGTGAATCCTTCGCCGACCTATCATAAATATGATGTGGTGGATTACTATGATATCGATTCGGCTTATGGCACGCTGGAAGATTTTCAGGCGCTGTTAGATGCCTGCAAAGAGCGGGGGATTAAAGTCATCATGGATTTGGTATTGAATCATTCGTCTTCCCAGAATCCGTGGTTTCAAGAGGCATGCGCCTATTTAAAGGAATTAGGCGGCAAAGAGCCTAGCGTAGAAGAATGCCCGTATTTTGAATATTATCATTTTTCCAAGGAAAAGGGAGCGGGCTGTTATGAAGTGTCAGGAACGGATTGGTATTATGAAGCGCAATTCTGGAGCGAGATGCCGGATCTGAATCTGGACTGCGAGGCGCTGCGGACGGAAATAGAGGCGATATCGAAATACTGGCTGGACATGGGCGTGGGCGGTTTCCGCTTAGATGCGGTCAAAGAGTACTATACCGGAAGCCCACAGGCGAATATCGACTTTTTAAGCTGGTTTACGCAAGTTGTTAAGGCACAGAAGGAAGACGCTTATCTGGTGGGCGAAGCATGGCTGGATATGAATGAATACGCCAAATATTACGCCAGCGGCATTGACAGTCTCTTTAACTTTGAATTTGCGGATAAGGACGGTATTATTTCCAAGGTGGCAAGCGGCAAATCTTCCGCAGAAAAATATGGGACTACAGTAGCTTCTTTAGAGGAAACTTTCGGACAGTATGGGGAAGCGTATATTGATGCGCCTTTTTACACCAATCATGACATGGGCAGGAGCGCCGGATACTATGCCGGGGATAATTCGGAGAATCAGGTGAAACTGGCGGGCGCGATGAATCTGCTTATGAGCGGTTCGGCGTTTCTCTATTATGGGGAAGAGCTGGGCATGAAAGGCGCCGGAAAAGATGAAAACAAGCGCGCGCCGATGTATTGGAGCAAGGACGAAACCGCTGAGGGCATGTGCAAGGGCCCGGCAGATATGGAAGACTTCGAGATGAAATTTGACAGCCTTGCAGAGCAGGAGCAGGATGCCTCCTCAATTTACCAATATTTTAAGAAAGTGATAAAAATCAGAAACCAGAATCCTGAAATCGCGCGGGGAACGGTAGAATATCTGGAAGAAGTATCCGGGGAAACCTTCTGCGTGCTGAGAAAGACCTACGAAGATTCAGAAATCCTGCTGATTTTCCATACAGGCGCGGAAACGGAAGAACTGGACGTTGGCAGTCTCATGATAGGCGGGCAAAGTATTAGCGCCGAAAACGTGCGGGGCACGTTAGAGAGCGGCGATGAGAAAATAACCGTGGCGGATGGGAAAGTGACCATGCCGGGGTATTCGGTGCTTGTGTTGAAATAAGAGATCAAATTGGCGGTGCCGGTTTTTCAGGTAGTATTTCCTTCTCAATGAAACTCTGCATTCCCCCGGCGCCCCAAAATAGCAGGACTGCGATAATAAATAGAACAATGCCCAGATAAATCGTATTTCTGGGCTTTTGGGGCGAAGTTTCCCTGATAACATAACGCCCCAGAATCTTTTCCGTGGAAAAATTCTCGATGGGGGCATACCAGGCGTAATTTATTTCTGTCGGGGACTCAATAACTTCCCCGGTAAAAGGAACAGGATCCCCCTGCCCATTGACAAACGCTTCTAGTTTTTGCAGGATAGTTTTATCGGATACCATGATGACGACATAGGAATCCTGCCCTGTCGGGATTGTATAGAAATCATATACTTTTCCAAACATCGCAATAAGGCTCTGGCTGACGCCGAGAAATTTGCGATTGCCGGTCGGGTTTCTTTTGCCGATATAAGTATCAATCGTATCCACGATATAAGTCCCTTTTTGGAAATTCTGCGCATTGAGGGCTTCTATGGGAAGCGCATGTCGATATAGGTAGCAGGAGCGGATTCCGCGACATAAAAAAAGAAGACCTGCCATAAAAATAACAACTGTAATGATATTTCTTTTGGTGATGGATATCTGGTATTTCATGCGAATCTATTCCTTCCTATTCATATTCTTATTCAACTTGCAAGTCTGGGCAGTCCTGCAGGCATTTTCTTCGATGACACGGCGAATTTATGGCGCTGTTGTTTTTTTGCGACGAAATTCTATCATTTATCTAGGAATAATTGAGTATGAGAATAGTATAGCATAGATTTTTATTGGTAAAAAGATTGAAATATAAGTCGCTTTAGTGTAAAGTAGTATTAGTATCTTATCGCCTGTCCGGGCGTATGGAAGGGCAGTAAGATGCAACTATACTGAAAAAGAAGCAAAGGAAGATTGATTATGGGAGAGAATGTAAAGAGCACAGGAGGGTGGCGCACCAATAAATGGATTCGTGCGGCAGTTCCTGCATTGTTGCTGCATTGCAGCATCGGTACGGTTTATTGTTGGTCAATTTTCAGTCAGGAAATTGCCGACTATATTGGTTTTTCAAAAGGAGCGACGGAATGGGCGTTCAGTTTTGCGATATTTTTCTTGGGAATGTCTGCGGCGTTTCTTGGCAATGTTGTTGAGAAGGATATCCATAAGTCCTCTTTGATTGCGGCGATTTGTTTTGCCGCAGGTATGGCGGGAACCGGATTTTTCATCTATTACGGCGGTCAGAATCCAGGCAGCATGGTTTCTTTGATAGGAATTTACATATGTTATGGTCTGATTATGGGTATCGGTCTGGGAACCGGATATTTGTCCCCAGTTAAGACGCTGATGCTTTGGTTTAAGGACAGAAAAGGTCTGGCGACAGGACTTGCCGTAGCGGGATTTGGTGCGGCGAAAGCAATCGCAAGCCCGATTATGCAGTCTATGCTGGATGGTCTGGGCGACGGCGGCATTTATAAGATGTTCCTCATTCTTGCAGTCGTTTATTTCGTTATGATGTTTATAGGGCATTTGCTGTTAAAGAAACCGGACGACTGGCATGAGCCGCAGTCCAAAGACGAGAGCCAGAGCATTATGGCAGTGTTAAAGACGAAACCTATGACAAATTATATCGGTATCTGGCTGATGTTCTACATCAATATCACCTGTGGTCTGGCGTTGATTTCGCAGGAAAAAATGATTGTCAAATGTATCGGTCTGGCAAGTTTTGCTGGGATTATTTCTACTGTATCCGCTATTTTTAATGCGGGTGGGCGTCTTGGGTTTTCCGCATGGGCGGATACAATGAAAGACAGGAATACGATTTATAAGCTGATTTTTGTACTTTCCATTGTTTTTACAGGAATCGTGCTTCTGACGAGCGGTATTAAAAACGGGGAAGGCAATACGCTGTTGATTGTGCTTGTTTTAGGGCTGATTTTTGTAGTCAATGCCGGATACGGCGGCGGTTTTTCCAATGTGCCGACCTTATTGTCCGACCATTATGGGATGGGCAATATCAGCGCTATCCACGGAATCACGCTTTCTGCATGGGCATTCGCGGGACTGACCGGTAATCAGATGGCGACATGGATTGTCAATACGTTTGGCGCAGAAGAGGAAATCAAACATTTATTATCCGATGGCAGTGTAGAAATGATTGCGGTAAATCCCACCGGATACCAATGTGTATTGTATGCAACTATCGCGCTTTATATCATAGCCTTGGTCATTTCGTTAGTCCTGGTAAAACCTACGGATAAAGCGAAAGCCTAAGGACGAAAAAAACAAACATTTCATAAGCCGGGCGGGATAACTGTCCGGCTTTTCATAAAGGTGGAAATATGAGAAGAGAGTATGTGATAAGAAATTATGAGCAGAAATGGCGTCGGGGCATGGCGTTTTCATTGGCAGCGATTCTATTTTCTACGTTTTTATCAGGATGTTCCGGGGATAGAAAAACGTCGCAAACGGAAGGCGATGAGCAGGATAAACAGGAAATGATTCAGAGTGTAGAGCCAGACGCCGGCGATGGAAAAGAAGAGACTGTGCCGGAAGAGTTTGAACTAGGCGATGGAATGGAAGAGTTTGAAACAGGCGATAGTGTAGAAGCTGGAACTGGAAATGAAGAGTCTGCTGGCAGTGAAAATATGGGGGAGCCGGACGCCACCTTCTGCATAGATACTGCGGATTTTGCGTGTACACTCTTGCGGGAAAACTTACAGGCGGCGGAAGAAAATGTCATGGTATCGCCTGTCTCGGTATTGATGGCGCTTGCCGTGACAGCAAACGGCGCTAAGGGGGAAACGTTGTCCCAGATGTTGTCCGTCCTGGCGGCAAATCAGGAGTTAGACAGCCTGAATGAGAATCTGCGGGCGTGGACAGATGAGCTTATCGATGAGAAAGGTGCCAGCCTGAAAATTGCCAATTCGATTTGGTTTGATGAAAATGATGGACAGGTACAAATAGAAACAAGCTTTCTGGATAAAATTGCGACGTTTTTCGATGCAGAAATCTATCAGGAAGTGATGGATGAAAATACCTTAGAGAAAATAAACCGCTGGGTTTTAGAAAAAACCGACGGGCATATTGACAGGATTCTTGATAGAGTTTCCAAGGATGCTATCATGTATGTTGTCAATGCGGCGGCTTTTGACGCCGTATGGCAGGAACCTTATCCAGAGGGACAGATTCGGGACGGCATTTTTACAGATATAACGCAGACAAAGCAGCAAGTCTCGATGATGTCTTCACAAGAGAGCGTTTATCTGGAGGATGAAAATGCGACCGGGTTTCTCAAACCCTACCAGGCGGGCTATCGTTTCGTGGCGCTGCTTCCCAAAGAGGGCATGACGCCGGAAGAATATGTAAAAACGCTGGATGGAGAGAAATTTCTCACCTTGCTGTCCGAAGCCCGGACAGGAGTGAGCGTCCTTGCCAAGACGCCGCAATTTGAAGCAGAGTATGAAATAGAACTTAGCAATATCCTGCAGACAATGGGAATGCGTGAGGCGTTTGATATGGAAAAAGCGGATTTTTCCGGGATTGGGAGCGCAGCCGACGGGAATTTTTTTATCGGCAGGGTACTTCATAAGACTCATATCGCCGTGGATGAGCTGGGCACGAAAGCCGGAGCGGCGACCGCTGTGGAAATCAGGAGTCTGGGGGCGGTGCGGGAAGAGGAAATCTATGAGGTCTGTCTGGATAGGCCGTTTGTCTATGCGATTGTCGAGGATAAGACGAATGTGCCTGTTTTTATCGGGGTAGTTAATACGTTGGAGTAAGGAATGATAATTAGGTAATTGCGAAATTAGGTTATTGCAGCCGTCCGTTATACAGAATATACAATCCAACGCAGGTACGCTCTCGCTACGGTTCAAACACAGCGGTACATAAGATGCCAAAATACGGCATCTAAGTACCGGCGTTTTCACAGTACCTGCTTATGGATTGTATATTCTATACAACTACATATTTTAAACTTTAATTTCGTAATTACCTAAGGAATGATATTATGAAGGAGGAAAAGGAATATGGCGGATTTGATACGCGGGATGGACGTTTCATCTTATTTTGAGATGAAGGACAAAGGAGTGCGTTACTATGATGAGGCAGGGAAGGAAGTAGATGTGCTGGAGTATGCGGTAAAGCGCGGCTTTAATTTTGCCAGGACCAGGCTCTGGAACGAGCCGGAGAAAGTGCCGGAGTCCGGCGGATACTGCAATCTGGAAAAGACGATTCAGTTGGCGAAGAGGTTTGTAGAGCTGGGAATCGGTTTTGTCTTAGATTTTCATTATTCGGATTTCTGGGCGGACCCAGGTGCGCAGAGAAAACCGGACGCTTGGAAAGATTTGTCGGTGGATGAACTGGAAGAGGCGATTTATCAGTATACGAAAGATTGTCTGAACGTCATGGATGAAGCCGGCGTCTATCCGACGATGGTGCAGGTGGGCAATGAAATCCGCTGCGGGATACTGTTCCCCGACGGGATGCTGTTTGCGGATGAAGAGAAATTCCCAAGTGCGAAAGTACCAAACTGGGACAATCTGGCACGTTTTCTAAATGCGGGAATCCGGGCGGTCAGGGATACGCAGAAAGGGCGTGACACGAAAGTCATCCTGCATCTGGATCATGGCGGAAACCACGGATTTTTCAAGGACTTTTTTGATAATATTATAGAAAACGGGGTACGGGATTTTGACGTTATCGGGTTGTCCTATTATCCTTTCTGGCATGGTACATTCGGTGATTTTGAGGATAATCTGAACAAATTGGTTGATCTCTATGGGAAAGAACTGTTGATTATGGAAACGGCGTATGCTTTCAGGCGCAGTGAGAGCAGCTTTTTTGGCGAGGAGCTGGAAAAAGCGGCGGGCTATCCGGCCAAAGAGGATTCCCAGAAAGCAGTGTTAGAGCGTATTATCGGCATTATTTCCGATGTAAAGGATAACAAAGGACTTGGATACATCTATTGGGAGCCTTTCGTCAGAATGCCGGAAGAATCCACTGAGTGGGGAACTTGCATGGCGTTGATGGATGAAAATGGAAGACCGACGAAGGGGTATGAGGCGGTTAAGTACCAGAAAAAAGTCGCAAAATAAAATATTGGGTAAAAGGAAACCGTTTACCCAACTTTTCCCCCTCAAAAATCCCCTATTTCATTGTATCCGTCCTTTCGTTATGATAAAAAGAATTTACAGAGCCAACCACTCTCAAATCAAAAACGATAATGCACTATTTCAAAGGAGGATACCATGAAAAGAAAATTAGCAGTCATTCTTTGCGCGGCGCTGTTTTCCGGTCTGCTTGCCGGATGCGGAAATCAGCCAGAGAGCGTGACAACAACAGGAGAGGCGGAAAATCAGGAATCGGCGGATATAGAAGATGCTTCCGGGACAGGGGAAGCTTCCGATACGGTAGGGGATACCGAGACGACGGCGCCGGCGGAAGCGGCAGAAATCCATATCTGGCACGACGGGGACGAGTCGATTATGCAGGTCATTGAAACACAGGTGAATGAGACGCTTGCGGCTGACGGTATTACGGTTACGTTTGAGAAAAGAAGCGGTCTGACAGACCAGATTAAGCTCTATGGGAACGATGCCGAGAACGGTCCCGACCTTTATCTGTATGCCCATGATTCTCTGGGCGCTTTTGTGGAAATGGGCGTGCTTGCCCCGATTACGGACGTCGTAGAGGAAAGCGTCTATGCGGATATGCTGGATATGACGAAGAAGGCAGGACAGTACAAAGGTGAACAATATCTGCTGCCCATCTACTTCGAGACGCTGCTTTTTATGTACAACAAAGGCATGTGGGAAGGCGAGGTTCCTGCTACGACAGATGAACTTTACGCTTATATGCAGGAGCATACCGACACGGCGGCAGGTACTTATGCGGTGGTAAACCAGCATTCCACGGCTTATAATGTAGCGCCTTTTATCAATGGATTCGGCGGCTATATCATTAATGAGAGTGCGACGCCCGGTTTGAACGATGAAAATACGAAGGCGGCGATTGCCTATAATCAGCAGTTTGCAGCGCTTCAGGCGGACGGTGATTACAATACGGTAACGACTTTATTCAATGAGCAGAAAGCAGCGGCGATTATCGGCGGACCGTGGCTTGTGTCAGGCATCAGAGATGCGGGAATCGATTTGGGCATCAAGTCCCTGTCGGATTTCACGCTTCCAGACGGCGGCGCCTTAGCGCCCTATTCCGGGGTACAGGCAGTCGGCGTCATGAAACATGCGGCTGAGAATAAGAAGGACGCAGTGGGCAAAGTTTTAAGTGCACTGGCGCGCCCGGAGGTAGGCGTAGCGTTGGCCAAAGAGGCAAGCTGCGCGCCGGCCAATCAGAAGTCTTATGAGGATGAGGCGGTTGCAGCAGACGAGATGATTGCGGCGATGAAGCGGACAGCGGAAACAGCCCAGCCGATGCCGAATATTCCTGAAATGAGCGTGATGTGGGGACCGGCGGAATCTCTTCTGGCGGCGGTCAATAAGTCTGGCGAAGATTTGGAAGCGGCAGCTTTGCAGTATCAGAAAGAGGCGGAAACAGCCATTGCAGATATGCAGTAGCAGACAATAGGAAAAAACTGCGGGCAGCATGGAAATGCACCGCAGTTTTTTTAAAAAAGGAGTAAAGAATATGAATCATAAACGCAGGTTTTTACCGTGGATATACAGTACTCCGGCGCTTTTTCTGGTGGGAGTCATCGTGGTATTTCCGATTTTATATACGGGCTACATCTCATTGACCAATATGAATATGTATCATTGGGACGATTATCAGATTATCGGGCTAAGGAATTATCAGCGTGCCTTGTTAAAAGTGGATTCGGGATTTATCAGCGCGCTTTTGACCACGATTGTATGGACGTTTTTCAATATGGTAATACAGGTTGTTGTAGCTTTCTTTCTGGCACTCGGATTGAATGTAAAAGGGATGAAAAGGGCGAGGCTTTATAAGACGTTACTGATGTTTCCCTGGGCGATGCCCGCCTATGTGTCGATTTTGTTATGGCGGGTAGGGATGTTCAATACGGAATTTGGTTTCCTGAATCAGGTGTTGTCGTCTCTGGGACTGGAAAAAATGAATTTCCTGTCTCAGAATGTACCGGCTTTTCTTTCCTGTATGGTCTTAAATCTCTGGATGGCGCTGCCTTTTATGATTATGATGATGGACGGGGCGCTGCAAAGTGTCGATAGAAGTTACTATGAAAGCGCCAAACTGGACGGCGCGGGATTCTGGAAGCAGAGTCTGTACATAACGGTCCCGGCGATACGCCCGATATTGCTTCCCGCTGTCATCATGACGACATTTACCACATTCAAACAGTTTGATATCATCTATCTTCTGACGATGCAGAAAGGTTCTCTGTCGGGTGCGACAATCCAGACAATCATTACCTATGCGCACCAGAATGCTTTCGTATCGAATAACTATGGTCTTTCCTCGGCGGTTTCCATCGTTATTTTCGGCATTATTATCGTTTTTTCACTGACTACGTCCGAGGAGTAAAGGAGAGCCTATGAGTAAGAAAAAAATAGCGGGCAGACTGGGACTTTTCTGTCTGGAACTGTTTTTCATCCTGATTTGTTTCATTACGCTGATCCCGATTCTGTATGCGGTATCCTTATCGTTAAGCGGCGGGAGTGCAGCGCTTGGTTCGGGAATTTCCCTGTTGCCGAAGAAGATGACGCTGGATAATTACCGGGCGGTCCTCTTTGACGAGCCGTTCTTATTATGGCTGAAAAATTCGGCGATTTTAAGCGTGGGAACTATGGTTCTTGCGATGGGAACGGCGGTAACTGCGGCGTATGCCTATTCCAGATATCAGTTTAAGGGTCGAAAAGGAGTCTTGAAACTGCTGTTGATTTTAAATGCGTTTCCGCAGATTTTATCCATGTTTGCGCTGTTTCGTCTCTTTAAGACGTTTCATCTGCTCAATTCTTATATCGGTCTGATTATTATTTATGCGGGCAGTATGTGTATTTTCAGTATCTGGAATATGAAAGGCTATTTTGACACGATTCCTATGGAAATCGAGGAAGCGGCGAGGATTGACGGCGCAGGAAGCGGGCAGATTCTTTATAAAATAGTGCTGCCCCTTGCCAGACCGGCGATTATCGTAACGGCAGTCATGGTGCTTATTTTTGTATGGAATGAGTATTTATTTTCTACGACCTTTATGATGAGTCAGGACAGTTATACATTGGCAGCAGGATTGTATCAGCTGCAGTCAAATGATTATAGCAGGAGCTGGCCGTTATTTTCCGCCGCAGCCATTCTGGTGTCCCTTCCGATTCTGATTGTCTTTTTCTGCATTCAGAAGTATATGGTATCGGGGCTTACGGCAGGGGGTGTCAAAGGATGATGAAGGCTACGGAGACGATAGAGCGCAGCGCAGTGTTACATATCCCGCTTTCACAGTATGCTTTTGCCGAATCACAATACCGTCTGATTATCCGTCTGCGTGTCAAAAAAGGGGATTTGACGCAGTGCAGTCTCTTCTATGCGGACAGGGTATGTAGGAAGACGCCGATAGAGTTTATGAAAATAACGATGGATATCTGTGCGCAGGATGCGTATTTTGATTATTACGAGGCAAAGGTAGAATCGCCGTATAACCGGATTTGTTACTATTTTGAGCTGGTGAAAGGAAAAGAGTGGACATATTATTATGCAGATCATTTCACAAGAGAGCTTGCGGATTTCCATATCGGGGATGCTATCGTGGACGGAAGAAGCGAATATTATCAATATCCCTTTATTTTAAAGGAAGAAATACCGGATGTGCCGGCGTGGTTTAAGACGGCGGTGGTCTATAATATTTTCCCGGACAGTTTTGCCAGCAAAAGGCGCAGTCTGCAATGTGAAAAAAAAGAGACAGCGCTGCCCGATGGGCGGATTTGCAGGCAAAAACGCGGTGGGACAATCCGGGGAATTTTAGAGAATCTGGATTATATTCAGGAAATGGGATTTACCTGCCTTTATCTAAATCCCATTTTCGCAGCAGGAGAATACCACAAATATGATGTGCTGGACTATTATCATATCGACGCAGGGATGGGGACAAAAGAGGAGTTTCGCGCGCTTGTGGACGCATTGCATGAGCAGGGGATGAAGATTGTAATCGACGGCGTTTTTAACCATTGCAGCTGGGAGTTTTTTGCGTTTCAGGATGTGGTGGAAAAGGGCAGGGATTCCCGCTACTGCAAGTGGTTCTATCATCTGGAATTTCCGGTAGAAAGACCGCAGGACGCGGAAGAAATACCGAATTATACCTGCTTTGCATATGAAAGAAAGATGCCGAAACTCAATACTTCGGATAGGGAAGTGCAGATGTATTTTGCGGACGTGGGCGCCTATTGGATACGGGAATATCATGTGGACGGCTGGCGGTTAGACGTGGCTAACGAAATTGACCGTAATTTCTGGCGGACATTCCGGGCGGCGGTGAAAAAAGAAAATCCAGAAGCGGTACTAATTGGGGAAGTCTGGGAAAATGCGGAAACCTGGTTAAGGGGAGATGCCTTTGATTCGGTCATGAATTATGATTTCCGCCGGATTTGTAAGGAATATCTCACGGCAAAAGAGCCGGACGGCAGACTGGCGGCGTATGGATTTGAACAGATGCGCCTCAGATATCCAACGAATATCGTCTATGGACAGCTCAATCTGCTGGACAGTCACGACGTCCCGCGCTTTCTATCCTTGTGCAGCGGCGATATCGGCAGGTGGCGGCTAGGCTGTATCCTGCTGATGATGATGCCCGGAGCGGCGAGTTTATTTTATGGAGACGAACAGGAAATTACCGGGATTACGGAGTCGGAGTACCGGGCGGGAATGAATTGGAATATCCGGGGGGCGCAATGTACTTTCGTACAGAGCCTGATAACGATTCGGAAACAATACCTTGCCACGGATTCTGCGTATCGTCCGCTTTGGCAGCTTATCAGAGAGGGAATGTTCGCTTTCGAGAGAGAAAATAAAAAAGGAAAATTGCTAATAGTAATAAATGCAGGGCAGGATCAGAAACTACAGCTTCTTAGAGAGGGCACAAGCCTTCTGGAAGAGGGGTATGTAGGAGAGACGCTTAGAGAGAATGGGTATGTTATCTGGCAGTGTCATGAGGGGTAGATATTTCCTTTGTTAGCAGCAGCTTTTTTAGATGTCAGTAGAGGTTCCCCTCAGATGTCAGTAGCAGCTCCTTCGGATGTCAGTAGAGGTTCTTTCAGATGTCAGTAGCAGTTCCCTCGGTGTCGGTAGCAGTCCTTTCAGGTATGGATGAAGAAGGTGCGGGCAGCGGACTCTTTAGGGAAGAACGCACGATTAAAGACGGCAGGGTAGCGAAAGACTGGATATGCAGAGCAGGATTTTTGATTTTCTTCAGCAATATCGACGCCGCTTCACGTCCCATCTCGTGTACGTCGATATCCACGACGGTAAGAGGTGGGTCGATAAGTTGTGACAGCGGATAGTCGTCAAAAGTTATGACACCAATGTCATTTGGAATGGACATTCCGTGTTTTTCAATCGCGCTGACAGCGCCCACGGCGATCTGATTATTTTCGCAGATAACGGCGTCTGGCAGACAGCTTCCGCGAAGCAGTTCTTCCATCATCTGAAAACCGCTGGCTTTACTATAACTGCCATACTTGATAAAAGAATCGGGTACTGGCAGTTTTTTTAGCCGCATGGAAGAAGTAAAACCTTTCAGTCTATGACGGGAAATCTCATCCGTGGCGGGACCGCCGATAAAGGCGATTTTGGAATAACCGCAGCTGCTTAGGTATTTGGCAGCCATTTCACCGGAAACATGATTGTTGATATCGATCCAGCAGGCAGCAGTCGAGAATGGCGGACGCCCGATAATGATGTGAGGAAAGGCAGATTCTGCCAGGAAATCGGCAAGAGGGCGCGAGGTAGCCGAGCCATGAACAATAAATCCATCCGCTGCTTTGCGGCTGATGATGTTCATGGCTTCCCTACAGAGTTCTTCTTTGTCTGAAAAAGCGATAAAGCTGAAATGATAGTTTTTCTCCCGGATTTTGCTCTGCGCGCCGCAGAGAATCTCGAACATATGCGGATTGTCGAAGGCAGTGTGAGATTCCGTGAGGGCGAGGAATACGATGATATTCGTTTTTTGGCGGGCAAAATTGCTTGCCTGTGCATTGGGATGGTAATCGAGACGTTCCATCACCTGGCACACATGCTTCCGCGTAGCGTCTGATATGGAAGGCTTCCCATTAATCACTTTTGATACAGTGGCAATAGAAACGCCGGCTTCTTTGGCAACGTCCTTGATGGTAATGGACATGACGCTCCTCCTATCCTTCTTTTTCCTTTATAAATACTGCCTTTTGACAATCACAATCCTATTTATCATAGAAGTCTCTCTGTGCCTGAAGCTCCGGCGGTATCTCAGCTCCCCCGTTTTTCAGCTTCTGGAACACATTGTTGATATGATGAATCTTCTGGGAGAGTTTGATGTCGTAGCGGTCCATCGTCTCTTTATAGAGCGGGTTTACTTTCAGCTTATCCCGGATTTCCTTGGAGAACGGGCAGTGGGTAAAGAGGATGGAACGCGCTATTTTATTCAGGCGGGGCGAGCCGGCGCCTTCGTAGATAATCCAGGATTCATAATCCCTGATAAACATTTCTTTGAAGCTGTTCTTTGCCTTCTGCATGGCGAGTTTGATTTTATCTTTGGCATCCGCCGACAAATCCCGGTTTTTCTTGTAAAACTGGATATAGTCGCAGTACTCGCTCGTAAGGGAAGGCTCTGAGACGTCGTTCCATCTTGCTCCCTGGATACGTTTGCACATTTCCCAGCGAAATTCCCCGGTCAGGCGGACGAGGATGTTGTTTAAGTCTTCCAGTTGGAAAATGGATACCATCATACGGGCAGGAGAGGTTCTCTTCCGACCTTCAATTTCCTGCCACATAACGCCGCGCACACCGATATTGGGCGTCAGGATGACGTCGGGCAGGATTTCTACGCCGATATTTTCTTTGGCAATGCCTATGGCGGCATTGCTATAGAGCGTATCCCGATAATATGCACTGAAATCGATGCCGCGGATACGGTCGAAAGATTCCTTGATTTTCTTGGCGGAAACAAGGGAATCCGGCAAGTCCTTTAACACATTGCTTTCTGAGAAGACAGGGCAGAAAATACTAATCCGTCCAAACGTCATCTTATTGGTGCTTGTGACCATGTTGTTCAGCTCGAAAAGCACTTGTTCCTTTTTATCGTTTAACATCTGCGCCTCTTCACTAGGCGCAATTTTGCCGTTTGCTTTTAGTTCCCGCACATAAGCCGGATAATCGTTGTCAAATTCGTTACGGCTTGGAACCTTTTGCCCTTCATAAACGGCATGAAGCCATTCATAAACAGTATAAACGCCATGCTGTGGGTCGGTGGGAAGGGAATCCACAATCGAATAGAGATAAGCCGCGTTTTCCATGCCCGCCAGCGTCTCATCCACATAGCCAAAGTTAAAGAACATTTTAAGGATTTTCGGGACATTGGAATCGGACAGACTCTTAATGAAAGCGTCCGCATAAACCTTGTAAAATAGTTTGGTAATGGTCAGGCGCAGTTTCCTGAGAGAGTCATCCGTGCCGTTTTTATCGGTCAGACGATTGTATTTCTCAATACTGGATCTGAAAGTGCCCGCCGTTTCGTCGTCGCAGCCCGCATAGAGCAGAATCGTATTCAGGGAATCCTTCACGTCTGCCTCATCAAATGCCTGTGGCTGTGTGGAAGCGGATTCGGTAAGCTCATCTAAGGAAGCAAGCTTCTCTTTATATTCTTTGACACGCTCCTGATACATATCCTTATCGATGGTGTTTTGTCCCTCAAGCTGAATCATCATTTTGCCTAAGGCTGCCGTAACCGCAGTGGAATCCTCGTTATGGGAACCGATTTTATATAAGAGGCTTGCGTACAAATCAAAGAAATCAAGCCGGTTTTCATTCATTAACAGATCCGTAATTTCCGTCTTATAATCATAGATTTCCCGACAGACGGAAATGATGTCATAAATATCCTGACTTGCCTTAAATAAGATGCCGCGCACGAAATTTGCAAATTGTGATTTGGCATTAAGACTCTTCATAATCCGCTCTAACTGCTCATAATAAGAAGCTATCCAGTCTGGGACATCTTCTTCTAGGGAAAGTTCCGTTACGGATTCCAGTCCCGGAAGCGCTCTTGTGGCGAGTCCGTGCTTGGTCGTGAAACGTCCGTATTCGGAATAACTTTTCATCAGATACTGATAGAAGTTATCGCAGTCAAACCGCGCCAGCTCATATTGGTCGAAAATATCGCGTAGCTGCCTATGTAAAGAAGCGGTAATCAGATTTGGCAGGTCTGATTTTGCGCTTAATATCGTAAGTAAGTTCTTACCGGTGCAGGGATAAGAGACCATCGCCATGTCTTCTTCTGCCTGATAAGATATGAAATGATAATCATAGTTCAGCTCGCAGACGCCGATGACATCACCCTTGTGTAAATAAAAATCACCTCCTGGAAATGAGGCGTGTACGGAACCTTTGGTGATAACATGCAATGCGCTCATTGCCTGTTCACTCTGGATAAGTAATGTTCCCGCCGAAAATTCTTTTGCTGCCATAGAAATAACCATGCTCCTTCCTTAGCCTGCGAATTTGTGCCCTCAAGCACAAATTTGCGTGTGAAAAATTTATTTTTCACACTATCCTCCCGCTCTGTCTGCTGCTGCAGGCGTTGTTATTTATTCTCTATTATAAGCCGTTTTGACAAGAAATACAAGAATAAGCGCGTAAGATTGCCGGATTGAAGGGTAAAAAATTTTTGTGCTGTACTTTTTTCGGAAATATGATAAAATATTTATGACACATATGTTTTTTTAGCTGTAGGCAGACAGAAGTAGAGAAAGGTTATCGTGATTTCATGGCAATGGAAATAGAAGATATCGAATATAGAAGACTGGTCGTAAGTGAGTACAAACCGGACGTTATGCGACTGATACGCTACCTTCCGTGGCTGGAAGAGAAGGCAGGGAAGAGTATTTCCCAGAATTTCAGCGGTTCTGGAATCAGCGAGCATTCTATTTCTTTTCCGGTCTATGACAGTACGCTGCTCGGTTTTATCAAAGAGGTGCAGAGGACGACGCTGTTAGACCGCAATTATCAATATATTTATTCCAGACATCGGATCAGGACGGTTGAGGATGAGCTGAGGGCGATTGCCAGGGCGGACATTACGCAGATGGATGTTTTAAAAGGCATTTTATCCAAATATGTCATGGGCGGAATGACGCGGAGCGTTCTCTGGAGCGATGCGGTGAAGAACAGCATTTTCCTCAAAGTCGTGTGGAAGATGAAAGAAAATATAGAATTTTGGGATAGACCATTGAGTTCATAAAAGGAAGGCATTATGGGAGAAAAATCAGTACAGAAGAAACAATATATATTGGAAACGGCGCGCAAGGTTTTCGTGGAAAAGGGTTATAAAAACGTGACGATGAAAGACGTCGTGGACGCCTGTGAAATCAGCCGGGGTGGGTTATATTTATATTTTGACAGCGTAGAAGAAATTTTCCTCGCCCTGTTACAGCAGGAAGTGGACGAGACGGATGATGACTTTACGAGAAGGATTACGAAAGAAGATTCCGCAGCGGATATCCTTACCTTATTTTTAAAGGAGCAGAAGAAAGAGCTTTTGCGGAAAAAGAACAATATGTCTATGGCGGTTTACGAGTACGCTTTTGCCAATAAAGATAAGAAAAATTCCATGCTGAAAAAGCAGTTTGAGGCGGGCTCGCGGGTCATAGAGAAATTAATCGAGTCCGGGATTGCATCGGGCGAGTTTTATTGTGAGAATCCCAAAGGGGCTGCCGATAATATCATGTATGTGTTAGAGGGCATGAAAATCAACTCCCAGACAATCGGGATTACGGAGGCAAGGGTGGACGAACAGCTTCTATATATTATGGAAGGTTTGATTATAGAATAAAAGACGAAGATGCTTCCGAAAGGGGCATCTTTTGTTATAGTGCACCAGGCGGCGTAAAGTGCGGTTTTTGCAGCGAAAGGATTGTTTTATGGAAGGCGATAAGAGAAGAAAGAAAATCATGGAACTATTGCAGCAGGAACACCGTCCCATATCCGGTACGGAACTTGCCCGGAAACTGGGCGTCAGCAGACAGGTTATCGTCCAGGATATCGCACTTTTACGCGCTTCCTGTGAGGAAATCCTCTCTACCAACAAGGGCTATCTGCTGTTTCAGGATACCGGCGTTTTGCCTTACCGGAAAATGGTGAAAGTAAAGCATAAAAATGAAGAAATCGAGCAGGAGCTGAATCTGATTGTGGATAATGGCGCGAGCGTGCTGGACGTGGCGGTGGAACACCCCATCTATGGCAGAATCATGGCGGATTTGATTATCCATAACCGGGCGGACGTCCAGACTTTTGTGCAGAAGGTAAAAGAAAACGAAACAAAGCCCCTGACCATACTGACCCAAGGGGTTCATTTTCACACGATAACGGCGCCGCGGGAAGAAATTCTTAACGAAGTGGAAAAACAATTAAAACTTGCCGGATTTCTTCTGGAAGATTAAGATTTCCCCAGACGGTCAAATACCATCTGATAGCCGTCGTTTCCATAGTTCAGCGAACGGTTGACACGGCTGATGGTGGCGGTTGAGGCGCCGGTTTTTTCCGCAATTTCTAGATAGGTTTTATGATTTTTCAACATGGACGCCACCTCGAAGCGCTGGGTAATGGAAAGCAGCTCGTTAACCGTGCATAAATCTTCAAAAAAATTATAACACTCCTCCTTGCTTTCCAGGCACAGGATGGCTTCAAATAAATGGTCTACGGCGTCGCTTCTTAATTTTTTATTCATGGGGTACCTCTCTTATTCAGGGGACTTTCACACTTTAATACGGTACATTGTTTGTGTTTTTAGTATAGCATGGGATGAGTGGAAAGTAAAGGATGCTTATTCATGAAAATCCGGGTTAAAATTTGGCGAAATTTAGACACAAAAGACTTGTCATGTAGTAATAAAAACTATATAATATACTATAAAGGCTATCAATGGAAGGAGAGCAGCAGAAACACATGACAATTAAGACAGAAGATTTATTGAACAGTATATTAGGCAGCCTGGATAGAATTGCGTATATCCGCTCTGAGGACATTCCCAATATTGATTTGTATATGGATCAGGTGACGACTTTTATGGAATCTAGGTTGCGTAATTCGACCAGGAACCCGGACGAAGACAAGATTCTGACGAAGACGATGATTAATAATTACGCCAAAAACGATTTGCTGCCGCCGCCTGTGAAGAAGAAATATTCTAAAGAACATGTAATGCTATTGATTTTTATCTACTATTATAAAGGGATTCTGTCGATTAACGATATCCAGTCGCTATTAAAACCGATATCGGAGCAATTTTTCGGTGTGGAGCAGGATTTTGATTTACAGACGATTTATGAGACGGTATTTGGGTTAGAAGGCGGGCAGACGGAAGTTTTGAAGAAGGATATTATCGAGAAATTCCAGATTGCGGAAGGAACCTTTACACAGGCGCCGGAAGATATGCAGCAATTTTTACAGATGTTTTCTTTTATCTGTATGCTGAGTTTCGATGTCTATACGAAGAAGCTTCTGATTGAGAAAATGATAGACGGAATGCGAGACATGCCCACAGAAAAGAAAGCAAAGGAGTCTAAGGCGCCAAAAGCAGAAGAGCAGAAGCAGCCAGCAGGTTAACATAAGTCCTGCATGGCTGCTTTTTACATAGAAGAATTTCAATTTTTATTTTGCCGCTTTCGTGGCGAAAGAGGTGTCTACAAGGTCTTCATAAGGAACCCGTTTTTCCAGTTCCCCGGCTTCTTCCAGGATATTCTGTAAGAGTGTAAAACTTTTTTCCTCAAAAATCAAATCCGATTTCCAGGTATCCTGCCCGGCGTAGCGCTCTACGATGGTAGTAATGGTGTCTGCGTCGGTCTCTTCAAACTGAGGCTGTATGACGGCGGCAATTTCCGCGGCGGAATGGCTTTGTACATATTCCATGCCTTTTTGCAGTGCGTTGGTGAATGCCTGGATGACTTCCGGGTGGGCTTCTATATAGCTTTTCTTGGCGGAAAATGCAGTATAGGGCACATAGCCGGAGTCTTCGCCGAGGGAGGCTACCACATAGCCGTCGCCTTTGGATTCCAGGGAGGTGGCGTGAGGCTCAAATTCGACGGTAAAATCCCCCTGCCCACCCGAAAAAGCGGCAGCCGTGGAACCGAAGTCGATGCTCTGGTCAATGGATAAATCGGCGGCGGGATCGATGTTATTTTTCTTCAGGATATACTCGAATACCATTTCGGGCATCCCGCCGGCTCTTCCGCCCAGGACGTTTTTCCCGGTAAGCATCTTCCAGTCAAAGGATTCAATCGGTTCCCTTGCCACTAAGAAGTTGCCGGCGCGCTGCGTTAACTGGGCGAAGTTGACGGCGTAGTCCGAGGAACCGCCAATGTAGGTGTAAATCGTACTTTCACTGCCCATGAAGCCGATGTCGGCTTCGTCCGTCAGAAGCGCCGTCATGGTCTTATCCGCGCCAAAACCGGTAACCAGGGTCAAATCGATGCCTTCCTCTTTGAAATATCCTTCTTCAATCGCGACGTACATGGGCGCATAGAAGATGGAGTGGGCGACTTCATTCAGGGTAACGGGGGTCATATCCGAAGGGGAAGCGTCTGCATTTTCTTTTTTGCCGCCGCATCCGGTCAGCATGGATACTACGCACAGCGATGTCAGAAATAAAGACAATAGTTTCTTTTTCATATACCTCCTGTATCTGTAAAACAGATTACTAATTGACATATTTACTTTATTATATCAAGGCTGGGCGGTTTGGTTCCTTTGGGTTTATGATTTTCGGATGAAATATCAGGCAATACCTTGTGCAGAGGTTTTGTTTTATGGTATACTACTGACATATGGCGATTCAGAGGGGCAGGAGCGCGCAACAGTTATCGCGGTCAATTGTCCTGACATGGATAAGCAGCTTGAAAATTACATCAGAGAAATGAGGGGAAGAGCTATGGAGCGTGAAAGAAAAGAGATTAATAAGGTGTCTGTTTTTTGTCATACTGCGGTTGTTTCGGTTATTTTGCTGGCGTATGCGCTGGAAGTTGTGAAGGGAGCGAGAACGATAGGTTATTATGGCGTTTTCTTCCTTCTTGCAGCTATTCCGGTTGTGTTTGAGTGGATTTTGTATAAAAGAAACGGCGCCGATAAAAAGATACAGCATAGTCTGGCGATTGGGTATGGCATTTTTTATGTTTTTGTTATTTTTACGACGACGGACGTCACATCTTATACCTTTGCAATTCCGATGTATCTGGTAATTCTTTTATATTCTGATTTAAGGTATTGTGTGCTTGTTTCAACCGGCGGTTTTCTGGCAAATCTTGTGTTTGCGATTTACCAGGCGGTGACGGTGGGCATTGCGCAGGAAGCTCTGAAAACTTATGAAATCCGGGTGCTTCTCATGCTGATTGTAGCGGTCTTTTTGTGTGCTGCTACGAAGGTCATGGCGAAGATTAACCAGATGAAGATGGATGAGCTGAAAGTAGAGAAAGACAATACGGAACGGCTATTGCAACATACGATGCAGGTTTCCGGGGAAATGTCCAGAGGCATCGAGGAAGTGGCGGATAAGATGGGCGTGCTAGGCGGAGCGGTCTTGGAGACGAGAAACGCCATGCAGGAAGTGTCCACGAGTACGAACGAGACGGCGGACGCCATACAGAATCAGATTGGGCAGACGGAAGAGATACAGCGGCATATCGAGCAGGTGGAAAATGTATCCCAGAGCATCAACGATAGCATGGAACAGAGTCGGAATAATATTACGGATGGCAAGCAGAGCCTAGAGGTACTGTTAGAGCAGGTGGAATCTTCCGATGTTGCCGGTCAGAAAGTTGTCGCAGATATCGATATGTTAAAAGAATATATGAGCAATATGCAATCCATTATTGAAATCATTACCAATGTGGCGGATCAGACCGGTCTGCTTGCATTGAACGCCAGCATTGAAGCGGCGCGTGCCGGGGAAGCCGGACGGGGATTCGCGGTGGTAGCGTCGGAAATATCGGGACTGGCCAACCAGACACAGAGCGCCACGGTAAACATAACGGATGTTATTAAAAATGTTTCAGACAAACTGACAATTGCTGTGGACGCTATAGAAGAGCTGATGCAGAATAACGCGAAACAGAATGAATCCGCGGCGGTAGTGGCGGAAAGCTTTGAGAAAATCAGTGAAAGTATCGGAAATGCGGATAACCAGAGCCGGATACTGGGAGAAGTTGTTGGGGAACTTGCGGCTGCCAACAGCGGTATTATTGAGGGCGTGCAGACGGTTTCCGCCGTTATGGAAGAAGTATCGGCGCATTCCGGCGAAACCTATAATATCAGTGACAAGAATGCGGACATCGTTAGTCAGGTTTCAAAATTGGTAGAGGATTTAAATGTGCAGGCACAAAGCCTGAATAACAATTAATAATTTTATATAAGGAGTGCGCCAGTTCGGCGCTTGAAATATAAGCAGGTGAAATTCCTGCTCTG
>JAMPFM010000012.1 GCA_023664455.1 Blautia sp.
CCGCAAACCCTTGATTTTACTGGTTTTCTTTGCCGAGTGACTTCATCGTCGGGAACAACAGCACATCCCGAATCGCCGGCGAATTGGTCAGCAACATGACAAGTCTGTCAATTCCGTAGCCGATGCCGCCCGTCGGGGGCATACCGATTTCCAGTGCGTTCAGGAAGTCTTCGTCCGTGTGATTCGCTTCCTCGTCACCTGCGGCAAAGGCTTCTTCCTGCGCCTTGAAACGCTCTCGCTGGTCGATGGGGTCGTTCAGCTCTGAATAGGCGTTGCACATTTCCCGGCAGGTAATAAAGAGTTCAAAACGTTCCACATAGTCCGGGTTGTCCGGCTTCTTTTTGGTCAGCGGGGATATCTCAATTGGATGATCCATGATAAAAGTGGGCTGCACCAGATGTTCCTCCACAAATTCCTCGAAGAACAGATTCAGGATATCGCCTTTTTTATGCCGCTCTTCGTAGTGGACTTCTTTCTCATCCGCTATTTTTTTCGCCGCCTCGGTGTCTTCTATTTCGTTGAAATCCACGCCCGCATATTTTTTCACGGCTTCTATCATAGTCATTCTTTCAAAAGGTTTTCCTAAGTCGATTTCCACGTCGCCGTAGGGAATCAGGGTTGTCCCGCAGACTTCCTTTGCCACATGGCGGAACATATTCTCGGTCAAATCCATCATGCCGTAATAGTCCGTATATGCCTGATACAGTTCCATCAGTGTAAATTCCGGGTTGTGTCTCGTATCCAGTCCCTCATTTCTGAAAACGCGCCCGATTTCATAGACTTTTTCCATGCCGCCTACAATCAGTCTTTTCAGATAAAGTTCCAAGGATATGCGGAGTTTTACGTCCTCATCCAGCGCGTTATAGTGGGTTTCAAAAGGTCTTGCCGCCGCGCCGCCGGCATTGGACACAAGCATCGGTGTTTCCACTTCCAGAAAGCCCTGCCCGTCCAGATAGCGTCTGATGGAGCTGATAATTTTGGAGCGCATGACGAAGGTCTTTTTTACCTCTTCATTCATAATCAAATCCGTATATCGTTGGCGGTAACGGATATCCGTATTCACCAGACCATGATATTTTTCCGGCAGAATCTGCAGACTCTTGGATAACAGGGTGACTTTCGCCGCATGAATGGAAATTTCGCCGGTCTTGGTCTTGAAGACCTCGCCTTCTATGCCTACGATATCGCCCACGTCGTATTTCTTGAAATCGGCATAAGCTTCTTCCCCGATGCTGTCCCTTGCCACATACGACTGGATATTTCCCTCTAAATCCTGTACATTGCAAAAAGAGGCTTTGCCCATGACGCGTTTGGACATAATGCGACCGGCAATGGACACACCCTGACCTTCCATCGTCTCAAAATGATCTTTTATTTCCTGGCTGTGATGCGTCACGTCATATTTGGTAATGACAAAAGGGTCTTTGCCGTTTTCCTGTAAAGCGGCAAGCTTCTCGCGTCTTACCTTTAAAAGCTGGTTAATATCCTGAACCTGTTGTCCGTTATTGCTCTGATTCTGCTGTTGTGCCATCTTATATTTTTCCTTTCGCTCTCGTTGACTCATTCCGGCATTCGGGGGCATCCGCCTTTTCCCGCTTCCATGCCCTGCATTTCTCTCAGCCTGTACATTTACAGCCCATGCATTGTCGCTACAGGGCGCCGCCCCGGTGTTGCCATCTATTAGTTCGACCTCTGGATTTGCAATACCTTATATTGTAAAACGCCTGCCTGTGTCTCTACCTCCACGACATCGCCTATTTTACTGCCAATCAGCGCCTTGCCTACCGGGGACTCGTTGGAAATTTTTCCCTTTAAGCTGTTTGCTTCGGTGGAACCAACGATTTTATACTCTAGTTCCTCTGCATATTCCATATCCAGAATCGTAACCTGGCAGCCGATGTTGATTTTATCCAAATCGACTTCATCCTCTACGACGACTTCTGCGTTTTTCAGAATCTTTTCCAGTTCTTCGATTCTGGTCTCAATATCACGCTGTTCGTCTTTTGCCGCATCATACTCGGCGTTTTCGGATAAGTCGCCCTGTTCCCTCGCCTCTTTGATTTTCTGCGCCACTTCCTGCCGTTTCACGACTTTCAGCTCGTGCAGCTCATTCTCATATTTTCTTAATCCTTCATACGTTAAAATATTCTTTTTTTCTTCCATGACAAATCGTCCTTTCCAGTCTATATTTTCTATTTTTCTTCCGTTATGCCTTATGCCTGATTAACTAATTTATCATAACCACTTTTTACTACAGTGTCAAGGTATTTCCACGGGGACAGATAGGAAACTTCCCGATATTTTTTCTGTAGCAGCAATCTCTTTTTTTCACAAGAGGCTACGTCTAAATAGACGCTTCCCGCCTGTAATGCACGCCAGGGAAAAGAACCTTCATAGCCAAAATCGAGCACAAGAAATGCGCCTTTTTTCATGCTGTTTTTATACTGCCTGGACTGCAATTCTACATCTTGTACTATCTGGCTGACAAGCCCATATTCGTAATAAATTTCTTCCACATATTCTTCAATCACTTCCTCCCAATGTTCCCATTCCGGCAAAAAATCTTCCCTGCCATCATAGGCAATCGTCAGATGATTGATGCGGGATAAATAGGGCTGTATCATCTCGTCAAATTTCTCTATCTGCTCTTCAGGAAAAAGAGCCGAACCAAGTAAAAGAAGCACGGATTCTGTCCTCAATCCTGCTTCCGCAGCCAGAAGTTTTGCGGATAGAGACCAGAATATAGGCAAAAAGGTGTCTGTCTGTTGTCTCTGCGGCTCCTGCGTCCGCAAGTCTTGTTCCCATGAATCTCTGGCATATTGCTGTGCCGTCTGCCCAAGTAGCTGCCCCAGCGCCGGATGTATCATAATTTCTGGATTTCTTCCATAGGCGGAACGCTCTGCGATATCGCGCTGTAGGAAACGCAGTAATTTATCCGGTTTCCAGCCTTTCTGTAATGCTGGAATCAGGAGCATGGTCACTGTGACTTCTTCTGTTTCCACCACAAAAGAAGACGGCTTTATTTTCCGCCAGAAAGGCATTTTTATGTTTCGTCTGACTCCCGTAATGGTTTCTTCCGCAGCATAATAAAGTATTGTTTCGTTTCCCATATGAGAATATACGCTACATGTTCTCTATTAATTCCTCTAACGCTTCAAAATTTTCCACCGTATTGACCTGCTGCCTGAGCTGGGCGGAATGGGGCATACCGGCGGTATACCAGGATATGTGTTTGCGCATTTCACGCACGCCTGTATATTCCCCTTTGCATTGCAGCTGCAGTCTGCAATGCCGCAGCATCACCTCTTTGCGCTCCTGTTTCGTCGGCGCAGGGACGCTTGCCCCTTTTTCCAGATAGGCGGCGATTTCCCGGAATATCCAGGGATTTCCTCTTGCTGCCCGCCCTATCATAATTCCGTCGCAGCCTGTCTGGCGCAGCATTTTAGCCGCGCTTTCCCCATCTATGATGTCGCCGTTACCGATAACCGGAATGGATAGCGCCTCTTTTACTCTGGCAATGATTTCCCAGTCCGCCTCGCCCGCATAGAGCTGTTCCCTCGTCCTGCCATGCACCGCGATGGCGGCAGCGCCGGAATCCTCCAGAATTTTCGCCATCTCTACGGCGTTTCTATGGTCTTTGTCAAAGCCGCTGCGGATTTTTACCGTAACGGGTTTCTGGATTGCTTTCGCCACCGAAGAGACAATTTCCCCTGCCAGTTTCGGATTTTTCATAAGCGCGGAGCCTTCGCCGTTGCCGACGACTTTGGGCACCGGGCATCCCATATTGATATCTAAGATAGAAAAAGGTCGCATTTCTATCTGTTTTGCCATCTCACTGATGATTCTGGCGTCGGAACCAAACAGTTGTAGAGATACCGGCGTTTCCTGGGGATGAATCTCCAGCAGGGATTCCGTATTTTTATTCTTGTATAAAATCGCCTTCGCACTGACCATTTCCGTACAGACAAGCCCCGCTCCCTGTTCCTTGCAAAGCAGACGGAAAGGCAGGTCCGTTACACCTGCCATAGGCGCGAGTATCACTTGATTATCCAGTAAGACATTTCCTATTTTCAGCTTCCCCATGCCGTTTCTTATTCCTCCACAAGATTTTCATGCAGGATAAATACCCGGTAGTACAGGCTTAAAGATTCCAGCATTTCCTGTCGGTTTCTACGGATTTCCCGCACCATCAGACCGCTGCTTATTTCATCATAGAGAAAATCATCTTCCCTGGCGTCGGTTTCTAAAGAGACGCTTCCATCCTCTTCAAAAACAATCGTAAAAATACCGCCCACTTCTTCCGTGAAAAGCACGCAGATAATGTGCAGCTCTTCCTTGATGGATTCCGGGATTCCGGCAAATTTTTTATTAAAATAATATTTCTGCTCGTAAGCATTCGCACCGCAAAGTACCACGCGTTTCTCTTCCACAATTACCCTCCCCATTTCTAAACATATCCGTAGACCCCTCTGACAGACACTTCCCCCGCATAAACCGCTATGATATCACCGTTTTCCCTTTCTACCAGAAGTTCGCCGGCCGCGTTAATCCCTCGTGCTATCCCGGTATAATTTCCTTTGGGGTCTAATACATTGACCTGGGCGTTTCTATTCAGAAGCCGCCTATGGTATGCGTCCAGTAAATCGCTTAAATCCAGTTTTATGACAAATGTGTCATAATTCTTTTCAAAATGAGATAAAACGCTGCCAATCAACGCCGCCCTGGATATCTGCACCCCCGATTCTATTTTTAAAGAAGTCGCCGTCCGTCGGATTTCCTCTGGAAATTCTTCCGGGCTATTGTTATTGACATTGATTCCCACACCGATGACGACAGACTGAATATAATCTGACTCCACTGTCAGTTCTGTTAAAATACCGCATATTTTCTTTTGGTTGACAACGACGTCGTTGGGCCATTTGATACCGGCTTCTAACCCTGTGACTTCGGCGACGGCGTCCGCCACGCTAAGCGCCATAATCAGCGTCAGCATAGACGCCTTATCCGGCGGAAAATCCGGCTTTAACAGAATGGACATATAAATAGCGCTTCCCGCAGGAGACTGCCAGCTTCTTCCTCTTCTTCCCCTGCCTGCCGTCTGCATATCGGCGACGATAGTCGTCCCATGCGGCGCTCCTTCCTCGGCATACCGCTTTGCATCGATATTGGTAGAGCCGGTCTTTTCCAGATAATATACTTCCTGCCCGGCCCATACGGTTTCCAGTCGGCTTAAAATCTCACTTTTAGAAAGTGTTTCCGGGCTTTCCAATAAGCGGTATCCTTTATGGGGAATGGATTCAATCTGATAGCCTTCTTCTTTTAACTGATTCATGACTTTCCAGACCGCCGTCCTGGATACCTGAAACTGATTGCAGAGCTGCTGCCCCGATACATAATCCCCACTGCTTCGCAATAGAGAAAGGATATTTGATTTATCCGTTTTCATAGCCCAATACCTCTACGCCTCCTGCGGCATCCCTATCGTCGCCGTCATTACCGCCTTAATCGTGTGCATACGGTTCTCGGCTTCGTCGAATACAATCGACTGTGACGATTCAAATACCTCGTCAGTCACTTCCATCTCAGAAATACCGTATTTCTCATGGATTTCCTGTCCTATTCTGGTTCCCAGATCATGAAATGCCGGCAGACAGTGCATAAACACCGCTTTTTCGCCTGCGTTTTCCATGACATGACGGTTGACCTGATAAGGCGTCAAATCTCGAATACGACTTGCCCAGACTTCTTCCGGTTCCCCCATAGAAACCCACACGTCTGTATAAATCACGTCCGCGCCTTTCGTCCCTTCTTCCACGCTTTCCGTCAGGCGGACGCTTCCGCCTGTCTGCGCCGCGATTTTCTCACACGCTGATACCAGCTCGCTGTCCGGGAAATATGCTTTCGTCGTGCACGCCGTAAAATGCATTCCCATTTTGGCACAGGCAACCATCAAGGAGTTGCCCATATTATAGCGCGCATCGCCCATATAGGTCAGCCGGATGCCTTTCAGATACCCGAAATGCTCCCGGATTGTCAACAAATCCGCCAGCATCTGGGTCGGATGAAACTCATTGGTCAGACCGTTCCACACGGGTACGCCCGCATGATGCGCCAGCTCTTCCACGATATCCTGTCCAAACCCCCGGTATTCGATTCCCTCATACATGCGTCCCAAAACCCTCGCGGTATCCGCAATGCTTTCCTTTTTTCCAATCTGGGAGCCCGACGGGTCTAAATAAGTCGTGCCCATGCCCAAATCGTGCGCTGCCACCTCGAAAGAGCAGCGGGTTCTCGTACTCGTTTTTTCAAAAATTAATGCGACGTTTTTCCCACGGCAAAAATCCACGGGAATGCCTTTCTTCTTTTTCTCTTTTAAGTCCGCCGCCACATCGAGCAGATAAGTAATTTCCTCTGGTGTAAAATCCAACAATTTTAAAAAATGACGCCCTTTTAAATCCATTTGCAATCTATCCTTTCTTCTGCTGATTTCCTTTTCCTACTGCCTTTTTTCCATTGCTGTATATCTGGAAATTGCAGCCAGTTAATCCCACAATAGGACGGTTCCTGAGAACCGCCCTATCTTATCGTCTTACCTTATTATCACTGCATTGTGATAGCATTTCTATTTCAGCACTTCTTTGACTGTAGCTGCAAGCCCCGCCAGTCCCTGAATCTCAGAAGGCACGATAATCTTCGTCGCCTGGCCGTCCGCCGCTTTCTCAAAAGCTTCCAGACTCTTGATTCTAAGAACCGCTTCGTCCGCGCCCGCTTCCCGGATCATACGGATACCGTCCGCCGTAGCCTGCTGTACTTTCAGAATCGCCGCAGCTTCACCTTCCGCTTCCCGAATCATTTTCTCTTTCTGTGCTTCCGCGCGCAAAATCGCGGACTGTTTCTCGGCTTCCGCTTCCAGAATCGCCGACTCTTTATTACCTTCCGCTACTAAGACCGTAGATTTCTTCTCACCTTCTGCACGCAGAATCGCTTCACGACGTTCACGCTCTGCTTTCATCTGCTTCTCCATCGCATCCTGGATTGCCGCCGGCGGAATGATATTCTTCAGCTCGACCCTGTTTACCTTAATGCCCCACGGGTCGGTTGCAATATCCAGAGAAGCACGCATCTTCGTGTTAATTACCTCTCTGGAAGTAAGCGTCTGGTCAAGTTCCATCTCACCGATGATATTTCTCAGTGTCGTGGCGGTCAGATTTTCAATCGCCATAATCGGATTCTCAACGCCGTATGCAAACAGCTTCGGATCCGTAATCTGATAAAATACAACCGTATCAATCCGCATCGTAACATTATCTTTCGTAATTACCGGCTGCGGTGCAAAATCTACAACCTGCTCTTTCAAAATAACTCTTTTTGCCACCTTATCAATAAACGGCATCTTGAAATGCAGTCCTACCGGCCATGTCTGCTGATACGCGCCCAGACGCTCTACAACATAGGCATAAGCCTGGGGCACAATTTTAATACAGGATGCCACCATGATAATCAGCAAAATCAACACAATTACAATAAAAAATAATCCACCAAATCCACGCATCTCTAACCCTCTCTTCTTTCTTCTACAATTAGTTTCACGCCATCTACGCCCAGTATCGTCACAACCGCTCCTACCGGCAGCGTCACGTCATGGTAGCTGCTTCTTGCAGACCATTCCATACCGCCCGTATTCACCTGTCCGATACCTTCCAGATTGTTAATCTCGCTGATGACGATTGCCTGTCTTCCAATCAGGCTCTCTACATTGGTTCTGACTCTGTCTTTGTTAAAATATTTGACAGCAATTGGTCTTGTAAAATATAACAGCAGTAATGACACCACTAAGAAAAGCAGAATCTGCAATGCCAGCGGCGTGCCCGGTATGGATATCAGCGCAGCAACTAACGCGCCGCCCGCAAACCATATCGTCGTCAATCCCATAGTTGCCAGTTCGACTACTACCAGGATGACTAAAAGCACAAGCCATACAATTGTCATATTGAAACCCATAATCATCATCCCCTTTACTTCTTTTCTATTCTACTATATTCTGTCCACAGAAACAAGAAATTTTCGTCCGCTTTGCCAATTATTTTTATTTGCTCTTTTGTTATCCTTTTTTAACATTAACAATGGCGCCGCTTTCCGACGCCATTTCTTTTACCAAAATACCTGATTGTCTATCTGTATTCCATCGTGATTGCCCGCTCTTCTAAAGTGGGTTGCACCGCCTACATTGCTAGCTCCCGCAAGGGCTTCCTGTGCCGCCTGTACGCAGCTTTCGGCTATATTTCCGTTGTAGTAGACCTTTGCCACTTTCCCGTTAATCGCCGGTGTAAACTGTCCCGATGCATAAATAACACCTGATATTGTATTCGGATATGCACCGCTTCTGACCCTGTTCATAACAACCGCGCCCACTGCCAGTTTTCCATCATAGGATTCCGCGCCCGCCTCGCAATGGATTAGCGCTGCCAGCAGCCGCAAATCGTCTCCCTCCGCCATAATCGCTTCGTTTACATTCTGAACCGCTTTTCTCTTGGCTTCGGCCTCTGCTTCTTCCCGCTGTTTAATCGCTTCCATCGTCTCGCCTTCGTCGATATGGAAATCCATATTGACATATTCCGCCGAGACGTAGGCGGTATCTTTTTCAAAACTAACGCTGACCCATTCGTTATTAATCACTTCAATGACTTCCAGCTCATCATCCTGCGACAACAGTCCCAGGATTTCCGAGTCCGTATCGGGCGCCTGGCGCACCCGGAGCGTTTCTGTTTCAATCGTCACAATCATATTGCCAACTTCGCTCGCCATCTCTTTTGCATCTTCATCAAACAACAGATATTCGTCGCTTGCCCATCCGACTAAATCCCCGGACTGCAATTTCGTCCATCCGTCTTTTCTTTCCAATATCCTGCCGCCGCAGTCCTTATAGAGAAGACCTACTTTATCAGATTCCTCCGTTGCTTCCGCGCGCACATTCAACGCCTGTTTCACATCCGCCATGACTAAGTCCGACTTCGACCTTGCGGCTTCCTCCGCTATTTCCGACAATTCCCGTATCGCTTCCTCATTATCGGAAGAACCCGTCTCGATAATACTGGAAATCCCCACATTCAAAGAATCCAAATATTCCTTTGTGCTAGACGCATCAGCATCTATACTCATTCCATAAAGCATACCCAGACTCAGGAAAAGCCCGGATATTATAAGAAATATGCCTCTGCCCTTCAACATGAATATTTACCTCCGTTTACTAATTGGTTTCAAAAGTATTACAAAAGTATTACACTTTTTGTATTGGTTATTCTAGCAAAACATTTTTTCTTTGTCAACTGTTTTCAGAATGCGAGAAATATAATTCAAAAATAAAGAGAGGCACAAACTGAACCTCTCTTTAACGCAAACACACTTGCGCTACGGTTCAAACGCATTGACATGATTCAACAGATTAAATTCGTTTCGCAATCTCTAAGGCGATATAGAATTTATTCAAATTATGATTGGCATCGTTCAAACTTTCCATCTCATACTTATCTTCCGATAAAACGTCCCCAGTTACAAGAAAATTATATAAATCAAAGCCATAGAAATCACAAACGGACTGCACACCTGCCAATTCCATATCCACCGCAATACACCCTTCTTTCTGCCGCATAGCAACCTGTCCTGCTGTTTCACGCAAAAATGCATCTGTAGTCCATACCCTTCCTTCGACATAAGGAAGATGCAGCTCATCAAAGATGGAAGCTAACTTTTCGTGATTCTTAATCTCGATGTAGTCACTTGGCGGCGCATAATGATAGGAAATTCCTTCGTCTCTATAGGCTTTTGTCGGAATAACAAATTTCCCTTGTGTTTTTTCTTTGCTGAGACTTCCTGCGGACCCAAACATGATAAACTTCTTAGCGCCAGTCAGCCAATTTGCCTCGATACAATACTCGGATGTTCCTGTAGCGCCGATTGCAGACAAATAAAAGGCAATTTCTTTTCCTTCATGGCTGAATTTATAAATCGGACGCACCCCATTCGGCTCATTGATTTCAGCAATTTTCGTGCAAGAGTACGCAGTCAGAACCGTCTCGTAGATTTCTTTGGAAAAAATGATGATGCAGGTATCGAGCATCCTTTTTCTCTCTCCATAATAATCCTTCAGTGTAAAGATAGGCTCCGTTTTGTTGTCAAATGAATCTGTAATCATAGTCTTAATCCTTCCCATCAATGATAGCTATTGTTATATGTCCCTACGCTACTACATATTCTTAGACTTCTCAACACAGGCTGTTAGAGCGTCCATCACTGCGCCCCGCATTCCTCTTTCCTCTAAGACACGCACACCCTGTATCGTCGTTCCGCCCGGCGAGCATACCATGTCTTTGAGCTCGGCCGGATGTTTTCCGCTTTCTAGGACAAGCTTGGCGCTGCCGTAAACTGCCTGCGCCGCAAATTCGTACGCCTGCGCCCTCGGCATCCCCGCCGCCACGCCAGCGTCCGCCATAGCTTCAATAAACATAAACACATAGGCGGGCGAACTGCCGCTGACAGCGCCGACTGCATCTATCAGCCCTTCCGGCACGAGACTTGCCTTACCGAAACTTCTCATCAGCGCAAGACTCGTTTCCTTTTCCTCTTCGGAAACCAGCCCGTTCATACATACGCCTGTGCAGCCTTCCCCAACCAGCGCGGGGGTATTGGGCATACACCGTACCAGTTTCACCGGTCTGCCAAAAGCCTCCTCTATCCATGCCAGACTTTTTCCCGCCGCAATGCTGATGATTAAAGTATCCTCCCTGACAGCCTCCCTGATTTCCCCGATAACCTCCGCCAGAAACTGCGGCTTCACTGCCAGAATCAAAATATCTGACACAGATGTCACATCTACATTCTTTTCCCGTACCTGAATAGCGTACTTTGCCGCCATCTTATCTCTCGTCGCTGCTGTTTTGGCGCTGCCTATGATATCTTCCGCCTTTGCCATTTTCTTCTGCAGCATTCCGCCAATCATAGCCTCCGCCATATTTCCCAAGCCAATAAAACCGATTTTCATGTTGTTCATCCTTTCTTATTCAGTTTTTTCAAAGGTAATTCTGAAACTAAGATGTTGCACCGTCCGTTGCACAGAAGATACAATCCAACGCAGGCACGCTCTCGCTACGGTTCAAACGCAGCGGTACTAAGTTCAAAAGCCGCGGGGCGTCTTTTTCACTAAGTACCGGCGTTTTCACAGTACCTGCTTTTGGATTGTATCTTCTGCGCAACTACGCATTCCCACATTTTAAACTTTAGTTTCGCAATTATCTACATAGATTCGGGGGGCAAAAGGCTTTTTCACAATCCCGCCCGCCGCTGCCTCGCCGCCTCAAACATTAAAAGCGACGACGCTACCGCCGCATTCAGTGATTCCACTTTCCCCTGCATCGGAATCTTTACCGCCACATCTGCGCATGCCGCCGTTTCTTTTTGCAGACCATTTGACTCATTGCCGATTAAGAATGCGCTCCCCATTTTATAGTCACGCGTGTCATAAATTTCTGCTCCTTGTAGATGCGCCGCATAGACAGTAATTTTCTGCTGCTGTAATTTCCTTATCATTTCCGGTAAAGATTCTGTATATAAAAATGGCGTCCGGTAGATGGAACCCATCGTGGAGCGAATCGTTTTGGGATTATAGATGTCCACCGTATCGGCGCTCATGATAATGCCGGATACCCCGGCTCCTTCCGCAGAACGCACAATCGTGCCAAGATTGCCTGGATCCTGTATTCCTTCTAAGAGCGCCAGCAGCGGATTGGGCATAGCAAGCATTTCTTCTACAGTATACCGGTACTGTTTCATCACGCATAAAATTCCCTGCGGCGTCTTCGTATCTGACATTTTCTGAAAAACGTCGTTTGCTGCCGTTTCACATATTTTTGACACTTCTGTCAGCTTTTTGGCACATGACACGGGTGTCTGTTTTGAAAAACTTGTCGAAATATAGACTTTTTCTATCCGTTCTATCGGCGCTTCGAGAAACATTTTGACGCCTTCCACGATAAAAAGTCCCTGTTCTTTTCTCGCTTTCGCTTTTTGGACAAGCTGCACGACCTCCCGGACGCCTCTATTTCCATGACTCGTTATCACAACCACCCCTCCTTACTTTCCCTGCAAACAAGAAAATCGCTCCGTGATCATCTTATATTGTCGGGCAATTCCTAAATTAAATAGAAATTCCCCCGCATGACAATGCCATCCGGGGGCTGACCTTTCTCACTCGATGATGCTTCCATACACTTTCCTATTTATATAGTAGAAATCCTATATAGCAGAAATCTTTTCCTTTATTTTCAAGTTTGCAAAACAAAGCTCAATTTATTATAATGCAAGAACCTTACTTACCTCATATACATATTCAGGAATGCTCTTCTGCATATTCAAGGCTTCTTCGATATCAAAATCCAGAAACTCGCCATGCTGATAACCGACAACCCGGTTGGATTTGCCGGCGCAGAGAATATCCGCTGCGTATGCGCCCATGATGGAAGCATAATAGCGATCCTTGCAGGTCGGCGCGCCGCCCCGCTGTAAATAGCCAAGAATCGTAGCTCTTGTTTCCATACCAGTCGCCGCTTCAATCCGTCTCGCCATAGAAGTGGAATGCCCGATGCCTTCCGCATTGATGATGATATGATGCGTCTTGCCGCGTTTTCTGCTGGCAATAATATTATTGATAATTTCCTGCTCGTTGTAATCGTATTTCTCTGGTAAAAGAATGTCTTCCGCACCGTTGGCGATACCGCACCAAAGCGCGATATAACCGGCGTTTCTGCCCATAACTTCGATAATGCTGCACCGTTCATGGGAAGAAGATGTATCACGGACTTTGTCGATAGCGTCCATTGCCGTATTGACCGCCGTATCAAAGCCGATGGTATATTCCGTACAAGCGATATCTAAATCGATAGTCCCCGGCAGCCCGATGGTATTGACGCCGAGTTTAGCAAGCGCCTGCGCCCCGCGGTAAGAACCGTCCCCGCCGATAACGACCAGACCGTCTATTCTATATTTACGGCAGATATCCGCGGCTTTTTCCTGCCCTTCCTTCGTGCGCATTTCCGAACAGCGCGCCGTTCCAAGAATGGTTCCCCCACGCTGGATGGTATCGGAAACATACCACTTTTCCAAATCTATGATTTCTTCGTTCATAAGACCCTGATAGCCTTTTTTGATGCCTTTTACTTTGACGCCGTTCGCTATGCCTTTCCTGACGACGGCACGAATCGCGGCGTTCATACCCGGTGCGTCACCGCCGCTTGTTAAAACGCCGATTGTTTTTATTTCTTTTGCCACGTTTCCACATCCTTTCAACCGCTCTGATACGCATCAGCCGCTTTTCTATTGTTTTTATTTTACCTTAATTATCCTTGCTTTTCAATCCCTTTTTCACGAAGCGGATGTATGGGAAATCTATACAGAAACGACCCGGATATTATCCTTCCCGTACAGCGTCTCCAATTTCCCAACCAGCGCGGCATCGGCATTGACGTTTCTATTCGGCGGCAGGGTTTTTAAGGCTTTCGGATTTTCGATGTAAATCACAACGCTGTCGCCGCCTTCCGAATCATGCAAAGAGGCGAGAAGTTCTTTTTCCTTCTGCTCAAACATTTCCTTCGTGGCAAACTTAATCCAGAGCTTCTTGGGTATTTCATCAAAAGATAAAATTTTCTCACAAATCAGCTTGGCGTCTTTTTCATCCTCTGCATTGACTCTTCCTTTGACAAAAACTTTCCTGTCTTCTATCAGCCTATCGGCGTTCTTTTCATAGTCCCTTGGGAAAACAATCACTTCTGTCGTTCCCAGCAAATCCTCTATCTGAAGAAACGCCATAACCTTTTCATTCTTCGTATATTTCAGCCTTTTATCTGCAATAATGCCGCCGATTGTCACATTCTGCCCCTCTTTTACGGCGGTGGTGTTCGTCTCCTCATCCAGCAGGAAATCCGATGCAGTGTTGGTGATATGTTTCTGCCAGATTTCCCTATACTCGTCCAAAGGATGTCCGCTGACATAGATGCCCAGCACTTCTTTTTCAAAACTCAGTTTCATCTCTTCGGAATATTCCCCGACATCCGGCAGTTTGATTTCATAACTCTCTTTTTCTTCCTCTGAAACGATGTCAAAAAGGGATAACTGTCCCGCCATATTGTTTTTCTTGTCCTGGGAAATGCTATCCATAATCTGCACATACACGCTCATAAACTGCTTTCTCGTGCCCCCCAGACTGTCCATCGCGCCCGCCTTGATAAAATTCTCAACGGCGCGCCGGTTCATTTCCTTGTCCGACATGCGGGAAATGAAATCTTTCAGATTGGTATAAGGTCCCCGCTGCCTTCTTTCCGTGACGACCGCCTCGATGACCGGACGCCCGATGCTTTTGATTGCTGTAAGCGCATAGCGAATAGAGTCTCCGGAAACGGAAAAACCGCTTTCCCCTTCATTGATATCCGGCGGCAGAATCGGGATTCCCATGTTTCTACACGCCATGATATATTCTGACACTTTTCTGGAATTGTCGATGACGGACGTCAGCAAAGCCGCCATAAATTCTATCGGATGATAGCATTTTAAATACGCCGTCTGATAGGAAACCACTGCATAGCACGCCGCATGGGATTTATTAAAAGCATACTTGGCAAAATCCATCATCGTATCGTAAATGTGATTCGCCACCTGCGTGGATATGCCGTTTGCCACGCAGCCGGGCACCTTTTCATCAGGATTCCCGTAAATAAAATTTTTCCGCTCCTGCTCCATCACATGCTGCTTCTTCTTACTCATGGCACGCCGCACCAAATCGCTGCGCCCCATCGTGTAACCGCCCAGCTCCCGTACAATCTGCATAACTTGTTCCTGATAGACGATACACCCGTAAGTAGGCGAGAGAATCGGTTCTAACTGCGGGCAGTCATAAGTAATCGAGGCGGGGTCATTTTTTCCCTTGATATATTTGGGAATAAAGTCCATCGGTCCCGGACGATACAAAGAAATCCCCGCGATTACATCTTCTAAGCTCTGCGGTTTTAACTCTTTCATAAAGCTTTTCATCCCGCCGCTTTCTAACTGGAACACGCCGTCCGTGCGTCCGGTTCCAATAGAAGCAAGCACGACGGGGTCGTTATAATCAATGTTGTCAATATCTATGACAATGCCTTTATCTTTCTCAACCATCCTGACCGCATTCTGGATGACGGTCAGTGTGCGCAGTCCCAGGAAATCCATTTTCAGCAAACCCAGCTCTTCCACGGTGGTCATCGGAAACTGGGTCGTAATAGATGCGTCCACGCCTCTCGAAAGAGGTACGAATTTTTCCGCCGCTTCCGGGCAGATAACCACGCCCGCAGCATGGGTGGACGTATGTCTCGGCAGTCCTTCCAAGCGTTTCGACATGTTGATGAGTTCCTGTACCTGCTCGTCCTCCGTATATAATTTCTTTAATTCCGGGTTCATCTCTAAGGCTCTGTCTATCGTGATATTCAGCTCCTGCGGAACCATTTTCGCAATCGAATCCACATAGGCGTAAGGCAGATCCATAACCCGCCCCACGTCCCGGATAACGCCCTTCGCCGCCATCGTACCGAAAGTCACAATCTGCACTACCTTATCCGAACCATATTTTTGACTAACATAGTCAATCACTTCCTGCCTTCTTTCATAGCAGAAATCCACGTCGATATCCGGCATGGAAACACGCTCCGGGTTCAGAAAACGCTCGAAGAGAAGGCTGTATCTGATCGGGTCTATATTCGTAATCCGCAGACAGTAAGAAACGATGCTTCCCGCCGCCGAACCGCGCCCCGGTCCGACCGCAATGCCATTTTCCCGACAGAAATTAATATAATCCCATACAATCAGAAAATAGTCCACGAATCCCATCGTCTTGATAATATGAAGCTCGTACTCCATTCTTTCCTGCAATGTCCCGTCGTCTTCCGGGTAGCGCTGCGCCAGCCCTTCCTGACAAAGTTTCTGTAGATACGTCCAGGAATCATATCCTTCCGGCGCCTCATAACGGGGCACCTTGTATACGCCAAATTCAATTTCCACATGACACCTGTCTGCGATACGCTGGGTATTTTCCACCGCTTCCCAGGCATAGGGAAAAAGTCCTTTCATTTCCTCTTCACTTTTCACATAATACTGCCCGCCCACATAGCGCATCCTGTCTTCATCCGCAAGTTTTTTACCAGTCTGTAAACAGAGCAGGATGTCGTGGGATTTTTCATCCTCCGCATAAGTATAGTGGACGTCGTTCGTCGCCACCAGCGGAATGTCCAGCTCTTGGCTGATTTTTAAAAGCGCGGCGTTGACGGTTTTCTGCTCTGGAATGCCGTGATCCTGTAATTCCAGAAAATAATTCCCTTTTCCAAAACAATCCTCATACTTTCTCGCCGCTTTTTTCGCCTCATCGATCAGCCCTTTCTGGATATAACGCGGCACCTCGCCCGCCAGACAGGCGGAAAGGGCGATAATTCCCTCATGGAACTCCTGCAGCACTTCCATATCCACACGGGGCTTATAATAATATCCTTCCGTAAAACCGCGGCTGACGATTTTCACCAGATTGGCATAGCCGGTATTATTTTCCGCCAGAAGGACCAAGTGATAATACCTGTCTTCCCCGCCTACCAGCTCTTTGTCAAAACGGGAATTGGGGGCGACATAAACCTCACAGCCGATAATCGGATTGATGCCCGCCTCTTTTGCCGCCTTATAAAAATCGATAACGCCATACATGACTCCGTGATCCGTAATCGCCGCGCTGTCCATGCCCAGCTCCTTTACGCGTTTTACATATTCTTTTATTTTATTCGAGCCGTCCAAAAGACTGTATTCCGTGTGGACGTGTAGGTGGGTGAATGCCATGAGGGGATATCCTTTCTTTATCATCTTTCAACACTATATAGTATACCTTATTCTCCCAAAAAAGGATATGCCATTTTGACATATCCTTTCTAAATATCTGTTTTATTTCAATATCTATTGATTCAATATCTTTCCGCCACTTCTATTTCGCCCAAAACATCCCTTATAAATACTTCTTCAGCGTATCCGCCTTATCCACTTTTTCCCAAGGCAGATCCAAATCGTTGCGTCCGAAATGTCCGTAAGCTGCGGTCTGTTTGTAAATCGGACGGCGAAGGTCTAACATCTTGATGATGCCAGCCGGACGTAAGTCGAAGTTTTCACGGACAATTTCTACCAGTTTCTCATCGGATACCTTGCCTGTCCCGAAGGTGTCTACCATGACGGAAGTGGGCTGAGCTACGCCGATAGCATAGGATAACTGGATTTCACATTTATCCGCCAGACCTGCTGCTACAATGTTCTTTGCCACATAACGCGCTGCATAAGCTGCAGAACGGTCAACCTTCGTGCAGTCTTTTCCAGAGAAAGCGCCGCCGCCGTGACGCGCATAGCCGCCGTAGGTATCCACGATAATCTTACGTCCTGTCAGACCTGCGTCGCCGTGAGGTCCGCCGATAACGAAACGTCCCGTAGGATTGATGAAGAATTTAGTGTTGTCGTCTACAAGCTCTTTCGGAAGCACGGGGTCAAATACATATTTTTTGATATCCTCATGAATCTGCTCCTGCTTCACATCTGCATCATGCTGCGTGGATAAAACCACCGCCTCTAATCTTACCGGCTTGCCTTCCTCGTCATATTCTACGGATACCTGGCTCTTGCCATCCGGTCTGAGATATTTTAATGTACCGTCTTTTCTGACTTTGGTCAACTGCAGCGCCAGTTTGTGCGCCAGAGAAATCGGATAGGGCATTAACTCTTCTGTTTCGTTGGTCGCATAACCAAACATCATACCCTGATCTCCTGCGCCGATGGCCTCGATTTCCGCATCGGACATTTTATTTTCTGCAGACCCTTCCTGTTGTTTTGCTTCCAGCGCCTTATCAACGCCCATCGCGATATCTGCGGACTGTTCGTCGATTGCTACCATAACGGCGCAGGTATTGCCGTCAAAACCGTACTCTGATTTGGTGTAACCGATTTCTTTTACGGTATCGCGCACGATTTTCTGAATATCCACATAGGCATTGGTGGTAATTTCGCCGGTTACTAATACAAAACCGGTGCAGGTTGCCGTCTCGCAGGCAACGCGGCTCATGGGGTCTTTTTCCATGCATGCATCCAGAATCGCGTCTGAGATAGCGTCGCAGACTTTATCGGGATGCCCTTCTGTTACTGATTCCGAGGTAAATAGTCTTTTTTCCATTTCCTTTCTCCTTTTCCTTCACTTTTGTTTCTGTACCCGCGCAACAAATTTGTCACGCAAAAAATCCGCTTATCGAAATAAGCGGACCTGACAGTCAATGTTCAAATCCTCTTATTGTTCGACCTGCCCTAGGCAGTTTACTCGCTCAGGTTAGCACCTTCCATACTGGGGTTGCCGTGGCTTCATCGATCCTATGTATCTCCACCACTCTGAATAAGAGAAAACATTGTTCCTCATGGGAACATCCTTTATAAAATTGTCATTTCTACAAACTACCATACACCCATTCATGGGTCCTGTCAATAGCTGATTGAAAATCAGCTTAAAAAAGTATAGAAGCAAACAGCGCAGACATAAATTCCCTGCCGGCAAACTTATCAGCCCACCTTGAACTTAAACTTCTGTAACTCCCTATCGGCAGTCACTTTCTCAATCTGTGCGCCCAAAGACTGTAACTTGATATCGAAATCTTCATATCCCCGCTCGATATACTGGATATCGTCGATGGTCGTCGTGCCTTCCGCTGCCAGCGCTGCAATGACAAGCGCCGCGCCCGCCCGCAAGTCGGGAGCCGAGATACCCGCCCCGGTATATTTACTCACGCCGTCGATAATGGCGGTATTGCCTTCCACCTTAATATTCGCGCCCATCCTGGTAAGCTCGTCTACATATTTGAAACGGTTCTCAAAAATACTTTCCGTGACAATGCTTGTACCCCCGGAAAGCCCCAGTGTAACCGTAATCTGTGGCTGCATATCCGTCGGAAAACCGGGATAAGGAAGCGTCTTCACATGCGTATGCCCAAGGGGTTTGGACGCCACGACCCGCACTGCGTCGTCAGATTCTTCCACTTCGCAGCCGATTTCCAACAGTTTGGCGCTGATGGATTCTAAATGCTTAGGAATCACATTCTTGACCGTCACATCGCCTTTGGTCACTGCAGCGGCAAACATAAAAGTACCCGCTTCAATCTGGTCAGGAATAATGACATATTCCGTTCCATGCAGTCTGGACACGCCTTTGATACGGATAACGTCCGTACCTGCTCCTTTGATATTCGCACCCATGCTGTTTAAAAAGTTTGCCAGATCTACTACATGGGGTTCTTTCGCCGCATTCTCGATAATCGTCTGTCCCTGCGCCATAACCGCCGCCAGCATGACATTGATGGTGGCGCCTACAGATACCACGTCCATATAAATATGATTCCCCAGCAGCTTCTCAGCCTCGGTAATAATCAGTCCGTGTTCAATCCGTACATTGGCTCCCAGCGCACGGAATCCCTTGATATGCTGGTCGATTGGACGAAGCCCGATATTACAGCCCCCAGGCAGCGCGACTTCCGCCTTATTATATTTTCCAAGCAGTGCGCCCAATAAATAATAGGACGCCCTTATTTTCTTAATATAATCGTCTTCTATGACCAAATCGTGAATCTGGGAAGCGTTGACCCTCACCGTATGCCGGTCTAATTTGGTCACAATGACGCCAATGCTCTCCATTGCCTGTAGCAATACATTGGTGTCTCTTACATCAGGTACATTTTCTATCATAACGGTCTCGTCTGTCAGAACGGCTGCTGCCAGAATCGCCAGCGCTGCATTCTTAGCGCCGCCTATTTCCACCTCGCCGACTAACGGATTCCCACCTTTAATCGCATATTGTTCCATATATAGTCCCCTGTATTATTTAATTGCAGATGCAACGATTCTTTTACTCTGATTTCATGAACTTAATAACTTGCATAACTTAAATTATCACAATTAACTTAAAGTATACCATAATTTTCACATTTGTAAATGGGCAGATTTTAAACAGGGGGCTTTTTCGGTTAAGAAAACTGTTTTTTTATCGCACGGGCATGTCAGGAATCAGTTCAGATAGTTTAGTGGATTCACCTGGGAACCGTTTATCAGGATTTCAAAATGCACATGCGGTCCCGTACTGACTCCGGTATTTCCGCTTAGGGCGATTTTCTGTCCCTGGGATACCTTCTGTCCCACCGATACCAACACTTTACTCAGATGCCCATACCGGGTCTGTCTGCCGTCAGAATGCGTGATATAGACTACATAGCCGTAACCGCTTCCCCAGCCCGCTTTCGTGACTGTTCCGGCGGAAGAGGCCATGACCGCCGTGCCCACCGGCGTCGCCCAATCGATTCCTTTATGGTAGCTGCTTGCCCCACGGGTCGGCGCTTTCCTTCTGCCAAAGCCCGAAGAAAGCCTTCCACCCGAAATCGGTTTCACATAAGTGGGCGGAATCTTGGTTCCCCGCTTCACAATCTTTGCTACCGCTTCATAAGTAATTTCTTCTTTCAAAATTTCCCGTCCGACTTCCTCCTGATTGCGATAGGATACGTTTGCTACGACGATTCTATGTCCTGCTGAGGGTTCCTGCAGGGTTTCCGTCTGCGTCGTATACCAATCGTCGTTATCGATATAAATAATATCCGCCTCGTAATCTTCCTCGTAATAGACCTCTTCCACATGCTCCACCGAAAGCTCCGGTTCGGGCACCGTGACAATCAGCTCATCACCGACGCGTATCGTGGAATTTTCATTCTCGATGGTTTCATTCATCGCAATCAAATCCTCTAAAGGAATTTCATTGCGCTCCGCAATCTGGGACAGGGTATCGCCGGACACCACTTCATAAATCTGCTCCTTTTCCTTCTCCTTCGTCACTTCTTCGATGGCATTCTGCAGCGAAGTAATTTCTTCTTCCTGCAGATAAGCCTCCACGACTTCCACCGTATCGCCAAATTCAATGGATTTTAGTCCCAGCTCATAGTCGGAAAAATCTTTCTCCACTTCCGGCTCCACAGACGCAAACATATCATCCAATGCCGCATCAATGCCGGCGCTGGCAATCGCTTCCGGCTCTTCCGATTCAGCTTCTTCTTTCTCATAGATGGCAGTGGTCAGCACGTTCAGCTCCCGTTCCGGATCCATGACCAAATCCACATAATACTCCCTGTTGGTATCGTATTTTATCAAAGACGCCTGTAAAAGGGCCAGCACTTCTTCCGTACTGGATAAATTCACCGTATACTCATTAATTTTCACCGTATAGCAGCGGTTCAGGGTCTCTTTGATGCTCTTTCGCAGAACGGATACCATATTGTCGATAATCACGTCATCATCATCTATCCTGCCCCACAGCGCTTCTTCTGCCTCATAAGTAATATCGCCGTCGGCAAGCACCATATCGTCGCTCGAACCTGCAATATCCCTGCGGGCGCTGATTAAGCAACTATCAACCCGTTCCATATCCTCCACAATCCCTACTTGTTCCCCGTTCAGGTAAATTGTGAATTGATTATCCCCGGTACTTTCCAGACGCTGATAACAAGGCAGAAAAAACGCCGCTATCCCGGCTGCAAGTACCGCATTCTTAATATATGCAATTTTCATCTTTTTATAATGTCCGCTAATTAATTTCATCATTTTATACCGTCTTTATAGTAGTTTGCAAGCAATACCGATTCTTATTCACTTTTTCCTTTTTGTAATAAATTCGTAACATTTTATATTCTACCAATATTCCGGGAAAAAGTAAAGAGCTAATACTGTATGTAAAAAGCCCGGCGCAGAATGTGACAAGCCCAAGGCAGAACGTAGGCGGCAGGGCAGACAGAAATCCTGCGGAGGCCCTTGAAAAGCGCCGGCACTTAGTGAAAAAGCCGCCCTGTGGCTTTTGAACTTAGTACCGCTGCGTTTTTCACGGAGCGCAAGCGCGCCTCCGCAGGATTTCTGTCTGCCCTGCCGGTTCAACACACCCTGATTCAATGGGATAGTTCGCATTCCGTTCTTTTTAAATTACGTCTCAAATATAGCTACCTTTTCCGCCAATCCTGCTGCCTTTTCCATCGTATCTTCCGCCAGATTTACAACCTCAGTAGCTTTTATGGTAATTTCCGTCGTGCTCTGCGCTATCATCGTAATGCCTGTTGCCGATTCCTCTGTTGCGATTGCAACATCTTTCAGTGCGGATACAATATACTTAATCGTATCAAGTACCTGTTTTGCAGACTCATCAAAATTGGATACCATCCCACGGATATTATCCGCATCGTCATTATATTTCCTGCTCGTCTGCGTCATGTGCTCATAATCCTGCATAACTGTCCCATCGATAAATTCCAGAATATCCTCTGCACAATGGCTCAGATTTTCTACGCTCTGCACAACCTCCCGCGTAATCGTCTGAATCTGGTTGACAGATTCCTTGGAGTTTTCCGCCAGATGACCTATCTCGCTCGCTACGACCGCAAAGCCCTTGCCTGACTCCCCGGCTCTTGCCGCTTCAATGCTTGCATTTAACGCTAACAGATTCGTTTGTGAGGTAATCGAGAGAATCGCATCTGACAGTTTGCTAATCTCTTCAATTCTTGCCGCATCTGCGATTGCTTTCTGCAAAGTCTGCATCGACTGCTGATAAATACCGACTGCATTGTCCTTGGAACGAATCGTTGTCTGCTCCAATTCATAAGCTCTTTGTTTGATTTCCTGTGCGGTCTGATTCCCTTCTTCCGCCAGCTGCGCGACTGCAACCAGACTCTGCTCCGCCTCCGTGGCAACATTGGACATCTGTTCCGTTGTCGCTGCAGTTTCCTCCGAGGAAGCCGCCAGCTCCTGCACCGTTGCCGATACGCTTTCCAAATCCGACATCAGACCGCCCAGTTCACCTCGCTGCCTGTCTGCATAATTGGATACGTCGCCCGAACTCTTATCCACTGCAGAAATTGTTTCTCCCAGCTCCGTCTGCATTTTCTGCAGCGCATTCGCCAATGCTCCCGATTCATTCTTTGTCTTCAAGAGCTTATCCGGTATCTTCCGGGTGAAGTTACCATGCGCAATATATTCCAGCTCATCTTTAATCGCAATAATCGGTTTGACAATGCCTCCTGCAATAATGTTTGCAACAACGCCAAATATGATAATTGCCAAAACACATATCACAATAATACTAATGATAACTTTTCTTATGGCGCCGTACATTTCATCATACTCGGTGTTTACTACAACATGCCAATTATATTCCGGTAAATCTGCATAACCTACACACTTCTTTGCACCTTCATAACTGTATTCCGCGTAACCGCTGCCACCCTGCGCTGCCTTATCAAGCATGGTTACCAAGTCCTGTAATGCCGGGTTGTCCGCAAGCATAGTTTTTGCGTTTTCCTGCGCGAGCACTTTATCCCGGCTCGCATGGGCAATCGTTGTTCCTTCTGAATTAATCATATAAGCATTTCCAGTCTCGCCGAAAACAACTTCGTCAGTAATGTCGGAAAGGGCTGCCCCGTCTTTCTTCATATATAAAACGCCCTCGACCTGCCCGTTTTCATCATAAACCGGAACCGAAACCATCAGAATCATCGTTCCCGGTTTCGTAGAATCCTCTAACGGATCCGATATATAATTTGTTCCCTCCATCGCTTTCAGAAAATATTCACGCCCGGACACATCTGCATAGGTTTCAAGATCAGCAGTCAGTGTTTTTCCACTCTTATCTGCGATGCCGATATCCCCAACGCCCCTCTCTTCTGCAAGCTGCAACAGATACTTTTTCTGCTCGACTTCATTCTCACCGATATGGGATACTTCGTCGTCTGTCCTAAGCGCTTCCAGATATGCAAAATCCTGTTCCATCGACTCCTGTACCCTGCCGGCTACCTGCTCCGCAAGAACCGTCAGTTCCCTCTGGGTACTTTCCGTAAGTACGTTCTTCATGTTGAGTGCACAGAATATGCCGACAAATGCGGCCACGCAGATACAAATGATACTGCTCATCCCTACGATTTCAACTTTAAGGCTTCTTTTTCCGCTGCCGCTTTTTTCTTTTGATTTATCCATTTTTCCCCCTGTTTATTGCTGCCCCGCAATCTCCCATATCGTAAACAACAACCTGCTTATATAGTTTTGTCCAAAATGTTACTCATTCAGTTCGTTAATCGTTATCGTAAGGCGCGACAGGCTTTCATTGATTCCTTTCCCGGTTTCCGCCATACTGCCCGCAAGCTTCTGCACTTCTGTTGCAACCACTGAAAAACCTCTGCCGGCTTCCCCGGCACGCGCAGCTTCAATAGACGCATTTAACGCCAGCATGTTCTGTCGCTGACCAAAGGCAGCAATCTGGGAAGCGCTTGCATTGGCTGACTCAATTTCATTCGCTGCTTTCGCAATCCCTGTACGCAGCTTTTCCAGCAGATGCACATTCTGTTTTTCCTGATAGCTGGAACGGACAAACATATTGATAACATCCCCCAGCAGATTCGCAGACGCCTCAATCTGTTCCCGCGTTCTTACATTCACTTTGTGTAAAGCATTCAGGTAGGTATTCTCATCAATCCCCAGTTCTCTTGCCGTAGCGCGGAATTTCTCATCATCGGGATTCTCAGGAAGTACCTGTCCGCCAATTACACTGCCAAGGACCGTCCCGTCATTCAGCGTAATCGGAATACTGAAGTCCACCAGTCCTGCATGGCAGGTATAGACTCCCTGACCTTCCTTATCACATTTCTCACATCTTCTGCATCCTTCCTGGCTTCCTCTCGTCAGCTTGATACAGAAATCCGTAAAATTGTAACGCTTACTGATGTACTTCCCATCCTGCCCCACCGCCACAGTCGCCAGACCTGTACTTTTTGCCCAGTTATCCATAATGTTCTCAAATTTTACCATATCACAAAATTCTTCTATTCGCACAGCTTTACCCCCTGCCTTATAATATTTTAGGCGCCTGTAAAACGCCATAATTTACTTAAATACGGATTTTTCCTAAAATGAAATAACTCCTCGCTGAATGTGCTATAATATAGTTGTCTGGAAATCATTGAATAGCATTTATAAAATATGGATTACAGTTGACTTGTTCTTATGTGCCGTTTATTTTTGTATGTCTTTTATTATAACATGCACTTGCAGGAAGGTAAAGCATATTCTTGCTTTTATCAGATTATTTATAATCGGAAATCAGTATTTAATTATCATTCGTATCGGATACCGGAAAGTTCCCAGAAAGGAGCCGTTAAACAGTATGGACAAAATCATTTTTCACATCGACGTCAATTCCGCCTTTCTTAGCTGGAGCGCCCTGGACAGGCTGCAGCACGGTGATACGATAGATCTCCGCACGATTCCTTCCATCATCGGCGGCGATATGGCGAAACGCCACGGCGTAGTGCTGGCGAAATCCCTTCCGGCAAAGGCTTATGGCATTACTACCGGTGAGCCCATCGTCAACGCCATGCGCAAATGTCCAAATCTGCGCATTGAAAAACCAGACCACCATTTATATCATGAAAAGAGTCTTGAACTGATACAGCTTTTGTCCGGTATCTGCCCCGATTTGGAGCAGGTCAGCGTGGACGAATGCTATATGGACTATACCTCCATCGCCAGTTTCTATCCTTCGCCCATCGCCGCTGCAGACGCCATCCGCGCGCAGGTCTTAGAAAAACTTGGCTTTACAGTAAACGTCGGCATTTCCGATCGCAAAGTGCTGGCAAAAATGGCGTCCGATTTCCAGAAACCGGACAAAACGCATACCCTCTATGCCCATGAGATCCGGGATAAAATGTGGAACCTTCCGGTTTCTTCCTTATTTATGTGCGGTAAATCCAGTGTGGAAACTTTGCAGAAACTAGGCATCCTGACTATCGGCGATTTGGCCACGGCAGACGTATCCGTCCTGACTTCCCATTTAAAAAGCCACGGAAAACTGCTCTGGGAATATGCCAACGGAATCGATGGCTCCGTCGTGGAAACGACCCACACTGCCGCAAAAGGAATCGGCAATTCCGTGACCCTGCAAAAAGACGTTACAGATAAAGAAGAAGCCCGGCATGTCCTTCTGGAATTAGCGGAATCCGTTGCCAGCAGACTGCGCAGCGCCGGACAACTGGCAGAAATGATTAGTATCGAAATCAAATACAGCACTTTTAAAAAAGCGTCCCATCAGACGACGCTGCGCAATCCGACTTCCGGCAGCGATACGATTTACCGCACTGCCTGCGCCCTGTTCAACGAACTCTGGGACGGTCAGCCGATACGGCTGCTCGGCGTCCGCTCTTCCAAACTGCTCTCGGCAAAAGAGCCTGTACAGCTCAACCTATTCGATATGCCCGGCGCCAAAGATACAGCTTCCGCCCCGCATATTTCGGCGGGAAAAGAAGCGCAGTTAGAAAAAGCCTTGGACGCCATCCGCCAAAAATACGGAGCAGACGCCGTCGTCCGTGGCAGTCTGCTCCGTCATAAGTCCGAAGATTCATAAATTTTCCAATCTATTTACGCTTTTGTACACTATAACCGAAGAAGCCGATCTCTTCACCGGTAGAAAGATATCTTCCGTGGGAATAAACGAGCGGCTTCGCATCGTTTAAATGGAATTTTCCTTCTTCATCCATATACTTTTCATCCACATGCACTGCCACCACTTCCGCCAGAAACATGTGATGCGAACCAAGCTCCTTTTTCTCTGTCACCCTGCACTCCAGATTGACAGGGCTTTCTTTCACCATAGGCACATTTACTGCCTCGCCCTGTACCGGAGTCAGTCCTGTTTCCTTCCATTTATCTACGTCCCGGCCGCTTTTCACACCGCAATAGTCCGTGGCAAAACTAAGCTCCTCCGTCGTCAGGTTCACCACAAATTCGCCCGTCTCTTCTATCATATGATAAGAGTGCCGCTCCGGGCGCACGGATATGGATACCATCGGCGGGTCGGAACAGATCGTGCCCGCCCACGCGATTGTCAGAAGATTGCTGTTGCCTTCTTTATCCGCCACACTGACAAGCACCGCCGGCAGCGGGTAAAGCATATTTCCCGGTTTGAATTTTAATTTACCCATAAAACTATACTCCTTCTTGGCTGCGCCATTTACAGCCGCAAGATATCAACATCAAAACTTAATTACGATATTAAATAAACGCAATAGCAAATCTGCCAGAACCAGTAGAAGCGTGATAATGGAAACCGGCAAAAGCGCCTTCTGCTTTCCTGCGCTTTCGGTCTGCTTTCCGACTATCAGATCCGTCTGCTTATTCAGTTCTTCCGTCATGGCAGCCTGTACGTTGCGATATACTTTTACATTTTCTTTATGCAGGAAATCGTCGGACTTGGCAAAAGCCTCCTCCATCTGCTTCTTCGACTCCGCTGAAAATTCTTCTATCTGTTTTCTGGTTTCCGCAGAAAGCTCCTCAACCTGCTTCCTCGTTTCCGCAGAAGATTCCTCTGACTGTTTCCTAGTTTCCGCCAGAAGCGCTTCCACCTGCTTTCTCGTCTCGGCGGAAAGTCCTTCTACCTGTTTTCTGGCTTCTGCAGAAAATGTTTCCGCCTGTTTTTTCGTTTCCGCAGAAAGCGCCGCAAACTTTTCCGCCTGTTTCCCGCTCTCCGCTGAAAACTCTTCTATCCGCTTTGCCAGCAGGGATGGAAGCTCTTCCATCTCTTTTTTCTGGGTATCCATCGTCAGGGAAAGGGCTTCCATCTGCTTCTTGATTTCTTCCAGAAGACTATCCCTTTTCGCCTGGGCTTCATCGTTTTCCTGAATCGCCTGGATTTTCTGAATGCTTTCCTGGGTTGCTTTCTGCATCAAATCCATATTTTCCGCTGTTTTTAAATTTACCTTACGCATTTCCTGAAGCAGACTGTCATATTCCCCCATCTGCCGCTGCAGCATTTCCATTTTCGCCGTATCCGCAGCCGTATTGGCCTGAATCATTTCCTGCGCGTTCTTTCTCTGCGTAAGTTTATCCATGAATGTATCCATTTTACCTCCAATCCGAAACTTCCTGCTCAATCACTCGTTTTTTAACCTATCTTCCGCGTACATTCTATCATTTTTCTGCGCGCATGGCAAATAGAAAATCAGCGTATTTCACAGGAAGACATTTTCAGTTACCTGCCCCGTCAATTCCAAAAGAAAAGGGGACCATTCCGGCAAATAAGCGTTTTTTTGTGCAAAATATACAAATTTCTATTTTATCTTTTTTTGTTTTTATAATAATTAACGATAATTTCACACTCTGTTCATAATCTATTCATAATTTATGTATATAATCTATTTATCAAAAGCAAGTTAATTTAGAAATCATACAGATAAATTTTTTCATAATAGCCCGGGCGTCGCAAGGCGTCTGGGCACTCCTCATTTATAGGGCATAAATGCAAACTTCCTCTGCGTCGGCGTGTGCATAAAAAGAGGGGAATTTTTATTCCCCTCCTAGCTGCTGAATTTCCTTATTCAGATTCAACATTCTGTTATCCAGGTTTGATACAATCTTAGAACATTCTACTAACTGTTCCCTGATATGATCCGGCGCGTTTCCTTCAAATTTGTAATGGATTTTGTGCTCCAGACTTGCCCAGAAGTCCATCGCTACCGTCCGTATCTGTATCTCAACTTTCGTATGCTCAATCCGGTCTGACAAATAAACCGGCACCGTTACTAGCATATGATAGCTTTTATATCCGCTTGGCTTCGGATTGACTATATAATCCTTCACCGAAATTACATTAATATCGCTTTGATTACTAATCATTTCCGCAATCTGATAAATATCAGAAGTAAAAGAACATATCACGCGAATCCCCGCAATGTCATTGACATACCTCACCATATTGCCTATCGTGGATTCAAGCCCATGTCTCTTTAGTTTTTTAACAATACTTTCCGGCGTCTTAATACGCGACTTGATATGTTCTATCGGATTATATCTATGCACATGCTGAAACTCATCATTCAATATTTCCAGTTTCGTCGAGATTTGTTTCAAAGCAGAATTATAAATCAGCGTAACCTCTGTCCAACTGTCGATATCGTTTCTGTCTGATCTAATATCCATATAAATACCATACCTTTCTTCCGGTCTGTACTATTTTGCCTACACATCCCTCCCTTTCCTAAGCTTTCGTCTGCAATGATAGCTTCATCGTCTACGCAGCCACTATATCTTATGTGAGACTGTAAATACAATCTGCGGAATGCAAACCGGCATGCCTTTCATACTATCATGAATATGCCCGGTAATGCATGTTTGATTCCGCTATACGCCAACTCATCAGCCGGCTTTCTTAGCTGAAAAAGTCTTTTCTGCTAACTATGATTATAGTTTACCACATTTCTCCGAAAATGTATATATTCCACAAATTTTTTATATTTTTTTTATTTTTATTGTCTATTTTTATGTGGCTGGTTTTTTATGACAAAACAAGAAAATTTCTTACGCAATTATCTTGTTTTGTCAAGCAATTTCCTAATATGATTAAAAAAGTCTACATTCTATTATTTACATTTCGGCGGATGCTCTGTATAGTGTTCATAGGCGCTACAAGAAAATTGCTTGCGCGATTATCTACAAGAAGAGAGGTATTTTCATGTTTCGTTTATGGGCAAAAGAATTTCGGGATAATCATATGTTAAAAGATACGACAATCTGCGATGATAGGGAAGATACGAGGACGCACAAGGTTTTCCATGCCTTAGACGAGGTCTGTTATCAATTCGATTTAGGCAAGCCAATCTGGCTAGAGGCTAATATCCAGGATTTTAAAAAGCATGACAAAACCCGTTTCACACAGGATAATTTCATAGAAACAATCGATTTCGACTATCTGGAAATCCACGTCATAGAGGAAGACTCCTAAAAATATTTTTTTCTTTTATGCATTTCATCCTTGACTTTGCATATGATAAGTAGTAGTATATCCATATGGATTATGTAGTTTTAAAAACTACATGTTGAAATATGGATAAACATTTTTATGCAAAATACAAAATGTACAGTAGTTTCGTAAGAATGGAGGATGATTATGCAGATAACAATTCGTGAACCCGGCAGTGCGATTACGCACTTTATCGGTATGATGCTTGCCGTCTTTGCTTCTACGCCGCTTTTGATAAAAGCAGCCGTTTCCGACGGTGCGCTCACTTTCGCAGCAATGGCAGTTTTTATGCTCAGTATGGTCGCTCTCTACGGCGCCAGTACGCTCTATCACAGCGTCGTGGTCAAAGACCGTTTCTTAAAAATTTTCCAGAAAATTGACCATATGATGATTTTTGTCCTGATTGCCGGTTCTTATACCCCGGTCTGCCTGATTGTATTAGGCGGGCAGTTGGGCTATACGCTGTTGGTGGTTGTCTGGAGCATCGCCATCGTGGGAATGTTTATCAAGGCATTGTGGATTACCTGCCCGAAATGGTTTTCTTCTATTATTTATATTGCTATGGGCTGGGTATGTCTCGGCGTGTTTGGAACGCTCTGGAATACGCTGCCACACAGTGCGTTTCTCTGGCTTTTGGCAGGTGGTATCATCTATACCACCGGAGGCGTCATTTACGCTCTGAAACTGCCTCTTTTTAACAGCCGGCACCAGAACTTCGGTTCCCATGAAATTTTCCACCTCTTTGTGATGGGCGGCAGCATCTGCCATTTCATTTTCATGTATCTATATGTGGCATAATAAGAAAAAGAAAAAAGAGCTGCGGACAGCTCCTTTTTCTTTTTCCTATTTAATCCTCATACCCATTCGGATTATTACTCTGCCATCTCCAGGAATCTGCGCACATCTCTTTGATGCCGTTCTGCGCTTCCCAGCCAAGCTCTCTTTTTGCTTTCTCTGCATTGGAATAGCAGGTCGCGATATCGCCCGGACGTCTGTCTTTGATGACGTATGGAATCTTTACGCCGGTAGCATCTTCAAAATTCTTGACGATATCCAATACGCTGTAACCTGTACCTGTGCCAAGGTTGTAAATGCAAAGTCCCGCTTTTTCCTCTATCTTCTTCAATGCTTTCACATGACCAACCGCTAAGTCCACTACATGGATATAGTCGCGGACGCCTGTGCCGTCCGGTGTGTCATAATCGTTTCCGAATACACCCAGCTCTTTTAACTTGCCAACCGCTACCTGGGTAATGTAAGGCATCAGATTGTTGGGAATGCCATTCGGATTCTCGCCGATGGTTCCGCTCTTGTGGGCGCCAATCGGATTGAAATAACGAAGCAGGATAACGTTCCATTCAGGATCCGCTTTCTGCATATCGGAAAGAATCTGCTCCAGCATGGACTTGGTCCATCCATACGGATTTGTGCACTGTCCTTTCGGGCATTCTTCCGTAATCGGAATGATAGCCGGGTCGCCATATACGGTTGCGGAAGATGAGAAAATGATGTTCTTTACATTGTGCTTTCTCATAACGTCTACCAGAGTCAGCGTTCCCGCAATATTATTCTGATAATACTCCCAAGGTTTCGCCACGGATTCCCCAACGGCTTTCAGCCCTGCGAAGTGAATACAGGAATCAATCTGCTCTTTGTCGAATACCTCTTCCAGCGCATCCCTGTCCAGAATGTCCGCGCGGTAAAATTTAACCGGCTTGCCTGTAATCTTTTCCACCCTCTGTAATGATTTCTCGCTGGAGTTGCATAAATTGTCCACTACCACTACATCATAACCCGCATTTTGTAATTCCACTACTGTGTGGGAACCGATGTATCCGGCTCCGCCTGTTACTAAAATTGCCATAAGAACGCCTCCTCGTCACTTTTTAAATGATTTCTTTGATAATTATACTTTACTCTCACCGTGCCCTATCCATCAAGCATGGAATGTTATTCAAGCTTGTCAAAATGTTAACTAAAACATTACAGTTCAAACCTTACAATTCGATACCGTTTTCCAGACATAACGCCCTTGCGCTTTCCACCGAATCCACGCCCGTCTTATTTTTAATCGGCGCAAATTCATAATTTCTCTCGACCTCATAGGGCAGACAGGAATCCAGCTCATGAATCATATCCAGTACAAGCTGCTCATATTTATAGCCGTTCGGCTCTTCCGGTTTCACCGGGTTCCCATCCTTGTCCAGACAGGGAATCTTCTTCTCGACGATATGCAGCGGAAGTTTCCTCGATAAGATATCCTCCAATGCCTTCTCACGAAACAGATAATTTAGAATCACGCCGAAACGATAGGCGGGGTTCCCGTTTTCATCCCGGGCGTGCATCAGTTCGTCCGTCAGCTCATAATACTCTACGATGGATGGTCTGCCATCCTCTAAACAGATAACGCCTATTTTTTCATCCGGTGCGTTTTTGCATACGACTTTGGCGCCGACGTCACAGTTTTTCTGAATCGTAGCCCCCACGAAACAGGGGTCTGCAATCCTTTGCAGCACGTTGTCCACCGCGAACACATTCAGCCACTCAATCCCCGCCTCATGAATTTTATCCACAACGCCCCACTTCATCATGGAAGAAAACCAGCCGCCGTTTCCGTTGGGGGACGTAGACATTTTCTCTTTTGTTTCCAGATAGATTTTCCCCTCATAATCCGTCGCCGGCGCCATATCCTGCATAAAAAATGTGATATACTCCGGGCGGTATCCGAAATAATTTTTCTCTGCAAAAAAACGCGTCGTCATTTCATGGTTCTTATCGCTTGTCATGACAAACAAGTGAATCCATGTATCTGTCTGTCGCACCACATCTAAAAGGTTTTCAATCAGACGCTGGAAAATGTAAACCTCTTTGGTCAGACCGATGTTGTACACCCCTTTGGGGGCGTCGGAGCCAAGTCTGGTACCCATACCGCCCGCCAGAAGGACGGCTCCTACTTTACCGGCTTTTATCGCCTCTATGCCAGTCTCCGTAAATTCTTCCCTATTCGTTTCTATCTCTGAAAGCTGCATCGCCGATAGCGGCGTAATCCTGCCCCGCTCTTTCAGTTCCTCTTTATGGGAACATAGAGTGACCACTTCCATGTCCGTATCCTCTATCTGCTGCAATAAGGTTTCCTTTTGCTCCTGATTTAATTCCTCATAGTACTTTAAAACATGAAGCTGCCCATATTTTTCCAGCTTTTCGTATGCTTCCTGATAATTCATATCAATAACCATGCTCCTTTCCCAGATACTCGCTTCCCATATTCTACCACAAATTGCCGCTTTACTCAATGAGGATTCCCTCTCTCATTTGTGAAAATTTTCTTTCTTCTCCTACTATGCTATCCAACTGATTTGTGCTATAATGACAAAAGCAGGGTTATTTTTCAATACATATATGGCAGATTGGCGAAAAATTGCGAAAAATTTGCATTTCATACGATAAACAGGAGGACTCCCATATGAGCGAAAAAAGCAAAAACTCTCAAAAAAAGGTTCCGGTATACCAGCAGCTGCGTGTCAGGCTGATTGCCTCTTTCATGGTTCCGGTACTTTGTATCATTGCGCTTGGCGTTATCTCTTATCAGAAGGCATCGGACGGCATTATATCCAGTTATGAAACGTCCGCTTCCCAGACGGTAAACATGATGAATCAGTATCTGACGCTTGCGCTCGACACCGTCCGTTCTTCTTATAAGTCCTATCTGAATGAAGACGAAGTTGTGAAATATTTCAAAGGCACTTATGATACGGACACCACGACCCGTACCAATATGAATAAGACCTATACCAAGGAACTGCAGGGTAAAGTCAATACGGACGCCCTCATTTCCAATATCTATCTGATTGCAGACAACCAACCTTCCATTACTTCCACAGCAAGCAAAACGGAAGGTTTATACACAGCTTATACGGAAACGCCGGAAGGCGCGATTGCCAAGGCGGATAAATTTAATTTTTATCTCTTTGGTAATCAGTCTAGCGCCAATGAAATATTAGAAACGGATTCTTCCAAATATTCACTTCGTCTTGTACGCGGGTTCAGTAACGCCAAGGCCATGCTGCTCGTAGATATCAACCGCAATGTTGTCGCTGATACGCTTGCTTCTATCGATGTAGGAGAAGGCGGGCATGCAGCTTTTATTACCTTTGATGGCACAGAATTTTATGCAGACGGCGCTTCCGCCACGACGGACACCATTTTCACGGAAACGGATTTTTATCAGACTGCCCTCGCCTCCGAAGAAACAAACGGTATGGAGTATGTCAACTGGCAGGGCGATACCTATTTGTTCCTATATTCTTCCCTTACGGGGCACAATGCGATGATTTGCGCCTTAATTCCCAAAGCGACGATTATTGCACAGGCTTCCGATATCCAGTCCATTACCATCATCGTCGTTATTTTTGCGGTATTGGTTGCAGCCGCATTGGGCACGATTATTTCAGGACATATTAATAAGAACATTTACCACATTTTATCTCAGTTAACGAAAGTTTCGGGCGGGGATCTTACGACCAGCATCACTTCCAAGGCAAAAGATGAGTTTAGACTCTTGGCGGAAGGCGTCAATGCCATGATTGTGAATATGAAAAATCTAATCACCAACGTTACAACGGCAAGTAATGCGCTGACAGATTCCGCCGGGCAGGTATCTTCTTCCGCCCAGACATTTATTGATACGTCCAGGGATATCCAGAACGCCATCTTTGAAATTGAAGCCGGCGTATCCAACTTAGATGAAAACTCTGCGGATTGTATGGCACAGATGGATACTTTGTCTGGCAGAATCGGGGACGTGACCGCTGATACGAACGAAATCAGTACGTTAACCGACGCTACGGGCATTTCCATCGAAGAGGGTATCTCTTCCATGCAGAATCTGACGCAGAGCGCAAAACAGACTTCCGAGATGACGCAGAACGTTATCACCGCGATTGAAACATTGTCGGAAAAATCCCGTTCCATCGGGCAGATTGTAGAGAGCATCAACCATATTGCCCAGGAAACGAACCTTTTGTCCTTAAACGCTTCCATCGAGGCGGCAAGAGCCGGCGAAGCGGGACGCGGTTTCGCAGTGGTTGCTTCACAAATCAGGGAACTTGCGGATCAATCTGCATCTTCCGCAGGTCAGATTCAGAAGATTATCGACGATATCATCCACAATACGGAAGAAGTCGTACAGATTGCACAGGCAACAGAGAAAACCGTTTCCTCACAGGAAAGCGCAATGCAGCAGACGGCGTCTTCGTTCCATGATATGGATACGCAGATTCATTCTCTGATGGATTCCCTATCCCACATTATACAGAATGTGGAAAATATGGAACAGGCCAAAAATGCAACGCTGAACGCGGTCGAGAGCATCTCTTCCGTATCCGAGCAGACAGCCGCAGGTTCTTCCAATGTGCACCGTACCGTTTCCTCCCAACAGGACGCTATCGCCACCCTGGAATCTGCAGCCGATAATCTGCAGAAAAAAGCCGGTGAACTTTCCGAATTGTTGAAACAATTCACAATCTAAACGAAGGAGCATTTTCATGAAAAGAAATAAAATCCGTACCGTTATCGCAGCTTCCATCCTGTTCTGTTTCTGCTGTTCCTGCGGCACGCAGACAGCATTGCCACAAACGGAAGATGCAAAAGAAGATGCTGTTTCGGATAAAGACAACGAAACTCTGCCGGATACTACAGACACTGCCAGCGCTGCCGAAGGCGTGCAAAAAGAGCAAAATGTCCCAGAAAAAGACAATATAGAAAACGAGGACGAAACTTTTACCATATCCATTGAAATGAAAACGGAAGAATCCAGCGAGAATGCGGAAGACGGGACATGCATTTATACTCTGAGCTATGGATATCCCATCATTACCATTACCGGGCACGAAGACAGCGCTGCTAAAATCAATGCAGATATCCAGGAAATCGTATCCGCATTCCTCACTGCTGCAGACAATGATGAGCTGCAATATGCAAAGGACGATTATGAGACGCGCAGTGAAGACCCGGAATGGGACTATCCTTTTATGCCCTACGCATCGGAATTACATTTCACGGCTACCCGTTCTGACAGTAATGTCATTTCTTTTGTCATAACGAATTATGTCTATAGCGGCGGCGCCCACGGTTTCACAAGTACTACCGGAGTCAGCTACAATACGCAGACTGGCGAGAAAATATCCTTTTCGGAGCTTGCCGAAAATGCCGATACTTTCCATGCGGATACACTTGCCTATAATCAAAAATTGGCAGCTTCCGTCTCTTATCAGGGTATGTTGTTTAGCGACGAGAGTATTTATAACGGGGAGCTTGAGTCCGTGCTGTATGCCGAGGATTCCTGGTATCTATCCACGTTCGGTCTTGTTTTTCTCAGCAATCCTTATGCACTGGGTCCCTACGCTGCGGGCACGATAGAATTTGTTATCCCCTATAGCGATTTGGACGTCATGGGCTTAGAAGAGGCTTTTACCTATCCCGGCAGACTGACCCGGAAACTGCGGCATGAAGAGTCCTATGCTATCGACGTCAACGGCGACGGGCAGGAAGATTCCATCCAGTTTTCTACGGTGTATACCGAATCGGAAGACGGGGGCGAAACAACGGTTCACTTTATCGTTAACGACATGGATTTCGCGCAGAATGCGGACGACGAATTAAAAGAGCGCTTTCTGGAATATGCATGGATGGAAGACTATGCCATTTATGATTTGGACGAATCGGATGGGATACTGGATTTTGTTTTCTTTACCTCTGAGAATGAAAATGACACATATGTCACATACAGTCATTTCTACCGCTACGGAAAAGACGGCAGTCTTACCTATGTCGGGAAAACGACAGGGAATATTTATGACCCGACGGAAGAGATTGTCCTTGTGAGATAAAGTTTCAAAAAAACAAAAAGGAATTCTGCATGAATATTGACCTTACAAAAACCCAACAGTACCTTGAATGGTTTAAAAACAAATTATATCTAAATGCCATTGCACCCTCTGCGAAGAGCCGCATCTTATATAGAGGGCAAGTATACCGGTGTAACCTAGGTGTTGGTATTGGCAGCGAAGAATGCAAAGAGCGTCCTTGTGTGATTCTCCAATACAATTCTGCTAATAAAACATCTCCGAATACACTGGTTGCGCCTATTACTCATACCACTTCTATGCTTCCTGTTGTTGTACCTATTGCTGAGAAAAGGGATTCTTCCGGCAATCTGATACTTGATGGAAATGTCCTTCTCGGAAACATTACTTGTGTAAGTAAAGCGCGACTTGGTGATTTTATTACCGACCTCTCTGCTGAGGAAATGAAAGCTGTTGATAAAGCTATTTCTCTATCCCTTGGCATAAACCACTATTACCAGACATTACAAAATATATATAATGATAAGTTGCAATACATTGAAAAGTTGAAAAACAATCGTACTTTATTACAGGCTGATTTGGATTCAAAGCAACAATATATTAATGATTTTCAAAAATTACTTGATATCTATCATTTTTCTGATATTCAAAGTTTAGCAGATTTTATAGAAAAATCTTTAAAAGAAAAGTAGACAAGCTTTAATTTTCATGCTAATATAAAAATACAAGAAAGATGTTCACGAGCGGGACATCAATATAGTATTTCAAAAGAGGGAACTACGAGTGAGTTCCCTTTATTTTGTCCATACATAATATTTCTTTTTTCAGCATAAAATAGAATTGTAATTCTTCTTTGGACGTGTGCCAAGGAATCTATTATAATCAAGCAAGGGAGTCACGAGCGGACTCCCATTTTCAATTATTTTTCATTTCCTCCACGACCCTTGCCAGCTCCTCTTCCTGCGTACAGAATAGTCTTGCGGAAGCTTCTATTGCGATTTCTGATACCTGCTCTTTTTGTAAAAAACGGATATCCTCCGCTCCCAGGCTTCCCATCTTACACGCATTCACTGCATCATTTAACCTGCCAAAATAATGCATCAGCTCATCAAAATCCTGTATCCTGTCAAGTACGCTCTGCCCGTAGGCGTCCTGTTCTAATTCGCAGACCGCCACGACCTGCATCGCCATTTTTAGCTCGCCTGTGATATCGGAGGCTTCCATCAATACATCCGGTCTTTTTTCCAGTGAATCCAGAAAATATGCCTTTGCCCCCGCGATGTCCTTCTTCTGGAAAAAACCGGCAAGCGTATCCTTCATCTGCTTCGTTTCATACTTCTCGGTGGTCATGCCGATCTTGCACTCATATACTTTCAGCCCTTTTGTCTCTACCCATACCATCAGCAGAAATTCCGAGATAAACCCGAACACCCGCTTATGGTAATCATCATAGCCGCTTGCGTCTATCCGCTTTTCCACCTCTTCAAAGATGGAAAAAAGCCAGGCGCAGTATTCGTCGTAGAGTTCTTTTTTAGCCACCATCATATTCGCGAAATAAGTGCCGTTTCCGTGGACGAGCCTTTCAAAATTTTCATAAAATTCGGGCGTTTTTTGCCGGATGACTTCTCCTGTCGTAACCAAATCAAAGAGATTGTAATCCCCTGCATAACCGTCATAATAGGAAAAATTCAGTTTTAACTTTTTGGAAGTAATGATATCGTACTCCTTCAGAATGGACAAATAATCCTGTCCGCCAAAAATCCTGCCCTCCTCGGTGCAAAAATACCTTCTATAATGGCTGATTCCCACATAATCGGAAGTCCGCACATTTTTCCATACCCAGTAAACTCCCGTAAGCTCCCCGTAATAACAGTTTTTCTCTGATATATTATCCCCCGTATCGTCCCCGGCGTAGCCTAAATCCTCACCACCGGCACGTCCCACCTGCAGCGGAATATATACGGAATCGGAAGGTTCTTTAAATTTTTTATGGGTCATCGTAAAAATTGTAACCGTCATCGCTATGCCGCCGCTCCTTTGCGTATTTTTTCTATCTCTTTTCGTGCATATAAATAGGCGGGAATCAGGAAAATATCGGCAAATACCCATGCCATCGGATTGGCAAAACCGACTGCGGCAAAGCCAAAATAAGGCACCAGCACAAACCCTACGATACTTCTTGCCACCATTTCAAAAATACCCGCAAACACGGCAAGTCTGCTAAATCCCATGCCCTGTATTAAGAAACGGACGATATTGACAAGCGCGAGGGCAAAATAGAAACAAGCGTTCATCAGCGTATACCACTGCGCGTTTTCCAGAATCGCCGTCTCACCGCCATCTATAAATAATAAGAGCAGCGAACGCCCGCACAATAAGACAACGAAAAAGGCAATAACCGCATATGCCGCGCCTAAGAGGACACAGCTTTTCAGCCCCTTGCTGATTCTGTCAAACTGCCCGGCGCCCACATTCTGTCCGCCGTAAGTCGCCATCGTAGAACCCATAGCATCAAACGGGCATACCAGAAACATACTCAGTTTACTGCCCGCCGTCACCGTCGCCACCGCATCAGATCCGATGCTGTTAACCGCGCTTTGTAAAATCACGCTGCCGATTGCCGTAATGGAATATTGCAGCCCCATCGGAAGCCCCATCGCGCACAACTTCCTGATGCAGTCCCCATCCCTAATCCAGTCTTCCCTGCTCATCTGTAAAATCGCAAATTTCTTTTTCATATAAAGGAAGCAGCAGATTCCTGCCACCGCCTGGGACACCACTGTGGCTATCGCCGCCCCGGCAACGCCCCAATGGAAAATGAGGATACACAACAAATCCAAGAGAATATTAAGCAGCGCCGCCATCACCAGAAAAATAACCGGCGTCTTGCTGTCGCCGAGGGAACGGATTATCGCCGCGGTCATATTATAAAGATATGTCACCGGAATCCCCAGAAAAATAATCAGGATATAGCTGTAAGCGCCATCTATAATATTATCCGGCGTCCGCATCAGCTGCAGAATCGGACGGCATAAAAGCGATACGATAATCGTCATTGCCACCGCAAAAACCGCCGCAAGGCGGACGCTGTTCGTCACATACTGACGCAGTTTTCTCTCATTCCCTGCGCCAAACTCCTGTGCAATCGGAATGGCAAACCCGCTGCAGACGCCCATGCAGAATCCAATAATCATAAAATTGACCGAACCGGTCGAACCAACTGCCGCCAGCGCATTGACCCCCAATGCCTGACCGACAATCACCGTATCCACCATGCTGTAAAACTGCTGAAACAGCAATCCAAATAAAAGAGGAATCGAAAACCCCAGAATTAACTTCATGGGGCTTCCTTTCGTCATATCTTTTTCCATCACTGCACCTCTGAACAAAATATTCTATGCTGCATCAATACTCCATACCTTGTCTGCGACAATGCATCAGACCATGCCTGTAACTATGTAGTAATGCTGTAGACTATACCTGCAACAATGCCTGTGCCAGCTCTTCCAGCTGCGCCTGTGAGGTCTCATTTAACGTGGATTTCATGGTTACTACCGGTTCCAGAATCGTAATCTCTTTTAGCTGGGACAGACTTTCCTTCATGATTCTGCCTGCCATCGGCGCCCAGCTTCCGTTTTCTATCAGTCCGATAGTGCGTTTCTGATAATTCTTGGATTTCAAATGCGCCAGAAAACTTTCCATACATGGGAAAATGCCGCCGTCATAGGTTGCCGCCGCCAAAACCATCCTATCATAACGATAAGCGTCCTCTATCACTTCCGCCATGTCTTCCCGCGCCAAATCCGACAACACTACTTTTTCCACGCCTTTTTCCTGCAGCAATTCTGCCAGTTTCTCTGCCGCCTTGCCGGTATTTCCATGAATCGATGCATAGGCAATCAGCACGCCCTTATCCTCCGGCTCATAACTGCTCCAAATCTGGTATTTTCCCAGATAGTATGCCAGATTTTCCGTCAGCCAGGGACCATGCAGCGGACATATCGTCTGAATATCCAGCGCCGCCGCTTTTTTCAACAGCGCCTGCACCTGCATCCCGTATTTTCCTACGATATTGAAATAATATCTTCTTGCTTCGCACGCCCAGTCTTCTTCGGTATCCAACGCACCAAATTTACCAAATGCGTCCGCAGAAAACAGAATTTTTTCCGTTTTCTCATACGCCACCATAACCTCCGGCCAATGCACCATAGGCGCCATGACGAAAGTAAGCGCATGTTTACCGAGGGACAGTTCCTCGCCCTCTTTCACCACCACGCTGCGTCCGCTCATATCCAATGGGAAAAACTGTGGCAGCATCGCCAGTGATTTCGCATTGACGACAATCTCTGCCTCTGGATATTTTTCCATAAACTTCTGGATATTGCCGGCATGGTCCGGCTCCAAATGGGAAACCACAAGATAATCCGGTTTTCTTTCCCCTAAAACACTGTCCAGATTGGCAAACCATTCATCTCCGGCTCTTAAATCCACGCTATCCATAACGGCAATTTTATCATCCAGAATCACATAAGAATTGTAAGATACGCCGTTTGGAACCACATACTGGCTTTCAAATAAGTCAATGGTCTTGTCATCCGCCCCCACATACCAGACGGAATCTGTAATCTTTGTATTTTCCATATACTTAACCCTTCCTGCTTTCCGACCTGCTGCCTTTCTGCGCAGATACAATTTATCCATATCGGTTATAGCATAGAAACTCTCTTTGCGCAAGCGGTAGTTGCAGCTTTTTAATATAGTCTTCTTTCACAAAATGTTTCACTTTTCCAAAATACGCCGTCAAATATTTATTCATACCCCTTACAGACATCAACCCAGCTTATGCAGCCGGAGTATTCCTCAAGCTGCGCAATCGTAAGCTCTATGGCGCTGTTGGCGCTGCCGCATGCGGGAAATACCGTTTCAAACCGCTTCAAGGATTCGTCCAGATAAACCTCCACGCCCTCATTAACGGCAAAAGGACATACACCGCCCACTCCATGACCGATAAGCGTTTCCACTTCCTCCGGTGAAAGCATTTTCGCCTTTGTCCCAAACTGCACCTTGTATTTCGGATTATCAATTTTTGCATCACCCGCTGCAACGACCAGCAAAGGGCCTTCTTTTCCCATGAAGGACAGGGTTTTCGCTATCCGCTGGGGTGCGCAGTGTAACGCCTTTGCAGCCAGCTCTACTGTCGCGCTGGATACGTCAAACTCCTGAATCCTATCCTCCATATGATACTTTTCAAAATACTGTTTTACTCTTTCGATTGACATGTTAATCATCATTCCTTTCTTATAATCTATGACTCTTTCCTATCCGGCTGCTCCGTTTCCTCTGGCAGAAAATCCAACGCTTTTCTGACGACCCTATCCAGAAAACCTGCAATCCCTCGAATCAACGTATTAATTCCCAGCCACTGAAACAGCCGCTGTCTTACAAATTCCACCGCCCCGCATACGATAAATACGCCTATCCATATGCCCAGAATGGCCAAAATATTTTCCCGCTCTACAAGCCAGTCATTTATCCGTACCCCTTCCCAGAGGACATGGGCAAGATTCCGGTTATTATGTACCAGATAAATGCCAAACGTCAGACCCCCGGTAAACTGAATGCCCTTGGCAAGTTTCTCATTTTTAATCTGCACCGAACAGAAAAAACAGAAGAGGAATACGGAAGCGCATAGCGCCGGCAGCGCGTTAAAGGAATAGAAAATTTCCGAAATCTTAAAGATGATTTCCTCCCGGAGTATCCTGCTGACAAATCCAATCCTTCCTACAAAGAGCACTGCAAATTTACAAAGCGGTATCACCAGAATACTCACCAGATAATACCAGCCCGCCTTCTTTTTGCCATCCGCATAATATTTCCTCAGATAGCCGCCTATCAGGTATAAATAGATAAACCAGACAATCCCATATGCCCCCCCCTCGTTCAACCAACCGTCCTTATGTAGAAATGTGGGAATCACGCTGAACAAAACGCCCAACAACAGCAGCAGCCTCCGATAGGGCTTTTCTTCCATATTCTGAATAATAAGAGCCAGATAGGGGGCAAAACAGTATAAGCCTATATAAATCGTGGCAAACCAATACTCGCTGCTCGTAATCGGTAGAAAAACATCCGCCCAACTGCTCTTTAATTCCACTTTACAGGCATACAGTACCAGCGCTATCGTAATGGAATAAAACAACACCTGAAAATAAATCTGCAACAGTTTCTCAAAGCGGAATTTCGTTTCTTCCCAGAAGTACCCGCTGATAAGCACATAGCAATTAACGCCCGTCATGCATAAAGCGTATAAAAACCATGAGATATAGTAAACCGGCTGTCCCGGATTCATTTCCCACAACACCGACGTCTTGGTCATCAAATGAATCATTATCACCAGAAACATTGAGAGTACCCTTAAAAGTTCTATGTTTGTCTTTCGTTTTTTCATTTAATTTTCCTCTTTGCTTTTCCCCTGTCTGCGCAGGGCTATTGCGTATCTTGTCCGCAGTGCGCATTGCCACCGCAAACATTATATCATTTCTTTCTTATAAAATCATCTATAAATACTTATCTAAGTCGTGTTCGGAGTCATATTTTCCTGGACAGGACATATTTTTCTTAAAACAGGGCATATTAAAACTACAGAAAAAAGGAAAAAGTGACGCTTGTGTCACTTCAAATGGAGGCAATTATGGAAAAAAACGATACCATTTCACTACTGAAAGAATGTGACTCCGGCACGAAAATGGCGGTGGTTTCCATTGATGAAGTTCTGGATAAAGTACAGGACGGGCACATGAAAGATTTACTGACAGAAAGCAAGGCGCACCATGAAAAATTAGGCAACGAGATTCATTCCCTTTTAGTCGAGCATGGCAGTGAAGAGAAAGACCCCAGCCCGATGGCGAAAAGCATGTCCTGGATGAAGACAAACATGAAAGTCGGAATGCATGAAAGCGACGCCGCAGTTGCTGACGTTATCACCGACGGCTGCAACATGGGCGTAAAATCACTGCACAAGTATCTCAACCAATATCAGGATGCAGATAATACTTCTAAATCAATCTGCAAACGTCTGGTTTCCATTGAGGAAGAATTGTGTAAAGATTTGAAAGATTATTTATAATCTAAGAAACGGCAAAGAACTGTCAAAAATATTCTTTGCCGTTATTATATTTATTCTTTTATGGTGATAAATTTTCCTGGTGTGTGTTTTTGGGTTATGCCTGTCTGGAAGTACGGCTTACTGCTAGTAGTTTCTGCCGCATTTCTTCTTCGATTCTTCCCAGCTCCTGTTCCGCGTTCATCCGCTTGGCATGACCGTCTTCCTGAATCTTCAATACCTCGTCCAAAGTACTGATAAGCGTCTGGTTCGTAGCGGTCAGCGTCTCGATATCCACAATGCCGCGTTCGCTTTCTTTGGCGGTCTCAATCGTGGCGGTTTTTAAAGCCTCTGCATTCTTTTTCAGCAGCGCATTGGTCATATCCGTTACTTCCCGCTGCGCCCTTGCCGCCTCGGTAGAATGATTCAGACCGATGGCAATAACCATCTGGCTCTTCCACAAAGGAATCGTATTGACCAGCGTGGATTGTATCTTTTCCGACATGGCGGTATCATTACTCTGAATCAGACGAATCTGGGGCGCCATCTGCATGGAAATGGTCCGCGTCAATTCCAAATCATAGATTTTCTTCTCGAAACGTTCACACATGGCGGCATAATCATTCGCCGCCTGGGTATCCTCTGAGAGCCCGCTTTGTTCCGCCTTGGCAAGCAGCGCGGGCAGTTCCACCGTCCTTGCCTGTTCCAGTTTCTGCTTGCCCGCCAGAATATACATGGACAATTCTTTGAAATAATTCAGGTTCAGATTGTACATCTTATCCAGCATGGCGGCGTCTTTTAAGAGCGTCACCTGATGATCTTCCATGACTTTACAGATTTTATTGATATTCGCTTCTGCTTTATCGTATTTTACTTTCAGATTTTCCAGCTTATTACTGCTTTTTTTGAAAATGCCGAGAAACCCTTTTTCTTCCTCGTCAAATCCTTTTAACTCACTGACCACTCCGGTCAACATCTGCCCGATTTCCCCCATGTCTTTGGTGCGGACATTATTCAGGGCGCTTTCAGAAAAGTCGGCAATCTTCTTCTGGCTGCCCGCGCCATACTGCATAACCATCTGGGTATTCGTAATATCAATCTGGGCGGCAAAATCATCCACCATTTTCTGCTCTTGCGGCGTCAGCACAACCTCTGGCACTTTGGGCAGCGGCTCCTCTGCAAGCTGCGCATTATTTACTACAGCCACCGGTTCTTTTGCCTGTGCAAACGGGTCGAGCGTCAAAGAAGGCGCTTCCTTTATCATTTCTTCTAAATTGTCACTCATCTATTCTTCCTCCATCTTTTAATTCCATTTCCCTTGTCAGCCCTTCCCTGGCAAGCATGGTCTTTAATACCTGGGCGTCCGTGGTGGCGTCGAATACGGCGTCCTGGAACAGATTGTTCAAAAGCTCCGTAAACGCCTGGTTAATCGTATCCAGCGTGTTCTCAATTTCTGTTTTGGCAGCTACGATTTCCTCGCCCGGCGTCGTAATCCTGTCAAAATCCGCATAGGCTTCCACCAGTTTCAACGTGGTGGGCAGATAGTAATCCATCAGCTTATGCATACGGTGCATCTGTTCGGGATGCTCTCTCAGGCTGGCGAAGATATCTTTTAACAGCCCTTCTAACCGAAACAGCTTGGCGGATATCACTTCTCCGGGAATCTGCTCGTTTAAAGCATTTAACTTGCCCACGCACTCCATTCCCTCCGCTATCATGATATCCAGCTCCGCTTCCTGCTCACTGCGGATAGTCTGCTGCGTCTGGTTTTCTATCTTCTCATCCGGCTCCTTTTGCTCCAGCGCTTTCCGCTCCTGCTCTTCCCTAAGTCTGCGACCGTTTTCTGCATCCAGATATTGCTCATAAACGGTATCGTTTAACATCAGACAGGTCTTCTTCTCGTCCAGATGCCCTTCTGGGAACATGTTGAGGGCAAGCATTTTCTGGATATCCCGTACCACATAACGCACACTTCTGCCCGTAGCCTTTGCCAGACTCTCAATTTCCCCATACATTCTGCCGCCGCATAACTGCACATAACGCATGGCGCGTTTTAAACGCTTCCGCTGGCTGCTTCCATGCCGGATCATCCCAAAGAAAAATGCTAAAACAATCAGATTTACAATCCATCCCGACAAAGTAGCGCCTTCGATAATGGACGTTACCATATGCGCAAAAGTCATAATACCTGTAAAACCCAGTCCGACTCCGCCGAATACCTGATACAGCACATTGGACACGCTGCCTGTTTTATTTATTTTTACCGGCGGCATATATCGTTTGTCCTGTGTTACCAGCTCCTGCTTATACTGCATTTGCCGTTCCTGTTTCTGCATCTGCGCCCGTTGTTTCTGTATCTGCTCTTCCCGCTTGCGTATCTGCTCCTGTTTCCTGCGCATCTGCTCTTCCTGACGGCGTATCTGTTCATGCTGCTGGCGCATCTGTTCTTCCTGCCTGCGCTGCATCTGCTCCTGTCTCTGGCGCATCTGCTCTTCCTGTCTGCGCCACCGCTCTTGCTGCCTTCGCTGCTCTTCTTCCCACGCCGCGCCATCTTCCGTTTGCCCATACCCGGAAAAACTTCCCGCGCTCTGCGTCTTTTCGCCGCCCTGCGTCATGCTTTTCCCGACTTCATTTAAGGTATTGGTCACGGTCCATGACACCAAATCATTCAGATTCTTAAAATCCCCGGTCTGCAAGGCTTCCGCCAGCGCACTTTTAATCTGTTCTCCTATCCCGTTCCCATTCTGAGAGTCACTCATCGATAAAACCTCTTTATCTTTTTCGCTGTCAATATCCTGTGATTTTTATTATCACACATCAAACCCCACTCTGCAATAGTTTCCTGCTTACTTTTCCACAATATTCTGCATCCATACGCCCTTTTTCACCAAGATAAATCCTATCACACATTTAATCCAATCCGCTATCTGCACCATCGCAAAAATCCCGATAACATGCATCTGCGTAAAGCGGCTTAACACATAGGCAACCGGTACGCTGACGCACCAGACGAACACACTGTCAAACAAAAACGTGACAACGGTTTTTCCGCCTGAGCGCAGGGTAAAATAAGCCGCATGGATAAACGCCGCCTGCGGCATAAAAAGCGCCTGCGCCAGAATAAACTGCACCGCCAGCGTTTTGACGTCCTGCGTCGTATTGTAAATCTGCGGAAACAGGGGCGCGATGAGACTCATCAAAATTGCTATCCCGATACAACTGCTGACGGAAAAGGCGATAATTTTATTATCCGTATCCCTTGCCTCTTCCATCTTCCCTGCTCCCAGAAGCTGCCCGATAATAATCGCTACCGCATCGCCCATAGCGATAAAGACTACATTGAACACATTGTTAATCGTATTGGCAATATTGAGTCCTGCGATGACCCTCAGCCCCCTTACAGAATAACACTGCGTCAGCATCGCCATCCCAGCGGACCACAAGGTCTCGTTAATCAATAACGGCGCGCCTTTTATGAAATATTTTCTCACCAGATATCCCGGTACTTTCAGTGTGCTGTATAACTGTACCACGAAGCGGTTCTGCTCCTTGTGTCTGTGCGTCCATACAATAACGATAGCCGCCTCCACATACCGGGAAACGACCGTCGCAATGGCCGCTCCCACGACGCCCAGCGCCGGCAGTCCCAGCTTCCCATAAATCAACAGATAGTTTAAACACAAATTCACACAGACAGCAGCAATACCCGCCTTCATGGGAACAACCGTTTCCCCGCATTCCCGCAGGGTACTGACGTAAATCTGCACCCACATAAACGCCGGCAGTCCAAACAGCATCACCCGCAAATAACTCTGCCCATACCTAAGCGCCGCCGCCGGATCCCCGCCGTCGCTGCTTCCGCTTAAATAATTCTGAATCAGCCCTTCCCCGCCAAAAATCAGCAATAGAACAGCGCCCGTCGTCAATAGCAGCGCCATCCAGAATTTATAACGGAAGGTATAGCGGATTCCTTCATCGTCCTTCTGCCCGAAATACTGCGCCGTAAAAATCCCGGCTCCGGCAAGCCCGCCGAAGATACAAAGATAGTATACCATGAGCAGTTGATTGACAATCGCTACACCGGACATCTGCTCCGTGCCAATCTGTCCCACCATGATATTATCCAGAAGTCCTACGAAATTCGTAATCCCGTTCTGTATCATAATTGGCACGGCGACTGCCAGTACCATTTTATAAAAAGCCTTATCCCCGATAAATTTTTTCCTGATATTCGTTAACATTTTATTTTCCTCTATTCTTTGCTTCCAACTTAGTTTTGTGCTAAAAAAATGCAAGCCCTGCGGCCTGCATCTTTTTATACTTTCCCTTCTTCAATCAGCTCCAGCAGCACCTTCACAAATTCCTCATTCAACTGCGTACCCGATACGCGCTTTAATTCTGTGACAATATCTTCCATTTTCATCTGTTCCCGGTATGGTCTGGTCGAATGCATGGCGTCAAAAGTATCTGCTACCGCAATCATCTGTGCCACCGGCGGGATTTCCCCTGCTTTTTTCCCAAAAGGATATCCCCGCCCATCGATTCTCTCATGGTGATATCCGGCGCCCAGGGCAAGCTCCGGCGCAGCCTCGATTTCTTTCAGGATATCATAGCCGTTGATGGAATGCTGCTTCATAATCGCAAATTCCTCGTCGGTCAGTCTTCCCGGCTTATTCAGAATCTCATCCGGAATCGTAATCTTACCGATATCATGCAGAAGTCCGATATTATAAACCGCCGCTGCCTCCGACGGGCTATATCCCAATTTTTCCGCTATCATCTTCGTATATTTCGCCACACGGAAAGAATGTCCGTTGGTATATTTGTCCTTTAAGTCGATACTCTTGGCAAACGCCTGAATCATCTGGTCGATAAAGATATCGTCTTCTTCCTGTTTTTTCAGAAGTTTTGCTGTTTTCTCATGGACATAGACTGCCGCCCCAAACAAAATCACCAGAATTGCCGCAATCAGAATCAAAACCCAGAACCATCCCCGCTCATAGACCGCCTTTTCTTTTATAATCGTTACGGCGATGCTTTGCTCCTCTTCTCCCGTCATGGTATTGATGATTGACAAATGGAAAATATATTCCCCACTGTCCAGATTCGTATAACTGACCGGCTGCATGTCCTGCTTAGAGACGGAAAACGCCTCTTCATCGAACCCTTCCAGATAATATTTCAACCGGGGATTCTGCAAAGAATACGTCAGCGCATATCCATGAATGGTCAGACGCTTACAGCCCGCCGGAATCCTGATAGTTTCCCCTTCTTCTACCATAATCGTCTTGTCGTCTAAATCCAGAAAAGGAACCGTCAGTTTTACATCGCCCTTTAGTTCCTGCATCTGATTGATATTGATACTGCTGACCCCCTGTACGCCCGCCATATATAAAGTGCCATCGTCCGTTATCGCACTCCTGGAATTGGCGGTCGCCACGCAGGGAAGCCCGTTTCTCATATCATAAAAAGTGTAGTCCGGTTTCTTATCCTTCAGCAACTGCTCCCCATTTACCACATAAATACCATTACTGCTCAGAATCCAGATACCGTCTTTATCATCAAAATACATATCGAAATTATTTCCATAAGGGAAATTGGATAAAGTCGTAATACTGCCATCCTTCATATAGGATATGGAATTACTCGTGATAATCCAGTACAAATCCCGTTTCGTATCTTTCTTAATCCGCAACACGATTTCCGATTTCAGACCATCCTCCAGACCAAGACGGGATATCGTTTCGTCTTTTAACACATAGATGCCATCCCCGTCGCTCCCCATATAAAGACTGCCATCCTCGCCCTCGCAGAGCGTCAAAATTTCCGTATTGAGTATGGCGTCCTCTTCATCATAAGCGCTTATTATGCTGCCATCACGGATTAAATTAATCCCGCCGCTTGTAGAAACCACAATCGTCCCATCTGACATCTGTGTCACAACGCGGACACGGTTGGAGCCCAGACCGTTTTCCTCATTGTAAATCGTATAAGTCCCATCCCCATGATAACAGACCAATCCGTTCTCACTGTATGTACAGAGCCAGAGATTTCCGTCGGAATCTTCTTTGATGCACCGGACTCTTACGCCTCTTAACAGCCTCGTCAGGACATTTTCCTTGGGGCGGTCATATTGATTCACTAGCTGGAGCCCCGTATCTGTTCCAATATACAAATTTCCCTGGTAAAAACAAGTCGTATTCACAACTGCCGGCTCCAGACCCACACGGCTGCTGATATCTGTAAACGGAGTGCTTACCACTTTCATAACACCCTGCCTGGAAGAAGTAAACCATAGATTCCCTTCATAATCGAACATCATCCTGTCTATGGAATTATTCATCGGAATACTCGACAGTTCACGATAATATTTTCTTTCATTCAGATAACCGATTCCATTGTCCGCGCAAACCCAGAGAAGTCCTTCGTCGTCAGGCAAAAGGAAGTTGATATTCGTCTGCGGATGGACGGAAATCTTCTTAACCCCCTCCATGCCGCCGCTCATTTCGCCCCATAGAATTTCAGAGCCTTCCGTTCCCAGGTAGACCTTGCCCTTCTCTTTAGGGTCGGGGCAGATGGTACATACCGTACTGATTCCCATCTCTTTACTATCATAGCAGTCCGTCAGCGCAAGCCGCTCTATGGAAAAGAATGCGCCATCCAGCGTACAGCCGTAAACAACGCCGTCCGCATCCGTCCGTAGTATACAGATATATTTCTGACTGATTTGCCCATCTTCTAACATGTGCAAGGCAAAACTATCGTCAATATATGCTAATCCGCGCGTCGTGGCAAGCAGGATATTGCCGTCCGCATCTTCCGCAATGGAACGCACCGACAAAGAAAGCAGTCCTTCATCCCTGCCAAAAAACCGAAATTCCCCATTATCATACAACGCCGCGCCGTTGTCATTGGTTCCAATCCACAGGCGGTCTTCGGAATCCACATAAAGACTCATGACGTTCGTAATGCCCGTGGAAGAATCAAAGCGATAGAAATCGTTGCCGTCGTATCGTATCAGCCCGCTGTAGCCCCCAATCCAGACAAAACCGTCTTTCGTCTGGGCAACAGCATTGGCCTCAGACGTAGGCAGCCCATTGCTATTATCATAGAGAACCGCCGAATATCCTGCCTCAGAAAAATCAGACTCCTTGGCGGATACCACGATATCGCCGGATAAAAAAATAAGAAAAACTATAAAAGCAGACAGCAGTCCCCATCTGCTTCGGGATGGTTTAAATATTCTACGCATGATTTCTCCTTGCCTTTATTTGCCTGTCAACCAAAAAGTACTATACTTTTTAATTTTATCACATTTACAGTCCCATTTCCATCCCTCAGACTTTCAATAAATACTTTTTATTTATAAACCCGCACCAGCTCATTGATAATTTTCTTCTTATAAGAACTCCCCAAATCAATCCGCTCTTCCCGCCCTTTCAACTGTATATAACGGTTAACCGTATCAATTTTATCAATATAGTCCCTGTTTACAATCAGATATCTGCTGCATTGCACGAACTGATCCTCGCCAAGCTCTTCCAGAATGACTTTGCTTGGTTTGTAATGCAGCTTCAAATCGCCGTTGGTACAGTGGATAATCTGTCCGAGACGGCTGTTTTCAATATAGAGGATTTCCGAGACCTCTTTTTTATACAAAATACCGTCCTTGCGGAAAAAAATATTGCGGGATTGTCTGTTGACGCCCGGAAATTCCAGCGCCTCGGCAATGACTGCAGCTACTTTCGCCGCGTCGTAAGGCTTTTCTACATAATAGAAACAATGGATATCCCCATAGGCATACAGTGCCGGGTCTTCCAGCGCAGTGATAAAAATAATGGGAGTATATTTGTATCTGGGTAAAGTACGGATTTGTTCTGCAAATTGTATTCCTGACACATCGCCGGGATTAGAAACGTCCAGAATAATATCTAACATGAAAAGGTCAATGCTGCTCCCCATTGCCATGATGGAAGCTTCCTCCTGGCTGGACGCGGTCTTGATGAGCACATCCGTTTTAAGGTCTTTGATTATCTTTATCAGCATTTCCTTGCTTTTAGAATTGTCTTCCACAATCAGAATCGTTTTCATACTGCAATTTCTCTCAAAGTGTAATCGCCCTTGCCCGGCAGCTATCGACCCTTCTATAGACAGCCGCCCTGTACAATCTCAGATGGCATTCATTGTGATTATTCATCATTTTATTACACTTTATCATATTGCATCAAACAGCATTTTGTTGTATGCCATATCTGCAAACAACAATTTGTTATTTGTACTATCTTTTTCCCTATTGCAGCACCTCCTCCAGAAATCTTTTCTTGAACATACGCCCGATTTCTATGGATTCTTTCAGGTTTTTCAGCTGGATATAGCGGTTTGAGGAATCAATTTTGTCGATATAATCCCTGTTGATAATCACATATCTGCTGCACTGTATAAAATGGTCCGAATCCAAATCTTCCAGAATCGCCTTAACCGGCTTATAAGGAAGCTGCAGATTTCCATTGGTGCAGTACACATTCTGTCCGGCGCGGCTGTTCTCAATATAGATAATTTCAGAAATCTCTTTTTTATAGAGAACGCCATCCTTACGAAAAAAGACACTGCGGGATTTCCCACTGTTCTTGGGAAAATCCAGCGCTTCCAGAATCACTTTTGACACCTGCCCCACGTCATAGGGTTTTTCCACATAAAAATAGCAATGAAGCGCGCTATATGCATACAACTGCGCGTCTTCCAATGCGGTAACAAAAATAATCGGCGTATATTTATACTTGGATAACGTGCGGATATACTCTGCAAACTGCATCCCCGATGCATCGCTGGGACCGGAATCATCCAGGATAATGTCCAGAATAAAAAGGTCTATTGTGTATCTCATCGCCAGCGCACCGGCCTCTTCCCGGGTAGACGCGGTTCTGATTACGACGTCTTTTTTCAGATCTTCTATGATCCTGATAAGCATTTCCATATTTCTGGCGCTGTCTTCTACGATTAGAATTGTCCTCATATCCTATCTCTCTTTTATGTAAAATCTCAGAAAATATATTTCATGCACACTTCTTTGAATGATTTTTCCCTTGCCCGGCTGATACTTAAACGGGTGCCGTTAATCAGCTCTAACTCATGATTGTCCCACCGCTTCAGATAATGACAGTTTACCAGATAGCTATTATGGGAAAATTCAAAACCGAAGGCGACCAGCTGCGGATACAATTCTTTCAATCTCTCTTTGACTTTGACCTGGCACACATTGTTGGCTTTATCCAGATAATAAACTGCGCTTCCGTTTTTCGTAATTTCCAGATACAGAATCTTTTCCACCTCAACCAAAGTAATCGTCTTGCCCTGCGTCAGCTGCAGACGGTGCTTTGCCTTGCGTCTGTACATCTCTTCGACTGTTTCCAGCAAATCTTTTCTCATCTGCCGTGCATGCTCTTTACGCATATAGCGGTAGGGCATCGTCTTGAAATCTTCCGGTATCGGTGAACTTTTACCCGTGCAGAATACCATCAGACCATCCTTATTTTCCCTCCGGTACTCTTTTGCCACATCCCTGCCATGTTTTCCGGGAAGCATCATATCCAGAATCAGCAGGTTGTATCTGCCGACACTCGCATTTAACAGCTCTTCCCCGGAAGAAAAAACTGAGATTTTAAAATCCCCCGGTTCTAACTCCCCTTCCATCAGGATTTCTTTAATTTCCATCACGCTTTTTGTCTCGTCATCGCAGATTGCTATCCACAATAATTCATCGCCCGTATAATTCATTTTTACACCCCATATCCGCTTTGGCAGAATCTGAATCCTCAAAATAATTTTGCGGTTCCTGCATATACTATTAGCTCTTTCTCATTTTACAACATTAGTTATCCCAATTTTTCATTTACAACATTGTATTGTAGTTATTTTTATTTTATTACGTTTTACAGTAATTCATCAAACAACATTTTGTTGTGTGCTAATATCTGTAACAACAAAAGACGGCAATCACTTGATTTCAATAAAAATCAGAATGTTGTAATGCCAGATACAGATAGGAAGTTATGGATTATAACTATGAAAAAATTAAACACTATCCTCAGGGATTTAAGGGAAGACCATGATATCAAACAAGAAACCATCGCAAAATATCTTGGCGTATCCCAGCAGACCTATTCCAACTACGAAAACGGACGGCGTGAGATTCCTATCATGGTAGTCACTGCCCTTGCCAAATATTATAAAGTCAGTACAGATTATCTGCTGCGCTCCGATACAAGTTATCTCGGAAATATGGATATGAACGCGCCCTATATAGACGACATCACAATGCATGATATGGTCTACGACATACAGACGCTCAATGAATCCAGCCGCAAAGACCTGGTGAAATATATCCGGTTTTTACATCAGGATACGGATTGATTTTCTGCCGTCCCGCTCCGTTGTATTTTTAACGCGACAACGCCTATATGTTGTAAAACCTCTTTTTTACGCCGTTGTGTGTTATCTTAATTTTACAACAATTCAGGGGAATTCGGACCAGCATTTGCAGCGACATGCAAACAACGCAGTCTGAGAAGGGAGCAGGATATTGACATGAAACAGACAAATGAACTTTTACGGGAACTAAGGGAATCGCAGAATTATCGTCAGGAATATATCGCTAAATATCTAGGCACCACACAGCAGACCTATTCCAATTATGAATTAGGGCTCCGTGAAATTCCGCTGCATCATATTGTCAAATTATCCCATCTTTATCAGGTAAGCGTAGACTACTTACTCTGTATCGCCGCGCCTTATACCGGACATACCAATCTGTCCCAGGAATATGTGGATGGGCTCACACTTCACGAAGTTGTCTATAATATCCAGAGATTAGATACGGATAAAAGAAAAAGTCTCGTGCAATTCGTGCGTTTCCTGAATCATGAGGAATAATCTGCACTTTCCAGCAAAAACCTGTTGAAACTCCCCCTCTTTACGGAGTAAAATAGACGCAGAAGAAAATAAACTGCAGGTTTTCGCTTTTGGAGGGTTTTTATGAAAATAGGTGCGGCACACAGACATCTACATAAACTATATAAAGTTATTTCCTATTGTCTTATTCTTTCTATCCTGCTTGGCACAAATACGATGCAGACGGCGGCAGGAAACATGGCTGACGCCAGCGTCGTTTTTAATGGCAATTCTGAAAATTCTGAAAATTCATTGGAAAATGATTCCAGTATCCCAGCAGACAACCCAGGCAGCGTGTCCGGAAATGACATGGGCGTCGGTTCTGATGACCCATCCGGCAGCGATACCACCCTGCCAGACGAAGAAGACCCTGCGGATACTACCGGGGATGATAAAGAAACGGATGACGCGGACGGCGACGATATGACAGATCCTACAGAAAATGATAATGACACAGGCGTCACAGAAGACGGTAACGACACGGATTTAACGGAAGATACGGATACGGAGGGCATAACAGAAGAACTCTCGGAAGAAGAAACCTCACTGGAAACAGAAAATGAGGCAGATACGGCAGAAGAAGCCGCTATCGCCGAGGCAGAAGAAGCCTTCCGCCAGCTTGCCGTCACGAAAAATCTGATGGCGTTAATCTATCTGACGGACGCCTATGCTGTACGCAGCCAGCCCGATGAAAAAAGCGCCATCGTGGCGACTCTGGAAAGCGGGCATACCGTATATCTGCACGATATAGCGATACTGGAAAATGAAATCTGGTATCTTGCCAGTTTCTGGGCGTCCGGCGCAGAAATGGAAGGCTATATTGCGCAAAAATATCTGGCATATGCGGACGAAGACTGGCGGGCATGGGAAGAGACTTATCTGGCAAAACTAATTTCCAATCGGGACAGTTCCTCTTTTTCCGCCAACCGTATCAGCGCTTATTCCGCTTCTTATGCAGATGTGGCGCAGTTTCCCGCAGGCTATCAGAGCGCGTTGTCCAAATTAAAGGCGGCGCATCCGAACTGGATTTTCGTCCCGATGAACACGAAACTGGATTTCAATACAGTCGTCAACAATGAAATGGGCGAAAAGAGCCTGATACAGAACACGACAAGCAATGCCCAGAAAGGCTGGGTCGGCGACCCCTGCCCATCAGAAAGCGGCTGGTACTATGCCAAGAAAGAGGCTGTGGCTTATTATATCAACCCCTGCAATTTCCTGACGGAAACTTATATTTTCCAGTTTGAACAGCTTACCTACAACAGCTCTTACCATACGGTTGACGCGATACAGTCCTTCTTAGCTTCTACTTTCATGAAAGGCGCCCTGCCGGGCGATAGCAAGAACCGGACTTATGCACAGGCATTCCATGAAATCGGCTCCTCCCGGAAACTAAGCCCGATTCATCTAGCTTCCCGTGTCTATCAGGAGCAGGGGCAGGGAACCTCCGGCCTGATTTCCGGCACTTATCCCGGCTATGAAGGATACTATAATTATTTTAATGTGGGCGTGAACGGTTCTTCCACCGAGGAAAAGATTAAGAAAGGCTTAACTTATGCCAAAGAAAAAGGCTGGAATACCCGCTATAAATCCCTGGAAGGCGGCGCAGCGACCATCGGCAATAATTATATCCTGCTAGGGCAGGATACCATCTATCTGGAAAAATTTAACGTAAATCCCGATTCCCCGAAAGGTTTATACAACCACCAATATATGCAGAATATCCAGGCGCCGGCAAGCGAGTCTTCCACTTCAATGAAAATGTATAAAAACGCAGGAAGCTTAAACTCCGCCTTTGTCTTCAAGATTCCCGTCTTCAACAATATGCCGGGACTGAAACTGAACAAAACAAGCGCATCCATGAATAAAGGGGATACGCTGACTCTGACTGCTTCCGTAAACGGCACGACCCTGAATGGAAACGACGTGGCATGGAGCAGCAGCGCCCCTTCTATAGTCAAAGTAGAGGCAGCCGCAGAAGGCGGAAAAATTACTGCCCTCGATGCGGGCACTGCTGTCATAACCGCTACCCATGACGAGCAGGAAGTAAGCTGCACGATCACTGTTACAATCCCGCTGAAACAGATTACGCTGAACATGGAAACCGTGACCTTGCGCCGCCCCGACACTGTGGTAGTGGAAGAAGACGCTTCCCATCTTTCGGATGAGGAAAAGAAAACAAATACTTCCACGACGACTCTGGAAGTGCTTTTTGACCCGGCGGACACCACCTCAGACAGAACCATTACATGGAGCAGCTCCAATAACAAAGTGGCGACTGTAAAAGACGGCGTCGTTACAGCCGTCGGCACGGGTCAGGCGACCATTACGGCAAAAGCGTCCAAAGCAGGAAATAAAACGGCGAAGTGTATCGTAACAGTCATTGCGCCCGTTTATCAGATAGAATTTCCCACGGAAAACAACCCCGATACCCTGTTTGTCGGACAAAGCATCAACCTTTCCGCGGAATATTACCCGAAGGATACTACTTCCGACACAACTGTCATATGGGAAAGTTCTGACACAAGTGTCGCAACTGTTTCCAAAACAAGCGGAAGCGTATCTGGAAAAAGCGAAGGAACCGCAGTCATCACCGCTTCCATAGGCGGCTATCATGACACCCATACCGTAACCGTGGAATCCTGTACCGTGATTTTCAAGGACCGGAGCGGCGATTCCTCGAAAGATAAGAAAATTTCCGCCGCTTACGGCGCGACGATTCCCGCAGAGGAGTTTCCCCTCCGTTCCGGTACCGGCGAGGACGCAGATTCTGAAAACTCCTTGGCGGATGAAATCTTTATCGGCTACTACACGGACAAAGACGGCGCCGGCAGCCTTTTTACCGACGAAACACCCCTATACCGCAAAGAAACCGTTTTATACCCTTATTATGAGCAGCAGGGACAGGGATTCTATGCGATTCCGGTAGGAGATCAGATCTATACCGGCAGCGCCATCAAGCCTGTCGTCCAGGTATTTGACAGCGTTTCTTATGAAGATATGGAAAGCGGCAAAACCTACAAAGTACAGACGCCGCTCGTCCTGAACAAAGACTACACCGTTTCTTATAAAAACAATAAGAGCGTAAACAAAGAAGGCGCCAAAGTCCCTACCATTACCATCAAAGGAAAGGGCAACTATACCGGCGCCCAGACCCTTACTTTTAACATCCTGCCCAAACCACTGACGGATTCGGATATTACCGCGGATTCCATTACCACCGCCTACACAGGCAAGACCATCAAGAGCAGTCCCGTCGTATACCGCAGCGGCAAAAAATTAAAGAAAAATACCGACTATACGCTGACCTATCCCCAGACGGGCACGGGCGCTTACCAGAAAGCGGGAACCTACCCCATTATCGTCACCGGAAAGGGCGGCTATGGCGGTTCTTTCACCGTATACGAAACCATTACGTCCAAAGTATTCCTAAGTAAAGTCAGCATTGCCAAAATTCCTAACCAACGCTACGACGCTGAGCAAATCAATCAGGATACCGGCGTAGGCATGGAACCGGAACTGACGGTTACTTACAAGAAAAAACCGCTGCAAAAAAGCACCGACGGCGGACAAAGCGGCGATTATGTCGTAAGCTACCGCAACAACCTCGCCATCGGCACGGCAACCGCCACCATCACGGCAGTGGAAGGAAGCGATTTTACCGGCAGCAAAAGCATTACTTTCAAAATCACCGGCGCTTCCCTTGCCAAAGCAGTAATAGGCGGTATAGAGTCTAAAACCTATACCGGACGGGAAGAAGACGTCAAACAGCAAAATCTGTCCCTGACTTTAAACGGCGTTGTATTAACCGGCATTGAAGATACCGGTGAAACGCCACCCGCCACCACAGAAGTCATCGCAGCAGATGGCACTAAGACAAGCAAGCCGGTAGACTATGTTATTTCCTACACCAAAATCAATAAAGCGGGCACCGCAACCGTCACCATGAAAGGCGTCAACCAATATAGCGGCACGAAAAAGAAAACCTTTAAAATAAACGCCGCTGATTTTGGTCAGGCTGCCCCATCGGACATTTCCCTGCGCTATTATGATTCCGTAGAGGATTATAAGAGCGACAGCGCAGAAACAGAGGCAAAACCTGCCGCTTCCCTGGAAGCAATCACCGTACCTTATATGAAAGGCGGCACGAAACCCATTGTTTCCTCCATCCTCTATCAGGGCAACGAGCTGCACTACCAGACGGACTATACCATCAGTTATAAATATAATAATACCACCACCGCGCAAGTGAATACCGAAGGCGTGGAAAATCCGAAACTGCCCCTTATCACCATCAAAGGAAAAGGCAGCTACAAAGGCACCCTGACAGGCGTTTTCACCATTACCGACGGCAGGCTCCCAGATACTGCCAAAATCCAGATGAGCGCCAAAGATATCCTGTATAAAGCCAAACCCGGCGCTTATAAAACAAGCGTCACATTGACGGATAAGAACGGAAAGAAATTACAGGCTGGAAAAGATTATGATAAAATGCTGCACTATACTTACGAAAACCAGACTGCCCTATATGGCGCAGATGGCAGCCCTTTGCTTGATGAAGACGGAAATCCCATCATCCGTAAAACTGGAGAAAAAATCCAGGAAACCGATATCCCGAATGTCGGCGCCGCTATCCGTGTCAGCGTCACCGGACTAGGCGCCTATGCGGGCGAGGGAAGCTCCGGGATCCAATCCGTCGTATATCACATTATGGCGGCGGACATTTCCAAAGCCAAAGTCAAACAGACCGCTACAAAAATCTACGATAACGGCAGGGCAGTCACACTGAGCGGAAATGACATCACTGTCACTTTAAATGGGCAGACACTGGAAGAAGGAAAGGACTATATCATAATAACTGACAGTTATGTCGGAAATACAAAGAAAGGAAAAGCCGCCGTCACCCTGAAAGGAACCGGTGCAAACTACGGCGGCACGAAGAAAATTAATTTTACGATTAGCGGAAAAGGGCTGGTGTGGTGGAAAAGCATTTAACATTTTATTATACTATAGTGTGAATAACTCAAAATAGGCATATCTGGCAGCAGTCGGGAACTGTGACGAGCAGTCTTGACCTGCTGCCAATCAACGCTTTTTCCCGCAGGATGTTCTTCAATGAACCGGTAGATACTCCCACAAGTTCATTCGTCTTTCTTCTTGAGATATGCTTCTATCACAAGACAGAATTTTTCTGCATTTTTAATCTGTTTTTCCACATCATCTTTTGACAAAACATAGTAATCATCATAATCACTATCACTTCTTATATCAAATGCCTCTTTTATAATATCCGATAATTCTATATCAAAAATGCCTGTTTTTATATATTGCTTACGGAAATAAGAAGACACTCCTGAATGTTTTGAAAAATCTATTCCTTCTAGTGCAAGTACACTTCTCATGCAATGAAAAATTGCGTAATATGATCGATTCGCTGCACCTTTATAGTCATCATCCATCGCTAGTATTTTAGCAGACTTTACACATCTCTTTGCCTGTTCCAAGCGATAGTCTGACAATTTCAAGTATCGCTTATCCATACAAAACAATTCCCTCCCTTTGAATATTCTTATAAAACGGCAATGCCTCTCCTGCCTGTTCAAAGGTATCCCTATCACGCAAAAGCAATGACACTTCTATATCATTTTTCAATCCAATTTGACTAGCGACTCTGCTAATCTGCTTTCTGCGACAGCAGACTTCCTCCTTATCACAATTCATAATAATCATAACATCAATGTCTGATTCGATATCGAAATCCCCCCTGGCATAAGAACCATACAATACAATTTTATAGATACTGTCTTTCAGCAAATCCTTTACCTGTTCTACTATTTCTGCTGTAATAGCTTTAATTTCATCTTCGCTTTTTTTCTCCAACATATGTCAATTTTCCTTTCCTTGCCAAATAAAGCTTTCTTCCCTGTAACATTAATTGTTTTTTGGTTTGATTTTACAAATACTAATCATTTGTTGGATATTCTCTTACTCTTCACTCCTGCCAATCAGCACTTTTTTCCCACAGAAAGCAAACCCATACTTCCTGATCCGCTCCTCCGGAATCCCCTTCGCCCTCAGCC
>JAMPFM010000013.1 GCA_023664455.1 Blautia sp.
GCCTTTCACGCTAGAAATAAAATGAAAGGAGTGTCGAGACTGTCTACTCGACGAAGGGATATGGCAAGCATAAGTCTGACAAAGGTAATAGAAAAATGGAAATGGGAAAATCTGACGCCGGAAATAGATATTTCCAAGATTAAGATTACCCAGCCCGATATCAACAGACCTGCATTGCAGTTGGCGGGGTATTTCGAGCATTTTGAGGCGACCCGTCTGCAGGTAGTCGGTTTCGTGGAGTATTCTTATATGAACGGCCTGGATGAGGAAAAGCAGGTGGAAATATTTGAGAAATTGTTAAACAATCCGATTCCGGGCATTGTGTTCTGCAGGGAATTGCATCCGAATGATTTGTTCCGGGAAATAGCCATCAAATACGGCGTGCCGCTTTTGATGTCGAAATCGGCGACGTCCGCATGTATGGCGGAAATTATCAGGTGGCTGAATGTCCAGCTTGCGCCCTGTATTTCCATTCATGGCGTGCTGGTGGACGTCTATGGGGAAGGCGTGCTGATTACGGGTGAAAGCGGTATCGGTAAATCCGAGGCGGCGTTAGAGCTTATCAAAAGAGGGCACCGTCTGGTGACGGATGATGTGGTAGAAATCCGAAAAGTCAGCGCAGAGACGCTCATTGGTTCCGCCCCGAATATTACGAAGCACTTTATCGAGCTGCGCGGTATCGGCATTGTGGACGTGAAGGCATTGTTCGGCGCTTCCAGCGTAAGGGATACGCAGAACATCGATTTGGTCATTCACTTGGAAGACTGGGATAAGGAAAAAGAATATGACCGTCTCGGCATGGAAGAAGAGTATACGGAATATCTTGGTAATAAGGTAGTCTGTCACAATATCCCCATCAGACCGGGGCGGAATCTGGCAGTTATCTGCGAATCAGCGGCAGTCAACCACCGTCAGAAAAAAATGGGTTATAACGCGGCGCAGGAGCTGTATCAGCGCGTACAAAATTCTCTGGCGCAGAGACGCGAGGAAGACGAGTAAAACGGGAAAGGCAGATTCCACTAGTCGGAAATAAAAGACTGGGGAAAACAGGCGCCTGATGATAGAAAAAGTACGATAAGAAGTAAGCTGTTAAAAATAATAGGAAAAAGAGGGACAGGTATATGGCAAATTATGTATTTGGGGTAGATGTAGGCGGTACGACCGTTAAATTAGGGTTATTTGACAGTGAGGGGACGGTTCTGGATAAATGGGAAATCCCGACTAGGACAGAGAACGGCGGAGCCAATATTTTACCGGATATTGCGGCAAGCATTCAGGGAAAGATGGCGGAAAAGAAAATCGACAAAGAAGATGTAGCGGGTATAGGCGTAGGCGTGCCGGGACCGGTGGATGGCAATGGAGTTGTACATAAGGCGGTCAATCTGGGATGGAATCAATTTAATCTGAAAGAAGAGCTGACAAAGCTTTTGGACGGAATGCGCGTAGAAGGCGGCAATGATGCGAATGTGGCTGCGCTTGGGGAAATGTGGAAAGGCGGCGGACAGGGACATCAGAATCTGGTTGCCGTTACCCTTGGGACAGGCGTAGGCGGCGGCATTATCATTAACGGTGAAATCATGACGGGTTCCACGGGCGCCGGTGGCGAAATCGGGCATATCCATGTGGAAGACCACGAGACGGAAAGCTGCGGGTGCGGAAATTATGGCTGTCTGGAAGAATATGCGTCGGCAACGGGTATTACGCGGCTTGCCCGCAGAGCGTTGGAAGCCAGCGATAAAGACAGCGTTTTAAGGACGGGCAAAGTATCCGCCAAAACAGTTTTTGACGCGGTAAAACAGGGCGATGAGCTGGCAGTGGAAATAGCGCAGCAGTTTGGGGAATATCTTGGCAAGGGGCTTGCCGTCATCGCAAGCATCATCAACCCGGAAATCTTCGTCATCGGCGGCGGCGTTTCCAAAGCGGGCGAAGTCTTATTCGACTATATCCGGCCGGCTTATGATAAGAACGTCTTCCACGGCAGCAGGGATACCATTTTCGCCCTTGCCACGCTGGGCAACGACGCAGGAATCTATGGGGCAGCTAAAATGGTATTAAGCTAAGAAAGCCGCATATGATAGTAATTAAGAAGCAGCTTATCGCCTGTAGGGCGTAAGAGGAAAAAAGACAGGGCGGGAGTTAGGTTTGGGCACATTTATGTATGATTATATCGAAGAGATTATTCCTAAGGAAAGAATATTGTCTGAAGAACCCATGAGCAGACATACGACTTTCCGGGTAGGCGGGGAAGCGGCGTGTATGCTTCTCATAGAGCGGGAGGAGGAGCTGCTTAGACTGATTCCGTATCTGAACAAGGTGGGGCGGGACTACTTCATCCTGGGAAATGGAAGCAATCTGCTCGTAGGCGATAAAGGCTACCGGGGGATTATCATTAAAATCGGAAACGGTATGGATAATCTGACGGTGGAAGGAAGTCAGATCCGGGTACAGGCGGGAGCGCTTTTGTCCCAGACAGCGGCGGCGGCAAGGGACGCCGGACTCTCAGGATTAGAATTTGCGGCAGGGATTCCCGGCAGCGTGGGCGGCGGCATCGTCATGAACGCAGGCGCATATGATGGGGAAATGAAGCAGGTTATCCAGTCTGTCAAAGTCATGGATAGGGAAGGGACAATTCTGGTGTTGGACAATGATACGATGGAATTTGGCTATCGCACAAGCATCATCAAGAACAGACCTTTTATCGCATTGGAAGCAGTATTGCAGTTACAGCCGGGGAACAAAGAGGAAATCCAGGCAAAGATGGAAGAGCTGATGGAAAAACGCAGAAGTAAACAGCCGCTTTCTTATCCCAGCGCGGGCAGTACCTTTAAACGCCCGGAAGGGTATTTTGCCGGAAAACTGATTATGGACGCCGGGATGCGCGGTTATCGTATCGGCGGGGCGCAGGTCTCGGATAAGCACTGCGGGTTCGTAGTCAATACCGGAAATGCGACGGCGGCGGATATCCGGGAAGTAATCGAGGAAGTACAGGAGAGAGTAAAAGAACGTTTTCAGGTAACGTTAGAACCGGAAGTGATTTTTCTGGGTGATTTCTAAAACGAGGAGCAAGATACAGGATGAGATTTGTAGTAGTGACCGGCATGAGCGGCGGCGGTAAAAGTACGGCATTAAAAATGTTGGAGGATTCCGGCTTTTATTGTGTCGATAATATTCCGGTTCCTTTGATTGAAAAGTTTGTGGAGCTGATTGTGACGCCGGGCACGGAGATAACGAAGGTTGCCCTGGGGCTGGACGTGCGGGCGGATCAGCCATTTAACGACGTGCAGAAAATCTTGGAAAAGCTGAGGGCGGATGGGTATATGTTTGAAATCCTTTTTATGGACGCCGGCGATACCGCCCTTATTAAGAGGTATAAGGAAACCCGCAGGATGCATCCGCTTTCCCCGGAAGGCAGGGTGGAAGACGGTGTGAACAAAGAGCGGGAAATTCTGGAGGACATGAAGAAGAAGGCGGATTATGTCATCGACACTTCCAATCTGCTGACGAGGGAGCTGCGGGAAGAAATGAACCGCATTTTCGTGCGCAACGAGGAGTATCATCCCCTGATTGTGACGATTCTTTCTTTTGGCTTTAAGAACGGAATTCCGGCGGACGCGGACCTGGTTTTCGACGTCAGATTTTTGCCCAATCCGTTTTATATCGATGAATTGAAAAATAAGACGGGCGACGATAAGGAAGTGCAGGATTATGTTATGAGCTTTCCAGAGGCGTCCATTTTCAGGGATAAATTAGTGGACATGCTGCATTTTCTGATTCCGAACTATATTAAAGAGGGAAAACATCAGTTAATCGTGGGCGTGGGCTGTACGGGCGGCAGACACCGGAGCGTTACGCTTGCCAACGAGCTGTATGAGCAGATGAAGAGTGACAGCAGCTGCGGAGTGAAACTGTATCACCGGGATAAAAACGGGATATAAGCCAGACACAAACATCGCAGGGTTAGAAAGGAGCATGGCTATAAATATGTCATTTTCCGGGACGGTAAAGGAAGAGCTGGCGGAGCATGTCAGTCAGGCAAGGCACTGCAGGCTGGCGGAGCTGGCGGCGTTAATTCATTTTGGCGGGAAGCTGACTCCAGACGGTATGCATCTGGAATTAGGGTCGGAAAATAAAACGATTGCCAGAAAATACTTTACATTATTGCAAAAAACATTTAATATAAATAAGGTTATGCAAGATGCAGAGGAGGAAAAAGTTTTTCAGGCATTGCATCTGTATGATAGCAACCATCATATTATTCCACTGGATATGCCGGTGAACTCTCTTTTAATCAAAAATAGCTGCTGTATGCGCGCTTATCTGCGGGGAGCGTTTCTCTGCGTCGGTTCCATCAGTGACCCGGAGAAAAGTTATCATCTGGAATTTGTGTGCAGCCGCCTCGAACAGGCGGAGCAGCTAAGGAATATCATTCAGGAATTTCAGATAGAAGCCAGAGTGATCAAACGTAAGAAATACTACGTCGTATATTTAAAAGAAGGCGCCGGACTGGTAGATTTACTAAATGTAATGGGAGCGCATGTTTCCCTGCTGAATCTGGAAAGTCTTCGCGTTATGAAAGATATGCGCAATTCCATCAACAGGCGTGTGAACTGCGAGGCGGCGAATATCACCAAGACAGTGAACGCTGCATCTAAGCAGATAGAAGATATTCTGCTGATTAAAGAGAGGTATGGTTTTGAGAAGTTGCCGGATAATCTGCGCCAGATGGCGGAGGTACGTCTGGAACACCCGGAAGCCGCCCTGAAGGAATTGGGAGAGTATCTGGAACCTGCTGTTGGCAAGTCCGGGGTAAATCATCGGCTGAGGAAATTAAGTGAGATTGCTGAACATATGAGGTTGTAAAAAGGAGGATATCTTTATGATTCAAAAATCTATCCAAATCAAACTGGAAGGCGGTTTGGAAGCGAGACCGGTAGCCATGCTCGTACAGGAAGCAAGCAGGTACGATAGCAGTGTATATATCGAGTTCGCTAACAAAAAAGTCAATGCCAAAAGTATTATGGGCATGATGGGTCTTGGATTAGGTACTGATGAGACTGTGACGATTCTTGCAGACGGAAATGATGAAGAAGCGGCAGTTGCAGGGATTGAGAACTTTTTGGGCGGCAAACGGTAAGGCAGAAGATGAAAGAGATTTCCAGAGTCGGGGGTCTCTTTTATTAGTAGGAGGTGGACGTTTTGGGGAAAACGATGCTTTTTGTATACAACCCAAGAGCGGGCAAGGCGCAAATTCGGAGTAATCTGCTGGATATCATCGATACTTTTGTGAAAGCGGAATATGAAGTGACGGCATATCCGACGCAGAAACCGGGCGACGCAATCAAGGCTGTCAGGGATAGACGGGATGGCTATGACATTGTTGTGTGCAGCGGCGGCGACGGAACGTTGGACGAGGTAGTGACTGGGATGATGATGTGTGAGGATAAGCTGCCCATCGGCTACGTTCCCGCGGGAAGCACCAACGATTTTGCAAACAGTCTGGGGATTCCGAGAGGTATGATTAAAGCGGCGGACGTGGTCGTAAACGGCAGGAATTTCCGTTGCGATATCGGCGCGTTCAATGACGACAGTTTTATTTATGTGGCGGCGTTCGGGCTTTTTACAGACGTATCTTATGAGACCAGGCAGGACGTCAAAAACGTGCTCGGACATACGGCGTATCTGCTGGAAGGCGTAAAACGCCTTTCTTCCATCAAGTCCTACAAAATGAAAATAAGTTATGATGACGTCTGTCTGGAAGACGAATATCTTTACGGTATGATTACAAACTCTAATTCCGTAGGCGGTTTTAGGGGGATTACCGGTAAAGATGTGGAGTTAAACGACGGATTGTTTGAGGTGACGCTGATTAAGAAACCGGTGAATCCTCTGGATATCAACAATATCATAGCGGCGCTGGTGGATAAAAGGCTTCATTCGGACGCCATCCAGTGCTTCAAGACTTCTAAGCTTCTGATAGAGGCCGAGCAGGAAGTGGCGTGGACATTGGATGGGGAATATGGCGGCGACCATCTGACGGCAATCGTCGAGAATAAAAAAGAAGCGCTGGAAATCCGGGTTCCCTGGTAAAGATGGCTGGAAATCTGTTGGAAATCCGACAGAAATTTACTGGCACAAATTTCCTTTTAATGGTTTTCTTTTTCCGGGGAATGCTGTATAATAACATCAGATAATTGGGCGGACAGCCTGAATATAAAATTTATAATGGAGGTAGAATAAAATGTTAGTTTCAGCAACAGAAATGCTTCAAAAAGCAGTGGCTGGCCATTATGCAGTAGGTCAGTTCAATATTAACAATCTGGAGTGGACCAAGGCGATTCTTTTGACGGCGCAGGAGTGCAACTCACCTGTTATCCTCGGCGTATCCGAAGGCGCAGGAAAGTATATGGGCGGTTATGACGTCGTTATGGGTATGGTAAACGGTCTGATTAAAGATCAGAATATCACAGTGCCCGTAGCAGTACATTTAGACCACGGTTCTTATGACCATTGCTACAAATGTATGGAAGCAGGATTCCCGTCCGTTATGTTTGACGGCTCCCATTATTCTATCGACGAGAATATTGCGAAGACCAAAGAGTTAGTTGAGGCGGCTCATGCAAAGGGAATTTCCATTGAAGCAGAAGTAGGCTCCATCGGCGGTGAAGAAGACGGCGTCGTAGGAATGGGTGAATGTGCAGACCCCGCAGAGTGCAAGCAGATTGCAGACCTCGGCGTAGATTTCCTGGCAGCAGGTATCGGCAATATCCACGGCAAATATCCTGAGAACTGGAAAGGTCTTCAGTTTGACGTACTTGAAGCAGTACAGGAAAAGACAGGAACGCTTCCGTTAGTACTTCACGGTGGTACAGGCATTCCTGATGATATGATTAAGAAAGCGATTTCTCTTGGCGTTGCAAAGATTAACGTAAATACAGAGTGCCAGCTGGTATTCGCAGAAGCGACCCGCCAGTACATCGAGGCAGGCAAAGATCAGCAGGGTAAAGGCTTTGACCCTCGTAAGCTGCTTGCTCCGGGCTTTGAAGCGATTAAGGCAAAAGTAAAAGAGAAAATGGAATTATTTGGTTCTGTTGGCAAAGCGTAAGCAGGAAGCAAATGGAATCAGGAATAAAGTAAAAAAGAACCCGGAAGCGATGAGAAAACGTTTCCGGGTTCTTTGCAGCAATATTTTCGAGTTAGCGTAGAGAATTTCGTAATTGAGCTTACTTATTTAAGCGTCTAAATTCTTTTCCTGTTCCGCCTGAATCTCAGGGATGGCGGACAGCATCGGTTTTTCTTCTTTTCCCTTAAAGGTTCGGTTTACATAATTCTTGGTAATCTGGTATACCTGCGGTGAAAGCGCCAGCACGCCGATTAAGTTGGGAATCATCATCATACCGTTGAAGGTATCCGCTAAATCCCAGGCAAGGTTGTCGCCCATGACCGCGCCGCCGAAAATGGCGATAACGAAAATCACCCGATAGATAATCGTATATTTTTCCCCGAATAAAAATTCGCAGGCTTTCGTACCGTAGTGGCTCCAGCCGAGAACCGTGGAAAAAGCAAACAGCATAACGGATATCGCCACAAAAGCCGCGCCAAGTTTTCCAAAGTGCATGGAGAAAACGGTAGAGACAATATTCGCCTTGGTTAAGGTAACGCCGTTATACGCTTCCATCGTAACGCCGGTGTTCAAATCCACAAGCCCGGAAGAGAGTACGGAAAAAGCGGTCAGCGTACAAACCACGATGGTATCCGCAAATACTTCAAAGATTCCCCACATGCCCTGCCGCACCGGTTCGCTGACATTGGAATTGGAGTGTACCATGACGGAAGAACCAAGACCCGCCTCATTGGAAAATACGCCTCGTTTCATGCCCTGTTCAATCGCAAGTTTCACGCCATACCCGACGATACCGCCGCCCGCCGCCTGCAGTGCGAAAGCGCTTTTGAAGATGGCAGCAAATACCGTGCCAACCTGGGAAATATTCGTTATGAAGATAACGATACTTCCGATTATGTATAAAACAACCATGAAAGGAACGATTTTTTCCGTTACCGACGCGATACGTTTCAGACCGCCGACGATAACAAGACCGCCCAGAATCAGGACCACAATACCGGTAATCCAGGTAGGAATGCCGAAAACGCTTTCCATGTTACCGGATATGGAATTGACCTGCGTCATATTGCCGATACCGAAAGAAGCAAGGAAGCAGAAAATGGAAAATAGGACTGCAAGAATCATTCCCAGTTGTTTACAGCCTTTTTTCTTTCCAAGACCGTCCCGCAGATAGTACATCGCACCGCCCGACCATTCATCGTTTTTGTTTTTGCGGCGATAGTAAATGCCGAGGACGTTTTCGGAATAATTGGTCATCATACCGAAGAAGGCGATAAGCCACATCCAGAACACTGCGCCCGGTCCGCCGACCATGATTGCGCCCGCTACCCCGACGATGTTACCGGTTCCTACCGTAGCGGCAAGCGCGGTACATAGGGACTGGAATTGGGAAATGGATTTGTCTTTGGTGTGCCCTACCACGTCTTTGTCTTTGAAAATCGCGCCGATTGTCATTTTCATCCAGTGTCCGATATGGGCAATCTGGAAAAATTTCGTCAGGCAGGTCATTAAAACGCCTACAAAAGCTAAAAGGATTAAAGCGGGCCAGCCCCAGACGATGTTGTTGACGACATTGTTTACATTGGTAATAATTTCTAACATGTTCCTCCCTCCCAAAGCGGGTTTGCCGCTTCTTTGTCCGTGATTTTCTATCAATATAAAAATGGTATAACAGTTGACTAACCGACCGTTACACCATTGCAACGATATTATTTTATTATAGATGGAAAAAGATGTCAATAAAAAGTGTATTATTGTATACAGCTTGCCACATATGAGAGGAAACCCGGCTATTAATTTGTGGATGAAAAGACCCTGGAGAAGGGAGGATGCCAAGTAATCAGATTACTTGGCATTTATTATGAAAAAGTATTAATTAATCTGTTAGTGCAATGTCATTTCTTTTGTTATCTTATGTTATAAGTATATGCAAAAGAAATGTCTAAAAAATGTTGCTGAAGTGAAGTTTCTTTAAATTAAATATGAACAAATTATGAACAGAAAAAAAGCGACTTATAGAAGCCAGACGTCTGAAATTATGGTACAATATAATAGCCGCAAAGGAAAATCAAGCGACGCGCAGCGGCATTTGATTTTCCTGCGGCATTAGCGAGCAAACGTCCGATGAAATCGGACAAAGAGCGCGATAGCGCGGGTTTGCGAGTATAGAAGTATAGCAAAGGAAAATCAAGCGACGCGCAGCGGCAGCAAACGCGCAGATTTTTGTCGAAAAGTGCAAAGTATACCCAAAAAAGTGCGAAGTATACCAGGGGAAAGGTATTTATGCTGATTATTTGATATTCTGGAGTTGGAGTATAAGAGTAAGCAGTAGGAGTGTGTCTGGCGTGGCAAGATGGCAGGAGCGCCAAGAGATGTCTGTCTTGCGCAGTGGACTTTCACATATAAGAAGGAGATAAAATATGTTAGGTGGTCCGGTATATGTAGCGTTCATACGGTTTGCATTAAGCCTTGCGGGAGTTATCCTGTTGTTTTCCTGTATGAGTGAATCCCGTTTTGACAGGAAAAAAACAATTATTTATTATGGGGGCTTCAGTGCAGCGCTTCTGACGGCAGCGTCTGTCTGGTATGTGGTGGATTGGGAAAGCTGTGTGCGCATCGTCGCCTTTGCCATGTATCTGTGCTTTGCGATATTTGCCATTATCATAAGCAGGGATTCCATTTATCTGTCCATCTATAAACTGGCGCTGACCTTTTATCTGCTGGCGGTGTTCCTCATCGGAGGGCTGGAAGTAGCCGTTGTTTTTTTCAACAGAAATGTGTGGGCGGATATCATTACGCGTGTGATATTGATTCTGCTGATGGCTTTCTTTATGGAAAAGAAGCTGAAAAAATCACTTATCGGTTTTGGCGATTATGTGGAAAAAGAGGTAGATAAATTCAGCGTGGCGATTATGATTATATCCATTCTTCTGGGAATCGGCTTTATTTTGAATCCGAATATCAGGGACAGGACGCCCTATCGTATTTATCAGGTGACTGTGAATTTCATTCTGACGGGGACTGTGCAGCTTCTTATGTATCGATTTTACCTGCATATCGGAATCGAGAAAGAGCATGAAAGAGAAAAACAGCTGTTACAAATGAATCACCGGCTTCTGGAGCGGCAGGTGGAAATTCTGGAAGAGTCCGTAGAATCTGGAAAAAGACTCCGGCATGATATCAGGCATCATAATGCGGTTATCGCAGAATATGTGCGCCAGGGGCAGAAAGAAGAACTGCTGCAATATTTGAAAGAGTATGAAAAGGAAACGGATGGAGGCATGAAGAAGCCGATATGCGCCAATACTGCAGTCAATAATATTCTTGCAGCGTATACCCGCAAAGCGAGAAATGAACAGATTAAGGTGCGGCTTGACATTGAGGTCGGAAGAGACATGGCGATACCCAGTATCGACCTGGTGGCGATTCTTGCCAACGCTTATGAGAATGCGATTTATGCCTGTATGGAAGCGAAGAAGTATTCTGAAGGGCGAGAATGTTTTATTCAGCTGATGGTCAAAAGAAGAAAAAATAAACTGATTATCTTCTGCAGCAACACCTGCAGGGCGGAAACCGAACTAAAGGATGGACAGCCTAAGACGGAATTTACAGGCGGGATTGGTGTTTCGAGCATTATTAAGACGGCGGAAAAGTATGATGGGGAATGTGATTTTAAAAATGATAACGGCGTGTTTATTTTCAGATTGATTATGAACATTCCATCGGATTATAAAGCAGCAGAATGTTCAGGTTAAAAATAGCCGGAAATGAGGAGGGAAACACATGTACCTGCTGGCGCTCTGTGATGACGAATGGACAGAATTGGAAAAAACAGAAAAATTGCTGGGCGACTATGAGAAAAAACATTCCGGGCTGGATTTCTCGATTCGGCGGTTTGGGAATGCAGACGGACTGCTGAATGCAGTCAGGGAAGAAAATTATGTGCCGGATTTGATATTTATGGATATTTATATGCCGGATAAAGAAAGCAATTCCTATCCGCTGGGACTGGAAGCGGCAAAAGAGCTTCGCGGCAGGAATTACAAAGGAAAAATCGTTTTCCTTACGACGTCTAAAGAGTATGCGTTAGAAGCTTTTGATGTGGACGCCTGGCAGTATATTGTTAAGCCGGTATCGGAAGATAAATTGTTTGCCATACTTGACAATATCCTGAAAGATATCGAGGAGGAACAGAAGAGATTTATTCTGCTGCACATGGAAGGCAGACTTGTGAGGGTCTCGATAAATGATATCGTATGTTGTGAGGCACAGGGAAAAACGCAATGCATGCATTTTGCAGACAGCACGAAATGTATCCTGCGGATGACGATGACGGAAATTTACGATTTGCTTTCTCACTATCAGGAGTTTGTCAGGCTTGGTGTTGCTTATATCGTCAATCTCGGTTATGTTGGCAGCCTGAACGCCAAGGAAATCTGCATGGACAACGGCATGAAGATTTATCTGCCAAGAGGCACATACAAAAGTTTAAGAGAGCAATATTTTAATTATTATTGCAGAGAAAACGAATAGAGGAGGATTCATCATTATGGAACAGGATATTTTTTATGAAAATGATACGAAAGTGACGAAAACCGCCGTCAAGGTACTGCGCTGGCTGATTCTTGTATTTCCGTTATTATTTGTTTTTTCGGTGACAGGGCTTTTTCAGATAAAAATCAGTGCGCTGATTCCATTGACGCTGATTGGAGTCGTGGTAACAATGGGACCGGGACTGGCTTATAAGATGAAAGTATCTATTGGTGTCTTGAAATATATGACGACGCTGGCGCTGGCGACCCTGATAGCGATTATGGCGACGAATGCGGCAATAGGTATCTATATGACATATGCGTTTGCCATGATATTCAGTCTGTTTTACTATGATAAAAAATTCACAATGCGGATTTCGGTGGTTTCCTATATTCTATTGGTAATTTCACTGTATTTCCGTTCGCTGAATGTGGCGCAGATTGAGTACGAGACCAATATGATGTGGTTTATTACCCGTTCGCTGGGCTTTCTGCTGGAATCCATTGTTATGAGTGTCGTTTGTATAAAAATTGCAGATCTGTCCCATCAGATGCTGGTCAAATTCGCCGATACGAAGCGGACGGTGGAGCTGATAGATGAGTGCGAGAAATCTTCCGAGCAGTTGAATGACGTGGTAGAACGGCTGGAAACTTATATCCACGGATTCGCCCATACCAATGGCGTCATAACGGATTCCGCGCAGATGACGCTGCAGGACTGCAACGAAAGCTTCCAGTTTGTCAATTCCGTCCGGGAATCCATGAAGGAACTGAGCGGGAATGCGGACGGCGTCGTACATAATATGGAAGAAATGCAGGAAATATCCAGAGAGACAACAGAGAAAATACAGGGTTATATTGAAAGAATGCAAAAGACTACCGAGAGCATCCAGGTCATCGAGCAGTCCGCCAGGCAGACGGAATCCCAGATTAGCAATCTGGAAAGCGGTATGAAAGAGGTAGCGGAGTTTACCAATACCATTGCAGGGATTGCCAGCCAGACCAACCTGCTGGCGCTGAACGCTTCGATAGAGGCGGCAAGGGCGGGCGATATGGGCAAAGGATTTAGTGTTGTCGCAGAAGAAGTAGGCATATTGGCGGCAAATTCCAGACAGGCAAGCAGCGCGATTACTGGGATCATTGATAAAATTTTCACACTCTTACAGGAAGTGCAGCAATCGAATCAGGACAATATTGCCAATGTCATGCGGGAAACCGAGAAACTTTATGAGATAGAAAAAGAAGCGGAAGGCATCGGCGCGCTTCAGGAAAAATCCGGGGAAAGGGTGCGGGTTGCCGCGGATTCCAGTACGGATACGGTAGAACAGAGCGCACGGGTTCTGGATATGATTGGGCAGATGGAACAGCTCCTGGAAAATACCATCGAACAGGCAAATCAGATTGTCAGGGAGTCACAGGAGCAGAAACACGTCACCGGGGAAGTGGAAGAATCCTTCAGACAGGTGACAACAGTGTCAGAAAATCTGTTGACGCTGAGCAGGAAGGAAGTATAGGGGAAGCGTTGGTTTCTGAAGACGTTACTAATTATCCAGAAATGATAAAGAACATCAAAAAAGCAACCGTGCTGACTAAAGCCAGGTTGCTTTTTTTGATTAGCTTTAACCAAGGCGGACGTTGCTTTACGCTGACGCCTTTTTGTATTATTCGTACTCCACAAACTCCCCATACTCTTCCCAGATATTGCAAATCCAGGTTTTTCCCTGATTCAGGATAATCTCATCGCCGTTTTCATCGAAGAAATGGGCGGGGGTGAAATCGCCGTCATAGCGGGACCAGGTTCCTTTTATCAGTTTACCGTTTGTAAAGACGATGGCGTCGCCCTCACCATGAACGCCGAATGCCAGATAGTCGTGCGAGTCCCGGACTTCCCCGTGGCAGTATTGGAAAACAACATTTGAAACGGTTAACTGTTCGTTGTTATATTCGTCAATCTGTTTGCCCCCGTCCTGATAGCGGTAGTAGAGATGGTCATCCTCGTGATATTCAAAATAAGGATGATAAGCGCCGTAACCACCGGAATTGCCGCCGGATTTTCCGCCGGGATAAATCATCGTCGCCTCTTCGTTATCCGCATAATCAGCGATAACGTCGTCTGCGGCAAACAAAAACGGGCGGACATAAGCGTCGTCATAATTCCAGTCATAGGCAAGTCTGTCTACGGCTTTCATAAGTCCTTCGATTTTCAGATAACCGGTAAATTCCTGGGCATAGCCCGGACGGCTTACCCTGTAGTACGCTTCGTCAGCAGGATTGTGGATACCGCTGACAGAGGCGCTGACATTGTATACATTGTCGCGGTTAATCAGTTCTTCTACATAAGGTTTGGCAAGACCCCAGTTACAGTATATGGCTTCATAACCCATCGCCACATAGAGGAAGTAATCCCTAGAGCTTCTGATGGGTCCGATTCTCTCTAAATCATCAAAATTTTCAAAAACCGCCATCAGTCTGGTAATACGTCCTTCTACGGGAGCCTCATAGATGATGCCCGCCTGGGAGAGACCGTATTGCGGCATTGCAGGTTTGTTATTAGGAATCATGACGGCGATAGGCCTTCTTGTGGCGATATCTTTGTCTGTCCATTCGCCGGTCAGGTAGCTTTGCATCTTGCCGCCCACCACTTCCCGCTCATCGGAAATAACAGGATAAGCGGTAGTCACTGCTTCTTCCAGTTCTTCTTCCGCAGGTTCCGGCTCTGGTTCCGGCGCTGGCTCCGTGATTTCCGGCTCTGGCGCTGGTTCCGGTTCCGGCTGTTTGCCGCAGCCGGTTAAGCAGGAAAAAGTGAGTAGGATAGAAGCTGTCAATAGGACGATTTTTTTCTTGTGCATGTTTTCTTTTCTCCATTCTTAAAATTTTTAAAAAGAAAAGTAAAAAGGCACTCAAGCAAGTGAGTACCTGATTTCTACTTTTTTTGATCATTAATCATTGCAATAATATTCATGGCAGGTAGCACAATAGGGGGCATTCCTGGCTGTGTTGTAATAATAGATATATAGCTTCTAATATAAGGAAACATAATTGCAATGGTATTTTTTTCAAGGATATCCATGTTTTCCTGTTGGGTACGGAATATTGCTTTTCCTTTTACATTCACATATATATTTTCTTTTTCGTCTGAAACGGTTGTAATCAACGTGATTTCATAACCATCTCTTTCAACCTTTTCCACGGCACGTTCTACATGGACATTTAATTCCAGACCGTCTAAGGAAACCTCTTTTTTTCTAAATGTACTCTCTGTAATTTCAATTTTTTCTAAAACAAGAGGGCTTTCGTAAGCAGAGCTAACCTTCATAATCCTCTCCTAACATGCAATAGCAAAATTATCCTGCAAATAATATGCTTTTGCATTCACTGTGGTGTTCAGTTTATCACCGGAATATCCAAAGGAAGTCTGACATGATGCAAAAACCCGATGAATGTCTTCTGTAGTTATCGTATGAACGCCGGTTCTGTCTTGAATCATAGGCGCCTTGGCGCTCTCGCTTAACTCAACATTATATTTCTCACATAATGTAAAAAATAAATCTTTATCCAACATCATATCACCTCTTCTTCCTCATTATACACTATCTTTGTTGATTTGATACATTCTTTTTTAGAGACGCATATTTGTCTCTCATGAAATTTGAAATGAATAATTTTCATGATTTTTCTTTGCTTTTCTAACTCTTCGGGACTTCTTTTTGTAGTATAGCCGGCAACGTCTTTCTGAAAGGTTCCCATAATAACAGATATTTCGTGTTTCTGTTTATAATAATCAAAAAAGAGTGCGCGGAAATCATCTTCCTTAAATATAGGCATTTTTCCCAGACATTCTTTTTGGATTTCATCTAATGTGTTTATAGTTTCCGTTAAAAAGCAGTCAAACTGGCTATTATCGTCTAAATCAAGGACTTTTTCATCGTTAGCTTCTATAAGAGATTGAAAAACCAATCCTCCACAATTACCATTTCGTGAAGAGCTATTGGACGCCCACCATCGGGCTTTTTCATAATCATCAAAAAAATATACTCCCTGACCTAGCCAATGGTCGCTTCGATACTGAGATTTGGAAGGATCAAGTCCATCATTCTCTATACTATATCGGTGTTTGGAGCAGGTTCCATGATACCCCAATTCTTTCATTATCTATTCTTCCTAAGTAAATGAAAACTATTGTACAATTATCTATTCCATAAATCGAAATGGACATTCCAAGTATATCATTTCTCATGAAAAAAAGCAATCAGCGAAATTATGGAAATAGTGAAGCTGGAAATAGTGAAGCTGGAAATAGTGAAGCTGGAAATAGTGAAATATTTTAATTAAAATGATTTCCTATTGCTGGAAATAGTTTCCTGTTATTGAAAAATATGATAAACTATCTGGGTAGAATTACCGTAAAATACAAGGAAATCGCTTCGCGGTTATCCTGGTTATCGAAAAAATTTCCTATATAAAGTGAGAAAATAAAGTGAGAAAGGCATAATTTTAACATGAAATGGATGAAATTTAAAATTAAGACATTGACAGAGGCGGAAGATATCATCATCAGCACGCTATACGATATCGGATTGGAAGGCGCGCAGATAGAGGATAATGTGCCGCTTACCGCATGGGAAAAGGAGCAGATGTTTGTTGATATTCCGCCTGTTGGCGCAGAGGATGATGGGACGGCGTATCTTAGCTTTTTCGTGGAAGAAAGGGAAGACGGCAGTCTGGAAATTGATGGAAACGTTACCGATAAGGACACGATTTTAAAACAGGTGGAAGAAGAGCTTGAGAGTCTGCGGCTGTTTATGGATATCGGCGAGGGCAGCGTCAGCATAGAAGAAACCGAGGACATCGACTGGATTAATAATTGGAAACAATATTTTCATCAGTTTTATATCGACGATTTGCTGGTGATTCCTTCCTGGGAAGAAGTGAAGGAAGAAGACCGTAGGAAGAAAATCCTGCATATTGACCCAGGTACGGCGTTCGGTACTGGTATGCATGAGACGACGCAGCTTTGTATCCGGCAGATTAAGAAATTTCTGACGCCGGAAACGAAGCTTTTAGACGTGGGGTGCGGGAGTGGCATTCTGTCTATTATTGCGCTGATGTATGGGGCGAAGAGTGCGGTAGGCACGGATTTGGATATCTGCGCGGTGGATGCGGTGAAGCAGAACATGGAAGCGAACGGTATCCCGCAGGATGCTTTCACAATGATGATTGGCAATATTATTACGGATAAAGAAATACAGGACAAAACCGGTTATGCGTGTTATGATATCGTTGTAGCGAATATTCTTGCCGATGTGCTGGTGGAATTGACGCCCGTTATCATCGCCCAGATGAAGGAGGGCGGCGTCTATATTACATCGGGGATTATCCGGGAAAAGGAAGAGACTGTGCTTGGCGCAGTCAGAAAGGCAGGGCTTACAGTGCTGGAAGTTACTTATCAGGGCGAATGGGTATCAATAACTGCCCGTAAAGGATGATGGATAGAAGAACGGTTGCGGGCATATTTGCCTTAATCTGGATGTGTGTAATTTTTGCCTTTTCGGCGCAGAAGCAGGAGGAGTCCGGTGCGGTCAGTGAGGCGTTCAGTTACCGGATGGTCAGTTCGGCGGGGACTTTTTTCCGCTGGAATCTGGATGAGGAAGAAATGCACCGGATAGCGTCCGCAATCGAGAATACCGTGAGAAAAGCCGCACACATGACGGAATTTGCGATTCTGGCGGTTTTATATTATCTATGGCTGGGGAAGTGGCAGTCCCAGACGGTGAAAAGGGGTTTGTCGGCATGGACGCTTGCGGCGTTATATGCAGCCAGCGACGAGACGCATCAGCTTTTCGTGCCGGGACGCGCCGGAAGATTCAGTGACGTGATGATAGACAGTGCGGGAGCTTTTCTGGGGATTTTCATTTTCATAGGAGTGAAGAAATGTATCAGTTTTTTGTGGAACCGTCGCAGATACAGGGGACAAGAGTCGTCATAACGGGTAGCGACGTGAATCATATTAAAAATGTGCTTCGGATGAAAGTTGGCGAGGAGCTTGCCGTCAGCAATGGCAGTGACGGAAAGGAATATCGCTGTGGGATTGAAGCGTTTCTGGATGGGGAAGTTTTATGTACCCTGCGTTTCATCAAAGAAGACGCCGTTGAGCTTCCCTCGAAGATATCGCTTTTTCAGGGGCTGCCCAAAGGCGATAAAATGGAATTGATTATCCAGAAGGCGGTAGAGCTGGGCGTGTACGAGATTATTCCTGTGGTAGCAGGAAGGTCGGTCGTCAGGCTGGATGAGAAGCGGGCGCAGAATAAGCTTGCCAGATGGCAGGAAATCGCCAGAGCCGCGGCGAAGCAGAGTAAAAGGGCGCTGATTCCCAAGGTGCAGCAGATTATGAAGATGGAGGAAGCCGTCGTTTATGCAGAGGCTATGGACGTAAAGCTGATACCTTATGAGCTGGCAGAGGATATGGCGCAGACGAGGGAGCTGATAAGCAGGATAAAACCCGGCGAATCCATCGCAGTTTTTATCGGGCCGGAAGGCGGATTTGAGGAAAAAGAGGTGAAGGCGGCAATAGAGCGGGGCATCACGCCGATTACGATGGGCAGAAGGATTCTCAGAACCGAGACGGCAGGGCCAGCAGTGCTGGCGTGGTTGATGTATCATTTAGAGGAAGCGTAGAATATCCCATCCCCGATTGTCAAAAGGCAGAAATTGTCATATATTACACTATAGGAAGATAGAAACGCCTCTCATGGAAATCCGCGTAATAGGAGAGAGGCGTTGGGTTTTAGAATAAAATATGATAAAATTGAGAAAAAGTAGGAGCTGTTATGGAAGTATATTTGGATAATTCGGCTACAACCAGATGCTTCGATGAAGCAGCGCAGCTTATGATGAAGATAATGTGCGAAGAATACGGGAATCCGTCCAGTATGCATCATAAGGGCGTAGAAGCGGAGAAGTACTTACGATATGCGGGCGAGACGCTGGCTGGAATACTGAAGGTAAATGAGAAAGAAATTCTTTTCACATCAGGAGGAACCGAATCAGACAATATCGCGATAATCGGCACGGCGATGGCGAACCATCGGACGGGAAGGCATCTGATTACGACGCAGATAGAGCATCCCGCCGTCTTACAGACGATGCGGTATCTGGAGGATCAGGGATTCAAGGTGACTTATTTGCCTGTAGACAGACAGGGCAAAATTAGTCTGGAAGATTTGCGGGAGGCAATCTGTAAAGATACGATTCTGGTGTCCATCATGCATACCAACAATGAAATTGGTACGTTAGAGCCGGTTGCCCAGGCAGGGGAGCTGATTAAAAGCATCAATCCCGGCATTGCATTCCATGTGGACGCAGTACAGGGATTCGGCAAATTCCGCATTCATCCTTCCCGGCTGCATATCGACTTACTTTCGGTGAGCGGGCATAAGATTCATGGACCTAAGGGCATAGGATTCTTATATAAAAATGATAAAGTCAGGCTCAGCCCGATTATTTACGGTGGCGGGCAGCAGCGGGGGATACGCTCCGGTACGGAAAATGTTCCGGGAATCGCCGGACTTGCCAAAGCGTCAGAAATCATATATAGGAATCTGGAAGAGGATACCAGGCGGCTTTATGGATTAAGGGAGCAGTTTATCCAGAGTCTTTCCCGGCTGGATCAGGTTCAGATAAACGGCTGTATGGGGGAAGAAAGCGCGCCGCATATCGTCAGTCTTTCCGTCAGGGGCGTCAGGAGCGAGGTCTTGCTGCACGCATTGGAAGAGCGGGGGATTTATGTTTCCGCAGGAAGCGCCTGCTCGGCGAAGAAACCGCAGCCCTCGGCGACCTTGAAGGCGCTTGGCGTGGAAAAGAGTTTGCTGGAATCGACGATACGGTTCAGTTTCTCTATTTTTACGACCAGGGAGGAAATAGAGTATACGGTGAACGCTTTATATGATTTGATTCCTGGGCTTAGGAGGTATGCAAGACATTAAAGCGATGAAAATGGCAATGGAAGGTTTGCGCAACGCGCTTTCCATTGCCTACAGGAAAGGACAAGTTTCATGTTTACATCATTTTTGATTAAATACGCTGAAATCGGCGTAAAAGGAAAAAACCGCTATCTTTTTGAAGACGCGTTGGTCAGGCAGATAAGGCATGCTTTGAAAAAGTGCGACGGTAAATTTCAGGTGCGGAAGACGAATGGAAGAATCTATGTGGACGGGGAAGCGGATTTTGATTATGAGGAAACCGTAGACGCCTTGCAGAAAGTGTTTGGCATTTCCGGTATCTGTCCCGTCGTAGCCGTGGAGGATGAGGGCTTTGAAAAATTAGGGGAGCAGGTCGTCCGGTATCTGGACGACGTCTACCCGGACAAGCATAAGACTTTCAAAGTATCGGCGAGGCGGGCGAGGAAAAACTACCCCTATAATTCTATGGAAATCAATACGGAAATGGGCGGCGTCATTCTGGACGCATACCCGGAGATGTCGGTGGACGTGCATAATCCTGATATCATGCTGCATATTGAAATCCGGGATAAAATCTATCTTTATTCGGAAATTATTCCGGGACCGGGCGGTATGCCAGTGGGGACGGGCGGCAAGGCGATGCTCTTATTATCCGGCGGGATTGACTCCCCCGTGGCGGGTTATATGATTGCGAAAAGAGGCGTGAAACTTGACGCGGTGTATTTCCATGCGCCGCCCTATACGAGCGAGCGGGCGAAGCAGAAAGTTGTCGATTTGGCGAAGAAGGTTGCGCAGTATACAGGACCGATTTATCTGCATGTCGTTAATTTTACCGATATCCAGATGTATATTTATGATAAATGCCCGCATGATGAACTGACGATTATCATGCGCCGTTATATGATGCGGATTGCGGAGCATCTTGCGAAAGAATCGGAATGTCTGGGGTTGATTACCGGAGAAAGCATCGGGCAGGTGGCGTCCCAGACCATGCAAAGCCTGATGGCGACTAATGAAGTGTGTACGCTTCCGGTCTATAGACCGTTGATTGGTTTTGATAAAATGGATATCGTGGCGCTTTCGGAGAAAATTGACACTTACGAGACTTCTATCCTGCCTTATGAGGATTGCTGTACGATTTTTGTAGCGAAACATCCCGTGACCAAACCGAATCTGAAAGTCATCAACCGGCACGAGCAGAATCTGACGGAAAAAATAGAGGAGCTGGTGCAAACGGCGCTGGATACACAGGAGCTGATTATCGTATCTTAAATGAAAACAAAAAGCGCAAGCCAGAGAGGCTTGCGCTAAGATAAGTCGTTTATATTATATGTAGATGTTATCTTATATAATATAAGGCTTCAACGCCTGCATGATTTCTTCGGCGCCATCTTCGGTATGAATGTTTAAATCGATAGGTTTGGACAAATCCAGACTGAAAATACCCATGATAGATTTGGCGTCAATGACATATCTGCCGGATACCAGATCAAAGTCATAGTCAAATTTTGTAATATCATTTACGAAAGATTTCACCTTATCGATTGAGTTTAAAGAAATTTGAACTGTTTTCATAACGAATTACCTCCTTTTAGAATCCTCTGCTATAATACTAAATGTTAGGCGGACAAAAGTCAATGATAAATCAATACAAAAAATACGGAGTTAAAAATGAAAAGTGTGGCATTACATAATCTGGGCTGTAAAGTAAACGCATATGAAATGGAAGTTATGCAACAAATACTGCAGAAAAACGGCTACAAAATTGTAGATTTTGATGAGAACGCCGATATTTATATTATCAATACCTGTACGGTAACGAATATTGCGGATAGAAAGAGCAGGCAGATGCTTCACCGCGCCAAGGCGAAGAATCCCGATGCAGTGGTAGTGGCGGTGGGATGTTATGTACAGACCGGCGGGGAAAAGATAGAAAAAGATGCGGCGATAGATCTGGCAATCGGCAATAACCGGAAGAAAGAACTTGTCACGATATTAGAGCGTTATTTTGCCGAAAAAGAAAAATCGAAGGCTTTGTCACCGGATAAAACGCTGGGGCAGACGACGGTGATTGATATCAATCATACGCAGGAATTTGAAGAAATGACGGCGCAGGGGGCGGATATTTTTACAAGGGAACATACGAGGGCTTTTGTAAAAATACAGGACGGGTGCAACCGCTTCTGTTCTTACTGCGTTATTCCCTATGCAAGGGGCAGGGCAAGGAGCCGCCGGGAAGAAGATATTCTGACAGAGGCGTCAGAAATTGTGAAGCAGGGATACCGGGAAATCGTGCTTACCGGGATTCATATCAGCTCTTACGGCATCGACAGGGGCGAACCGGAACTGCTGCGACTGCTTGGGAAACTTTGTGAGATAGAAGGGCTTGGACGGATTCGTTTAGGCTCTCTGGAACCGGGAATTATTACGGAAGAATTTGCGCGGGAAATCAGTGCGCTTTCCCCGGTATGCCCACATTTTCATTTGTCGCTGCAGAGCGGGTGCGATGAGACCCTGCGCCGGATGAATAGGCATTATACGACGGGGGAATACTTGGAGAAGGTAGAATTATTACGGAGCTATTTTCCCATGCCGGCAATCACGACGGACGTTATCGTCGGGTTTCCCGGAGAGACGGAAGAGGAATTTGCCATTACGGAAGCATTTTTACGAAAAGTCCGTTTCTATGAAATGCATGTTTTCAAATATTCTAAGAGGCAGGGGACCAAGGCAGCGCTCATGGAATGCCAGATTCCCGAAAGTGTGAAAGCGCAGCGCAGCAGCAGGCTGATAGAGCTGGGAAAACAGACGTCGAAAGAATACAGGCAGTCTTTCATCGGCAGGGAAGCGGAAGTTTTATTTGAGGAAGCCAGAACCTTTCAAGGGCGGGTTTATCAGACGGGACATACGAGAGAATATGTCAGAGTTGTAAAAGATACGGCGCAAACTCTGGATAATTGTGTCATGAAAGGGACGATTACGGGATTTTTTCAAGAAGATATCCTGGAGATAGGACGTTAAAAAGATTGAATTTTGTTTCAAGATAGAGTATGATAGCAATAATGGCGGAAGTATCGCGGTATCGTGGGGGATTTAACAATAGATAAGGAATCTGAAAGGGGCATGGTAATTAAGATGCAGGATTTGGACAATACACAATTTTTTAAAGTAGAGACAGAACCTGAGACGGGGGTTAAACTTGTCCTTGCCACTGTTTATGAGGCGTTGACGGAAAAAGGGTATAATCCGGTCAATCAGATTGTGGGATATATCATGTCCGGCGATCCTACTTATATCACCAGTCATAAAAGCGCGCGAAGCCTGATTATGAAAGTAGAGCGGGATGAACTGGTAGAAGAGATGCTGACAGAATATATCAAGAAATCTCTCAACAAGGGATAGAGCGCAGGAGATATCTGTTTCTATGAGAATTATGGGATTAGACTTTGGCTCTAAGACAGTAGGGGTGGCAATCAGCGACCCGCTGCTGCTGACGGCGCAGGGTCTTGAGATTATCAGAAGAAAAGAAGAAAACAAGCTGCGGAAGACACTGGCGCGTATCGAGGAACTGATTGTCCAGTATGAGGTGGAAAAAATCGTATTGGGATTTCCCAAGAATATGAACGATACGATTGGCGAAAGGGCGGAGCTTTCTTTGGCGTTTCAGGAAAAACTGGAGCGCAGGACAGGGCTGCCTGTAGTGATGTGGGATGAACGGCTGACGACGGTAGCGGCGGACAAAGCAATGATGGAAGCCGGAATCAGGCGCGAACACCGGAAAGAGTATGTGGATAAGATTGCGGCGGTATTGATTTTGCAGGGCTATCTGGATTATCTGGCAAGTGAGGGGAACAAGTAAGTGGATAAGATTGTTTTTCAACCGGAAGGGGAAGAAGCGGCAGTAGAATTTTATGTCTTGGAACAGACAAGAATAGGAGGAATTGATTACATTCTGGTCACGGATACAGAAGATGAAGACGGAGAGGCTCTGATTTTACGGGACGTATCTGCGTCCGGTGAATCGGAGGCGCTTTATGAAATCGTGACAGAAGAAAAAGAGCTGCGTGCGGTAGCGGCTGTATTTGAGAGTATGTTGGAGGATATTGATTTATCCTGAGATGTGACGCGCCATAGCAGCCGTGTCTGCCATGTGCGTGTGTTTAGAATGTGGAGGAAAATTGCTTGAAAAAAAATGAACAGGAAAAGGCTTCCCGACTAAAGATTATTCCTTTGGGCGGTCTGGAGCAGATTGGATTGAATATTACTGCCTTTGAGTACGAAGACAGTATTGTTGTGGTGGATTGCGGACTGGCTTTCCCGGAAGACGAGATGCTGGGCATCGACTTAGTAATTCCGGATATTACTTATCTGAAAGATAATCTTGATAAGGTCAAGGGATTCATGATTACGCATGGGCACGAGGATCATATCGGCGCGCTGCCTTATGTATTAAAAGAAATTAACGTGCCAGTCTACGCCACAAAGCTGACGATGGGCATTATTGAGAATAAGCTGAAAGAACATGAGCTGATGAACGCTACAAAGCGGAAAGTCGTGAAATTCGGACAGTCCATTAATCTTGGCAGATTCCGGGTAGAATTTATTAAAACTAATCACAGTATCGTGGACGCTGCGGCGCTGGCGATTTATTCCCCGGCGGGCGTAGTGGTGCATACGGGCGATTTCAAAGTGGATTATACGCCGGTATTTGGCGACGCCATCGACTTGCAGCGGTTTGCAGAGATTGGGAAAAAGGGCGTGCTGGCGTTAATGTGCGATAGTACGAATGCGGAGCGTCCCGGATTCACCCAGTCCGAGAAGACGGTTGGTAAGACCTTTGATTCCCTTTTTTCGGAACATAGGGATACGCGGATTATCATTGCCACCTTTGCCTCTAACGTGGACAGGGTGCAGCAGATTATCAACTCGGCGTACAGGTTCGACAGGAAAGTTGTCGTAGAAGGCAGGAGTATGGTAAACATCATCGAGACGGCTTCGGGGCTGGGCTATCTGAATATCCCGGAAGAGACGCTAATCGATGTGGAACAGTTAAAAAATTATCCCAATGAGAAGACCGTCATTATCACCACGGGCAGCCAGGGGGAAAGCATGGCGGCATTAAGCCGTATGGCGAACGGTATGCACCGGAAAATATCTATCGTACCGGGGGATACGGTTATCTTTTCTTCTAATCCCATACCGGGAAATGAGAAGGCGGTTACGAATATTATTAATGAGCTTTTACTAAAAGGAGCGGACGTAATTTTCCAGGACGTCCATGTTTCGGGACATGCCTGCCAGGAAGAAATCAAACTGCTCTATACGCTGCTGCACCCGAAGTATGCGATTCCGGTGCACGGCGAATACAAACATCTGAAAGCACAGGCAAAAGTCGTGCGGGAGCTGGGCATCGATAAAGAAAACATCTTTATCCTGCATTCGGGCGATGTGCTGGAAATTGGCGAGGAGAAGGCGGAAATCACCGGGAAGGTTCCGGTAGGCGCGATTCTGGTGGATGGTCTCGGCGTAGGCGACGTCGGAAACGTGGTTTTACGGGACAGACAGCATCTTGCAGAGGATGGCATCATCGTCATCGTGCTGGCGCTGGATTCTTATAACGGTCAGCTTGTATCGGGACCGGATATCGTATCGAGAGGTTTCGTGTATGTCCGGGAGTCGGACGAACTGCTAGAGGAGGCGAGACTTCTAGTAGATCATGCGGTAGAAGGCTGCCTGAGCAAAGGGCAGACGGATTGGGGAAAATTAAAATCTACAATCAAAGATGTGCTGAGCGAGTTTGTATGGAAGAAGACGCAGAGACGTCCGATGATATTGCCGATTATTATGGACGTTTAGGTTAATTAGGATAAGGAGACCGCGGGATGGTTAGTGTTGTTGGGGAAGTGACGGATAAATTTGTGGCGCAGATTAAGGATACGGACATTTACCGGGAGTATGATTTGCAGAGGGCGAAACTCAAAAAGCAGCCCATCCTTTTTGAAAAGATAAAGGAATACAGACGCAAGAATTTTGAATTACAAAAAAGCGCGCAGGGAGACGAGCTGCTTGATAAAATGCTTGCGTTCGAGAAAGAGTATGAGAAATTCCGGGAAAATCCGCTGGTAGACGACTACTTGCAGGCGGAGCTGGCGTTCTGCCGCATGATTCAGGAAGTGAATGTACAGATTACGGCGGAGCTGGATTTTGAATAAAGCTCTGAATCGCTGATTCGGAGAGGAGGTTTTAAATGGACGTAAAGCAGCTGGTGTTTTCTATACTGGAAACCGTCATAAAAATAGCAGCCGCCATCTTTATTATCATGTTTGTCTATGACGCGGCGGTGAAGGCATATGATTATGGCTACCGCGTTTTTGCGGAAGAACCGATGACGGTGGGGGAAGGCAGGACGATCAGTATCTATATCAAAGAGGACGATTCTGTAAAGGATATCGGGGAAGATTTGGAGTCCAAAGGTCTGATACGGGACGCAAACTTATTTGTCATACAGGAGCTTTTGTCGGAAAATCATGGGGAAATCCAGCCTGGGGTCTATGATTTGAATACTTCCATGAGAAGCGAGGAAATGCTGGCGATTATGGCAGCAGGGGAAGCGGAGGATTCGGAGGAAGAGGATGATAGTTGATGAGCGTACCGTAGCGTTTATTAATTCCCTTGATTCAGGGAATACCCCTTTATTAAATGAGATAGAGAAAGAAGCGAAGAAAACCAATGTGCCGATTATCAGGACGGAAATGCAGAGCTTCATGAAACTGCTGCTTGCGATGCAGAAGCCCTCATCCATTCTGGAAGTTGGCTGCGCCATTGGTTTTTCTGCATTATTGATGAGCGAATATGCGCCTGAAGGGTGCAGGATTACGACGATTGAGAAATATGAGAAAAGGATTCCCATTGCCAGGGAAAATTTCCGGCGCGCAGGAAAAGAGGACTGCATCACCTTATTGGAAGGGGACGCCGCAGACTGGCTGAAGAAACTGGACGGAATCTATGATTTCATCTTCATGGACGCCGCCAAAGGGCAGTATATCCATTTTCTGCCAGATATCCTGCGTCTGCTTGGGGAAGGCGGGATTCTTTTATCCGATAATGTCTTACAGGACGGAGACCTTATCCAGTCCCGCTATGCGGTAACGAGAAGAAACCGGACGATACATACCCGTATGCGGGATTATCTGTATGAGCTGAAACATCATCCGCAGCTGGAAACGGCGATTCTGCCGCTGGGGGACGGGGTGACGCTGAGCGTTAAGACAAAAAGAAACTCTAAGCTTGTAGAGTGCACAAGCTAAGAGTTTCTACGATTTGCGCTGCAAATCTTTTTGTCCTGCAGAATGTCTCTGACGAGTCCATTCTGCATGGGTTTTGACTGAAATAATAAAACAAACGGGGTGGTCGTATGAAGAGACCGGAGCTGCTGGTTCCGGCGAGTAGTCTGGAAGTATTAAAAACAGCTGTTATTTTTGGGGCAGATGCGGTTTATATCGGCGGGGAAGCTTTCGGACTGCGCGCTAAGGCGAAAAATTTTTCCGAAGAAGAAATGGCGCAGGGAATCGCTTTTGCCCATGCCCACGGCGTGCGCGTGCATGTGACCGCGAATATTCTGGCGCATAATGGGGATCTGGAAGGCGCGGCAACATATTTTACCAGGTTAAGGGAATTGGCGCCGGACGCCTTGATTATCGCGGATCCGGGGATGTTTCTGCTGGCGAAGGAAATCTGCCCGGACATAGAGATTCATGTGTCCACACAGGCGAATAATACCAATTATATGACGTACCAATTCTGGCATAAGCTGGGCGCGAGACGGGTGGTGTCGGCAAGGGAGCTGTCTTTACAGGAAATTAAGGAAATCCGGGCGCAGATTCCCGAAGAAATGGAAATAGAGAGCTTTATCCACGGGGCGATGTGTATTTCCTATTCGGGACGCTGTCTTCTGAGCAGTTATTTTACAGGCAGAGATGCAAACCGTGGAGCGTGCACCCATCCCTGCCGCTGGAAATATGCGGTAGTGGAGGAAAAAAGACCCGGAGAATATTTTCCGGTTTATGAGAATGAGAGGGGCACATATATTTTTAACTCCAAAGATTTATGCATGATAGAGCATATTCCTGAAATGCTGGATGCGGGAATCGACAGTTTCAAGATAGAGGGCAGGATGAAGACGGCGCTCTATGTGGCGACGGTGGCGCGCACTTATCGTAAGGCAATCGACGATTGTCTGGAATCGGAAGAAAAGTATCGTGCCAATATGGAATGGTATCGGGAAGAAATCGCAAAGTGCACCTACCGCCAGTTTACGACGGGCTTCTATTTTGGGAAACCAGACGAGACGACGCAGATTTACGATAACAGTACTTATATCAATGAATATACCTATCTGGGTATCGTAAATTCCCTGGACGGACAGAACACTGCCCATATCGAGCAGAGGAACAAATTCCGCGTGGGGGACGAGATTGAAATTATGAAACCGGATGGCAGGAACCTGCCGGTCAACGTGCTTCATATGTATGACGAAGACGGAAAGCCGGTGGAAAGCTGCCCACATTCCAAGCAGAAGATATCCCTTGTCCTGTCGCAAGTCCCGGCGCAGTATGATATTTTGAGAAAAAAGTGCGAGTAAGGCGTAAGTAAAAGTATAAGTAAAGCGCTGTCTGGAAATGGATTTCTCTGGAAATGCATTTGCAAATTGTATCCCGGTATTATTGTATAATATGAACAGCAAAACGGTCTGAAAAGCGTCATTTTTCGCAAAAGTCACAAAATTGCGTCCGGGGTATTGCATTTTTATAAAAAGTAGGGTATTTTATAAAACAGAGATTGCAAAAGTCAGTGACGATTGCAAAATTGAATAATGATGTAAAATGATTTTGAACAAAGATGTTCCAAAGTTTTTTTGGGGCATTTTTTTATATAACAGGAAATTGCTCGACGTTGTGGAAGAATGTGAAGCATTCTTTCCAGGATAATCACGTAAGTGATGTTCTTGTAGGTATGTGCGTAAGCAATTTCCCTGTAATCAATAAGGAAAGAGGGAGTAATAGGATGAGTGAAGTTTTTAATGTAGAAGAGATTTTTGGACAGAACTTATTTACGCTTGGTAAAATGAAAGAACGTCTGCCGAAAAATGTATACAAGGAAGTCGTTAAGGTCATGGACCAGGGCGGCGAGTTGTCGATGGAAGCGGCGAATGTCGTTGCCAAAGCGATGAAAGACTGGGCGGTGGAACATGGCGCAACCCATTATACGCACTGGTTCCAGCCACTGACGGGCATTACGGCGGAAAAACACGACTCTTTTGTCGCACATCCCGACGAAGCGGGCAAGATGCTGACGGAATTTTCCGGGAAAGAATTAATCAAAGGGGAGCCGGACGCTTCTTCCTTCCCTTCCGGCGGTCTGCGCGCGACTTTTGAGGCAAGAGGCTATACGGCGTGGGATATCACCTCTCCCGCATTCTTAAAAGAATCCGCTTGCGGTCCGGTACTCTGTATTCCTACGGCATTTTGTTCCTATACAGGAGATGCGCTGGATAAAAAGACGCCGCTTCTACGTTCTATGGAAGCATTGAGCGAACAGGCGCTTCGCATCGTCCGCCTTTTCGGAAACAACGAGGCGACGAAAGTCGTTGCATCCGTAGGACCGGAGCAGGAATATTTCCTGGTTGATGAAGATTTATATATGAAAAGGACAGATTTAATGTTTGCCGGACGTACTTTGTTCGGAGCACCCGCACCGAAGGGTCAGGAAATGGAAGATCATTATTTCGGTGTTATCAGAGAGCGCGTCGGCGCTTATATGAAAGATTTGAACGAAGAACTCTGGAAACTGGGCGTTACCGCGAAGACCCAGCACAACGAAGTGGCTCCCGCGCAGCATGAACTGGCGCCGATTTATGAGACTGCCAATATTGCGGTAGACCACAATCAGCTTGTCATGGAAACAATGAAAAGAGTGGCGATTAAACACCACATGCGCTGCCTTCTCCATGAAAAACCGTATGCCGGCGTGAACGGTTCCGGTAAGCACAATAACTGGTCCATTACGACGGATAACGGCGTGAATCTTTTGGATCCAGGCGAGACGCCCAATGAAAATATCCAGTTTCTGCTGGTACTTGCATGCATCATGAAAGCGGTAGATACCCATGCAGATTTGCTTCGTCAATCCGCTGCGGATGTGGGCAATGACCACAGATTGGGCGCAAATGAGGCTCCGCCGGCAATCATCTCGATTTTCCTTGGCGAGCAGTTAGAAGATGTGGTAAGCCAGTTGATTGAAACCGGTTCCGCTACCTCTGTAAAAGAAGGCGGCAAACTGCTGACCGGCGTTTCGACCCTGCCTGATTTCCAGAAAGATGCAACGGACAGAAACAGGACTTCACCCTTTGCGTTTACAGGAAATAAATTTGAATTTCGTATGGTTGGTTCCGCCGACTCGATTGCAAGCCCCAATACGATATTAAACGCGATTGTTGCAGAAAGCTTCTGTGAAGCGGCGGATAAACTGGAAAAAGCAGATAATCTGGAAGTAGCGATTCATGATTTAATTAAAGAATATATGACGGCGCACCAGAGAATTATTTTCAATGGCAATGGTTACGCAGAAGAGTGGGTAGAAGAAGCTGCCAAGAGAGGGCTTCCGAATATCAAATCCATGATTGAAGCTGCGGCAAGCATTACCACCGATAAAGCAGTCAAACTGTTTGAAAGATTCCATATCTTTACAAAAGTGGAATTGGAATCCCGTGAAGAAATTATCTATGAAACGTATGCAAAATCGATTAATATCGAGGCTTTGACGATGATTGATATGGCAGGAAAACAGATTATCCCGGCGGTTGTCAGATACAGCAAGGTCCTTGCAGATACGGTCAATGCGGTAAAAGAAGCGGGTGCGGACGCAGGAATGCAGACAGAGCTGCTGAAAACGGTCAGCGCAAAACTTGCTGCAATGCAGACGGCTTTGACGGAATTAAAGAAAGTGGAATCCCAGGCTTCCACTATGGAAAATGCAAAAGAGCAGGCGTTTTTCTATAAAGATGCTGTGAAAACGGCAATGGAAGCGCTCCGCGAGCCGGCGGATGAGCTGGAAATGATTGTGGACAAAGAAATCTGGCCGCTTCCGTCTTACGGAGAGCTGATGTTTGAAATTTAATGGTTCCCTATTTTTCCTATTTCATATTTTATATTTTATGCGGGGCAGACAGGGCTTTTGGCTGTCTGTCCTGTTTTACGGCATGAAGCCGCACACTGGGAAAGGGGTGTGTTTATTTCTGTGAAATATGGAAAAAATAGAGAAACAGAGAAAATATGAAAATTTCAAATAGAGAAAATAGAGAAAATAAAAATTAGGGCTTGCAAATTTCTGAAAGATGCTGTATAATTGCAAATTGTAATGCTGATGGGCTATCGCCAAACGGTAAGGCAACGGACTCTGACTCCGTCATTTCAAGGTTCGAATCCTTGTAGCCCAGCTAGAGAGACCCCGGTGGAGATGATCCGCCGGGGTTTTTGAGCGCGCTGAAATGCAGTGTTTATGCAGGGTTGCGGGAATTTGATGGTGGATTTGGAAAGAATGACCGGATTTGGGTTTTGGAGATAGTTTCCTGAAAAATACTGTTATTTTAGAGATTTTCTTAATGGATAGGTCAATTTATAGGTCAATTTTGGGAATGAAAAAATATATTGTTTTATCTATTCTGGTTCTATTTTTGTCTTAAAGCGGTATCCGGGACAGCGAAAGTAAGAAATTGATTGAGGAAGCAGTCTTTTTGATATATAATAATTAAGTAGGCTTTCCAAAAGTTGGAATACGGAGGAAAGATTTTTATGTGAGATGAGGGAGTATAGCATAAGGGGACATTATTATGACTAGAAGTGATAATGTATTAAATATGCAGATAACGATTGCCAACTGCATGAAGCAGGAAGGGAATCTTGATTTTAGTAAAGTCAGCGAGCTTTTAGAGAAATATGATTTGCTTTCTTATATTGATGTATGTTATGAGGCATATAATTCTATGGGAATAAAGGGTATTTTGCAGGATAAAGAGTCAAAATTGTATGCAGAGTCACCAGAGTATGTATGGAGTATGTTAAGTGACGAGAATAATGGAAATATGGAATCATGGATAAAATATTGATAAGAGTGCGGAGGTGATGCGGATATGACGCCATTGGCAAAGTTCTCTTACCTATGTCTAAAGAAGATTTCCTGAATGATGCAGAGGTGACAGAAAAAGAGATTGTCAGTAGGAAGTATAAAAATGCAGAAAGGGTAAAGGAGGGAGTGGTTTTGCAGAATGAAAAAGAAATGGACTTGCATAAAAATTGGATAAAAGAGTTGGCTTTAAATTCTAAAACGATAGAGAAAGTTAAATTAGAAGCGACAGAAATGGTAAAATTGCTCATGGGAAAAGATTTGATGGAGGTTATTTTATATGGTTCCTGTGCGAGGGGTAATTATGAAGATGATTCAGATATAGATATCGCGCTGCTTACAAAGTGTAATCGTATAGAAGCAAAAAAATATAATGACAGTTTGGCTCAAATCTCTACAGAACTAGCTATGAAGTATTTTGTCATTATTAATTTTGTCAGTTTGCCATATAATGAATTTATTGAAAAAAGGACATGGTATGGTTATTTTAAAAATATAGATGTAGAAGGCGAGGTATTGTATGGATAGGGAATATTATAAGGAACTTGCCAGAGTCCGATTGGAAAGGGCGAAAGAACTTTTGAAAGATGCACTGGAGTTATTGGATAAAGAATCTTATAAATCGGCAAATAATAGGGCATTCTATGCAATGGAAAAAAGCATTAAAGCATTACTGGCAACAGAAGAAGTGGAAACAGCCACGCATAATGGTAGATTAAAACAGTTTAATTATCTTTTTATCCATAAAGGGAACGGAGATTTTACAATAGAAGACTATCAGAAGATTGCAAAAGCAGAACAGATAAGAAATGCGTCTGATTATGATGATTTTTATATTGCAGGTAAAGAAGAAACAAAACAGCAGATTGATAATGCAGAATATATTGTAGATAAAGTAGACAAATATTTGAAAAATAATGCCTAAGCGTGAATCATATTTTATTTTACTATCTATTTTTGATAGATTGCATGTTGTTATTTTCCATTTACAAAGATAGTATGGATATCTATATGTGAAAAGAATATCAGAGATATTTTAAGATATTACTTATGGCGGAGGTAATGCAGATATGACGCCAATCAGAGCAAAAACGTTAGAGAAGAAGATTATAATATGGTTGTAATGTTGGTTGAACGGCTTTCAGATAAACCTTCTAATGTTTTGAGACATGCAAGACAAAAGTATATAAAACAAAATCCTATGTCTATGGAAGAAATTGAGAATTACAGGAGTGAGAAATCAGGATGGAGTTAATAATGGCAAGAGAAGAACGAATAAGAATAATCGTCCATTCCCCGGTTGACAAATCCCCCACAATTTGTAAAATAATACATTGTACAGGATAAATAAAAACTACATGAAACCGGACAGGACGGAGGATTTGTATGTATACTTTTCAGGGCAGGATACGATATAGTGAAGTGGATATGAATGGGAAGCTGACATTAGAGTCTTTGCTGGATTATTTTCAGGATTGCTCTACGTTTCATTCGGAGGATATCGGGCTGGGCCTTGATTATCTGCAAGAACGGCATATGGCTTGGCTGCTGTCTTCCTGGCAGATTGTAGTGGAGCGTTACCCGCGTTTGTGTGAAAAGGTGGTTATCGGTACGGCGCCTTATGAATTTAGGGGATTTATCGGTTGTAGGAATTTTGTCATGGATACCGAAGCAGGAGAACGGTTAGCTTATGCTAACTCTATCTGGAGTCTGATGGACGTGGAAAAAATGACTCCTGCGAAACCGCCTGTGGAAATGCTGGAAGGTTATGTGCTGGATGAGAAGCTGCAGATGGATTATGCGCCGAGGAAAATTGCAGTACCGGCGGGTGGACAGGAAGCGGAAATGCTGCAGGTCAAGCCCCATCATCTGGATACAAACGGGCATGTAAATAATGGGCAGCATATACGGATTGCTTCGGAATATCTGCCGAAAGATTTTGCAATCAGGCAGATGCGTGCAGAATATAAGAAACAGGCTGTTTTACATGATAAGATATATCCGGTAATAGTGGTGAATGAGGAACAGACGCTTTATACGGTTTCTTTAAACGGGGAAGATAACAGACCGTACAGTATTGTGGAATTTATGGGTGGTCATTGAGAAGGGTAATGGGCGTGGCTGGAATTTGAGATTTTCGGTGTGTATATTGTAGTAATTGCTCTGACATGGGGGATTAAGATGATAGAGTTAGGAAAAGTACAGACGTTAACAGTAGTCAAGAAAGTGGAGTTTGGTGTTTATCTGGCGGATGAGGGGGTGCAGTCCCAGGAGGAGCGGGTATTGCTGCCGGTGAAACAGGCGCCAGAAGGCGCGGATATCGGAACGCAGATAGAGGTTTTTATCTATCGTGATTCTAAAGACCGGCTGATTGCGACCACCAATAGACCGAAACTGGTTTTAGGCGGCGTTGCGAAGCTGCGTGTGGCGCAGGTTGGTAAGATAGGCGTGTTTTTAGACTGGGGTCTGGAAAAAGATTTGCTGCTTCCTTACCGGGAACAGACCAAAAGAGTGGGAGAGGGCGAGGAATGCCTTGTAGCCCTGTATATTGATAAAAGCAACAGACTTTGCGCGACGATGAAAGTGTATCCCTATCTGCAGCAGGACAGCCCTTATCAGAAGGATGAGCGGGTGCAGGGCACAGTTTATGAAATCAGCGACAACTTTGGGGCATTTGTGGCGGTGGACGATATTTATTCCGGTCTGATTCCCCAGAAGGAACTCTACGGCGACGTTTCTGTAGGGATGGTTGTGGCGGCGAGAGTCACCGGTGTGAAAGAAGATGGGAAGCTGGATTTGAGTATCCGGGAAAAGGCGTATCTACAGATAGAACAGGATGCGGAAAAAATTCTTAATCTGATTGATAGTTATGAGGGCGTGCTGCCTTTTACGGATAAAGCGTCGCCGGAAACCATTAAGAGAGAAACGAAGATGAGTAAGAACGAATTTAAAAGAGCGGTAGGGCATCTTTTAAAGAATGGTAAAATTTCCATTGAAGAAAAGGTGATTAGAAAATTGTAGGGGAAAGGAATATACGGAGGATATGGATAGTAAAAAGGCAAACTGGCTTTTTTTAACGTTAATCCTGGTGGATTTTGCAGTGCTGGGATTTCAGATTTTCGTGAGTCTGGTTCCGGGCATGAATTTTTCGCTGAGTATTACCGCGGGATTTTTAATCAGCGAAGGCGTTTTGATGGCGCCGGCGCTTTTGTTTGTATTGTTTTCCAGAAATAGCGTCATACGGGCAGGCGGAAGAGGATTCAATGATATGCTGGGATTTCGTAAAATCAAGATTTCCTCTTTTTTTATGGTCATTCTCTTTACATTCCTGATTATGCCGATGACGACTGCGATTAACGCGATATCCATGATTTTCGTGGACAATGCGGTAACGGAAATCAGCGGGGATATCTTGAAAACGCCTTTTGTGGTCATGTTGTTTCTGATCGGGATTTACGGACCTTTCTGTGAAGAGTTTGTTTTCCGCGGCGTCATTTTCAGAGGCTATAAAAATTCCGCGCCGGTATGGTGCTCGATTCTATGGTCGGCGCTGTTGTTCGGGTTGATGCATATGAATTTTAATCAGGCGGCGTATGCGATTGCGATAGGCATTATGTTTGCGCTTCTGGTAGAGGCGACGGGGAGCCTGTGGGCTTCGGCGGTTGCGCATATGGTTTTCAATTCGGAACAGGTGTGTATGATGTATCTTGCTAACGGCGTTTTGAAAGACGTTTTTGATATCGGGACTGCGGAAGAAACGCTGACAACGCAGACGCTGTTATCCGTTATAGGACCATACCTGCTTGTGGCGGTAGTCGCTACCTCTTTTGCCGTCTGTGTCTTAGTCTGGCTTGCCAAAAATGAAGGGCGGGAAATGATCTTTAAGGCAGCCTGGGACAGCCGCAGGCAAAAAGGCGGACGCATCGTCAGCATACCTTTGATTATTGCAATCGTACTGTGCCTTGCCTATATGAGCTTGGAACTGGTTTTAGAAATGCTTTTAAGATAAAAAACCACTTCATAAATAAAATGCCGCTATCTTTTGGAACAGCGGCATTTTTGTGTTGTAGACTGATTGTTTTGATGATTAAATGTAGGTGTCAAAATTGGAACCAACTGCCGGATTAACGGAACGTTCCATAGCAGAAGCATTCATCATATCGACCATCTGCGATCCCGTAGAGGAAACAGCGTCAAGAGATTTACTCAACATTGCCACACTGAACGAATTTACCGTCTGCGGTACTGACACGGACATTGGTAATCCTGTAATATTCATAAGAATCCCGCCTTTCTGATTGAGAAACTTTTAAGGTATAAACCTATGTCTACTAACCTGCATTTATTATAGCATCTTTCTGGAAAGATTTGCAAGGAGAATTGTTTTTTTCTTTTTGTGTAGTTTGTCTAAAATATTTTTTGGGAAAAAATGACAATTTATTTGAAAAATACACAAAAAAATCATGATTTGAGGTAGATTTTTTTGTTAAAATAGATTAATATAGAAAATAAGCGCTGTATTTTGCAGAAATCGACAGCGGAGAATGTTGTACAAATGTGCTAAATAACAGGAAGGGTACCTGTTAATGAAGGGGTGAAGGGGTTATGATTTCAAATCAGATTCTACAAAATACAATCGAGGGATTGAAAGCAATTACGCGGATTGAGCTTTGCATCATGGACATCGACGGTAAGACGGTAGCGATTACCGCGGACGCTATGGAGTCGTGCGCGAAGTCTGCGGCGGAGTTTGCAAAGTCGCCGGCGGATTCGCAGGAGATACAGGGATATCAGTTTTTTAAAATATTTGACGAACAGCAGTTGGAATATATTCTGATTGCCGCCGGAATCGGTGAGGACGTTTATATGGTCGGCAAAATGTCAGCCTTCCAGATTCAGAATCTGCTGGTGGCGTATAAGGAAAGATTTGATAAAGATAATTTTATCAAAAATCTTCTGCTGGACAATCTGCTGCTGGTGGATATCTACAGCCGTGCGAAGAAGCTGCATATCCAGACGGACGAGCGGCGGGCGGCGCTGATTATTGAGACCGACAATACCAAAGACAGCAACGTATTGGAAATCATGCGCACCTATTTCAGCAGTAACAGCAGGGATTTCGTTACAGCGGTGGACGAGAATAACGTTATCGTCGTAAAGGATCTGTCGGAAGGCGACAGTAATAAGGAAATTGAGAAAACTGCTGCGGGCATAGCGGCGTTTCTGGACAAAGAGCATCTAAAGAACGTCAGGATTTCTTATGGGACGACTGTCAGCGAAATCAAAGAAGTAAGCCGTTCCTACAAGGAAGCCAAGATGGCGCTGGATGTAGGTAAAATTTTCTTTAGCGAAAGAAACGTTATCGCTTACAGTGAACTAGGCATCGGGCGTCTGATTTATCAACTGCCGATTCCGTTGTGCAAAATGTTCATTAAAGAAATTTTTGACGGAAAAAGCCCGGATGATTTTGACGAGGAAACACTGGCAACCATCAACAAGTTTTTTGAAAACAGCCTGAATGTCTCGGAAACATCCAGACAACTGTTTATCCATAGAAATACGCTTGTCTACCGGCTGGACAAATTACAGAAAAGCACCGGGCTGGATTTACGCGTATTTGAAGACGCAATTACGTTTAAAATTGCACTGATGGTTGTAAAATATATGAAGTATATGGAAAGTTACGAGTATTAGAAGCAGGGAATAAGTAATTGCGAAACTAAAGATCTAAGAAGCAGGGAAGTTTGAAAGGAGCAGGACAATGGCAATGGATGCACCTGTAAAGAAGAAAAAGAAAAAACCGGCAGGGGGGCATGAAATCATCAGTCTGGTAAATGTCAGCAAGGCATATTCTACCGGGGCGCCCGCCTTGAAAGAGGTAAATCTGCACATTAACAAGGGAGAGTTTGTTTTTATAGTCGGTGACAGCGGCTCCGGGAAATCCACATTAATTAAGCTGTTGCTGCGGGAATTGACGATTACGAGCGGAAGCATCAATGTCATGGGATATGACCTGAGCCGGATAAAACATCGCAAGATTCCCAAATTCCGGCGTAATATCGGGATTGTCTTTCAGGATTTCCGATTGCTGAAAGATAGAAATGTGTATGAAAATGTCGCTTTTGCGCAGAGGATTATACAGAAATCCAGCAAGGAAATCAGGAAGAACGTGCCCAGTATTCTTTCCATTGTAGGATTGGCGGGTAAGTATAAGGCGAGACCCAGACAGCTTTCAGGCGGGGAGCAGCAGAGGGTGGCGCTGGCGAGGGCGCTGGTCAATGAGCCGATGATTCTGCTTGCCGACGAGCCGACCGGAAACTTAGACCCTAAAAATTCCTGGGAAATTATGAAACTGCTTGAGCAGATTAATGAAAACGGCACGACGGTACTCGTCGTGACGCATAACAGGGAAATTGTCAATGCCATGCAGAAGAGAGTGGTTACATTGCGGAAAGGCGTGATAGTCAGCGACGAAGAAAAGGGAGGATATATCGATGAGGATTAATACATTGTTCTATACGCTTCGTCAGGGGTTCCGGAATATTTTCCGGAACAAATGGTTTACGCTGGCTTCGATTGCAACCATCGGCTCCTGTTTGTTTTTATTCGGTCTGTTCTATGCCATTGTTACAAACTTTCAGCATATAGTAAAGACAGCGGAGCGGGAAGTGGGAATTACGGTTTTCTTTGAGGAAGGAATAGATGACGTCAGAATCCAGGAAATCGGGACGATGATAGCCAAGAGGACGGAAGTGTCGGAAATTCATTTCGTAACGGCGGAAGAAGCCTGGGAAAGTTTCAAGGGGGATTATCTGGGAAAGTATGAAGATGGATTTACAGAAAATCCGCTGGAAACTTCTTTCCATTATGTGGTTTATCTAAACGATGTTTCCATGCAGTCTGCGCTGGTTACTTATGTGGAGTCCATAGACGGGGTTGACCATGTGAATTATTCCGCGCTGATGGCGAATACATTGACTGGGATTAATTCCCTGATTGCATATGTTTCCATTGGTATTATCACGATTTTGTTTGCGGTATCCGTTTTCCTGATTAGCAATACGGTCACGATTGGCATTTCCGTCAGAAAAGAAGAAATCAATATTATGAAATATATTGGGGCGACGGATTTTTTCGTCCGTTCACCATTCGTTATCGAGGGTATGCTGATTGGACTGATAGGTGCGGCGATTCCGCTTGGCGTCATCTACGTTTTATACAATACGGTCATAACATACATCTTGGAAAGATTTCCACCCCTTGCGAGTCTGCTGGTATTCCTGGATGTAAAAGAAATCTTCCATGTGCTGCTTCCGGTATCGCTGGGTATCGGCGTAGGCATCGGCTTTTTGGGAAGTATCGTTACAGTCAGGAAACATTTGCGCGTATAAAAACCGTCATTAGGAAAAAGTAAAGTTATTGCTATGGGAAGAGGATTCGGATGAAGTATTTAAAAAGGGTATTGTGCATAGGACTTTGTATCTGTATCATATTTGCCGCCTATCAGGAAATCGTGGTCGTAAATGCGACGACGGAAGATGCTGATGGGGAAACGTCCGGGGGAAATAATTCCGACGACGAAAATACAGGTGATGAAGACTCAGACGATGGAGACTCGCAGGATGGAGATTCAGACGACGAGGATTCGCAAGACGGGGATTCAGAAGAAGACGATACGGAAACGAAGGAGCGCATCAGGGAAAAAGAAGAGGAAATCGCACAGGCAAAGCGTGAAGTCGCAAGTCTGAAATCCACGCTGACCGATGTGGAAGCCCTTAAAAAGGAATTGGAAAAATCAAAGAGCAGCCTGGCGGATTATTTGTCCAAATTAGATACAGAGTTAGGAAATATCCAGGATAGAATCGACGAATACGACAGACTGATTGCAGAGAAGGAAGTAGAGATAGAAGTTACGACCAATGAGTTAAACGACGCGGTTTTGCAGCAGGAAGCACAGTATGAAGCGATGAAAAAACGTATCAAGTTCATGTATGAAAGAGGGGATACGTTTTATGTGGAACTTCTTTTGTCCTCGGAAAGTTTTTCTGAAGCTTTGAATAAAGCGGATTATATCGAGGCTCTGTCCGCTTACGACAGAAAGCAGTTAGATGAATATGTAGAAGCGGCAAAATTGATTGCAGTCTGCAAAGAGGAGCTGGAAGCGCAGAAAGAAGTGCTGGATCAGGCGCAGGTCACGGTCAAAGAAGAAGAAGCTGCAATCCACACGCTAATTGGCGAAAAAGAAGCGCAGATTTTGGCAGTATCCACGGATATCTCTAACAAGGAAGCCGCAATCAAAGAATACGAGGATGATTTGGCGACGCGCAATGCCGAAATTGCGGCATTGGAAAAGGCAGTTGCGGAAGAAAAGGCGAGACTCGCGGCGGCGAACGCCAAGGCAAGGGTCTACGATGGCGGAATGTTCACCTGGCCCTGTCCGGGATATACCCGTATATCGGATGAATACGGAAACCGGATGCACCCGACACTGGGAATTGAGAAGTTCCATAACGGGCTGGATATGGCGGCGCCTTACGGCACAGCAATCCTTGCTGCTTATGACGGTGATGTCATCGCGGCGGATTATAGCTCTTCTATGGGGAACTACATCATGATAGATCACGGGGATGGTCTGTATACGATTTACATGCATGCATCGGCGCTGCATGTGTCCAAGGGACAGTCCGTATACAAAGGGCAGAATATCGCCTCGGTCGGCAGCACCGGACGTTCTACGGGCAATCACCTGCACTTCAGCGTGCGCCTTAACGGAAATTATGTGAGCCCGTGGAATTATTTAAAATAAATAACAGACGGAGATGAATGATTTTGGATAATAATGGATATAGTAATAATAATGGAATGAACAGGGGAGCTGCCAATAATTTGTATCAGAATGGACCACAACAGGAATCGCATCAGACAAAAGGAATGTTCCTTGTCGGCATGTTTACGGGCGTGATTATCAGTGCGCTTACAGCAAGCTGCATTTATGTCGGGACAAAGCTTTCGGATGGTTTCGGCGCAAGCGCTATCAGGCCGGCGAGTACGCAGGGGACGGCGGCGGAAGATATCGTTAATGAAGAATCCGTAAAAAAATTAGAATCCATCGAGGCAGTCATTGAGGAATATTATTATAAAGAAGATGACATCAATGTCGGAAATATGATAGAAGGAATGTACGCCGGTATGGTGGCGTCTCTGGGCGATCCTTATTCCGTATACTATACGGCGGAAGAATGGGAAGATTTGATGCGGGATACAGAAGGTATTTATTACGGCATCGGCGCCTATATCAGCCTGGATGAAAGAACCGGGTGCGGTAAAATCAGCGGCGTGATAGCAGACACCCCGGCGCAGGAGGCGGGGCTGCGTGAAAACGATTTGATTTATCAGATAGACGGCGAGTCCGCCCAAGGGCTGGAATTGTCGGAAATTGTTGCCAGGATTAAGGGCATGGAAGGTACGACGGTGCATCTGACTATTTACCGGGAAGGTGAAGACGACTATCTGGAGATAGACGTAGTCAGGAAACAGATAGAATCCCCGACGGTAGAGTATGAATTGCTGGATAACGGCATCGGCTATATTCAGATTACGGAATTTGATGATGTGACGACAGACCAGTTTACGGAAGCGATGGCGGTTGTCAAAGGTTCCGGCGCGAAGGGTTTGATTCTCGACTTGCGGAGCAATCCGGGCGGCAGCCTTTCCGTGGTCGTGGATATCGCAAGACAGATTCTGCCCAAAGGTCTCATCGTCTATACCGAAGACCGCAACGGCGAGCGGGTGGAATATGATTGCGACGGTGAAAATGAATTGCAGATACCATTGGCAGTGTTGATAAACGGAAATTCTGCGAGCGCTTCGGAAATCCTTGCAGGCGCCATCAAAGATTATCAGAAGGGCGTCTTAATCGGCACGACTACATTTGGGAAAGGGATTGTGCAGAGAATCCTGCCCCTCACCGATGGAACGGCGTTAAAGCTGACGGTCAGCGCCTATTATACGCCGAGTGGAAACAATATCCATGATATTGGAATCGACCCGGATATCGAATGTGAGTTCGATGCGGATGCTTACTATGACGAAGACATAGATAATCAGCTGGAACGGGCGAAAGAGGAAATTGGGAAGCTGATTCGGGAGTAGCGTGGAGTGTTAAGAATATAAACCATAGATAAGAAAGATATGCAAATCTGATTTAACTGTAAAGGGAGGATGGATAGATATAATGACAGTTATGAAAGAAAAAGCGGTTGATATCATCAGCCGTATGTCCGAAGATAAGGTATACCATGTATTACAGCTTCTTGAGGGGATTGAAGGATTAACTGGTAAAAATTCGGAAAAGGATTCTACGGATATATCTGTGGATGAAAATTCAGGAAGGAAGCTTGGTCCATTAGCCGGGGGGCTCATTTTCATGGCAGACGATTTTGATGAAACGCCAGATTGTTTTAAGGAGTATATGTGATGGGACATCTATTGGATACAAACGCATTAATTTTTTATTTATATGATCCAGAACAGTTATCAAAAGCAGCTTTGGATATTGTGTATAGCAAGAAAAACCAGATATATGTAAGTATTGTTTCACTGTGGGAAATTGCGATAAAATCCAGTATAGGTAAACTGAAAATAAAAAACTCAATGGAAGAAATTGCCGGAATATGCTTAAAATATGAAATTAAACTGTTGGCTATAAATCCGCAGCATCTTGATAAGATAGCAGATTTGCCACAAATTCATGGTGATCCGTTTGACAGATTAATTATTTCGCAAGCACTCATGGAAAATCTGACTATTGTAACCAAAGATTCAATAATACCCAAATATGATGTGAATACAGTCTGGTAGTGCATGCGTTAAAGCTGACGGTCAGCGCCTATTACACGCCGAGCGGAAACAATATCCATGATATCGGAATCGACCCGGATATCGAATGTGAGTTCGATGCGGATGCTTACTATGACGAAGACATAGATAATCAGCTGGAACGGGCGAAAGAGGAAATCGGGAAGCTGATTCGGGAGTAGCGTGGAGTGTTAAGAATATTGACCATATATATTGTAGTAGGAGTTTTGTTTGGACGATAAGCGCCGGTTGGATTGATGCCGGCGTTTTGTTTTGCATTCGTAAAATTTTTCTCTATTATTGTATAATATTTAGGTAAAATCAATAATATCTAAAAATCTTCCAAGTATAGAAAAAGATATTACTAACAAAAAAGTTGATTATAGGGTATGATGTATAAGAAGGTATAGTCTTATAGTAAACGACATAATAAATTGCACTTTCCGGTTCTTGCAAAAGCCATATATGCAAGCTTTTACAAGACCAAAAAGGCAATTTCTAATGTCGTTAACTATCGAAAAACAAGGAGGGGTTACAAATGGGAACAAAGGAAACAAGGCCGTTTGGCCTACGCGACAAGTTAGGGTATATGTTTGGTGATTTTGGAAATGATTTTACATTTATCCTTTCTTCAAGCTTTTTAATGAAGTTTTATACCGACGTAATGGGGGTATCGGGAGGAGTGGTCGGCATGATCATGATGCTGGCGCGCTTTGTCGATGCCGTGACAGATGTGACAATGGGGCGTATCTGTGACCGCAGCAAAATGACTCCCGTAGGAAAGTTCAAACCGTGGATTAGGCGTATGTGTGCGCCGGTGGCAATCGCATCCTTTCTGATTTATCAGAGCGGGCTTGCGAATATGCCGATGGCATTCAAAATTGGTTACTTATTCGTGACGTACATTTTATGGGGATCGATTTTCTACACATCTATCAATATTCCTTACGGTTCTATGGCGTCGGCAATTTCACCGGAACCAGGAGATAGACAGTCTCTGTCTACTTTCCGAACAATGGGCGGTATGCTGGCAGGGCTTATCATTGGCGCAGGTGTGCCGATGGTGGCGTATGATCAGGTCGGCGGCAATGCCGTGATGAATGGCGAGCGCTTTACAATGATCGCAGGCGTGTTCTCCGTTTGTGCGGTGGGATGTTATCTGCTTTGCTATGCGCTGACGACAGAACGTGTAAAGAGCGAGGCGACTGCTGCGGCACAGGAGAATAACAGTGTGGCGGCAATGTTGAAAAATGCGGTAAAGAACCGCGCGCTAATTTCTATTATCGCGGCGTCTATCGTGATGTTGCTTGCGCAGTTGACCATGCAGTCTATGGCAAACTATGTATATCCGAATTTCTATGGTAATACAACAGCGCAGTCTGTTTCTACAATGATGATGATGGTTGGTATGTTGGTTGCGGGCGTTTTTGCGAAACCCTGTGCAAGGAAGTTTGGGAAAGCGGAGGTCAGTATTGTATCAAACCTGATGGCGGCGGTTATCTGCGTGCTTTTGTTTATCCTGCGTCCCGATAACGTATGGGTATATGTGGCGTTCCAGATGTTATGCTGGCTTGGGCTTGGCATGTTTTCTATGGTATCCTGGGCATTGATTACCGACGTTATCGATTACTCCGAAATTAAAAATGGTATCCGCGAGGACGGCTCGGTATATGCACTATATTCTTTTGCCAGAAAATTAGGGCAGGCTGCATCTGCGGGATTGAGCGGGCTTTTGTTGGAGATAATTGGCTATTCGGCGGCAACGGCGTTTGATACGGATGTTGTAAACGGGATATTTACGATTTCCACATTGGTGCCGGGACTTGGCTTTTTACTGCTCGGTTTGATTTTGTGGTTCTGGTATCCGTTACATAAAAAACAGGTTGATGAAAATGTAGAGATATTGAAGAAAAAACATGGAAATTAACACAGATTTGCGGCAGGAATGTTGAAAATTGAAAAAGGAAGTTTCTGCCCTATAACTTTTATTTGAACAGGAGGAATTTTTGATGAGACAGATTATCAATTTTAACAAAAAGTGGGGATTTTCAAAGGAAGCGTCTGCAGTTCCTCAGACAATGCCGAAAAATTGGTACTGGGTAAATATCCCTCATTGCTGGAATAACATTGACGGACAGGACGGGGGAAGCGATTACTACCGCGGCGCCTGTTATTACGCAAAAGAACTGCTAAAGAGCGAGCTCCCGGCGGCGGACCGTTATTATATTGAATTTCGCGGCACCAATTCTTCTGCAGACGTGTATGTCAATGGGAAGAAATTAGCCCATCACGACGGCGGTTATTCTACATGGCGCGTTGATTTGACAGATGCGCTATCGGATGCCAATTTTATTGTTGTAGCAGTGGATAATACCGCGAATGATACGGTATATCCGCAGCAGGCGGACTTTACGTTTTACGGCGGAATGTATCGTGACGTGAATTTGATTGCGGTATCCGAGTCGCATTTTGATCTGGATTATTATGGTGGCACAGGCATTCGTGTAACGCCGGAAATAAATGGGGCGGACGCTGACGTGGAGGTAGAAGTATACCTGGCGGGTGCGAAGTCCGGGCAGAATCTTGAAATTATCTTAAAGGATGCGGACGGTGCAGTGATAGCGAGCAAAGTAAGTCCTGCAGAAGAGACGAAAGTATCTTTAAAAATCGAAAATGTAATTCGCTGGAACGGGCGTAAGAATCCTTATCTGTATACGGCAGAGGCAAAGTTACTTGACGGAGAAAATGTGCTGGATAATGTTTCGGCACGTTTCGGGTGCAGAACCTTTGACATTGACCCGGAGGAAGGCTTTATCTTAAACGGCGAGAGCTATCCATTGCACGGTGTTTCCAGACATCAGGACCGCTGGGGTTTTGGAAATGCGCTGCTGCCGAAGCATCATGAAGAGGATATTGAGTTTATCTGCGAATTGGGCGCGACGACGATTCGCTTAGCGCATTATCAGCATGACCAATATTTCTATGATCTGTGCGATGAAAAGGGCTTGGTGATCTGGGCGGAAATTCCCTATATTTCCAAGCACATGCCGGGTGGGCGGGAAAACACCATTTCCCAGATGAAGGAGCTGATTACGCAAAATTACAATCATGCCAGTATTGTTGTATGGGGGCTTTCCAACGAGATTACAATAAATGGTTCCGATTCCGATCTGATTGAAAACCACAAGATTTTGAACGACATTTGCCACGAGATGGATAAGACCCGTAAGACAACAATTGCCTGCGTATCCATGTGCGATATCCATGACCCCTATATCCAGATTCCAGATGTGATTTCCTACAATCATTATTTCGGCTGGTACGGCGGAGATACCTCCATGAACGGTCCGTGGTTTGACAACTTCCACCAGACTTTTCCGAACATCCCAATCGGCGTCAGCGAGTATGGCTGCGAGGCGCTTAACTGGCATACCTCAAACCCGAAGCAGGGCGACTATACGGAAGAGTATCAGGCATATTATCATGAAGAGCTAATCAAGCAGTTATTTACAAGAAAATATATCTGGGCAACGCATGTCTGGAATATGTTCGATTTCGGCGCGGACGCAAGAAATGAGGGCGGAGAGAACGGACAGAACCATAAAGGACTTATGACGTTTGACAGAAGCTATAAAAAGGATTCGTTCTATGCGTATAAAGCGTGGTTGTCGGATGAGCCGTTTGTTCATTTGTGCGGGAAACGATATGTGGACAGAGTGGAAGAGCTGACCAAGGTAACAGTATACTCTAATCTCCCGGAAGTGGAGCTGTTTGCAAACGGCGTAAGCCTTGGCAAAAAGACGGCGGCGGATCATTTCTTCCGCTTTGAGGTGCCGAATAATGGAACGATCAAATTGGAAGCTGTGGCGGGAGCGTGCCGTGATGAAAGTGTCATCCGCAAAGTGGATACGTTTAATGAGGATTACAGGATGAAGGAACAGGGCGCGATTATTAACTGGTTTGATATCACAGAGGTTGACGGCTGCTATTCCATTAACGATACGATCGGCGATATCATGAAGAGCCCGGAGGGAGCAATGCTTTTCGGCGGCTTGATGAAGAGTTTGATGGGCGGAGGCGGCGAAGCCGCAAAACCGGCAGACTTTGAGATGTCGGAAGGTTTAATGCAGATGATGAATGGGTTTACGGTAGCCCGCATGGCGGGCATGATGGGTATGATGGTAGAAGGCGGTATTTCAAAAGAAACGCTCTTAGGTCTCAATACAAAGCTGAATCAGATTAAGAAGCCGGAAGGCATGGAGTAGAAGCAATAGGTAAGGAAGGGATTTGCAAGAACCATTATTTGACAGGGATGTACTTTTTACCTGTAAGGCAGATGTGCTATTTAAGATTATTTCAGGGCAAACAGATCCGGTCGCAGCATTTACATTAGGGAAGCTGAAAGTAGAGGGGAGCATTGAAAAGGCTTTGCTGTTGAAGAATATGGTCAAGTAAGCCAGTTAAGTTTAAAAATCCAGGATAAAAGCACAGAACAAAAGTTCGATTTTGATCTGTACTTTTTTCTCTGTATATGCTATAATGAAAACCCGGATGGCGGATACTATCGCGGCGTTAAGTAAACCAACGCTCGTGATTGCACACAATACGGCGCTCGCCGGACAGCCCTACGGCGAGTTTAAGGAATTTTTCAGACGGACGTTTTTTACGTGTCAGATATAAAAATTGGTGGTATAATAAAAATAAATTATAAGGAAAGATAATTACTACGAAGAGATGAGAAGGTGTAGTGTAAAAAGAGTGAGGAGATGATCATATGGTATCAGCAGCATTGCAAGTAAGCGATATGCTAAATACACTGGAAAAAGAAGATTATGAAATGGCAATAAATTATATTCAGTTTCTTTCTGAAAAGCGGAAAAAGGAACGCAATATCAGCATAGAAAAGAATCCTACAAATAATTCGGAAAAGAGCGGAATTAAACTGGGTTTGTTTAATGGAATGAAATATATTGCTGATGGGCATGACATTGATGAATGTAATGACGAAATTGCTGAAATGTTTGGAGTGAATGGCGGATGAGGATATTAGTCGATACACATATCGCTATGTGGTCAGTATTTGATACAGAGCAGTTACCGGAAAAAGCACACGATATTCTAAGTGACAGTGAGAATGAATTTTTCTATAGTACAGCTTCAGTTTGGGAAATCGCTATTAAAGCCATTGCCCGACCGGATTTAGGTATTGCTGATGGGGAGGTATTTGCCAAGTGCTGTGAAATGGCTGGATTTCGTGAACTTCCACTTAATAAAAGGCATGTATTTGCTTTAAAGACGCTTAAATTGTCAGAAGATGCTCCGAAACATAAAGATCCGTTTGATCGCATTCTTATATGTCAGGCAAAAATAGAGAATATGAAATTTCTGACGCACGATTCATTGATTCCGTATTATAAAGAACCATGTATCATTTCAGTATAAATCGATTTATGATGTTAACCCAGGATTTTCATCCATTGGAACGTATAAGTTACCGTTGCAACTATATATTATGAATATGATACTATAATGAAGATTCTCGTGTCGTTACCGACGCGGGGATTTTTGACGTTTAGCAGGAAAAGGAGGCGGGAAATGGAAAGACCAATGACAACGCAGAAACTTTCTGGAAAAAGAACAAAAGTTCGATTTTGGTATGTACATTTTAAATTCTCTTTGGTATAATAGACGCAGACTCGAAAATACAAAAGGAATTGCATATGGATCATTTCAAATTACACAGCGAATACCAGCCCACCGGCGACCAGCCCGCTGCCATTGAAGCCTTAGTGGAAGGTTTCAGGCAAGGCAACCAGTTCCAGACGCTGTTAGGCGTTACCGGTTCCGGTAAGACTTTTACGATGGCAAATATTATCGCGGCGTTAAATAAACCAACGCTCGTGATTGCACACAATAAAACGTTGGCAGGACAGCTCTACGGCGAGTTCAAGGAGTTTTTCCCTGAAAACGCGGTCGAGTATTTTGTGTCCTATTATGATTATTATCAGCCGGAGGCGTATGTACCGTCTACAGATACTTATATTGCGAAGGATTCTGCAGTCAATGATGAAATTGACAGGCTGAGGTTATCTGCCACAGCTTCGCTGACGGAGCGGAGGGACGTGGTGGTCATTGCTAGCGTTTCCTGTATTTACGGATTGGGCAGTCCGGAAACTTATGAGGAAATGATTGTGTCGCTGCGTCCGGGGATGGCGAAGGACAGGGATCAGGTCATCCGGGAATTGATTGACATGCAGTATAGCCGGAACGATATGGATATGGAGCGCGGGTGTTTTCGCGTCAGAGGGGACGTACTGGAAATCTATCCGGCGGAGGGTGGCGACTATCTGATAAGGATAGAATTTTTTGGGGATGAGATAGACAGAATCGCCCAGACGGATCCTTTGACGGGACAGGTGCACGCCACATTGGAGCATATCGCCATTTTTCCGGCTTCCCATTATGTGGTTCCCCAGGAAAAAATACGGGCGGCATGTAAAAACATAGAAACGGAGATGGAGGCGCAGGTCAGGTATTTCAAGGGAGAGGATAAGCTGTTAGAGGCGCAGAGAATTGCGGAGCGCACGAACTTTGATATAGAGATGCTTCGTGAAACAGGTTTTTGTTCCGGCATCGAGAATTATTCCCGGCATTTAAACGGTATGGCGCCGGGGGAGCCGCCGTTTACGCTGATGGATTATTTTAAGGACGACTATCTGATTATCATCGACGAGTCCCATATGACGGTGCCCCAGATAAGGGGAATGTATGCGGGCGACCGTTCCCGGAAGACGACGCTTGTGGATTATGGGTTCAGACTGCCATCCGCGTTGGACAACCGTCCTCTTAATTTTGAGGAATTTGAGCAGCATATCGATCAGATGTTGTTTGTCTCGGCGACGCCTTCCGAGTATGAAGCGGCGCATGAGCTTTTCCGCACGGAGCAGATTATCCGTCCTACGGGACTTTTAGACCCGGAAGTGGTGGTCAGACCCGTAGAGGGGCAGATAGACGATTTAATATCTGAGATTAACAAAGTGGTTGAGAAGAAAAATAAAGTATTGGTAACGACGCTGACCAAGCGGATGGCGGAGGATTTGACCGCTTATATGAGTGATGTGGGGGTTCGTGTGAAATACCTGCATTCTGACATCGATACGCTGGAACGGGCGGAAATCATCCGCGATATGCGGCTGGATGTATTCGACGTATTGGTGGGCATCAATCTGTTGCGTGAGGGACTGGATATCCCGGAAATCTCGCTGGTGGCGATTCTGGATGCGGACAAAGAGGGCTTTCTGCGCTCGGAAACTTCCCTGATACAGACTATCGGGCGGGCGGCGCGAAACGTGGATGGACATGTCATCATGTATGCTGATACGATTACGGATTCGATGGAAGCGGCAATCTCGGAGACGAACAGAAGACGGGAAATCCAGCAGCAATATAATGAGGAACATGGAATTACGCCCCAGTCGATTCGCAAAGCAGTCCGGGATTTGATTAGCATTTCCAAAGTTATCGCCAAAGAGGAAGTACGTTTCGAGAAAGACCCTGAATCAATGAGCCGCCAGGAATTGGAAAAACTGATTAAGAATGTAGAAAAGCAGATGAAAAAAGCGGCTGCGGATTTGAACTTTGAAGCGGCGGCGCAGTTGCGGGATAAGATGGTGGAATTGAAGAAAATCCTGCGCGATTTAGACAACTAGCATAGATATTGTACAGCGGTAGGTAATTGCGAAACTAAGATTTTACAACTGTCCGTTGTACAGAATATACAATCCAACGCAGGTACGCTCTCGCTACGGTTCAAACGCAGAGAAAAAGGAAGGAGCAATATACAACATGGCAGAGACAATCAAGATGCGTCCAAGGGAATATATAAAAATACGGGGAGCCAGCGAACATAATCTGAAACATATCGATGTGGATATTCCCCGGAATGAATTTGTGGTGTTGACGGGGCTTTCCGGCTCTGGGAAATCCTCACTGGCTTTCGATACGATTTATGCGGAAGGGCAGCGCAGATATATGGAGTCGCTCTCTTCCTATGCGCGACAGTTTCTAGGACAGATGGAAAAACCGAATGTAGATAAAATCGAAGGACTTTCGCCGGCGATATCCATCGACCAGAAATCTACCAACCGGAATCCCCGTTCTACGGTGGGCACAGTTACGGAAATCTATGATTATTTCCGGCTTCTGTATGCGAGAATCGGCATTCCTCACTGTCCTAACTGCGGGAAGGAAATTAAACGGCAGACAGTGGATCAGATGGTGGATCAGATTCTTTCCATGCCGCAGGGGACGAAGATACAACTGCTTGCGCCAGTGGTCAGAGGAAGAAAGGGCGAGCATGTCAAGGTTTTTGACAGGGCAAAAAAGAGTGGTTATGTACGCGTCAGGGTAGATGGGAATCTATACGAACTGTCGGAAGAGATTAAACTGGATAAGAATATCAAGCATAACATAGAAATCGTGGTGGACAGACTCGTCGTGAAGGAAGGCATCGAGCGGCGTCTGGCGGATTCCATAGAGAATGTGCTGGGGCTTACGGAAGGGCTGATGGTATTGGATGTGATTGATGGCGAGCCGATGACTTTCAGTGAAAATTTTGCCTGCCCGGACTGTGGCGTCAGCGTGGGCGAGATTGAGCCGAGGAGCTTTTCTTTTAACAATCCTTTTGGCGCCTGCCCGGAGTGTACCGGACTGGGCTATAAGATGGAATTTGACGAAAATTTGATGATACCCGATAAGAGACTGAGTTTACAGGACGGTGCGATTGTCGTATTGGGATGGCAGTCCAGCGGCAGCGAGGGCAGCTTTACGAATGCGCTTTTACAGGCGCTTGCCAAAGAGTATGGATTTCGTCTGGATACGCCCTTTGAAAAGCTGCCTGAAGATATTCAGTGGATGCTGATTCATGGCACGAACGGAAGAAAGGTAAATGTGCACTATAAGGGGCAGCGCGGGGAAGGCGTCTATCCGGTTGCGTTTGAGGGACTGATTAAAAATGTGGAGCGCAGATACCGGGAAACAGCTTCCGAGATTACGAAACAGGAATACGAGACGTTTATGCGGATTACCCCCTGTCGGGAATGTAAGGGAATGCGTCTGAAAAAAGAGTCTCTGGCAGTGACAGTTTGCGATAAAAATATATACGAAATTACGTCCATGTCAATCAAAGAGCTGTATCAGTTTATCGGGGATATGGATTTGACGCAGCAGCAGAAATTAATTGGAAAGAGGATTTTGAAGGAAATTCATGCAAGAGTCGGCTTTCTGATTGAGGTGGGACTGGAATACCTTGCTTTGTCCAGAGCCACCGGCACGCTTTCCGGCGGGGAGGCGCAGAGAATCCGGCTGGCGACGCAGATTGGGTCGGGACTCGTGGGAGTCTGCTACATTCTGGATGAACCCAGCATCGGATTGCATCAGAGAGATAACGATAAACTGATAGCCGCGTTGAAGAATCTGAAAGATATGGGCAATACGCTGGTGGTCGTGGAACATGATGAGGATACGATGTATGCGGCGGATTATATCGTAGATATCGGACCAGGCGCCGGTTCCCACGGCGGGGAAGTCGTTGCCACGGGTACGGCGCAAGAGATTATGCAGGTGGAAGAATCCGTGACGGGGCAGTACTTGAGCGGAAAGCTGCAGATTCCGGTACCGGGCTTTCGGAGAAAACCGAGCGGCTGGCTTACGGTAAAGGGTGCGGAAGAGAATAATCTGAAAAAAATAAATGTGAAATTTCCGCTGGGCGTCGTGACATGTGTGACAGGCGTGTCAGGTTCTGGGAAAAGCTCCCTTGTCAATGAAATCCTTTATAAACGCCTGGCGAGAGACTTAAACCGTGCCAGAACCATACCGGGGAAGCATCAGGATATCCTCGGTATCGAGCAGCTGGATAAGGTCATCGCCATCGACCAATCGCCGATTGGCAGGACGCCCCGCTCCAACCCGGCGACCTATACGGGTGTATTCGACCAAATCCGGGATTTATTTGCGGCGACGGTGGACGCCAAGGCAAAAGGCTATAAGAAAGGCCGCTTTAGTTTCAACGTAAAAGGCGGGCGCTGCGAGGCGTGCAGCGGGGACGGTATCATCAAAATCGAGATGCATTTTTTACCGGACGTCTATGTACCTTGCGAAGTCTGCGGCGGCAAACGCTATAACAGGGAAACGCTGGACGTGAAGTATAAGGGAAAAAATATTTTTGACGTGCTGGATATGACGGTGGAAGAAGCGGTGCCGTTTTTTGAAAACGTCCAATCCATTAAACGGAAAATAGAGACGCTCTATGACGTGGGACTTTCTTATGCGAAGCTGGGGCAGCCGTCCACTACCTTGTCAGGCGGGGAAGCGCAGCGTATCAAGCTGGCAACGGAGTTAAGCCGGAAAAGTACCGGGAAGACGATTTATATTCTGGACGAGCCGACTACGGGGCTGCATTTTGCGGACGTGCATAAATTGGTGGATATCCTGCATAAACTTGCTGACGGGGGCAATACCGTCGTGGTTATCGAGCACAATCTGGATGTGATTAAAACGGCGGATTATATCATCGACTTAGGACCGGAAGGCGGCGACGGCGGCGGGCAGGTTATCGCGGAAGGCACGCCGGAGCAGGTAGCGGCAAACCCGGATTCTTATACTGGAATTTATATTAAAAAAATGCTGCACAGGGGTTAAGAAATCCGCCCCCGCTGCCGATAACTATAACAGGCATGGATGCTGAGACGGAACAGAGGGAACTGTTCTGATTTTGGCATCTATTTTTTTAAATTTTAAAAAATTTATAAAATCCCTTTGAAAAACTCTTTCTTTAGGTTATAATGTATGCAGCAAACTGCGCCATTCTATCCGGGCGTTGATGTTTAGTTTGATGGTAATTGGCAATTATGTATATAGATACCGAAAGAAAGGGGACACATAAAATGCAGTACACAGATATCGGGATTGATTTGGGGACAGCCAGTATCTTGGTTTATATCAGGGGGAAGGGCGTTGTTTTAAAAGAACCTTCCGTTGTGGCTTTTGATAGAGATACCAATAAAATTAAGGCAATCGGTGAAGACGCCAGATTGATGTTAGGAAGGACGCCGGGCAATATTGTAGCGGTCAGACCGCTGCGTCAGGGCGTTATTTCAGATTATCAGGTCACTGAGAAGATGATGAAATATTTCATCCAGAAAGCGCTTGGGCGGAAATCTTTCAGAAAACCGCGCATTGCGGTATGCGTGCCCAGCGGCGTTACGGAAGTTGAGAAGAAAGCGGTAGAAGATGCAACTTACCAGGCGGGAGCCAGGGAAGTATCTATCATAGAAGAGCCGATTGCGGCGGCTATCGGCGCGGGAATTGACATTGCCAAGCCTTGCGGCAATATGATTGTGGATATCGGGGGCGGCACTTCCGATATTGCAGTTATTTCTTTGGGGGGCACTGTTGTCAGCGCTTCCATCAAAATCGCGGGCGATGACTTCGACGAGGCGATTGTGCGTTATATGCGTAAAAAACACAATCTCTTAATCGGTGAGAGAACGGCGGAAGATTTGAAAATCAAAATCGGTTCCGCTTATAAGAGAGCAGAAGTGGATTATCTGGACGTCAGGGGTAGAAACCTTGTAACCGGACTTCCCCGTACCGTAAAGGTATCTTCGGAAGAGACGGAAGAGGCGCTGCACGAGACGACGGTACAGATTGTAGAGTCCATTCACAGCGTTTTGGAAAAGACACCGCCGGAGCTTGCGGCGGATATCGCAGACAGAGGCATCGTGCTGACTGGCGGCGGAAGTCTGCTGCGGGGATTAGAAGATTTGATTGCGGATAAAACAGGAATCAATACGATGACGGCAGAAGACCCCATGACGGCGGTTGCGATAGGAACCGGCAAATATGTGGAATTTCTGGCGGGCTATCGGGAAGATTGATAGAAAAAACAGCCCTGTATTTTCTATGCGGGCTGATGAAAGTGGAGGATTTAGATGCTTAAAGGTTTATACACTGCCTATACAGGCATGATTAATGAGCAGCACAGGATGGACGTCATGACGAATAACCTGGCGAATGCGTCAACCGTCGGCTTTAAGAAAGAAGGCGCGACCAGCCAGTCTTTTGACAGCGTGCTCGCCTATAAAATTAAAGACACTTCGGAGCCGGGGAATTTACCAAAGCGTATCGGCAATATGACGCTGGGCGTTAAAACAGGTGAAAACTATGTGGATTATTCGGGCGGACCTTTCCGCGTAACGGGCAATGACTTGGATTTGGCGCTGACCGGGAATGGCTTTTTTACAGTAGAATATACGAATAAAGCGGGTGAGACTTCCACCAAGTATACGCGGGACGGTAATTTTACGATGACCACGCAGGGCGATATCGTGACCCAGGACGGCGATTATCTGTTAAATGAAAGCGGAAGGCATATTCGGATTGACCCCAATTTGGAAGTGACGATAGACAGAGGGGGCAATATTTATCAGGATGATACCTATGTGGACAGTATTCAGCTGACAGATTTTGAGAATTACGATTATCTGGAACGGTACGGCGAGAATTATTTCCAGCCGGTGGACGGTGCAGAAATCATTGAGGCGGAAACAGAAGTCCGCTCCGGCTATCTGGAAATGGCAAATTTATCCGTTGTCACAGAAATGGTCAATATGATTACGATTCAGAGACAGTACGAAGCAAATCAGAAAGTCATTACGACTTATGATTCTACGTTAGAACCTGCCGTCAATCAGAACGGCAAAGTATAATGGGAAAGGGGCAGTAAAATATGGTTAGGAGTTTATGGTCTGCAGCAACCGGCATGAATGCACAGCAGACAAATGTAGATACGATTGCCAACAATCTGGCGAATGTCAATTCTGCGGGATATAGGGCACAGAAGGCGGAGTTTAAATCTTTGCTTTATCAGACGTTGCAGACAAGGACGACGACGGCGAACGGCGACCCGAAACCCACGACTTCCCAAGTCGGTCTGGGTGTGCGGACGTCTTCTATCAATAATATTTTCACACCGGGAAGTTTCCTTGCATCGGAAAGCAATACTTCATTTGCCATCGGCGGCGACGGTTTCTTCGCACTCAGAGGGGAAGACGGCAATACATATTATACGAGAAATGGTGACTTCACCTGGGCGATGGGCAATAACGGCGGTCTGGTACTGACCAATCAGGACGGACTTCCGGTGCTGACGACGACGGGAAGAGAGATTACCTTGAACCGTAACTATATTGCAAACCGCATCACAATCACGGAGGATGGCGAAGTGTGTTATCCCGATGAGCGGAATAACCCGCAGCCCATCGGTCTGAAAATCGGGTTATATCAGTTTAACAATCCGGGCGGTCTGGAAAGAACAGGCGATACCCTCTTTAGACCGACGGCAGCAAGCGGCGTGGCGTTGAATGAGGAAACAAACGCAAACCTGCAAAGAAGCCGGGTTGTCCAGGGATATCTGGAAGGTTCCAACGTATCTGTAGCAGATGAAATGGTGAATCTGATTGTTGCGCAGCGTGCGTATGAGATGAATTCCAAGGCGATTACGACCTCGGATTCCATGATGGATACGGCGAATAATCTGAAACGTTAAGGAAAGCCCCGCCGCAGATAACCGCATGATTTGTTGACTGCGGGAGTAAGGGGATAGAAATTGGAGGAAGTTAGGATGGATATAACAGGATTATCCGGTTACACGAATTATCTGGTAGATGCGAATAAAAGCGCCACGGATGCGTTAGAGAAAAAATTAAATTCCGTGACAGGGACAGATACGGAAGACGAAGAGCTGTTGGAAGCTTGTAAACAGTTTGAGTCTTATCTGTGGGAGCAGATTCTGAAAGGCATGGAGAAAACCATTAAACCTTTCGGCGATGAAAGCGAAGAAGAAGGGTATGCGAGCAATATGGTCAACACCTTTAAGGATACTATGTTCCAGGAGCTTGCAACGCAGATGACTTCCGAAGGGACAGGACCTAATTCCCTTGCACAGATGTTATACGATCAGATGAAGCGGAATCAGGAAGCGGTTGATTTATAGGTGGAAGATACCTGATATATAAGATGGAATTGACGGCGAATGGAAGCAAAATCATAAAGCATAAAGGCAGGCTGCTCTGTGGGCAGCCTGTTTGCGCATCGGTTGGGATAGTTTATGGATAAAGTGAAAGGATATATTGAAAACATCATTTATCGAAATAACGATAATGGATATACCGTACTGAGTCTTGTTTCCGAAGGGGAAAGCATTACCTGCGTAGGAAGTTTCCGTATGGTTGACCAGGGGGAAACCATAGAGGCGCAGGGCGCTTATACGGAACATCCCATATATGGGAAACAGTTTAAGATAGAGAATTACCGGGTTGTAGAGCCGGACGATGTGGAAAGTATGGAGCGTTATCTTGGTTCCGGCGCGATTAAAGGTGTCGGTGAGGCGCTGGCGGCAAGGATTGTAAAAAGATTTGGGCAGGATACTTTTCGTGTGATGGAAACGGAGCCGGAGCGTCTTGCGGAAATAAAGGGAATCAGCGAGCGCAAGGCAAGAGAGATTGCCCTACAGGTTTATGAGAAAAAAGACGCCAGGGACGCAATGACTTTTCTGCAGAAATATGGGATTTCCAATACGCTTGCAATCCGTATTTATGAAGCCTATGGAATGAATCTATACGGCATCATGAAAGAGAATCCTTACCGGCTGGCGGAAGATATCGAAGGAATCGGATTTAAAATTGCTGATGAAATCGCGTCCAGAATCGGCATTCATACGGATTCTGATTACCGGATTAAGAGCGGGCTGCTCTATACGCTGTTGCAGGCGGGCGCAGAAGGGCATTGTTATCTGCCGGAAAGCGTTTTGCTGCAGAAGGCGGGAGAACTCTTAGGTTTAGAAGTCGGATTGATGGAGCCGCAGCTGCAGAATCTGGCGATGGATAAGAAACTCGTCATCAAAATGCCGGAAGAGGATATGCCGGAGAAAAAAATATATGCCATGACTTATTATTATGCGGAGTTAAACTGCGCGAAGATGCTGCACGATTTGAATTTATCCATACAGAGCGATAGTGTGCCGTCGGAGGAAAAGCGGATTCTTCAGAAAATAGAGAGTCTTGAGGCGGAGCTTGGCATCGAGCTGGATGAATTGCAGAAGAAGGCGGTTTTAGAAAGCGTACAAAACGGCATTATGATATTGTCCGGCGGACCGGGAACTGGGAAAACGACCACTATCAATACGATTATCCGCTATTTTTTATCCGAAGATATGGATATCTTTCTGGCGGCGCCGACGGGGCGCGCAGCCAAGAGAATGGCGGAAACAACCGGGTATGAAGCGCGGACGATTCATAGATTATTAGAGCTGGGCGGTTCCGCGTTTAACGGGGAAAAGACGGCGCGTTTTGAGCGCAACGAAGAAAACCCGCTAGAGGCGGACGTGATCATTATTGATGAAATGTCGATGGTAGATTTATTTTTGTTTCAGTCGCTGCTTCGCGCCGTGGCGGTGGGGACGCGGCTGATTATGGTGGGCGATGTGAATCAGCTGCCTTCGGTGGGACCCGGACAGGTTTTACAGGATTTGCTGCAAAGCGGCTGTTTCCCGGTGGTCGTCTTAGAGAAGATTTTTAGACAGGCCGAGGAAAGCGATATCGTCCTGAACGCCCATAGGATTCATGCGGGGCAGGAAATTGTGCTGGATAATAAGAGCCGGGATTTCTTTTTCCTAGAGAGAAATGACACAAATGTCATATATAAGCACATGATTCAGTTGATTCTGGAAAAACTGCCGCCCTATGTGGGAGCGCAGCCTTATGATATCCAGGTACTGACGCCGATGCGCAAAGGAAAGCTGGGTGTAGAGACATTAAACGACATTCTACAGAAATATCTGAATCCGCCCTCATCGCAGAAAAAGGAGTATCTAAGCGGCGATACGCTGTACCGGGAAAAAGATAAGGTTATGCAGGTTAAGAACAATTACCAGCTAGAGTGGGAAGTGTTGAGCAATTACGGAATCCCCATTGACAAGGGGCTGGGGGTTTTTAACGGGGACATGGGCATGATTGTGGAAATCAATGAATATACCCGCAGCCTTGTCGTGGAATTTGATGAGCATAGGAGGGTGACATATCCTTTCGCGCAGTTAGACGAGATAGAACACGCCTATGCCATTACGATTCACAAGTCCCAGGGCAGCGAATATCCGGCGGTGATTATGCCGCTGCTTTCGGGACCGAGGATGCTTTTTAACCGCAATCTGCTCTATACGGGCGTGACGCGTGCGCGAAACTGCGTGACGATTCTTGGCAGCAGGACTACATTGCAGGATATGGTGGACAATACTTACCAGAACAGACGTTATACAAGCCTTGCCCGCCGGATAAAAGAAGGAAATGAATCCGCCTAGTCAGATGCAAAGGTGATAGGCGATTGCGAAACTAAGATTTTACAACCGTCCGTTGTGCAGAATATACAATC
>JAMPFM010000014.1 GCA_023664455.1 Blautia sp.
GCTTAGGCGTCATGTACTTACTGCGAATGGCGTCAGCCCGGTGCCGGATTTCAGATGATGGGAGATACTCATTTACAAAATTGTAAACTCGGTTTGCAATCGACCGCAATCGCCCCAATTTTGATAAAAGAATGCAAATTTTGCCAGATTTTTGACAAATTTTGCCATTTTGCTGAAAGTTGGATAAAAGTTTGATATAGTAAAGATATTGTAAATAAGAAACATATGGCGTAGCGGAGTGCATAGAAACAGAATAAGCTTATACAGGATAATTAGAAGTTATCCGTCATTGAAAAGAGAAAAAAACAGATGGAAGATATTAGAGCCTATTTTAAAGAAGATAATAAAAAATTTACAGTTTATGTTGTGGAACAGGATTTTGCAATAGGTCGAGGATTGGCCTATTTTAAATCTTTCCGGGGAAAAAGTAATTATATAGATACCGACACGCTCGCTCAAAAACGGATTAATAGAATTTGTGATTGGATTGAGAAAAAAATTCCACCGATTGCAGAGTTGGTTAAAATAGGTTTTGGCGGGTTTTCACCAATAAATCTTATCGAAGTGGTTGTAGCATTGAATAAGTTGTTTGGCTCTCAGGAACATCGGGCCGCAGGGCCAGAGGTAATAGATCCGATTATCATACAGGAAGGGAAGGTAATAAAAAAATATATCACTCAATTAGTAAATTTGCATAAAGATAGTTTTTTAGCGCCTACTATTATTATTATTTTAAAAGATAACGATTTTGATCGGGCAAAAGAATTATTATCTGAATGTCCTGATGGAACAATGGCTAAATTTATAAAAGGCAACGGAACATGCGAGCTGCATAGGGTAATCAATACCGGAGCTGAAAATGTTAATGCTTTTATTAATGCCTTTGCGATGCAATGCTTTAGTACATGTTCAAAGACTAAACATGACGTCTTGCTAAATCAGGAATGGGCGGATAATTCTATTATTAAATTGTATGCCCCCCGACTATTAAGGTATAGAGCCAATTTATTATGTGATGAGAAAAACGAAATAAAAAATTATTTAAATGAGTGTATTAGTCAAATAGAAACACAAAATGTCCTATCAGAAAATGAAGATATTCTCAGAAAAAATTTTCTATGTATTGCAAAATTATATAGAGTATTTTGTAATGATTATGGCAGTACAGATATGGAAGAAGCATATAGTATCGCAAAGGAATTAGATAGTCAGCTTTTATTGGCATATGTTTATAAATATGCATATTTTTTTGGTAATAAGTCAATTAATGAACAAAATCAATTATTGGCACAGGCAAATCAGATATTTGTCCAAAATGAAATGGCCGATAATGCCATTTATTGTCAAAATAATATATTGGTTCGCCAGTTTGATTATGGGAAAATCAGTACCAGAGATTTTTCTGCTATGCTGGGAAGTGCGCTAAACGATGTTCCGGGACTAGTGGGTATGTCTCACCTTTATAATAACACAGGTATTGCATATATGATGTCTTCCTTTCCCGACCGCGCCTTGGAATTTTTTGATAAAGGTCTTGAATACGCAAATACACCGGAACGGCAGGTTCAATATTTTGCGATTTTATGTAATAGGCTAATAACAAGGGTATACTATGCGGAACGAATTGATTTTTCCGAGATACAGCGTTTATTTATTCAGGTATATGATGGAATGATACTTAATGGGCAGTTACCATTCATTTCAGCTAGATACATCATGAATTTATTTATTGTGGCTGTGAAGCAAAACAGAGACTGGGCAAAAGAATTACTTCAACAATATGATATTATTAAGCTGATTAATGAAGGTTTAAAAAGTAATCTTTTAGGAAGTGGACAGCTTTTAAAACAATTAGACTATCTTGATCAGATATGGCCTGAATGCAAGATAAAGAGTCAATGCTGTCTGCCTCCTAAAGTTATCGAAGTTACAGGAAGAAGAAAAGATATTATTGAAAGAACCGGTCTCAATCCTTTTTACTTTTTTACATGGTTGTAGAAAGTGCAAACATGGCAATACTTAATAGGAAATTGTGTAGTGTACTTTGTGGGACAATAGTTTGCAGTTCCTTAATATATGTATAAAAGCTATATTCTTCTGTTATTTCTGAAAAGGAATGTGAAAAGGCATTATTAATCCACACAGTAGGCATTGGATTAATTTCAATAAAATAAACATCTTCTAATAAAAGAGGCTTTTCAAGTAATAATTGCAAATCAGCGGAGGAATTACATTTGATTCTGGCATCAATACGACAAAATGTATTAATGGACAGATTTTGCACTAATTCTAAATATTTCTCTCGTAATTCTTCGCTTAACGAATTAATGGCTTTACGGGTAAAACCGCTTCTGGTATCTTTATTTTCTTCGCCAAGGTACCAATTTACATCATCTTTATCTGCAATGTACAAAACAGTCGGCATAAAATCCATCTGTTTTGTCAGAGGATTATATACAATTGGAGTGGTGATATCATACCCTTTAATAAATTCCTGATAAAGACCTTTTACCTGTTTAGTCGGTTCTCTTTTAACGCCAATGCTGCTCCCCAGATTTAATGGTCGGAAAATTCCATCCGAGATATTATGATTTAAATTTTGGGGGACTGGTATACCTGTCGCTTTGGCTACTAAATTGGAAATTAGCTTATTTTCGCCTGTAAGTATTGTCATTGCGTCACAAGGAATGCAGGGAATATGGAAAAAGCTGCAAATAGAAGGCACTAGAGCCATTGGAGATAATTCGCAGCTGCCACAGTTTAAATTTAAAACATAATCTATATGGGGTAAAGTACCGGATATAGCTTTATCTACAAAAGTTCTTACATCTAATATTAATGGTCTGCATTTTAATTCCTGAATAGCCATTAACCATTTTGAAATTATGTCACTCTGCCATACATGATAATGTTCAAATCCCGGTGCATCTTCACCCTCAAAAATATAAACTACCCCTATCGTTTTACATTTCAGTTCATCAAAATTAAGCATCTTTCTAAAACTCCTGTCATAAATGATATTTTTATAAAGTGTTATGAGCAATCTGACGGATAACTTCTAATTATCCAATACACCTATCCCTAAAAACAAAATATCCCCCCTGTTCCTACACCCTCAAATCCTTCCTCGGATGCTTCGTGGTCAGAATATCCTTTTGCTTTGCCATTGCCACGTGAGTATAGATTTCCGTGACATGGATGGAGCTGTGCCCCAGCATTTCCTGGATATAACGGATGTCTACGTCAGCTTCCAGAAGGCAGGTGGCAAAAGAATGCCGGAACATATGCGGGGTGATGTGCAGCTCAATGGCAGCCAGGTCGCTGTATTTGGCAATCATATGGCGGACGGACTGCTCCGAAAGGCGGCAGTGCAGTTTATTGGTGAAAAAATAGCCGCATTCACGCATGGCATGGCTATTTGCTTCCCGGTATTGTGAAAGCGCCTGTACGACGGCTTCGTTGCCGAGCTGTAATTTGCGTTCTTTGGAACCTTTGCCATAAATCAACACGCTGCGTTCTTCCAGATTGATGTCCTGCGGCTTGAGGGAACAGAGTTCGGAAATCCGTATTCCGGTGGCGAAAAGCAGTTCTATTACGGCGATATCTCGCAGAATGCAGAGCTTTTGATAGGGGGAATTTGCGACCTTTTTCTGGGCATAGAGGGTGGATAAAAACAGTTCTATTGTGGGCAGGGGAATTGTTTTGGGCAGGATAACGGGTTCCCGGAATCTGGTATGAATTTTATTGAAGGGGTTGACGCTGATCAGGTCACGATATTCCAGATAATGAAAAAAGGCTTTCAGGGACGCAATTTTGCGTTTGACCGTTTTAGGCTGATAAGATTTGTGCAGAAAAGAAATGTAGGTTTCCAGCATCAGAGGAGTAATGTCAGCGTAATCGTCGATGGGGAATTGGGAAAAAAGACAGTCGGCTGCCTGACGTAAATCGATGCGATAGGCTTTGAGTGTTTTGGAATCCAGGCGTTTTTGGTACTGGCAGTAGTCGAAATAGTTTATCATAGTGGTCTGCAGAGAATTATTTGGTTGTTTGATTACGCTCATTGTCTATTTCCTTCGTATGCTGTTTTAGTAACAGTATACCGTCTTTCACAGAAAATGGCAAATGTCAACAACTATTTTTGCTTATTTTCTTACAAATTTTGCTGATTATTGTGTGAAACTAGTAGAAAATTTTTAAAATTAAGAAAACAATAAAACCGGCAAAGCGCTTCCGATATTCCAGAAGTCTTTTGCCGGTTTTTACGCTGTCAGACAGCGCCCGTTTTTTATAATTTGAACTTTGACATGTCCTGCTCCATTTCTTCTGAAACGGCGGACAGATGATTGATGCGGTTTGCTACATTTTTGATGCCGGTCAGCTGTTCCTCGAGATAAGACGCCACCTTCTCGGTCAGTCCGGCGGTGTTGGTAGAAATATCCCGGATTCGGTCTACAGCGTTTACAATGGAGCGGTCGCAATGGCGGATGTCTTCGACTAATTGTTCCATGTCCTGAACGGATTCCCGCGTTTTTTCCGCTAAAGAACGGAAGTCCATGAAAGTATCCTGTACTTTATCTACTGCGATAGTCTGTCCGTCCACGCCTGCGCGGATGGCCTCGATATTTTCCACGGTGTCCGAGATGTCTTTGCATAGTTCATCGATAATCTTTTCGATATCAGCAGTTGCGGCGGTGGAGTCCGAGGCAAGTTTTCCGATGGATTCCGCCACGACTGCGAATCCCCTGCCGTGCTCGCCTGCACGGGCGGCTTCGATAGATGCGTTTAAGGCAAGCAGCCCGGTCTGGGAGGATATTTCGTTAATCGTGCTTAAAATTCCCGAAATTTTCTGGGACTGTTCTTCCAATGCCATAATCTTGATAAAAGCGTCCGCCATGCCGTTTGCGGCAGCTTCATTTTGTTTCTTGAGTTCGCTGACGCTCTTCATGCCGTTTTCCCCGGAAACAATGGTATTCTGCGCATTTGCCAGAAGCAGTCCGCTCTTTTCCTGTAATTGTCCGAACTTTTCATTCAGCTCCTCTTCCTGCGTAGCAACCTGTTCTACGTCTGCGTTCTGTGTATCCGTGCCGTCTGCGATTTCCCGGACTGCCTGGCTGACGGTATCCATGTTTTCTTCAATCTGTTTTAAGTGGTCGGCGCTTTCTACGACTTCCCCGGTAATCGTTGCAATTTTGGTCAGGATTGCGGATATTTTTTCAGTCATTTTATTGAAACTCTTTGAAAGAACGCCGATTTCATTTCGGCTGCTTTCATCCGCCTGGATTGTGAAATCGCCTTCGGAAGCGTTACCAATCAGTTCGGTGATGGTGACGATGGGCTGGGTCAGTTTGCGGGCAAGCAGCGCGATTACTACGACGGCAATCAGGATAATCAATAAATCGACTAGGACAGCCACCAGAATGACTCGATATACCGGCGCGAGGGCTTCGGATTCTTTGTGAAGCGTTATGACAGACCAGGAATCCGACTCCCCCTTGAGAGGGATGGAAGCATAGCTTACCACATAAGATTCCCCATCATTTTTCATTTTACAGCTTCCAGAGTTTCCTGCCATAACGTCAGCAATGATGTCCTGATAATCTTTAGAAACGGTGATTGCCTGTTCTTCTGTCAGGATATTACCGTCTGCGTCTGTTAACGGAATCCCGTTTGCGTCTTTTTGGGAAACCGTTTTCGTCATAAGCTTGTAGTTATAAAGCTCCTCGATCTGGGTACTGTCTGGATGCGCCACGACGACGCCTTCCCCATCGATGACGAAGGAGTATTCCCCGTTATCCATGTCCGAAAATTCTTCAATCAGACTTTGTAAATAATCCAGTTTAATGTCCACTGCAAAAATGCCTACCAGGGCATTATCCCGGTACATGGGAAAAAAGATGGAAGTGCAGGGCATTCCGGTGTTCACGGAATAATAGGATTTGGAAATAAAGTCTTTTTGCTCCTGCATGGTCTGTGTAAACCACCATCTCGTGGAGCGGTCTGCCAGCTCCCCGGACGAACGTCCTGTCTGCATACCGTCCGTTCCCTGGATGTAAAGCAGTTCCAGATAAGAATTACGTCGCACACAGTCTTCCAGAATCGGGGTCTGTGTTGCCGTATCCATCGTCAGGATGCTGGGATTGACCGCCAATTCTTTGGTGACGCCGAATGCCCCATCTAAAAAGGTAGCGATTTCACCGGACACAAGCTGCGATTTATCCTGGCTTCGTCCGTAAATTTCCGTTTCATAGGACTTGGCGAAAACCGATACGACAATTCCCGTCAGGCATAGCGCCAGGGCGCATACGATTGCAATCATCGGTATCAGTAATTGTTTAAAAATACTGGTCTTTTTCATGATCTATTCCTCCTGCATGGCGGGCTTTCCTGTAAATCCAGTTTTGTAATTGCCCACTTTTCCATTCTACAGGAAGCGCAGATTTCTGGCAACTGAATTTGACAATTTTATACAGGAATTTTGGGCAAAAGCTTTTAACTGCCCAAATTTAAGATGCCTGAATTATGAGGCTGAAATTATGATTATTTTTAGATAGCCAAACGCCTCCAATATTGATATACTGGATAAGAAAGGTATAAGGGCGGCTGGTTCCTGCGCCGTCGCGTTATGATAAATGATAATGTTTGAAAGTACGATAAAGAGAAGCGAGGTATCCGGCATGAAACTTTCTGATTTGAATCCCTATAATCCCATTATGATCCAGTGTCACGACAATCCCGACGCAGATGCGATTGCATCCGGCTATGCGTTGTATACCTATTTCAGGCAGCTTGGCAAAGACGTCCGGCTTGTCTACCTTGGAAGGAGCCGGATTCAGAAATCGAATCTGTGTCTGATGTTAGAGCATCTGGAAATTTCTGTTGAGTATATCGAACGCCCGGAAGATTTGCTGCGCGATATGCCGCAGGGCAGACTGGAAGGGCTGCTTTTGACGGTGGACTGTCAGTACGGTGCGGGGAACGTGACAAGGATACCGGCCCAAAATGTGGCGATTATCGACCATCATCAGATAGAAAACCACAGCGTCGTACTGAGCGAAATCAATCCGGGGCTGGGCAGTTGTTCTACGCTGGTCTGGAAAATGCTGCGGGAGGAAGGCTTTGAAGTGAAGGATACCAAGCTGGGGACAGCGCTTTATTACGGGCTTTATACGGATACGAATCAGTTTGCGGAGATTTTCAATCCGCTGGATATGGATATGCGGGAGGCGCTGCCTTGTGAAAAAACGCTGATACAGTTGTTCCGCAATTCCAATCTGTCTTTAGATGAGCTTGAGATTGCAGGTGTGGCGCTGATTCGGCATATTTATAATGATGATTACCATTATGCGATTATCAAGTCCCAGCCCTGTGACCCGAATATTTTGGGCTTGATCAGCGATTTCTTATTGCAGGTGGCGGAGGTCTATGTCTGCGTCGTCTATAATGAATGGAAGGACGGTTATAAATTCTCGGTGCGCAGTTGTGTGAAAGAAGTACAGGCAAATGAGCTTGCCGCGTTCTTGGCGGAAGGAATTGGTTCCGGCGGCGGACACCATGAGAAGGCGGGCGGGTTTATTAGTAAGACGCTGTATGAAGAGGTATATCCGACTTTACATTCGGAAGCGTTTTTCAGTGAACGGCTGAACGACTATTTTGACAACTGCCAGATAATCGTGGCGAAAGAATATGAGATTGACATTTCGGATATGCAGTCTTATGTGAAGAAAAAGATGCCCCTTGGATTTGTCCGGGCGACGGATGTATTGCCGAATGGCACGCCGATTACCATCAGGACGTTAGAAGGGGATGTGGATATGGTAGTGGAGCCGGATTTAATTATTATGATAGGAATCAAAGGCGAGGTCTACCCTAATAGAATCAGCAAGTTTGAAAAGACTTATGAGTTGACCGAGGAGCCTTATTGTGCGGCAGACTGTGTGATAAAAACGGAGTATCAGCCTACGATTCATAATAGGGACGACGGTACGGTTCTGCATCTTGCGGATTATGCCAAAATCTGCATCGCCAGTGGCGGCACACACATCCATGCAAAAGAGTTGACTACAAGAGTCAAAGTATTTACCGCCTGGGATGAGGAAAAATACATGCTGGGAAAGCCGGGCGACTATCTGGTGGTAAGATGTGACGACAGACATGACATCTATGTCGTGGAACGGGATATTTTCTTTAAAACATATGATAGGAAGGACGCGGATTAGTACAGGTGGGGGGAGTACAAACGATGGAGCAGACATGGCGCTATGACGCATTTATCAGTTATAGACATACGGAACCTGACAGTTTTGTCGCACAGAATCTGCATAAGCAGCTGGAAAGTCTCAAACTGCCTGGGAATGTGGCACGTAGAATGCAGGATGACGGCGGGGTAACGAAGACTAGAATCACGCGGGTCTTCCGGGATAAGGAGGAATTGCCGTTAGTCAGCAATCTTGCGGACCCCATTATGGAAGCCTTGGAGCAGTCGGAGTTTCTGATTGTCATATGTTCTCCCAGACTGAATGAGTCAATATGGTGTAAAAAGGAAATCGAAACATTTTTAAAGCTTCATGGCAGGGAGCGTATCCTGCTGGCGCTGGTAGAAGGCGAACCGGAAGATTCTTTTCCGCCGGAGCTTCTATACCGGGAAGAGGAAGAAATTGCAGAAGACGGCAGCGTTTCCAGGAAACGGATTCCGGTGGAGCCGCTGGCGGCGGATGTAAGAGGGGAAAGCCAGTCAGAAATCCGTAAGAAGATAAAGAGTGAGACGCTGCGGCTGGCTGCGCCGATGTTTGGCTGCAGCTATGATGATTTGAAACAGCGCCACAGGGAACAGAGAATGCGTAAAATTCTGGCGGCGTCGCTGGCAGGAAGCGGCGTCTGCCTGCTTTTCGGGCTCATCAGCACGACGATGGCATTGCAGATCAGCAGACAGAACAAACAGATTACATTACAATCGGAAGAAATCAGCGCACAGGCGGAAGAAATCGAGACGCAGTATGCGCTTGCCCTGCGTAATCATTGTATTTCCCAGGCCAAAGAGGCGGAAAATTTGTTGGAAAAAGGCGATAGAATCGGCGCCATAGAAACCGCGCTGGAGGCATTTCCGGGCGGTGTGAACGAGGATATCCCTTACACGGCTAAGGCGGCTTATGCCCTGTCGGAAAGTCTGCGCGTTTATGAAAACAATTCCCAGATTCTGCCAGACAGGATTTTAGAGGCGGATACGACGATAGATTTCATGGAAATATCCCCAGAGGGCAGCAGGATTCTGACGATGGATGATTTCGGCATGATATGCGTATGGGATGGGGCAAGCGGGGAACGGCTGGCTTCTTTTCTGCTGGAAAAAGATTTGTATCATGGTGAAGATGAGATTGCGTTTCTGGATGAAGATACTTTTTTATATCCCTCTGAAACAGGCGTGGACTGCTACGATATTCTGACCGGAACAGTCATATATCATGTTGATTGCGAAAAGGTTGCTGAGATTGGTTATGCACAAGAAAGCGATAAGGCGGTTATCAGCACAGAGGACGGATTTATTCTTATACAGGGCAAAAGTGGGAAGGTGGACGCCACAGGAAAACTATCCGGCGCAAAGATAGAAAATGACCAGATTGGTCAAGAAAAAGATATTCGCCTTCAAGACGGCGCGGTATTCAATGAAGAGGGAACCCTGTTTGCTATGGCATTTTCATCCGGGGACGACAATCTGGTGGCAATCTATGATGCCAAAACAGGGGAGCTTTACCGCCGGTATGCCGTTGCTTATAGCGACGTCGAATCCATGAGATTTGCAGAAGGCGTTCTCTATGTAGTCGATAACGAGGAGTTCCGTATGGAAGACAGCATCTGGAATAACAACGCGGACGGAATCCTCTATGCCTGTGATCTGGCGGCGGATGATACCTTCCTCTGGACTTATGTAAGTGAGAATCAGTGGCTTTATAAAGCAGCGCTCTCTTCTAAAGAAGGCAGCAATTATATGCTCTGCACCGCCTATGACGGCGCGGTTGTCCTGGATAGGCGAAACGGCGCGTATATCGATAATTTTTTCTTTAATTCAGAGATTGTGAAGATTGGGAATTATGTAGGAACGGATGTATTCCTGGTATTTACAAGGGATGGTGTATGGCATTATGTAAACTTGAATATTATGACAGATTTAGTAGATACGACTTTTCCGAACTGTACTTCCGCCAATGTGAAAATGTTTGAAATCGGGGATGGCTATTATGTAACGCTTCCTTATCAGGATAAAAAGATAACCTTGTACCGGATGGCGGCTGGGAGCCGCTTAGAGCCGCTTTGTGAGACAGAAAACAGATATGCCGGGGCAGTACTTGGCGGCGATGGCGGGTATCTTGCCATATCTTCTTATGTGGAGGGGTATACTACTTATGTAGAAATGATGGATACCGATACCGGGGAAGTATTGTGGTATTTTGAAGCGGACAACCATCTAAAGGGGATGAGTTTTTACCCGGACAAAAATGTCCTTGCACTGATAACGGGTGATGGCATATATTTACTGGATGAGGAAAACGGGGAGCAGAAAGCATTCTATGAAAAGGGCGGACAATACGGCGATTATCTGAAAACGGATGAAACCGGACGATACATCGTCTTTCGCAATAGCAGGACGTTGTATGCGCGGGATTTAGAGGACGGCTCCCTGCTTTATGAAATAGAAGATACAGAGCTTTTTCGGGATAATAATGCAGTGGCGACTGACTCTTCCATGCGGTATCTGGTGGCAGTTTCTAAAGATGCAGACGTTTTGCGGCTGTATGATTTGGAGGCTTTAAGACAGGGGCAAAAGGACTGCCTTCAGGAATTGGAAGGGATTAATGCGACATATGTGGAAGCCTTGTTCTTTGATGATAAGGAAGCGGAGGCGGGACGAACCCTTTATATGGTCTATAAAAACGGGGATATTATAAGATATTCCTTCGACGCGGCGCAGAAGGAACTGACGGAAGCAGGGACGTTTTGCGATCTGGAAGCATCTGTAAATAGTTTTATTCAGGTCAAAGGAGCAGATTTTGATGTCCTGGCAGGCAACAGCGACGCCTATCTGCTCTATGATATGGGGCAGCAGACAGAGGCAGATATAGATGTGGGTACAGGAGTAGAAAAAGATGCGAATGCGGAAACGGCAGCTTTGAATCAGGCAGATATGGGAGAGATCATTGCACGTATCAACGGTTTCCTTGCGGCAGACGGAGCCAGAAACTGTATTTATCTGACGGACGGGACCTGTATCTACCGCACGCCATTTTATGACGAAACACTGTTAAGAGAAGAGGCCGGACGGCAGCTTGGCACGGATAATTGATGAGAAAACCGTCGCAAAACTGGGTTTTTATGTTAGTTGTTTCGGAATTTAGCGGATTGTTTCTGAATTTGTGCTTTATATTTTGACTTTCCTATGGTAATATAATAATCGTGAGCAGGCAAAACATGGTCAAAGGAGGTAGTGGATGATATCCAATCTGTAGGGATATCGGAAACAGAGACTATGAGTGAGAATGAAAAAATAGTGTCGGAAGAAGGAAAAGAAGTTATTTCCAAAAATTTCATCGAGCAGATAATTGATAAGGATTTAGCGGAAGGCGTATACGATACGGTGCATACGCGGTTTCCACCGGAACCTAATGGTTATCTGCATATCGGGCACGCGAAAAGCATTCTGTTGAATTACGGGCTTGCCGAGAAATATGGCGGTAAGTTCAATATGCGCTTTGACGATACCAATCCGACGAAAGAAAAGAATGAATTTGTCGAGTCGATTAAGGCGGATGTGGAATGGCTGGGAGCGGACTACGAGGACAGACTGTTTTTTGCCTCTGACTATTTCGGTCAAATGTATGAAGGCGCCGTGAAACTGATTCAGAAAGGCAAAGCCTATGTATCGGATTTGAGCGCGGAGGAAATGCGTGAATACAGGGGAACGCTGACAGAACCGGGAAAGGACGACCCGAACCGGGACAGAAGCGTGGAAGAGAATCTGCGTTTGTTTGAAGCAATGAAAAACGGACAGTACGCAGACGGTGAGAAAACCCTGCGGGCCAAAATCGATATGGCTTCCCCCAATATTAATATGAGGGATCCGGTTTTGTACCGTGTGGCGCACTTATCCCATCATAACACGGGGGATACATGGTGCATTTACCCGATGTATGATTTTGCGCATCCGATTGAAGATGCGATTGAAGGCATTACCCATTCTATCTGTACGCTGGAGTTTGAGGATCACAGACCGCTTTATAACTGGGTGGTGGAAGAATTGGAGTATCCTCATCCGCCGAAACAGATTGAGTTTGCCAAAATGTATTTGACCAACGTAGTCACTGGCAAAAGATATATCAAGAAATTGGTAGAGGACGGGATTGTGGATGGCTGGGATGACCCCAGGCTGGTATCGATTGCGGCCCTTAGAAGAAGAGGATTTACGCCGGAATCCATCAGACGCTTTGTGGATTTGTGCGGCGTATCCAAGGCAAATTCTTCTGCGGAATATTCCATGTTAGAATACTGTATCCGGGAAGATTTGAAGCTGAAAAGACCGCGCGTCATGGCGGCGCTGCACCCGATTAAACTGATAATTGATAATTATCCCGAAGGACAGACAGAAATGCTGACGGTAGCCAACAATCTGGAAAATGAGAGCCTTGGGACAAGAGAGGTTCCTTTTGAAAGGGAGCTTTATATTGATAGGGACGACTTCATGGAAGAACCCCCGAAGAAGTATTTCAGGCTTTTTCCCGGTAATGAAGTCAGACTGATGCATGCGTATTTTGTTACCTGCACCGGTTTTGAAAAAGACGGGGATGGTAACGTAACCGTAGTGCATTGTACTTACGACCCGCTCTCGAAAGGCGGAAACAGCCCGGACGGACGTAAGGTAAAAGGTACGATTCATTGGGTTCCGGCGTCTTGTGCAGTGAAGGCGCAGGTACGGCTCTATGAAAATATTATAGAAGAGGAAAAAGGGGTTTATAACGAAGACGGCAGTCTGAATCTGAATCCCAATTCCCTGACAGTATTGGAAGAATGCCGTATCGAGCCGTCGATAGCGGATGCGAAGATTTATGACAGCTTCCAGTTTGTAAGACAGGGCTTTTTCTGTGTGGACTCTAAAGATTCCAGGCCGGGCGCGCTTGTATTCAATCGGATTGTGTCGTTAAAAAGTTCTTTTGTACTGCCAAAAGTATAGAATAATAATTAAATTTAAGAGTGTTGGGAGGAATGTAACAATGGCAGATTTATTGTCGGGATTGGGTCAGTTCGGACTGGGCAATCTGGAAAATATGAATTTATATGAGGAGCCGGAAAAACCCGAAGCGGGCAAAGAGGGCAAAAGCGCGGCTCCGGTGATGCAGGAACCGGATTATCTTTTTGATAAATCCTATACCTGCCCGGTCTGCAACGGACAATTTAAGGCGAGGACCGTTAAAGTCGGCAAAGTAAAACTAGCGGGTACTGATATGGACTTACGCCCCAAGTATGACCAGGTGGATTTGTTGAAATATGATATCGTTATGTGTCCTCATTGCGGATATGCCGCTTTAAGCAGATTTTTCAAATTCGTAACATCTCCGCAGGCGAAGAATATCAAAGAAAAAATTTCCGCTTCTTTTAAACCGCAGGAAGAGAAAGAGTTTTATACTTATGACGATGCACTGGAGCGTTATAAACTGACATTGGTTAACGCAATTGTTAAACAGGCGAAACCCAGTGAGAAAGCGTATATCTGTCTGAAAACGGCATGGCTTCTGCGCGGAAAAGGCGAACATCTGGATAAAGAGGCGCCGGACTATGAACAGCAGAAACAGCAGATAGACGAAGAGGAAAATAATTTCCTGCACAACGCGCTGGAAGGCTTTTTGTCCGCAAGACAGACCGAAAGTTTCCCCATGTGCGGCATGGACGAGACGACAGTAGACTATCTGATATCCGTAACGGCGATGCGCTTTGAACAGTACGACGTGGCAAATAGGCTGATAGCCACTATCATAACTTCACCTTCGGCCAATCCCCGTATGAAAGATAAGGCGAGAACCATCAAAGAGATGTTGGTGAAAAAAGTAAGGGAGAAAAACGCGGCGAAGAAATAAAAGTGTAAGAGAAAAATAAAAAGAAGGCGTTCCTTTGGTCCAGACGACTTTGGGAACGCTTTCTTGTATTTAAGTCGAGTTACTTTTAGGGAAAATGTATCAACATTCTTTCCATTTGTGGAATATTCAATTTGTGTGCGCCAATATTCACTTTTTGTACGCCATCTTCTTAATCATATCGAGATAGCCTACCGTTTCTTCATATAACATTTCCGGGTTGAAGGACAGCTCCTCAAAATGTGCCGTCATCAGCCCCCGTATCGTATATTCCAGCATGGTATCCAGTTTCCTGATATCCACTCCGTCTGCAAAAAGACCCTGATTGGCTCTGTTCATGATATCTGCGTATACTTCCGGCAGGACGGCGCGCTGTTCCTCGGTAGCAAGAAGCGCTTCTTTGACATTTTCCGATTGGCAGCGGTCGAGAAAGCGCTGCATATATGGATAATTTTTCAAAACCTGCAGTTTTGCTGCCTCAATTTGTTTACGGATCTCAAAATAATCGGTAGCGTTTTCAGCGACTCCTCTGGTCAATTCCAGTTTCATAAATCTGACACTATAGTCATAAAGAAAGGAATATAATCCCAGCTTACTTCCGAAATAATGGAATAACAGCCCTTTACTGATACCGGCGTCAGAAACGATATCGTCCGTACTTGCATGTTTATAGCCGTTCAGGGCAAAAATTTTCAGGGAAGCATTAATCATTCTGTCCTGTTTTTCTTTTTTCAAATCAAAAAATTTCTCGTTCATCAGGGGTCCTTTCTAAAATGAAGTGCACATTATTATTGGCATGAAACGATAGGTCAAAAAATGATATATATTGACTTTATGAGTCGAATTTTAATATAACATAAAACCGAAGGCGATTCAATAATTTCAAAAAACTAGTTCCTGCTTTTTTTGAAAGCACAAGATGTTGTATGTGAATACATTTTGTAAAAAAAATCCATCTTTTTTGTACATATTCTCTTTTCATTTTCGCAAAATAGTATTAATATATTGGTAAAAGAATAGAAACGGTGAAAATCGAAAGGAGACTGCCCCATGGCGAAGAAATTTGGTAAGTTTTTAATGACAACGGCAACTTTGGGCGCACTTGCAGCAGGTGCATACTATTTTCTGAAGAAGAATGATGTTTTGACGGAAGATAGTCTGGACGACGAGGACGATTATGATGATTTCGATGATGATTTGGACGACGAAGAATCTGCCGGCAATACCGAGGCGGATAGGAAATATGTTGATCTGGATTTGACGAAAGCGGCTGATACGGCGGACAAGACAGAAGAGAAGGCCGAAGAAGCGTCGGAAGGATTCAAGGAAGGTCTTACGGCGGCAAAAGCGGAAGCGAAAGATAAAATCGTTGGTACGGTAGAAAAGGCTGCAAGCGATACAGAGGAAAAAGTAGAAGAGTTCTTTGACGATGAGGATGCTTCCGATGAGAACGACAATTCTTCCGATGCCATGTAGAAACCCAGAATACCACACAATTTATACAACATAAAAAGCGCCGGCGATTGTCGGCGCTTTTGCTATAAAATTGGGGTATCAAAAGGGTTTTCTTATTTATTCATTTTATAAGGCGCATCCGCCGGATACCCGCCTTTCAGCTTCTGCATCCCCCGCTGGATGGCGTCTTTTGAATTTTTCCAGTCCGCGTCTTTGTTGCGATAGTCGAATTTCTCAACAAGCCAGGATACGTCCTCGGCAAGCCGCTCCATATTTGTTTCCATCAGACGGAAGCTCATCTCAAAGAAATCCGCTTTCTCTTTATCGTTTAAGCGGCTCTCTGCAGCGTTGCACAAATCGCCGAAATGGTGCAGGCAGAATCCTTTGCTGTTCTGGATTTTTTCACGAAATTCCGCATCTTTTTTATACATGACGAAAAAAGTGTCCAGATAGCGCTCATAGGTGTCCCGGAAACGGTTGCAGATATAGCAGGATTCTTCTTTTTCCGCGACCCAGACGCCAATGGGATTTGTGCATTCGGTTTGTTTTTTCAGTTTATCTTTCAGGGAAGACTTGCCGGGTTTGTAGCTTTTAAACTGCGCTTTCATCTCACGGTTCATCTGCACATAATGAGTTTTGAGAATCCAGGCATTTCCGAGGGTGTTGCCGTAATCAAACATCTTCTTGAAATGCATCCGGCAAAAGCCCGCTTTATCGGTGGCTTCCCGGACATCGCTTTCCATATAAGAGGAGCCGGAGCCTAATGTGAAGTCCAGCAAGTCCTGTTCCACATTTCTCTCAATATAGCAGAAAGGACATTCATCGCCGGCGTTGATTGCGTCATTTAACGGGATAGTATATAGTTTTTCTTTCATATTGACCTCATTTCCGCACTGACCCATCCGGTCAATGCCTTGTATTTTATTTTTGTGTTTTATAATTGAAAACTGCGCCGGCATGAATTATTCCAAGGACACGTCCACTTTACATTTTTACAGATTTTATGCCGTGTCTGGTAACGCCGTATCTGATATTTATAGTACCATATCCGGTCGGCGTTTTTCAAGAACCTTCGCAGGATTTATATCTGTGCAAAAAAAGCGAAACATGCTATAATAAGATGGCGGCAAAGCCCCGCACTATCCGCACATGCCAACCCAAAGAAAGGACCCTCATTTATGAGCAACCCCATCCCCACAAACACCCCCACCCCCGAGGTAAACCAGGATCCAGACCATATCCTGGACAAAATCCGCTGTTTCGCCCTGGACATGGACGGAACGGTTTATCTGGGTGAAAAATGGATAGAAGGCGCACAGGAATTTTTACGGAAAATAGAAGAATCCGGGCGGCAATATGTGTTTTTGACGAATAATTCATCCAAAAATGCGGAAGCTTATGTGAAGAAGCTATATCGCATGGGATGGGAGGTGAGACCGGAGCAGATTGTCACGTCGGGACAGGCGGCAATTTCTTATTTACAGAAGCATTTTCCCGGCAGGAAAGTTTTTTTACTAGGCAATCCCCTGTTACAGGCGGAGTTTGAACAGGCGGGCATTTTACTGGACGATGAAAAGCCGGAAGTGGTAATGACCGCGTTCGATACTTCCCTTACTTATGAGAAATTGTGTAAGGTGTGCGATTTTGTCCGGGAAGGACTCCCCTATCTTGCCACGCACCCGGATTATAACTGTCCGACAGAGACAGGATTCATCCCCGATATAGGAGCGATACATGAATTGATTCATGCGTCCGCCTTCCGCTATCCAGATAGGATTATCGGGAAACCGAACGGCGATATTGTAGAGTATCTGGTACAGCGGACGGGAATAAAACGGGAAGAGACGGCGATGGTAGGGGACCGGCTTTATACTGATATTGCAACGGGCAGGAACAATGGATTAAAAAGCATTCTTGTCCTAAGCGGGGAAGCGGCGCTTTCTGATGTGGGAACTTCCGGTGTGATGCCACATCTGATTTTTTCATCTGTGCGGGACATGATACCATTTCTTGTACAAAAGTACTAAATTCAATAGGTGAAAATTCACTATTACTACTAAAATTTCAATAGTTTTTAAATTTTTATAGACAAAGCAAAATAATAGTGTTATGATTGTGATAAAGATTCAGAAACGTTTCCGGTAACGTTTCCAGAAACGGCTCTGACGCCGGCCAGACGAAACGTGTGACGTCGGCCGATAACTTAGTCTTTACACAGAAAGGGAAAGGTACAGAAATTATGAAAAAGAAACTCGTTAGTATGTTACTTTGTGCTTCCGTAGTATCTACTTTATTAGTAGGCTGCGGTGATGGCGGTTCTGGTGACTCTTCTACTCCGAGCAGTGATGCAGGTACGGATGACGCCGGCACAACAGATGATGCAGGTACAGATGATGCAGCTGCGGACGACGCTGGTTCAGACGATGGCTCTTCTGTAGCATCAGGCGAAGGCGCTGTTTATTATCTGAACTTCAAACCTGAGCAGGATGCACAGTGGCAGGAACTGGCTGCAACTTACACAGAAGAAACCGGAGTACCGGTAACGGTTATTACAGCAGCATCCGGAACTTATGAGCAGACTCTGAAATCCGAGATGGCTAAGACAGAAGCTCCTACCTTATTCCAGGTAAACGGACCTGTAGGTATGGCTACATGGAAAGATTACTGCTATGATTTATCCGGCACAGATTTATACAGCCATGTAAAGAGCGATGACTTCGTATTAAAAGAAGGCGACGCAGTAACAGGTATCGCATATGTTATCGAGACATATGGTATCATCTACAATAAGACGCTGCTTGCTGATTATTGTGCATTAGACGGCGCGGTAATCGCAGACGCTTCTGAAATCACAAGCTTTGATACGTTAAAGGCAGTTGCTGACGATATCCAGGCTCGTAAAGATGAACTGGGCGTTGACGGCGCATTTACTTCCGCAGGTATGGATTCTTCTTCTGACTGGAGATTCAAAACACACCTTGCAAACCTTCCTATTTACTATGAATATCAGAGTAAAGGAATTGGTTCTACTGACGCAATCGAAGGAACTTATTTAGACAACTACAAACAGATTTGGGATTTATACATTACAGATTCCACATGCGCACCGGCATTGTTATCCAGCAAGACAGGCGACGATGCAGCAGCAGAATTTGCTACAGGTATGGCAGTATTCTATCAGAACGGTACATGGGCATACAATGATATCACACAGGATGATTTAACAGATGATGATTTAGGAATGCTTCCTATCTTCATTGGTGTAGACGGCGAAGAGAATCAGGGTCTTTGCACAGGTTCCGAGAACTACTGGTGTATCAACAAGAACGCTTCCGAAGCTGATATCCAGGCAACGGCTGATTTCCTGAACTGGGTTGTAACTTCTGATACAGGTAGAAATTCTATGGCAAACGACATGGGATTTGTTACACCGTTCTCAACATTCGATGATGGTTATACAGCAAACAACCCGTTACTGAATGCAGCAGCTGATTATATTGCAAATGGTAAGACTTCCGTAGCATGGACATTCACCACAATGCCTTCTGAGAACTGGAAAGACGGCGTAGGTAATGCATTACTTGAGTATGCACAGGGAACAGGCGAATGGTCTGCAGTAGAAACTGCATTCGTAGATGGTTGGAAGACAGAGTACGAAGCAGTAAATAACTAAGATTGAATACAGATTCTCTATTAAGACAAAAAGAAACAACCAAAAGGAGAAGGGGTGAGTGATTGCCACTCACCCCCTTTTTAACACAAAGTTTAGAAGGGGATAGCAGAAAGGAGAGGGAATATGGAAAAATCAATTAAGAAATATTTTGTGGTTTTTGCATTACCTACATTGATTGCATTTACAATCGGATTCATCATTCCTTTTATCATGGGAATCTATCTGTCGTTTTGCAATTTTACTACAATTAACGACGCCAAATTTATCGGTATTTCCAATTATGTGAGAGTATTTTCCGACGGAACATTTGTACACGCACTCTGGTATACGGCATTGTTTACGATTGTATCCGTTCTTACGATTAATGTAATTGCATTTGCGATTGCGATGCTTCTGACAAAAGGAATTAAGGGCACTAATGTTTTCAGGACAGTCTTTTTCATGCCAAACTTAATCGGCGGTATTGTCCTTGGTTATATATGGCAGTTGATTCTGAACGGTATCTTATTATACTTTGAACGTACTTTGACCTACTCGGAAATGTATGGTTTCTGGGGACTGGTTATTTTGATGAACTGGCAGCAGATTGGATATATGATGATTATTTATATTGCAGGTATCCAGAATATCCCCGGCGATTTGATAGAGGCGGCGAAGATTGACGGCGCGACGGACAGACAGGTTTTGACGAAAGTAACGATTCCGATGGTAATGCCTTCCATTACAATCTGTTCTTTCCTGACCCTGACCAATTCCTTTAAATTGTTTGACCAGAACCTTGCTTTAACGGCGGGCGCTCCTTCCGACAAATCAGAAATGCTTGCTTTGAATATTTTCAGTACGTTCTACGGTAGGAACGGCTGGGAAGGCGTAGGTCAGGCGAAAGCGGTTATCTTCTTTATTTTAGTTGCATTGATTGCAATCGTTCAGTTAGGTCTTACGAGACAGAAGGAGGTGCAGCAATAATGGGTGTAAGAAAAGCAAAACATGGAACGCTTATGACGGTTATTTTTTCCGTGATTTCTATCATATGGGTAAGCCCGATTTTTATTGTGTTGATGAACTCTTTTAAGAAAAAATCAGCAATCAGCAATCATCCGTTTACGCTTGCGACAGGAAAATTCTTTGTAGGGCTGGACAATTATACGAGGGGTATTGAGCAGATTGGCTTTTTCTCTGCTTTCCTGAACTCGCTGTTTATTACGGTATGTTCGGTATTTCTGATTGTATTATGTACTTCCATGTGCGGCTGGTACTTAACGCGCGTGAAAAATAAAATAACAGATGGTATTTATTACTTATGTGTATTTTCCATGATTGTACCGTTCCAGATGGTTATGTTTACTTTATCGAAAGTTGCGGATATGCTGCATCTGGACAATCCGATCGGCATTGTGCTTGTTTATCTTGGATTCGGCGCGGGGCTTGCGGTATTTATGTTCTGCGGTTTCGTAAAATCCATTCCGCTGGAAATCGAAGAAGCGGCAATGATTGATGGTTGTACGCCGATTCAGACTTTCTTTGGCATCGTGCTTCCGGTATTGAAACCGACTTGCATTACTGTTGCAATTTTACAGGCGATGTGGATTTGGAACGACTATCTGCTGCCTTACCTGGTATTGGATTTGAAGAAGTATAAGACGATACCGATTGCCATTCAGTATTTGAAGGGTGGTTATGGCTCAATTGATATGGGCGCGATGATGGCGATGTTGATTCTGGCGATTATCCCGATTATCATTTTCTATCTGACCTGCCAGAAATATATCATCGAAGGCGTTATTGCCGGTGCGGTGAAAGGATAAGTCCCGGCATTTGGAAAAGCGATGCGTTTAGCATTTGCATATCGGGAAAGGAGCGATAAGACAGCAATGAGAAAAAGCGGTGTATTATTACCTGTTTCCAGTATTCCGTCCAAGTACGGCATTGGGACTTTTTCAAAACAGGCATATGAATTTATTGATTTATTGTCACAGGCAGGTCAGACCTACTGGCAGATATTGCCGCTTGGACCCACCGGTTACGGCGACTCGCCTTACCAATCTTTTTCTACTTTTGCAGGGAATCCATATTATATTGACTTGGAAACACTGATAGAAGAAGGACTCTTGACCAAAAAAGATTGTGACCAATATGATTTCGGTGACAATGCGGAATATGTTGATTATGAAAAAGTATATTTATCCCGGTTCAAAGTATTGCGGACGGCTTTTGAAAACAGTCATATAGAAGAGGATGAACAGTTTCTTGAATTTGTTCATGATAACAGTTACTGGCTGGACGATTACGCACTTTACATGGCAGTAAAAAATTCCTTTGACGGAATCAGTTGGAACGAGTGGGATGAAGATATCAGGCTCCGTAAGAAGGAAGCTTTAGATTCTTACCGGAAAAAATACCGGCAGGAAATCCTGTTTTATCAATTCCAGCAGTTTTATTTTGCAAAACAATGGTTTGCCCTGAAAGCGTATGCCAATCAAAAGAAAATCCAGATTATCGGGGATATTCCGATTTATGTAGCGTTTGACAGCGCCGATACATGGGCGAACCCGGAATTGTTCCAGCTGGATGAAAGCTGTACGCCGATTGGCGTAGCGGGCTGCCCGCCCGATGCTTTTTCTTCTACCGGACAGTTGTGGGGGAATCCGCTGTATCGCTGGGATTATCATAAAGAGACCAATTATGCCTGGTGGATGAAACGGATTGCATATTGCTATGAATTGTATGACGTAGTCAGAATCGACCATTTCAGGGGCTTCGATGAGTATTATGCAATTCCTTACGGCGACCCGACAGCAGAATTTGGCAAGTGGGAGCCGGGACCCGGTTATGATATTTTCAAAACAATGCGGGAAACTCTTGGAAAGAAACCGGTAATTGCAGAAGATTTGGGATTTTTGACCAAGTCGGTCATTAAATTGGTTAAGAAAACAGGCTTTCCGGGGATGAAGATTTTACAGTTTGCTTTTGATTCGAGGGAAGAGAGCGATTATCTGCCCCATAATTATATAGCGAACAGCATCGTTTATACGGGCACCCATGATAATGACACGATTGTCGGCTGGTATCAGTCGATGAACAGACGGGACAGGGCTTTTGCCAAACGGTATTTGAACATTCATTCCACGAGAGATATCCAGTGGGAATTTATCAGGGCGGCGATGGCGAGCGTGTCGGATACCTGCATTATTCCGATGCAGGATTATCTCGGACTCGGAACGGAAGCAAGAATCAACGTACCATCCACGCTTGGAACGAACTGGAAGTGGAGAATGCTTCCAGGTGCGTTTGATGAAGCGCTGGCGGAACGGATTAGGGAAATGACGAAATTATACGGCAGACTTTCTTAGGAAAGACGCGGATTCATAGAATGACTGGAGCGGACAATGGCTGAAATAACCATAAAAGATATTGCAAAACAGTGTGGCGTGGGCGTCAGTACGGTCTCAAGAGCAATTAATAACCATCCTGATATCAATCCGGCGACCAGACAAAAGATTATGGACATGATTGAGCAGACCGGTTTTATCCCGAATAATAGCGCCCGAAACCTGAAACGGACGGATGCAAAGTGCATTGCAGTATTAGTAAAAGGCATTACAAATCCATTCTTCAGCAGTATGATTCAGATTATTGAGGAAGAAACGCAGAAAAATAAGTATGCGCTTGTGCTCCGGCATGTGGAGGCCTATGAGAGCGAAGTGGATGTGGCGTTAGAGCTTGTAAAAGAAAAAAGACTCCGGGGAATTATTTTCCTCGGAGGCGCTTTCTATCATTCGGAAGAAAAGCTTGCTAAACTGACTGTGCCTTTCGTATTCAGCGCAATCGGTGTGCAGGTATCGGATAAGGTTGACAGACAGATATATTCCAATATTGCCGTCAACGATAGGACAGAAAGTAAGAAAATGACGGACTATCTTCTGGATTTGGGGCATCGTAAGATTGCCATTATCACAGAAGGTACGGAAGAACCAAGCGTAGGACAGCTGCGTCTGGAAGGGTATGAGGATGCATATAGGGCGCGGAATCTTCCGATAGATCCGGCGCTAATCTGGTATGTGGATGAGACGATAGAGCATTACTCCTTGCAGAATGGCTATCTGACTACCAAGAAAATGCTTGCTGCAGACGCGGACGTAACGGCGATTTATGCCACCGCGGATTTACTGGCAATCGGCGCCTGCCGGGCGATTTTAGAGGCGGGCAAACGGATTCCCGAAGACATATCTGTGGCAGGATATGACGGGATTTCCCTTGGGGAATATTATAATCCCAAACTGACCACAATCAAGCAGCCGGCGGAAGACATGGCGAAAGAAACCATTCACCTGATGCTGGATGTGATTGCCGGAAGGGAAGAGCATAAACAGCAGCTCTTTGAGGCGGAGCTGATAGAGCGGGAGTCTACGATTCGGATTGCGGAGGAAAAAGGGTGACTTTTTTGCTCAAATTAGAATTATGGTATTCCGGGTCATTGGTGACGTCTTCGGCAAACCAATCGACTGGCAGGAAGGCGTCGGCGGCTTCGCGGGTGGGAAATTCTACCTCAGCGATTATGAGGTTTTCAAATGGCGCATCGAAGATATCCAGTTCGATTGTCAGACCAGTTTGGTCAATCGGGATTAAATAGCGTTTTTTAGAAATGACAGTACCGTCAGCTTTTTCCCGCAGATGATAATATGCCTGTTCATTTAAGGGAAGATTGTATTCTTCCCGCGCCAGCAGACCTTTTCCCTTATAAGTAAGATAATAGTTATCGTCTTCTTTTCGGATTCGGATAACAGGGTCGGTATTCAGATATGCCTGTTCGATGCAGTGAAATTGATATTGCTGCAGATTATCCGGTAATGTCTTTACAGTAAATTTTCTTTCTATTTCCATGATGCGCTCCTTTCCTCTTTTTCATTCATTCAGGTAATTGCGAAACTCAAATTTAACAATGTGTAGTTGTGCAGAATATACAATCCAAAAGCAGGCACTGTGAAAACGCCGGTACTTAGTGAAAAAGACGCTTCGCGGCTTTTTCACTAAGTACCGCTGCGTTTGAACCGTAGCGGGAGCGTGCCTGCGTTGGATTGTATATTCTGTACAACGAGCGGCTGCAATAACCTAGTTTTGCAATAACCTATTTTAATTCATTATATCAGAATTGAATCTTCCCGCAAAGTACATTATAATAAAACCATGCGGCAATCCCAGCATCGACCGCAGACGAGAAAGCTAAGCGACAGGCGAAAAGAAAGGAGTATGGTTATTAATATGAGCAAAGTATGTGTTTTTTTTGCAGAAGGCTATGAAGAAATCGAGGCATTGACCGTAGTGGACATTTTGCGCAGGGCGGGCGTGACGGTAGAGATGGTTTCTATTACCGGGGAAAAAAAGGTGACAGGTTCCCATAAGATTCCGGTGGAAATGGATAAACTGTTTGAGGAAGTGGATTTTGAACAGACGGATATGATTGTATTGCCGGGCGGTATGCCAGGAACGATTAATTTAGAAGCGTTTGAGCCGTTGATGAAACAGGTGGAGGCTTTTTATGCCCAGAAGAAGTATATCGCGGCAATTTGTGCGGCTCCTAGCATTTTCGGACACCGGGGCATGTTACAGGGGAGATGCGCCTGCTCGAATCCGGGCTTTGAAAGCCATTTAGAGGGAGCGAATGTGAAGAAGGAACCGGCGGTTGTGGATGGACATGTCATTACGAGCCGCGGCATGGGTACGGCGATTCCTTTTGGGCTGGCGATTTTAGGACAGCTAGAGGGCGCAGACGCCGTTACGAAGATGAAAGAAAAAATTGTTTTCGACTAGAAAAACTTACCAAAATATTTTTTTGCAATCCGTTCATACTAACATCAAGATAAGTGATAAAAACACGCTTGACCAGATAACGAAATCCGGTTTCGGATTGAGGAAAGACTTTCTGAGATAAGCGGTGTGGAAATCGCTTATCTCAAATATAGATAAAAGAAAATGATGAAATGTATTTTCGGAGGTGAAAAAAAATGGCAAGTAACAAAACGAATAGAGTTGAAGTTCCAGAAGCAAAGGCAGCAATGGATCGTTTCAAAACAGAGGTTGCTTCTGAATTAGGCGTAAACTTGAAGGAAGGTTACAATGGTGACCTGACCTCTAAAGAAGCCGGTTCTATCGGTGGCGAGATGGTTCGTAGAATGATTAAGAAACAGGAAGAGCAGATGAAATAACTTTTGCCGCAATCAAAAAGCGAACACAAAGCAATCAGAAAACAAGGACGACCCGCTTGGAAACAGGCGGGTTGTTTTTGGGAAAAAAATATTGTACAATACAAGATAATCGCGTAAGCGATTTTCTTGTGCGCATTTTTTGGCGCATTGGGGTAAGGAAGGGAGGTTCCGTGATATGTTGAATTGGAAAAAGAAGATATTGACTATATTGGTCAATGCCGCATTGGGACTTGTGGTTTTGACCGGGTGCGGCAAAGCAGAGAATACAGCCGCGGCGGATACCGTCATGGAAGCGGGTGGAACGTCGGCGGATACAGCTACAGAAGCGGGAGGAACGTCGGCGGATACAGCCACAGAAGCGGGTGGAATGTCGGCGGATACAGACACAGAAGCGGGCGGGATGGCAGCTGGCAAGGAGGAAGCCGGCGTCAGCGTGCGGATCGGTTCTTTGAAAGGTCCTACGTCTATGGGACTCGTTTACCTGATGAGTCAATCTGAAAAAGAGGAAACGGACGGCGACTATACCTTTATGATGGCGACGGCGGCGGACGAGCTGCTGCCTAAGATGGTATCGGGGGACTTAGATATCGCCCTTATACCGGCAAATGTGGCGAGCATTCTCTATCATAAGACGGGGGGCGGTATTTCTGTTATTGATATCAATACGCTGGGCGTTCTCTATATGGTGTCCGGGGATACCTCAATTCAGACGATGGAAGATTTAAAGGGAAAAACCATTTATCTGACGGGCAAAGGCACGACGCCGGATTATTGTCTGCAATATCTTCTGGCGGCAGATGGGCTTACTTTGGACGATGTGACATTAGAATATAAATCTGAAGCGACGGAAGTTGCCGCGTTATTACAGGAAACGCCGGAAGCAATCGGCGTGCTGCCCCAGCCTTTTGTCACAGCGGCATGTATGCAGAATGAAGCTTTGACGATTGTCATGGACTTAACCGCACAGTGGGATGCAGTGCAGGAAAATGCGGGCAGTCTGGTGACAGGCGTAACGGTTGTCAGAAAAGACTTTCTGGAAGAACATCCGGACGCGGTAGGGACATTTCTGGAAGAACATAAAAAAAGCGCCGCTTATGCGAATGAACATATCGAAGAGGCAGCGGAGCTGGTAGCCGCTTATGGCATTATCGAAAAAGCGCAGATAGCAGTCCGGGCAATTCCCTATTGTAATATTACTTATTTAGACGGCGGGGATATGAAGACGGCGCTTTCGGGGTATCTGGAAATTTTATATGGACAAGATGCCGCTTCTATAGGCGGCAGTCTGCCAGGGGAGGATTTCTATTTTGACCCGCGCGTGGATTTAGGTGAGGTGAAATGAAGGAAAAGCGGAAAATAATCCAAAAAGTTATCGTCATTTTCTTCTGGTTGTGCGTCTGGCAGCTTCTGGCAGTCTGGACGCATAATCCAGTGCTTCTGGTAGGACCATTGCAGGTAGTGAAGGCGCTATTTACGAATATAATAGAGCCGGATTTCCTAAAAATTGTGCTGTATTCCCTATGCAGAATCGGGTGCGGTTTTTTCCTTGCCTTTTTGGCAGGATTTTTTCTGGGAATGTGCAGTTACCGCTATTCTTTTTTAGGGCTTTTTCTCTCGCCCATCATGACCCTCTTTACATCGGTTCCAGTGGCGTCTTTTACGGTGCTTCTGCTGATATGGGCGGGCTCTTCGGGATTGTCTTTTTTTATCAGTTTTCTCATTGTATTGCCAAACGTTTATGTGAATACGATAGCCGGGTTTCGCAGTGTAGATAAGAAACTGTTGGAAATGGCGGAAATTTTCCATATGAAGCATTGGAACCGGTTCCTTTGCCTCTATGCGCCGGCATTGTTTCCTTATCTTAGAAGCTGCCTGAAAATTTCCCTCGGCATGAGCTGGAAGTCGGGCGTGGCGGCGGAAGTCATCGGGATGCCCCGGTATTCCTTAGGCGAGCGGCTGTACATGTCCAAGATTTATCTGGATACGGCGGGACTCTTTGCCTGGACCCTCGTTATCGTGTTGTTAAGTTTTGCTTTCGAGAAGGCAGTGCTTTTTCTCTTCCAGAAATTGGAAGACTGGAAGCCTTATCCGGCGCTGTCCGGCATGGCGGAAAAAAAGGCAAGACAGCAACATTTAGAATCTGGGGGAGCGGTTTTAGTGGATAATGTGAGCAAGACCTATGGTGAGAAACAGGTGTTATCTAATTTTTCACTGACCTTGGAGCCAGGCGGGCGTTATTGCCTGATGGCGCCTTCCGGGGGCGGCAAGACGACGCTGCTTCGGCTGCTTGGCGGCATGGAGCCGGCGGACGGGGGCGAAATCCGGGGGATGCCAGAGCGAATCGGCATGGTTTTCCAGGAAGAGAGCCTTATGGAAGAGAGGGACGTTATTTCCAATCTGCTCGCCGTCGCAGGAAGTGAAAAAACAAAAACCGAGAAGATAGAAGCTGGAAGAACAAAAAGAAGGCAGTACCGGAAAAAGACACAGGAAATCGGGAGAATCCGTACAGAAGCCGCAGAAATTCTGCCAGAAGAGTGTCTGGATAAGCCGGTGCGGGGATTGAGTGGCGGCATGAAGAGGCGGTGCGCCGTTTTGCGCGCGATGCTTTCCGGGGCGTCGTTTTTTATGATGGATGAGCCCTTTGCCGGACTCGACGAGGCCAGCCGCCGCAGGACGGCAGCATATATTTTGAAGAAACTAGAAGGCAGGACTTTGCTTATCACGACGCACCGGGCAGAAGATGCAGCGCTGCTTGACGCCCTGCGGATAGACTTGCAAAAAGAATTTCCGGGAAAGAAGTGCTAGTATTTTCCAAACGAGTGTGTTATAATTTCTAAATGATTATATTGAGGGCTCTGTCAAAGCCCCGAAGAATGCTATTTTGCAGAGGTGATTGAAGGAGGAAACCAACTTATGAGTATACAGGTGGAAAAGTTAGAAAAGAACATGGCGAAGCTTACGATTGAAGCTGGCGCAGACGAGCTGGATAAGGCGATTGACACGGCTTATCAGAGACAGAAAGGCAAAATCAGTATTCCGGGTTTCAGAAAGGGCAAAGTTCCCCGTAAGATGATTGAGAGAATGTATGGGAAAGAAGTATTTTATGAAGACGCTGCCAATATCCTGATTCCCGACGCATATGAGAAAGCGTTGGACGAATGTGAGGAAGAGATTGTTTCTTCCCCGAAGATTGAAGTGACCCAGATTGAAGCGGGCAAACCCTTTATCTTTACAGCGATGGTTGCCTTGAAACCGGAAGTGAAGCTGGGCAAATACAAAGGCGTCAAAGTGGACAAAGCCGATGTGGAAGTAACGGAAGACGATATCAATGAAGTGATAGAAAGAGAACGGGAAAACAACGCCAGAAATATTTCCATAGAGGACAGACCGGTTAAAGACGGCGATATGACAGTATTGGATTTTGAAGGTTTTGTAGACGGCGTAGCGTTTGACGGCGGTAAGGGTGAGAATTATCCCTTAACGATTGGTTCCGGCGCATTTATTCCCGGTTTTGAAGAGCAGCTAATCGGCGCAGAAATCGGAAAAGAAGTGGAAGTAAACGTTACCTTTCCGGAAGATTACCAGGCGGAAGATTTAAAAGGCAAAGCCGCAGTCTTTAAATGTACGGTGAAGGAAATCAAGGAAAAAGAGCTGCCGGATATCGACGATGAGTTTGCAAGCGAAGTGTCTGAGTTTGACACATTAGCTGAATATAAGGAAGACGTTAAGAAGAATCTGACGGAGAAGAAGGAAAAAGAAGCAAAAGACGCCAAAGAGGACGCTGTTATCGAGGCGATTGTGGAAGCGGCTGAAATGGATATCCCGGAGCCTATGATAGAGACCCAGCAGAGACAGATGTTAGAGGAGTTTGCACAGCGGATTTCCATGCAGGGAATCCCGATGGAGCAGTATTTCCAACTTACCGGAACCAGTTACCAGCAGATGTTAGAGCAGGTGAAACCGCAGGCCGAGAAGCGCATCAAGGCAAGACTTGTTCTGGAAGCGGTAGCGGCTGCAGAGAAGATGGAAGTAACCGACGAAGAGTATCAGAAAGAAATAGAAACTATGGCGGAAGTTTATCAGATGGATGCGGACAAAGTCAAAGAAATGCTTGGCGCGAAAGAAGAAAAGGATATCCGTCTGGATCTTGTTGTGCGGAAAGCTACGGAATTTGTTGTAGAGAACGCGAAGGAAAAATAAAACCGTTGTTGGAAAAGAAATGGAGGAGTCATTATGGCGTTAGTACCTTATGTCATCGAGCAGACCTCAAAAGGGGAACGCTCTTATGATATTTATTCAAGACTTTTGAAGGAAAGAATCATATTTTTAGGCGAGGAAGTAAATGATACGACAGCCAGCCTGGTTGTGGCGCAGTTGTTGTTCCTGGAATCCGAAGACCCGGAGAAAGATATCCATCTTTATATCAACAGTCCGGGCGGCGTGATTACTGCGGGAATGGCGATTTATGATACGATGCGTTTTATCAAATGCGATGTATCCACGGTATGCATCGGCATGGCGGCAAGCATGGGCGCGTTTTTGCTGGCGGGCGGCACGAAGGGCAAGAGGATGGCGCTTCCTAATGCCGAAATCATGATACATCAGCCTTCCGGCGGCGCCAAAGGACAGGCGACGGAAATTGAAATTACGGCGAAACATATTCTGCAGACGAAAGAAAAGATGAACCGGATTCTTGCAGAAAATACCGGACAGGATTTTGAAGTCATTGCAGCGGATACGGAGCGTGATAATTGGAAATCTGCGGAGGAAGCATTGGAATACGGTTTAATCGACCGGGTTATCACAAACCATGCCGAGGCTGCGGAATCATAGGCAGAATGTGCGAGAATTGAAGAAGAAAGGCATGGTCAGGGAAAATGGCAGGAAGAAATTCCGACGATAAAGTAAGATGTTCTTTTTGTAACAAGACGCAGGATCAGGTGCGCAAGATGATTGCGGGACCGGGCAATGTTTATATCTGCGACGAATGCGTGGATATCTGCGCGGATATCATCGAGGAAGAATATGAAGAAGACAATGAAATAGAAGAGATGGAAATCAATCTCTTAAAGCCGGTAGAGATTAAGAAGTTTCTGGATGATTATGTTATCGGACAGGAAGAAGCTAAAAAGGTTCTTGCCGTTTCTGTATACAATCATTATAAAAGGGTTATGGCGCCGATGGATAACGACGGTGTGGAGCTGCAGAAAAGCAATATCATCATGGTAGGACCTACCGGTTCCGGTAAGACATATCTGGCGCAGACGCTTGCCAAAATCATCAACGTCCCCTTTGCCATTGCAGATGCAACGACGCTTACAGAGGCGGGGTATGTCGGTGAAGATGTGGAAAACATTCTTTTGAAACTGATACAGGCGGCGGATTATGATATCGAGCGCGCCCAGTTCGGCATTATCTATATTGATGAGATTGATAAGATTACGAAGAAAAGCGAAAATGTATCCATTACGCGGGACGTTTCCGGCGAGGGCGTTCAACAGGCGCTTTTAAAGATTATCGAGGGAACCGTGTCCAGCGTTCCGCCCCAGGGCGGCAGGAAGCACCCGCATCAGGAACTGCTTCAGATTGACACGTCCAATATCCTTTTTATCTGTGGCGGGGCATTCGACGGACTGGAGAAAATCGTGGAAGAAAGGCTGGATAGAAATTCCATCGGGTTCAATGCGCCGATTAAAGAAAAGAGCAGCAAAGATATCGGTGCAGTCCTGAAAAATGTGGAGCCGCAGGATTTGATGAAATTTGGTCTGATTCCAGAGTTTATCGGGCGCGTGCCGATTACCGTTACCTTGGAAGGGCTGGATAAAGCGGCGCTTATCAGGATTCTGACGGAGCCTAAGAACGCCTTGGTAAAACAGTACCAGAAGCTGTTTGAATTTGACGAGGTAAAACTGGAAGTGGAAGAAGACGCGGTGGAAAAAATAGCGGATTTGGCGCATAAGAGGAAGACCGGCGCCAGAGGACTCCGCTCCATTATGGAAAAAGTCATGATGGATATCATGTACGAGATTCCATCGGATGACAACATTGCGGAATGTATCGTGACAAAGGACGCCGTGGAAGGAAACGGCAAGCCGCTTGTACATTATCGGAATAGATTGTTACAAGCCGAATAGAAAGTTGAAAAATAGAAAAACGTCGCCGAATTACCAGGCGGCGTTTTCGGTATATCCTGATATTGGAAAGTAGGAATGACTATGGTGATAAAAAACGTTGCTTTGGAAAGAGTGTGTGGAATTACCAGTAAATTGCCGGAAAACCAGCTTATGGAGATTGCGTTTGCAGGAAAGAGCAATGTGGGAAAATCCTCGCTGATTAATGGACTGATGAACCGGAAAGCGCTGGCGCGGACCAGCTCGAAACCGGGCAAAACCCAGACCATCAATTATTATAATGTGAATGGACAGATGTATTTTGTGGATTTACCGGGATACGGATATGCGACCGCCAATGTCAATGTGAAGGCGCAGTGGGGCAAACTGATTGAGGATTATCTGCATCAGTCAAAAATGATCAAGGCAGTTTTTCTCTTGGTTGATATCAGACATGCCCCATCCGAGAACGATTGCATCATGTACAACTGGATTGTGGATAGAGGACACAAGCCTGTGATTATTGCGACCAAACTGGATAAAATAAAGCGTTCCCAAGTGTCAAAACAGTTGAAACTGATTTGTGACACGCTGGATAAAGAAAATGACATGACTGTCATACCGTATTCCGCCTTGTCAAAACAGGGAAGAGAGGAAATCTATGATTTGATAGATGCAATGTGCGAAGAGCAGACGCTTAAAGAAGGTGTGTAATGAAAGAGAAACATGTAACATATATTAAGGTAATATTAAATTTATTGACTGCATTGGTCATACTTCTTTTATGTATTTTTCTGTTGCCCAGGATGGTTATTTTCTTTATGCCATTTGTCATAGGGTGGATTATTTCCCTGATTGCGTCTCCTTTGGTCAGATTCCTGGAGCGTAAGCTGAAAATCAGAAGAAAAGCCGTTTCCGCCTTTGTGATTATCGCCGTTTTGGCAGGCGTGATTCTGCTTATCTACGGCGTCGGCGCTAAGCTGCTGAGAGAGTCTGTCGCTTTTATCAGCGAACTGCCCGTACTTTGGCAGAAGATTGAAGCGGAGTTTGCGCAGATAGGGGCGAACTTAGACGGTATCTACAGACGGCTCCCATCGGATATCCAGGATGGTCTGATGAACGTTGTCAACGGTCTGGGGGATTATGTTTCTTCCCTAATTGGAAGCATCGGGACGCCTACTTTTACCGCGGCGGGGAATTTCGTGAAACGGCTGCCGGATATTTTCATGGCGGTGGTCATGGCGCTGCTTTCCGCGTATTTCTTTGTAGCGGATAAGAATTATATTTCCGATTTTGTGGATAAATATCTGCCGGAAACAGTCAGCTATCCGTTCCGGCTGATTAAAAACAGTTTCCGCAATGCAATCGGCGGCTATTTCAAGGCGCAGTTGAAAATTGAGATATGGATTTACCTGCTTTTGCTTATCGGACTGATGATTCTGAGGATAGATTACGCGCTTCTAATCGCATTCGGGATTGCAATTATTGATTTGCTTCCGGTATTTGGCGCGGGCACCATCATGCTGCCTTGGGCGGTGATAGAAATTTTAAGCGGCGAATATAAAATGGCGGTCGGACTGCTGATCATCTGGTGCGTGGGGCAGTTGGTGCGACAGGTGATACAGCCCAAGATCATGGGGGATTCCATCGGGATTGCGCCCATTCCTACACTGTTTTTACTCTATATCGGCTATCAGGCAGCCGGCGTTATCGGGATGATATTGGCGCTGCCCATCGGCATTATTATTATTAATCTGAATGAAGAAGGGGTTTTTGACACGACAAAGGAAAGCCTGAAAATCCTGATTGCGGGATTTAATTCCTTTAGACGGCTGCACAAGGAAGATAAGGAAATTGTGACGGTCTATGAGAAGGAAGTCGAGGAATCTTACCGGGAAGAGGAAAAAGCGAGAATAAAGTAATAGAATTGACATAAGCGGAAATCATATCGCGAAGAAAGCGGGAGCGATAAAGACTGGGAGGGACTGTTATGAAGATTGCGGTATATAATTGCAGGGAGTTTGACGAAGAAGCGTTATTTCTGCGTTACGGCAAAGAGCTGGGTGTGGAGCTGGTTTTGTGTAAGGAGCCGCCGACGCTTGCCAATGCGCATCTGACAAAAGGCTGTACCTGCGTGGATATCCTTACTTCCAAGATTACAAGAGAACTTATGGCCGCGTTTCATGAAAACGGCGTGAAATACTTAACCACCCGGACCATCGGATACGACCATATCGACTTGGAAGCGGCGAAAGAATTTGGCATTGCGGTGGGAAACGCGCCTTATGGGCCAAATGGCGTGGCGGATTATACAGTCATGCTGATTCTGATGTCCATCCGCAAGATGAAGCGGATTATAGAGCGTACCAATATTCAGGATTATACGCTTGCGGGCATTCAGGGCAGGGAATTAAAAGATTTGACCATAGGAGTCATCGGGACGGGGCGGATTGGCAGGACCGTGATTAAGAATTTATCGGGATTTGGATGTAAGATGATTGCCTATGATTTATACGAACAGGAAGAAGTAAGGCAGTACGCCGGGTATGTGCCGCTTGAGAGACTTTTGCGGGAAGCGGACGTGATTACGCTGCATACGCCGCTCACCGAGCAGAACTATCACCTGATAGATGAAAAAAGTATCGCTACGATGAAAGACGGCGTTGTGCTTATCAACACGGCAAGAGGCGCGCTGATTGATTCAGAAGCCTTGATTAGCGCGATAGAATCCGGCAAAGTCGGTGCAGCGGGTTTAGATGTAGTGGAAAATGAATTTGGTTTATACTATTATGACCGTAAATCGGATATATTAGAAAATAGGGAATTGGCGATTTTGAGAGGATTCCCCAATGTGACGGTATCCCATCATATGGCTTTTTACACGGATAATTGCGTGGAAACCGTGGTGAGGGATTCCTTGACGAGCTGCAAACTGTTCGCGGAAGGAAAGGAAAATTCATGGGAGGTTCTGGCTGCCTGCAAAAATGGATAAAGGCTATCTTTATCGTTTATCTTTTGATTGTCATAAGAGTAATTGTTTTTAAATATCCATATGAACAGCTTTATCAGATTGCGCAGACCTGGCGGCAGGACGTGATTTTGGAGGGACTTGGGACGGCAAATTTTATTCCGTTTAAAACGATCAGGATGTATATCCGATATGCCCATAAGCTGAACAGCTTCGAGAATCTGGCGGGAAATATCCTGGTATTTATGCCTTTCGGGATCCTGTTTCCGATGCTTGCTGGGCGCAGATGGCAGTTTTTAAAAGTATTGTCCGGTGCATTCTTATTGGCGCTTGGGATAGAGCTGTTTCAGCTTGTCAGCGCGTTTGGCGCGTTTGACGTGGACGACATTCTTTTAAACTGTATAGGCGCTGTGACGGGCTGTCTGGTTTATAAAGCATTTGGCAAGTTCCGCGCTGTCATTTTGGGTGCGCGGGAAAAGGAAAAGGTGGAGGAAAAGGAATATGGAGCGTATTTTGAAGAAAATTAAAGCAAATGTAATTGTGTCGTCATTATTTGTCATCCTGCTAGGCGTCGTATTGGTATTCTGGCCGGATTTGTCCGTGCGCATTGTGTGTATGGCAATCGGAGCGGTACTGATACTAGGCGGTATCAGCAGATTGTGTAATTTTATTTTCAGCAGGGATGGCAGCCTGTTTTCCCAGATGAATCTGATTATGGGCATCGTCATTACCGGAATCGGTCTCTGGATTTTCTTAAAACCGGATTCCATTATTGCGATGATTCCGATTCTGGTGGGCATTATTATTATCATTCACGGCGCGAATAACTTACAACAAGCAGTCAGCCTCTATCAAAGCAAATATGATAAATGGTGGATTGCGCTGTTACTCGGACTGGCGACGGTGGGCTTTGGCATTCTGCTTGTCTGCAATCCTTTTAAAGCGGTGGATACCTTGATTATGTTCATCGGCATCTTTCTTATTTATGACGGCGTATCGGATATCTGGATTATATCCCGCATTTCCTATGCCGCCGGGCGCATGCAGCAGGAACTGGAAGCGGTGGATGTGGAAGCGGAAGAGGTTGGGCGTTAGGGCGATGATGTTTATTCCCGCGAGCAACGAGCCAAGTGACTGCTTGCAGGCATTTGGCGACTGCCGCGAGGGTCTAATACCCCGCAGCTTGCTACGCTACAAGTTAGATGCCCCGTCAGCTTGCTGCGGGGTGTTTGACTTTGTTGCGTTTAAAATGTCCAGAAATTCTTTGGCAGTAACGATAAATGGTTTTGTTGGGAAGTGTTTCATATTGCCGGTAACTAAATATGCATTATTTTCTTGTTTTTCGATAACAACCTCATAAAAAGGCAGGTCTTTGATATCAGAAAGAAACTCACCTGTTGGTTTGGGTACAATTCGTTCACCATATTTTTTAATGGTCTGGAGAAGTATGCTGACGGCATCTTCTGAGAAATGAAACTTTGTGCGATGCAATACTTCGTTGTATTCCTTTAGAATTTCATCACTAAAGAGAGGGGTTACTTCGCCGGAAAATAATTTTTCAACAACCAGAACAGTGGCGGCATCGTTATGACTTGAAAGCAATGCGGAAACAAGGACATTTGTGTCAATTACTGCATAGCAGGACATTTACTCACCTCCATATCGCGTTTGCCTGATTTCTTCATTGATTTCGTCTAATGTTAAGTCTTGAATCCCATTTTTCTTTGCTTCAGCTCGTAGGGCAAGGAAAGCCTGCATGCCGGAAGCTCTGGTGATTTCCTCTGAAGCATGAATTTCAAATGGGATTCTTCTTTCGCGAACAACAGCTCGCGCAAAAACATTAAATGCAGTGGTAGCATTCATTCCAAAATCAGCACAAAGAGCATCAAATTGACGTTTTAAATTCTCATCCATCCGGACACTAAAAGTAGCTTGTGCCATATCAACACCTCCTTTACTAATTATTATAATCAAAAAGATAAAAAATGCAATAAAAATAAACCTTATAGGTGTGAATTTATATAATTATTTTGTTGCAAGTTTCTAATATGAGAAAAATGCAGCAACAATCTTGCATTTTTGCGAAAGGAAGATTATACTAGTATCAGTAGCAGATGTGTTTCAGTAACAGGGAGGGTTCTTATGAGAATCGGAGGACTTGGGAATGTTTTTCCCACATATGTGTACAATCCCAATACAGTCAGCGCGGGCAGCATGAATAAATTGTCCCGCATATCCGACAATGTATTGGATAAGAAGACGGATTATTCCAAAGCTGCGGAAGCGGAAAACCAGAATCCTTTGAAAAAAGGCGAAACGATAGATTTTGCAGGGATTTTTGCAAAGCAGATGCAGCAGGGACAGAACCGTGCGGCGAAGCTTTTTACGAAGCAGATGACGCCCGTGGAAGAAGAGACCGCGCAGACGGCAGCGAAGAAACCGGAGCAGGAAACTGGGAATAAAATAACACCGATTATGCAAAATGCAAACGCGGGCGGCGCAGATGCAGAGTCCGGGAATGGCAATCCTGTTTCCATGCAGATGCAGAGAGCGATTCAGGCGTATGAAATGTTTATGACTGCATAATAGAGGTTGTCTTTTTCCTAAGAGAATAGCAAATTAAAATGTTAAATCCTCATTTGATTTTAGGGATTTTTAATCAAATGAGGATTTTGCTATGTAAAGAAAAGGAAAACAGCAGGTGAAAATTTTAAAAAGCATATGTTATTTTATTTTGGTGATATGCTAATGGAAAGCGGAAAAGGAGGCGGATGCTATGGACAGAGAACAAATGGATAGGGCACAGATTGTATTGCAAACGGTTTCTTCTGATAACCGGGATTTTTTGATGTTGTGCGAAGAGTTGGATTTCTTTTTGGATGGGGCGATTGGCGGCAGGGAAAAACGACAGAAGTATATTGGATTTAATTGCCCGGAGACAATGGACGTGGTATTGATAGCGTATGCTGACGGGAAACCGGCGGGAGGAGCCGCACTGCGCCGGTATTCTGAGAAAGAAGTAGAGGTGAAGCGGGTTTTCGTCAGGGAAGAGTATCGTAAAAGACATATCGGAAGCGCTCTGTTAAAGGAATTAATCGTGCGGGCAAAAGCGATGGGGTATCAGAGGATGATTTTGGAAACGGGAGCTTTTCTGGAGGCATCCGTCTGCTTGTATAGGCGGTACGGATTTGAGCAGATAGAAAATTATGGAGTATATCGGGACATGCCGGAATCGTTGTGCATGGGAAGGGATATTCTTGAATTGTAAAATAAGCACAAAAAAAGCACGTATATATTGGATAATATAGATATAATGACAAATAATTGAACTTTTCTTGTTGACTTTTGTTATGCACATTGCTATAATTGAAACCATAAATAAAACAATTTTTATTTGGATTGTTACTGTGCAAACAGGCAAAACCGAATTTTGTAAATACAACGATTGCGCTGGTTTATGAAATTTGGTTTTTTTTATGAAAATTGTTTATAGGAATTTGTAATAGTATTGCTGGGATTTTGGCGGAAATTTACGTTATTGGGGTTTTTGTCGGGAATTTGTATTAGCAATATTGGCAGTATTAGTGGAATTGGTTTTATGGTTTTACGAATGGATTAAATGGGGAATGAAACGTGCGTGTCGAAAAGGTAATCAACAATAATATCATTTCGTCAAGGAACGACAACGGCATCGAACTGATTGCTATGGGAAGGGGTATCGGCTTCGGGAAGGCGCCGGGCAGTGAGGTTGAGGATGGGAAGATTGAGAAAATCTTCAAGCTGGAAAATATGGATGATACGGAGCATTTCAAGGAACTGCTTGCTTCTCTTCCATTGGATCATATCAGATTGTCGATGGATATCATCGCTTATGCCAGGGATAGCCTGGGAATTATGCTGAATCCGAATGTGTATCTGACGCTGACGGATCATATCAATTTTGCATTGAAACGCTATCGGGAAGGAATGAATTTCAACAATGCGTTATATGATGAAGTAAAGCTCTTTTATCCGGTGGAGTATTCGGTTGGAAGATATGCACTGGAGCTGATAGGGGAAAGAACGGGGTGCCGCATGACGGAAGATGAGGCGGCGTCCATCGCGCTTCATATCGTAAATGGCGAATCCAATACGGCGATGGGAACTACCTTTATCATGATTAAGATGATGCGCGAAATGATGGAAATGATTGAGCGGCAGATTGCGATTCCGGCGGACAGGAATTATCCGAAAGACCGATTGATTTCCGATTTGAAACAGTTGGCGAACCGGCTGGTCATGGAAGAACCGATGAGAGGAAGGAAAGACGAAGAGTTATATCGTTTCGTCGAGGAACATTACAAGGAAGAATATGAGCTGATTAATAATGTAAACAGCTACATAGAGAAGGAATATCAGTGCAGCATGACAGAGGAAGAGAAAATTTATCTGGCATTGAATATCCGGCGTATGAAAAATCTATATATCTGTTAGAGAGGGGGACTTTCATGAAGCTTTTTCAAAATTTATTCGGTAAGGGCGGCATCGCGGTTGGCGCGCCGGCGGCGGGGAAGTTGGTCAGTATTAAGGAGGTAAGCGACCCTACCTTTAGTGAGGAAATCCTTGGAAAAGGAGTTGCGCTGATTCCTTCCGGTAACCGCATCTGTTCACCGGTAGAGGGAACGGTTGCCACGATTTTTCCCACTGGTCACGCGGCGGCAGTTACGAGCAGCGAGGGAGTAGAAGTATTGATTCATGTGGGACTGGATACGGTCAAACTGGACGGGAAACATTTTACGATTCATGCAGCAGAAGGACAGACGGTACAGAAGGGTGATTTGCTCCTGGAAGCGGATTTGGAGCAGATCGCAGCGGAAGGATATGATATAATAACACCCATTATCATATGCAATTCAGACGATTTTTCGGAAATAGAACCGGCAGAGCCTGGGGATGTGGAAGCAGGGGACGATATCATGAATCTGCATAAATAAAGGAGGCGCTGGAATGGAAAAATATACCGGAAAGAGCGTACTGAAAGGAATCGCTATCGGCAGAATCTACTGGTATCAGAAACAGGATTATCAGGTTGTGAAGACGGCGATAGATGATAAAGAAAGAGAACGGCGCCGCTTTGAAAGTGCGGTGGAGCAGGCGAAAATGCAGCTTGGCGTACTCTATGATAAGGCGCTTGCCAGCGTAGGTGAAGACCATGCCATGATTTTTGACATCCACCGGATGATGTTGGAGGATGAAGATTATCTGGACGCCATCAAGGCGGTGATAGAAGAAGGCTGGAATGCGGAATATGCGGTAGATACAGCAGAGGCACAGTTTTCAGAAATGTTTGCCGCTATGGACGACGATTACATGAAAGCAAGGGCGGTGGATATCCACGATATTTCCAAAAGGGTCATACGGATTCTGGCGGGTATCCTGGAAGACGGCATTCTTGCAGAGGATCCGGTGATTGTGGTTGCCGATGATTTGACGCCGAGCGAGACAGTCAAGATGGATAAAAATAAGATTCTTGCCTTTGTAACGCTGCGCGGTTCCGCCAATTCCCATACGGCGATTCTGGCGCGGAGCATGAATCTTCCGGCGCTTGTGAATACGCAGATGAAGGCTGGTGAGGAATTAAACGGTAAAATCGGCGTGGTAGACGGATTTAACGGGGAGTTTCTAATAGAACCTAAGCAGGAAATTTTAGATGAGATGATTCTTCGCAAGAATCAGTGGGTGGCTGATTTAGAGGCATTAGAGCAGTTAAAAGGGCAGGATAATGTCACTAAGGACGGCAGACGAATCGACGTGTTTGCCAATATCGGCAAAGTGGAAGATGCCGACGGCGCATTATCTGCTGATGCCGGAGGAATCGGGTTATTCAGAAGCGAGTTTCTTTATCTTGGAAGAGACACGTTTCCGACGGAAGAAGAGCAGTTTGTAAGCTATAAGACAGTTCTTGAGAAGATGCAGGATAAGAAGGTAGTCATTCGCACGCTGGATATCGGGGCGGATAAGAAAGTAGATTATTTTAAACTGGAAGAAGAGGAAAATCCTGCGCTGGGATACCGGGCGATTAGAATCTGTTTAGACAGACCGGAAATCTTCATGACACAGCTTCGCGCCATTTACCGCGCATCAGCTTATGGCAGGGCGGCGATTATGTTCCCTATGGTGGTTTCCGTGAATGAAGTCAGACGGATTAAGGAAATCGTAGAACAGGTAAGGGCGGAGCTTACGACGGAAGGCTACCCGATGAAGGACGTGGAGCTGGGGATTATGATTGAGACGCCGGCAGCGGCGCTGATATCGGATGAGCTGGCGAAAGAAGTGGACTTTTTCAGTATCGGAACCAATGATTTGACGCAATATACACTGGCGGTAGACAGGCAGAATCAGAAGCTGGAGGGCACTTGCGACACGCATCATCCTGCAGTTCTGAAACTGATAGAAATGACGGTAACAAACGCACACCAGAACGGAATCTGGGCGGGAATCTGCGGGGAACTGGCGGCAGATACGGATTTGACGGAAACTTTCCTCGATATGGGGGTAGATGAGCTGAGCGTATCCGCTTCTTCCGTATTGAAGGTGCGTAAGGCAGTAAGGGATATTTCATAAAAAGGACAGGGGGGATTTGATGAAGGAATTTCAGTATGTGATTCAGGACCCGGTAGGCATCCATGCAAGACCCGCGGGGCTTCTGGTCAAGAAAGCGGCAAGCCTGCAAAGTAAAATTACCATCAGCGGCAACGGAAAGAGCGCAGACGCTAAGAAGCTGATTATGCTGATGGGGCTTGGCATCAAACAAGGCATGGAAGTATCCTGCCAGATAGAGGGGGAGGATGAAGAGACCGCATTGGAAGAAATGCAGACCTTTTTTAAGGAAAACCTATAAGGCGCTGCAATGATGATGATATTCTTGGGGATAGTTCCATAGAATATAAAGTAGGGGTTACAGGTTCCGTGGCTAGGGCGGAGCCGTCAAACATGAAAAGGGGGTATAGTGATATGATGAAATACTTACAAAAATTAGGGAAATCCTTGATGCTGCCAGTAGCATGTCTGCCAATCTGCGGTATCCTGATGGGAATTGGATACGCGCTTTGTCCGGCAACCATGCAGGGCGGTGAGATAACCGGTTTCTTGCATCTGCTTGGCTTCTTTCTCGTAAAAGCGGGCGGTGCATTAATTGACAATATGGCGCTGTTGTTCGTAATCGGCGTCGGCATCGGCATGGCTGATGACCATGAAGGTACGGCAGGTCTGGCTGCATTTGCTTCCTGGCTGATGATAACCAATCTGCTTTCTACAGGCACGGTTTCCACCTTGATGCCGTCTATCCTGGAAAACGCAAACAAGACATTGGCATTTGATAAAATCTCAAATCCGTTTATCGGTATTATTGCAGGTATTATCGGAGCGACTTGTTATAACAAATTTAAATCTACGAAATTGCCGGATTGGCTGTCCTTCTTTAGTGGCAAACGCTGTGTAGCGATTGTTTCAGGCGTTGTTTCCATCGTTGCGGCAGCGATTCTTCTGGTAGTATGGCCTATCGTATTCGGCGTACTGATTACAGTTGGTGAATCAATTGTAGGACTCGGCGCAGTAGGTGCAGGTATTTACGCATTCTTAAACAGACTTTTGATTCCGACAGGTCTGCACCATGCCCTGAACAACGTATTCTGGTTTGATACCATCGGACTTGGTGATTTGTCCCACTTCTGGGCGGGCGAGACGAGTGCAGATGTTACATGGAGTCTTGGTATGTATATGTCCGGTTTCTTCCCTTGTATGATGTTCGGTGTTCCGGGCGCAGCGCTGGCGATGATTCATACGGCGAAAGAGGGAAAGAAAAAAGCTGCTATCGGTCTGGTTGTTTCCGCAGCGGTTTGTTCCTTCGTATGTGGTGTTACGGAACCTTTTGAATTTGGTTTCATGTTCCTGGCTCCTCTTCTGTATCTGGTTTATGCATTGTTATACGGTATTTTTACGATAATCGTAACGCTGGTTGGCTTCAGGGCCGGTTTCAGTTTCAGCGGAGGCGCGACAGACCTCGTATTCTCGGCTTCCTTACCGGCGGCACAGAATACATGGATGATTATTCCTCTCGGTCTGGCAGCGTTTGTCGTATTCTACTTCGTATTCCGTTTCGCTATCGTGAAATTTGACTTAAAGACGCCCGGAAGGGAAGATGACGACGTAGAAACAGAGAAAAAAGTAGTTCTTGCAAACAACAACTTTACCGAAGTGGCTTCTATCATCTTAGAAGGGCTTGGCGGAAAAGAAAACATTGCTTCCCTGGATAACTGCATTACAAGACTTCGTATGGAAATCAAGGATTACACCCTGGTGGATGAGAAGAAGATTAAATCCGCAGGAGTTGCAGGCATTATGAGACCTAGTAAGAACGCGGTGCAGGTTATCGTAGGTACGAAAGTGCAGTTCGTGGCTGATGAAATGAAGAAGATGTTATAGGTATTAGAACATCCGTAATACCAAAATCCTAGCAGATCGGAGACCTTCGGGTCTCCGTTCTTTTCACATAACAAACATATCAGAATGGAAAAGGAGGACAGGAAATGAGGATTGTCAGAGCGAAAGATTATCAGGATATGAGCAGGAAGGCGGCAAATATCCTATCGGCGCAGGTGATTATGAAACCGGACTGCGTGCTGGGACTTGCTACCGGTTCCACGCCCATCGGAACCTATGCGCAGCTGGTGGAATGGTATCGAAAAGGGGATTTAGACTTTTCCGGCGTGACGACAGTAAATCTGGACGAGTATAAGGGATTGACGAAAGAAAACGACCAGAGTTATTATTATTTCATGAACAAACATTTGTTCGATAAGGTAAACATCGATAAGAGCCGCACGTTTCTGCCCGATGGGACAGAACCAGACAGCGACAAGGCATGTCAGGACTATGACCGGATGATAGAGGCAGCCGGCGGCGTGGACATACAACTGCTGGGGCTTGGGCATAATGGGCATATCGGATTCAATGAGCCGGGGGATGAATTTAAGGTAAAAACGCATTGCGTAGATTTATCGGAATCCACGATTAAGGCAAATCAGCGTTTCTTTGCTTCCATAGAAGACGTGCCCCGTCAGGCATATACGATGGGAATCCAGACGATTATGCAGGCGAAAAAGATTCTGGTAGTGGTCAGTGGAAAAGATAAGGCGGCGATCGTCAAAGAGGCGTTCTTTGGAGCGATTACCCCGAAAGTACAGGCTTCCATTTTGCAGCTTCATAGCGATGTAACGATTGTGGCGGACGAAGCGGCGCTCTCAGAATGCGAAATGTGAAGAGAATATCTAAGTCTGCAAAGGACGCAGACTAAGATATTCCAGGATTTGCGGGGCAAATCCGCTTCACATGGAAGAATGGCATTCTTCCGGGGAATTGATATTAGGATAAAAATAAGTAGGAAGGGGGAAATGTTGGGATGATTATTAAAAATGCGGGGGTGTATACGGAAGACGGGCGGTTTCTGGAAAAAGATATCTATATCGACGGCGCTTTCTTTGTGGATAGTGCAGATAAGGTAAAAGACGATCTGGTGGTAGACGCTGCAGGGTGTTATGCCATACCGGGGCTGACGGATATTCATTTTCATGGCTGTATGGGACATGATTTCAGCGACGGGACGAGAGAAGCCGTAGACGCTATGGCAGCTTATGAAGTTTCAGTCGGTGTGACCAATATCGTACCGGCGACGATGACGCTTGCAGAGGATACGCTTCTTACGATCTGCCGCGTGGCAAAAGCGTATGCAGAAGAAGGAAAGCTGGAAGCAAGGGCGCGTTTTCAGGGAATCAACATGGAAGGACCGTTCGTATCCCCTGCCAAAAAAGGCGCACAGAACGAGGACTATATACAGAAGCCGGATATCGCCGTATTTGACAGATTGAATGAAGCTTCTGGAAAACGCGTGAAACTGCTTGCCATTGCGCCGGAACAGGAAGGCGCTATGGAGTTGATTGCGCAAAGACATGGGGAAGTGATTATGTCACTGGCGCATACTGCGGCAGATTATGAGACTGCCATAGAAGCTTTTGAAAAAGGCGCAGACCATGTGACCCACCTGTATAATGCGATGAATCCTTACAATCATAGGAAGCCGGGTGTGATCGGCGCCGCTGCGGATAAGGAAAAAGTTGAGGTAGAAATGATTTGCGACGGGGTGCATATCCATCCGTCGGCGGTTCGGACATCTTTTAAGATTTTTGGTGATGAGCGTATTATCTTAATCAGCGACAGTATGCGTGCGACCGGGTTAGAAGACGGCGACTATACGCTGGGCGGTCAGGACGTAAAAGTTACGGGAAATCTTGCAACCCTACAGGATGGAACCATTGCCGGCTCCGTCACCAATCTTTTGGACTGTATGCGGACAATCGTACTTCAAATGGGCATTCCATTAGAATCCGCCGTCAAATGCGCCACTGCCAATCCCGCAAAATGCATCGGCATCTACGAGGAGTACGGAAGCATATCCAGTGGAAAACACGCAGATGTGGTATTATTAAAAAAAGCGGACTTAACGCTACAGCAAGTCATTCTAGACGGCAAAACCATAGTAGACAACAGGCGTAGCAGGTAGATACTATAAAATGAAAGTTAACAATATGTAGTTGTACAGAAAATACAATCCATAAGCAGGCACTGTGAAAACGCCGGTACTTAGTGAAAAAGACGCTTCGCGGCTTTTGAACTTAGTAGCCGCTGCGTTTGAACCGTAGCGAGAGCGTGCCTGCGTTGGATTGTATTTTCCGTACAACGGACGGCTGCCAAAACCTGGTTTTATTGCAATGAAAATTTATTCCGCCGCCAACGTCTTCACCCTTCCCATTGCATTTTTCACCGCCGGTATAGATAAAATAACTATCGTTATTAAACCTTCCGCCAGAATGTAAGCATAATTATAAACAATCGGATAGACGGGGACAAGAAATTGCGGAAAAGAATCCGGCATATAGTCCATCCAGTATAAGTAGCCGCCGATGGAATGAAAGACTCCCCGCATGAAAATAGCGAAAAGATACCCTTTGATGAGTCCGTTTGTTTTCCGGTAGAATAAACCGGACAGACCCAGGGCGGCAAATGCCAGGATATAGTCCATGCATGCCTGTGTGGGGGAAAGGATATAACTTGCCCCGGTCTGGACGAACTGTAGAAACCCATAAGCGAAGCCCGCCACGAGACCTACCGCCGGCCCGTACCAATAGCCTATGAGCGTGACAAACAGCATCGAGCAGAGCGTAATCGAGCCCCCCCAAGGCATATGCACGATTTTGATATAAGAAGTAATAAAACCGAGCGCAATCGCCATAGCGGAAAAGGCAAGCTGTCTGGCGGAAAAAACTTTTTGCTTCCGGGGTTTTTCGGACGCCGTTTCCCGTTTGATGAGAAAGGCAATCGATACGATTAGCAGGGCAACGATGACCATAAAAGCAATCGTTCCCGATTTGGTGAGGGCATAGTAGCCATCCTCAGCCTGAAAAAGTTGTGACATAAAAAGACCTCCTTCGTGTGCGCGAGGAGGGACAACATCTTATCCACATAAAATAACACATGATATGCATGTGATATCTGTGGTCTTGTGCTTCCCTACGCCAGTATTATCCGGGTCAGGTAGTGAGGGTTAGGAATTGTCAGATTCCATCTCTTTAATTCCAATCTCAGCGATGTGCTCCCCTAGCGAATATAATAGTATGGTATTACTATAGAGTGTTTGCGGGGAGTTGTCAATTGGAATTTTGTGGGGAAGATTTCATTTTATCTTGGTCAAAATAGTCCAATATCGACTTGCTGTAAATTTTCGCGTGAATTTTATTGCAAATTGTACGCAATAGTAATTATAATAGGATTATCGAAGAAAAAGATTGGAGGGATTGAGATGCCGAATATAAAGCCAATATCAGATTTAAGAAATTATACAGCAGTTGTGAACGAAGTATCCTATGGTAACAGGGTTTATCTTACTCGTAACGGGCATGGTTCATGTGCTATTATTGATATGCAGGAATTGGACGAATTGGATAAGCAGAAAGCATTAAATCAGTTGTTATTAAAGTTGCAGGAGGCTGAAAATTCTGTAATTACGGAGGGGACTATATCTGCGGATGAATTAGAAAAAGAGTTGGGGGTATAGCGGATTGGTTAAATTGGAATATTCACAGATTTTATGCGAAAATTATTTGGCATTATAACCACTCCACAGGAAACGATAGACTATTGGAAAGAATGACTAGCAGGAAAGGTACAAACAATCATGAATTCCACCCCCAATCCATTTCAATATCTGCTTTTCGATTTAGACGGTACGCTGACAGACCCGAAGGAGGGCATAACGAAATGCGTACAATACAGTCTGCATCGACTCGGAATAGAGGAGCCGGACTTGGATAAGCTGGAACTTTTTATCGGTCCGCCGCTTGCTTTCAGCTTCCGGGAGCTTTATGGTTTTGATGAGAATAAAATAACTGATGCAATTAAATTCTATAGAGAGCGTTTCGGGACGATTGGTCTCTATGAGAATGAACTCTATCCGGGGATAAAGGACATGCTGGAGGAATTGAAGGCAGCGGGGAAAAAGCTGGCGGTTGCGTCCAGCAAAGCGTCAGTATATGTGTTGGAAATATTACAACATTTTGAAATCAAAGAATATTTTGACGTGATTGTAGGGAGCGAGCTGGATGGAACCCGCACGAAGAAGGAAGAAGTGATACAGGAGGCATTACAGCAGTTATTTATAGAAGAAACAGATGATAAAGAAGAAATCAGCAATAAAGAAGCCGTAGACGATAGTGGAGAAACAAGCAATAAAGCAACGGATAATAAAGCAGGGCGGAACAACTATAGCCGGGTTGTCATGATAGGTGACAGGAAATTTGATATTCAGGGCGCCCAAATGTTTCATTTAGCAAACATAGGCGTTTCTTTCGGTTATGCGCCGCCGGGAGAGTTAGAAGAGGCGGGAGCGGATTATATTGTGGATACGGTAGAGCAGTTAAAGGATTTCTTACTGGGAAAGAATGGAAAGTGAAATGGTGGAATGGAGAAAGAGAAACAGGATAAGAATTTCTATAAGAAGCAAGTCTCAAAATGGGTTGATATATTGATACCGATTGTTATTTATAGTGCGACATCTTTTTTGGCTCTTCTAATATTGGCTATAATAGTCAATACAGTGCTGCCGCAAAACAATTCTGGGGAAGCGGGTTTACCGGCGGAGCTTGAAGCGACGGTAAACGCTCTGTTAAACGGCGCAGCGATGTTGGTTGGAACGATACCGTTGCTTCCGGCTTTTAAGCGGGAAGTTTTGCAACGGAAAGAGGGAACAGAAAGAATAAGAAAAATAACGGGTGTTTTATTTGTAATTTTGTTAGCAGCGACGGCTTCGCTTGCGATTAATTTCCTTTTTATCGAGATGCATATGATGGAAAGCTCCCAGACATATCAGCAGGTGGCACAGAATCAATATGGCGTGATTTTTCCGGTGGGACTTTTTCTCTACGGCGTACTTTCGCCTTTTGCGGAAGAGGTAGTATTTCGGGGCGTCGTTTATAACAGGATAAAAAAACAGGCTTCTGTCTGGGTGGCGATTCTATTGTCAGCATTGCTTTTTGGCGGGTATCACGGAAATCTGGTACAGGGGATATACGGTTTTGCGATGGGCTGCCTGATAGCCTTTGTTTATGAATGCTTTGGAAATTTTTCCTATGCGTTGTTATTTCATGGAGCCGCTAATGTAGCAGTCTATACGGTGACGGGCAGTCCGACACTCTATGAAAAAATCATGAATCCCTGCTGTTGCATTGTTTTTGCGGTGGCAGCCGTGTTGTTGTGTTTTTGGCTCTATAGGCTGTATAGGGCAGATTGAGAGAAAGGCATGGTTATTAGTATGAAAATCGAAATCACCCGTAACCGGTACATGGGTATCGTGGCGGCATCAATTCTGGTGGTTTTACTGCCTGTTTCGGCGCTGCTATGGAAATATGTTGATTGGATGTCAGGGATATTAGTGGGTTCAACTGCAATTATCATAGCAGGGATATTTTTGCTGGTAGGCGTATTGCTGCCGGTGCAGTATGCAATGATTTCCAGTGCGGGATTACAATATTATGTTGGGAAAAACCTAATCTGGAGCCTAAATTGGGAGCAGATTATGGAAGTGCATTTTTATGAGGAAATAGACCTTCGATTAGAACCTGCAAACGCATCAAAACCAAAGCTGGAAATTATCACGTTATCCGGCGGATACACATGCCTGTATCATAAGAAGCTGTTGAGGGAAATGGGCAGATACGTCAATACAGATGCAGCGCAGGAAGAATATCAAAAGAAGGTAAAGAGTGATAACATTGCGATGATTATTACGGGAATTATCATTGTGATTATCATTATATCGGTAGTATTGTTCCATGACTGGTGACAAATCCCCCACTCACAACAAAATAAACAGAAAATTTCAAATAAAAATACAAATTGTCATATTATCTGACAATTTAAGAAAAAATCTTTATTTACAAGAAGGGAAAACAGGTGTATAGTTATGGATAGTTAAGTCGCAAAGGTGCGCTCCTTAGGAGGGAATTTTGCGGCTTTTTTTGTTAGCTGGATTAGGGTGCCCCACAAAGCGCGGCGTCCGATGTGATAACAATGGAAGGAGATAGAATCATGTTTGATGCAAAGAGAACGGCGCCGGAAGCGCCGCTGTACAGGGCGGAGTTTGAACACGATAACTGTGGTATCGGCGCATGTGTGAATATCAAGGGCCTCAAAAGCCGGACGACGGTGGAAAATGCCTTGAAGATTGTGGAAAATCTGGAGCATAGAGCCGGTAAAGACGCAGAAGGAAAGACAGGCGACGGCGTCGGGATTCTGACGCAGATTCCGCATAAATTCATGCAGAAGGTGACGAAAGAGCTGGGAATTAACATCGGCGGGGAGCGGGAGTACGGCGTAGGCACGTTTTTCTTTCCCCAGGATGAGCTGCAGCGCAACCAGGCGAAGAAGATGTTTGAAATCATTGCGGAAAAAGAGGGACTGGAATTTCTGGGCTGGCGGACCGTGCCCATCAATCCCGGCGTACTTGGACATAAGGCGGTAGAGTGTATGCCCTGCATTATGCAGGCGTTTGTGAAGAAACCTGCGGGGATTGAAAAAGGGCTTGCTTTTGACAGAAAGCTTTACATCTTGCGAAGAACGTTTGAGCAGTCTACAGATGTAACCTATGTCGTATCTTTATCCAGCAGGACGATTGTTTATAAAGGAATGTTTCTGGTTGGACAGTTGCGGACGTTTTTCCCGGATTTGCAGGATAAGGATTATGAATCGGCAATCGCGATGGTACATTCCCGTTTTTCCACGAATACAAATCCGAGCTGGGAGCGTGCGCACCCGAACCGTTTTATGGTACATAATGGGGAAATCAATACCATCCGGGGCAATGCGGATAAGATGCTGGCGCGGGAGGAAACGATGGAATCAGAGCATCTGGCAGGGCATCTTCATAAAGTGCTTCCGGCAATCAGTGCGTCCGGTTCCGATTCGGCGATGTTAGATAATACGTTGGAATTTCTTGTGATGAGCGGTATGCCGCTGCCGCTGGCGGTCATGATTACGATACCGGAGCCTTGGGAAAATAATAAAACAATGTCCCAGAAGAAAAAGGATTTCTACCAATATTATGCGACGATGATGGAGCCTTGGGACGGACCGGCTTCGATTCTCTTCTCGGACGGCGATATCATGGGAGCGGTTCTTGACCGGAACGGTCTACGTCCTTCCAGATATATGATTACTGACGACGATACTCTGATTCTTTCTTCCGAGGTAGGCGTTCTGGATATTGATGCGACGAAGATTGTGGTGAAAGAAAGGCTGCATCCGGGCAAAATGCTTCTCGTGGATACGATACAGGGCAGGGTCATCGATGATGATGAGCTAAAAGAGCAGTACGCTTCTGCAAAACCTTATGGGGAATGGCTGGATACGCATCTTGTGGCATTACAGGATTTAAAGATTCCGAATCAGCGGGTAGAGGAATTTACCCGTGAGGAAAGACAGCGTATGCAGAAGGCGTTTGGCTATACTTATGAAGAGCTGAAAACCAGCATTCTGCCAATGGCAAAAAATGGTTCGGAAGCGATTGCGGCGATGGGCGTCGATACGCCGATTCCGGTATTGTCCAAAGCACACCACCCGTTATTTCATTATTTCAAACAGTTGTTTGCGCAGGTAACGAATCCGCCGATTGACGCGATACGGGAGGAAATTGTCACCTCTACCACAGTTTATCTGGGGACGGATGGAAATCTGCTGGAAGAAAAACCGGAAAACTGCAATATGCTAAAAGTACACAATCCGATTCTGACCAGTACGGATTTGTTAAAAATTAAAAATATGAAGTCAGGAGGCTTCAAAGTAGAAGTCGTTCCGATTACTTATTATAAAAATACGAGTCTGGAAAAAGCGATTGACAGGCTGTTCGTAGAGGTAGACAGGGCATTCCGGGGCGGGGTCAATATCCTGATTCTCTCAGACCGCGGCGTGGATGAAAACCGTGTGGCGATTCCTTCCCTATTGGCGGTGTCCGCCTTACAGCAGCATTTGGTCAATACCAAGAAAAGAACAAGTGTAGCGATTATCCTGGAATCGGCGGAACCTAGGGAAGTGCATCATTTTGCAACCCTGCTGGGATTTGGCGCTTCTGCAATCAATCCTTATCTGGCACAGGACAGCATCAAAGAGCTAATTGAGAATCACATGCTGGATAAAGATTATTATGCGGCGGTAAACGATTATAACGACGCCATTTTACATGGTATCGTGAAGATTGCTTCTAAAATGGGTATTTCCACGATTCAATCCTATCAGGGCTCGAAGATTTTCGAGGCAATCGGCATTGATAAAGAAGTCATCAATAAATATTTTACCAATACGGTATGTCGCGTAGGAGGCATTACGCTGAAGGATATTGAAAAAGAAGTGGACACCTTGCACTCTATGGCTTTTGACCCACTTGGTCTATCCACGGATTTGGAGCTGGATACCGCTGGACATCACCAGATGAGAAGCGGTGCGGATGAGCATCTTTACAACCCGGAGACGATACATTTACTACAGGAGTCAACAAAACGGGGAGATTACGAATTATTCAAACAATATACCAAAGCGGTCAATAATGAAGAGAGCATTAAGACGCTGCGCGGTCTGATGGATTTCAATTATGCGAAGAAACCCGTGCCAATAGAGGAAGTTGAGGCAGTTGACAGTATTGTCACAAGATTTAAGACGGGCGCGATGTCCTATGGTTCCATTTCCAAAGAGGCACATGAGACCTTGGCGATTGCGATGAACCGTCTGCACGGTAAATCCAATTCCGGGGAAGGCGGCGAGGATGAAGATAGGTTGAGACCCGGCGAAGACGGCGTCAACAGATGTTCCGCCATCAAGCAGGTGGCAAGCGGGCGATTCGGCGTGACGAGCGAATACTTAAACAGCGCGCAGGAAATCCAGATTAAGATGGCGCAGGGAGCGAAACCTGGCGAGGGCGGGCATCTTCCGGGCGGAAAAGTTTATCCCTGGATTGCGAAAACAAGGCATTCTACACCGGGCGTCAGCCTGATTTCACCGCCGCCGCACCATGATATTTATTCGATTGAGGACTTGGCGCAGTTGATTTACGACTTGAAGAACGCCAACACGAGAGCGCGTATTTCCGTCAAACTTGTTTCCGAGGCGGGCGTCGGTACGGTAGCGGCGGGCGTTGCCAAGGCAGGAGCGCAGGTCATCCTTGTGTCCGGTTATGACGGCGGAACCGGCGCCGCGCCGCGCAATTCCATCCACAACGCGGGACTTCCGTGGGAGCTGGGACTGGCGGAAACGCATCAGACCTTAATCCAGAACGGACTGCGCAACAAAGTCCGCATCGAGACAGACGGAAAGCTGATGAGCGGCAGAGATGTGGCGATTGCGGCGATGCTTGGCGCGGAAGAGTTTGGATTTGCAACGGCGCCGCTTGTGACGATGGGCTGCGTCATGATGAGAGTCTGCAACTTAGATACCTGTCCGGTGGGCGTGGCGACACAGAACCCGGAACTTCGCAAACGGTTTAAGGGCAAACCGGAATATGTAGAGAACTTCATGAGATTTATTGCGCAGGAACTGAGGGAATATATGGCGGCGCTGGGCGTCCGCAGCGTGGATGAACTGGTCGGACGGACGGATTTACTGAAAATGAAGGAAAACCTGTCCGAGAAGCTAAAGAAGATAGATTTGAGCCAGATTCTTTCCAATCCTTATGAGAAGAGCAAGGAAAAAGTCATTTTTGACCCTAAACAGGTCTATGACTTTGCGCTGGAAAAGACGCTGGATGAAAAGGTGTTGTTGAAACAGCTTACCGGAGCGATGGAAAAAGGAAGCAAGAGGAGTCTGGAAGTGGATGTGTCCAATACGGACAGGACTTTTGGCACGATACTCGGTTCCGAGATTACCAGACGCTTTGGCAGCGCTTTGCCGGAAGATACCTACCGCATTCTCTGTAACGGTTCCGGCGGTCAGAGTTTCGGCGCCTTCATTCCCAAAGGGCTGACCCTGGAGCTGATTGGCGATTCCAACGACTATTTTGGCAAAGGACTTTCCGGCGGCAAGCTGATTGTTTATCCGCCGAAAGGCTCTAAATTCAGACAGGACGAAAACATTATCATTGGAAACGTGGCGCTCTATGGGGCGACGTCCGGGAAAGCCTTCATCAACGGTGTGGCAGGCGAGCGTTTCTGCGTCCGCAATTCTGGCGCGGTAGCGGTCGTGGAAGGCGTCGGGGAGCACGGCTGTGAATATATGACCGGCGGGCGCGTGGTAGTGCTCGGACGGACCGGCAAGAATTTTGCAGCAGGTATGAGCGGCGGTATTGCGTATGTCCTGGATGAACATAATGATTTGTATACAAAGATTAACAAAGAAATGGTATCTTCTTATGAGATTACTTCCAAATATGATGTTTTGGATTTGAAGCAGATGATTAAGGAGCACGTGGCATATACCAATTCTGTAAAAGGCAAGGAAATTCTGGATAATTTCGGGGAATATCTGCCGAAATTTAAGAAGATTATTCCTCACGATTATGAGCGTATGTTGAAATTGATTGTGCAGATGGAAGAAAAAGGTCTGAGTGCGGAACAGGCGCAAATCGAAGCATTTTACGCCAACGTACATTAGGTTGAGAGAGAAAGGCAGGATATAAAAATGGGAAAACCTACAGGATTTTTGGATTATGAGCGCAAAGTTTCCGCTGCGACAAGCCCGAAACAGCGTATAAAAAATTTTAAAGAGTTTCACGAACACCTTTCTATGGAAGAACAGCAGCTGCAGGGCGCGCGCTGTATGGATTGCGGCGTGCCGTTCTGCCAGTCCGGCATGACCTTATGCGGCATGACTTCTGGCTGCCCGCTGCACAATCTGGTGCCGGAGTGGAATGATTTGGTTTACACGGGAAACTGGGAACAGGCATATTACCGCCTTCATAAGACGAATAACTTCCCGGAATTTACGTCGAGGGTCTGCCCCGCGCTCTGCGAAGCGGCATGCACCTGCAACCTGACAGGGGAGCCGGTGGCGACAAAGGAAAACGAGTATGCAATTATCGAGAATGCTTATGAAAAAGGCTATGCGGCGGCAAAACCCCCGAAGACGAGAACCGGGAAAACGGTAGCCGTCGTGGGCAGCGGACCTTCCGGTCTTGCGGTGGCGGATCAGCTGAATAAAAGAGGGCATCTTGTTACGGTATTTGAACGCTCCGATAGAATTGGCGGTCTGCTTATGTATGGTATTCCGAACATGAAACTGGAAAAATCCGTGATTGACAGGAAAATCAACGTCATGAAAGAAGAAGGAATAACATTTGTTATTAATACGGATGTGGGAAAAGGCATGAAAGCGGAAAAACTTTTAAAAGAGTTTGACCGTGTGGTTTTAGCCTGTGGCGCTTCTAATCCGAGAGATATTACCGCACCCGGCAGGGATGCCAAAGGTATTTATTTCGCGGTGGATTTCCTTGGCAGGAACACGAAAAGCCTTCTGGATTCCGGTTTTCAGGATAAGAAATACATCGATACGAAGGGGAAACATGTGGTGATTATCGGTGGCGGCGATACCGGCAACGACTGTGTAGGCACAGCAATCCGCCACGGCGCCCAATCTGTCACCCAGATAGAGATGATGCCGAAAGCGCCGGACGTCAGAGCAGAAGATAATCCTTGGCCAGAATGGCCGAAAATCTGCAAGACGGACTATGGTCAGGAGGAAGCGATTGCCGTATACGGTCATGACCCCCGTATCTATGAATCCACTGTCAAAGAATTTATCAAAGACAAAGAGGGAAATTTAAAGGCGGTCAAAATCGTCGGATTGTGCTGGGAAAAAGACGCTGCGACAGGGCGCATGAACAGCAAGGAAGCGGCGGGTTCCGAACGGGTGTTAGATGCGGATATCGTGTTGATTGCAGCAGGATTTCTGGGAAGCCAGAAATATGTGACCGATGCGTTTAAAGTGGAGCTTGATGCAAGGACCAATGTGAAAACAGGAGCAGGCGCCTTTAAGACGTCGGCGGACAATGTATTCGTAACAGGTGATATGCATACCGGACAGTCCCTGGTTGTCAAGGCAATCAGACAGGGCAGGGAATGTGCGAGGGAAGTGGATGAGAGCCTGATGGGGTATACGAATTTGTATATTCAATAATAGGAAATGAATGGAAACAGCCGGAAGAAATCAGAAATTTTTTCCGGCTGTGGGTTTATCTTACAGGAAGTCCATCTAATTTTTAAAGTAGCGCTATCCCATTGGCCTGTGCCGTTTCCATCATATCTGTCGGCCAGAGGGAAGACTGCACTTCACCAATATGGGCTTTTCGCAGGAAAAACATACAGATACGGGATTGACCGATACCGCCGCCGATAGTCAACGGTAATTTTTCTTCCAGAATGGCTTTCTGGAACGGAAGGTTCGCTCTTTCGGGGCAGCCCGCTTTCTCAAGCTGGCTTAAAAGAGAGTCTTTGTCCACCCGAATGCCCATCGAGGACAATTCCAGGGCGATGTCCAGAACCGGATAATACACCACGATATCCGCATTCAGCGCCCAATCGTCATAGTCCGGGGCGCGACCATCGTGTTTTTCGCCGGATTTAAGCAAGTCGCCAATCTGCATGATACAGACAGCCCCTTTTTCTTTGCAGATTTCGTATTCGCGCTCTTTCGGCGCCATATCAGGGAGCCTGTCTTCTAGCTCCTGCGTGGTAAGGAAGAAAATGTCGTGGGGCAGGATTTCCTCTATGTAATCGTAACGGATTGCCATGTATTTTTCGGTTTTGCGCAGCACTTTGTAGACGGTGCGCACCGTTTCTTTCAGAAATTCCAGGTTTCTTTCTTCATGGGAAATTATTTTTTCCCAATCCCACTGGTCTACATAGATAGAATGGATATTGTCGGTCTGCTCATCCCGGCGGATGGCGCTCATGTCCGTATAAAGCCCTTCCCCGTAGGAAAAACCGTATTTTTGCAGGGCGAAGCGTTTCCACTTGGCAAGGGAATGGACGATTTCCGCCGGAGCGTCGTCCTGCTCCTTGATGCCGAAAGTAACCGGGCGTTCCACGCCGTTTAGATTGTCATTCAGCCCGGAGTCCGGGTCTACAAAGAGGGGCGCTGAGACGCGCAGCAGGTGGAGCCGCTCCGCCAGCAGGGTCTGGAAAAAGTCTTTCACGGTTTTGATGCCAATCTGCGTATCGTGGAGATTCAGGGCGGATTGGTAGTTGGTGGGGATGATGAAATGGTTCATGGAAAAAGCCTCCTTTTTATGTTTATTTAAGTGCAGTTCTCTGCAGATACCAGCTATAGCCGTCGAAGATAAGCTGTTTTGTCTGGGAGTGGAAAATGGGGGTTAGTGTTTTGTTCATCCAGGCGTAGATTTCTGCTTCACTCTTGTGGCCTGCGGTAATCTGGGCGTTGACATTGGACTGAATCATCATAAAACGGATGAAGGATTCTTTTTCAAAAGGATATTGTAATTGATAAGCAACCTGCCCCTTCATTTGTAAGCCTGTAGGGAGATCCTGCGCGGTCCATACGTTTTCCTGTCTGGGCGGTTTCGGGAAAAGCGGAAGGTATTGTTCGTTATACCATTGGGTATAGGTCTCGTTTCCTGTCATTTTGTCCGATATCCAGAAATCATATATCACGAGGAGCGCATTATCGGTTGTAACCTGTATCATATTTTGCGCAAAAGCATCTTTATCCACCCAGTTGACGACGCCGGCAGCAGTCACAATGTCATACGGGGTATCCGGTATCCGGGTTTCTTCTGCCTTCGCCGTGTAGAAAGTAAAGTTGGAATCGGGATAGAGCTGTCTGCATAGTTTAATCATTTCCGGGGAAATATCCGTCCCAGTGACTTTATCGCTAAGAAGGCGCAGCGCTTTCGTAGAGAGACCCGCACCGCAGCCTACGTCCAGTCCGTTCTGGAAGGGGGTGTTTATGGAGCAGTCTTTTTTTAGCTGCTCTATTACCAGTTTATGTAGAAAAGGTCGGTCTTTTGCATATCCGGTGGCGATTCTTTTTTCGTCGAAGGATTTGTTGTTCATGAGAAAAATTGCCTTTCTATTTTGGAAAATTTGTGGTGATTCTTTCTAATTATAAGGGGTGGGGGGTTTTTCGTCAATATGGGGGGCAGCAGGGGCACGGAAATCAATTTTCAGTCAGCATGTAAATATTGAGGTGGCAGGGCAGATAGAAATCCCGCGAAGGCACGCTCTCGCTCCGTGAAAAACGCAGCGGTACTAAGCTCAAAAGCCGC
>JAMPFM010000015.1 GCA_023664455.1 Blautia sp.
GCAGGAATTTCACCTGCTTATATTTCAAGCGCCGAACTGGCGCACTCCCTTATCGGATATTATCCCTTTCACAATATCGGTTCAAACCACCGAAATTCCCCCGTACTTTCATCCTTTATGACCTTATATGCCTGACAGCGTCCATTCTCATACTGCTCCCTGGCATTCGACAAACCGTCTGCAAAAAACCAATAATAGGCATCATAAAAATCTTCATTCACGCCATACAAAACAACATAGTCGAAACTAAATTCTGCAACAATATCCTGCATTTGCTGCTGATAATCTTTCTGTATGATATTGATGTTAATAAAATCAAATTCCGGGAATAAATAATATCTTAGTTGATGTATCTGCTCGCCATTAGGAGCCGCTTCTTCCTCTGCATAGGAAATCCATAAATCGGGCATATCCGCCGAATCATCATATGTTACCTCAGGGATACATTCTTTGATATAACTGCTCGCTTCATAACTTTCCCTGACTTCTATGCCAATTTCTTTGAAATAGGTGTTTCTATCTAAGAACCCCCAAATATTACACAGGAAGAAAACCCCCAGATAGAGGTATTGAACTTTCAGCGCGCCTGCCTGATAGGAAAACAAAAGATAGCCGCTCAACGCAAACCAGCCAATCAGATAAGTCCCAATATATCTGCCATAACATACCACCCCTACTGCCTCGCTATGTGACATCGTCGTTAAGTAAGTCCATAGCAAAAACAAATTGTAAAGCCAGAATCCTAACAACATACAAAGATTCACACACAGCGCTTTCTTTTTTTCAAGAGGGTCTTTCGCAAAGAAAATCGTAAATACCGCTATCACGATACATAATATCATCCAGCAAAAAGCGCTCATGTGAAATACGATGTTTCTTGTAAAAAGGACATGGAAAAAATTCCGTATGACAGTATGAAACATTTCCGCATACGCAGCGTCTGTCTGATACCGCGTAATCACACTACTGGGTAAAAAGCCTTTCAAACTGAATTGGTCTCCGCCCGATATGCCAAGATATCCCATCATGACATTCCAGATACCTAATTCCAGCAGCGGGACAGAGATACTCAGTACCCCCCCCCGCAAATAATTTCTTAACAGCATTGCCTGTCATAGAAAATCCATTTCTACTATACTCATTCGCCAGATAAACCAGGCAGACAACGCCCACAAAAATAATGCCACTCGGCTTTATCATAACCAACAGGGCGGATAACAGGGAAACACCGAATGCTTTGCGATAATCGTCCCCGCTATCAGTTACAACCAGACATAGAGATGCCATAAAGGCAGCGCCCAGCGGGATATCCATATAACCATATATATACGCCCACTCCCCAAATCTCCATATCCACAGCAGACTTGCAACGCTCATTCCAGATACAAGATAAACAATCAGGGAAATCATTTTTTTATCTGGAAGCAATTTTCTTATCTTACGCACGGCAATATCGACGAGCGGACAACTGGCGGCAAACAATAAGACATTGATGCTTAACATAACATCCCGTTCTGCATAAGCGCTTTTCCCTAAAGCAAATAAAGAATACCATGCCGCCATGCCATGCGGATAAACCTGATGATTTACCCATAAATCCTGATTCCAGACATCAAAATTATGATGATAAAACACCGCCTTGGAAAACATGCCCCAATGTAAAAAGGAATCCACCCTTGTATAGAAAAGCGTTTCCTGGGAAGACAGTATCATATAAAACAAAGCTGCAAACAGGAAACCAATAATGGAAGGATTTAAAAAATAAGCCTTCCTATCCGCTTTGTTTCTTGTGCAGACAATATAAGCGCCAGAAAAGAGGCAGACAGCGATGCAATAACAATACGCAGTCGGCCACAGCACACCAAATGCACCGCCTATTTCTAATACCGCCATACTGATTGCAATACTCAGGATAGGTCCAAACCCTTCCTTCACCTTTAAGATTCCTGTCAAGACATATCCCCAAAGTATCAGACCCATTACAAGAAGTAAATTGCTTATCATAAATTCTTATCCTTCCACATTTATTTTTAAATTTCCCTTATCCTTCCACCTGATGCTCCTGCACCAACTCCCGAAATCCACCTATTTCTAACGGCTTTGAATAATAATACCCCTGAAACCAGGTAGCCCCGTATTGCCGCAGATAATTCTGCAGCTCTTCTGTTTCCACGCCTTCCAGACAGGTACTCATGCCGGAACTGTTGGCAAATTCTACGATGGATCTCACCATCGCCTGTTTTTTGGTATCGTCGGTAATCCCCCGGATGAAACTCATATCCAGCTTAATCTCATCCATCGGGGCATACAACACGATTCCAGAAGAAGCGCTTCCGGTCCCGTAATCGTCCATTGCCATACGAATGCCATAGCCCTGAAAAAATTCTACTTCTCTTTTAATCATTTCCAACGGCATATCCCTACAGCGTTCGGTTAATTCCAGACACAGGTGATTTGCTGGGAATTTCGTCTGTTCCAGAATACGCAGCACTTCTGCACGAAATGTTTCTCTTTCCATCTGCCTTGCCGAAACGTTTACGTTAATTACAAATTCCGGAAGCATTTCAAGCAGCTCTAAGGTTTCCTGTAGCGCTGTCTGCAGCACATAGTTTCCAAGCTCATACATGGCGGGATCCGTTTCCATCCACTCGATAAACATTCCGGGCGGTACGGTTCCGTAAGGCTCCATGCGCCATCTGACCAACGCTTCCGCACCTATGACACGCCCCGATTCCGATGCTACAATCGGCTGATATACTACATAAAATCCTCTGCAGCTTTCCCTGACCGACTGATGGATTACTTTCATCAAATCCAGATCCACATTTTTTGAAGTACGCACTTCATCGTTAAAAATAATCAGTTTCCCCTGATGATCCGATTCAGAATGTCCGAGCGCATACGCTGCCTTAGAGCTTAAAGAATCCGCTTTTCCTTCATACTGCTGCTCAATTAAAATTGCACCCGTACATATTTTTAAGGAAGTCTGTATATTTTCCACCTGGATTCCTTTTGCCAGCCTTTCTCTGAGTTCCTGTTCAAAGGAAAGCAGTTTTTCCCTGTCGCATCCTTCCAGGATAAAGCCAAATTTAGGACCATCCAGCCGGTAGACGGCGCTGTTTTCATCCATCATATAAATAAACTGCAATGCCGTTTCCTTGAGAAGCTGATTGGTAAACTCATTTCCGTAAATAATATTCAGATTGGTAAACCGTTCTAATTTAACCATTAATACGGCAAACGGCTCCTTTTTTCCGATTACAGTTTCCAGATCCACCTTAAATCTTGCCTGAGAATATAAATCTGTCATAGCGTCGATTTTAGGAAAAACATTTTCGTTATGTAATAAAATAAGCAGATAGGCTTCCGCATTCTTTTCATCTTTCACAATATCCGTATGAATGCTGTACATATGATATTCCCCGGAAACATCCCGCATTCTTACACACAATTCCCTGTCCAGATTGATGCCCTGCAGCCTTTCCGGGATTCCTTCTTCATACTCCCATAAATCCACCGGATGAATCAATTCACGCATAACCTCATAATGATTCAAGTCGCAGGTATCCTGGATTCCGAAGTAGGCTTTTGTCGCCTCTGAAAACCAAGCTCTTTCCTGCTTTAAATGCAGGATATAGATATAGGTATCTTCCACCAGCATATTTACCGTATTCAATACGGAGTCTATATAACTTTCATTTTCATGCCAAAATTCCTGTTTTTTCATTTCGATACCTGCTCCTTCCTTTTAGTCTGAGGAATCTTTTCGTGTAGAGAATTTTTAGTGCTGGACGTTTTTCATCTGCTCTTCCCTAATTCTGGCATAGACAGGCGCCATGTACTTTTCCAGCACAGGAATCAGCTTATGATCAAAATTCTCGCGCACGGTGGATTCTTTATCAATGATAAGCGTCACTTCTCTTTCAGGCGTGCAAAAATCCCATTCCGGTACTTCAGGATTCTGCGGGTTTCCTGTTTTGGCAAAAGCCATAATAGAGTCAAATATCAATTTTTCCACACGCTCTGTAACGCCTTTTTCCTGGGTATACGGCACATACTGCGTATTGTGGAAGAAAAACGGAATATCCGCGCAGTGAAGCGGCGTGCGTCCGCCGTCAATGTTCATATCCAGATTGAATAAGTAAGACCATACCTTGCCGCTGCACTTGCTTCTCTCTCTGATATAATCAATTTCTGGGCTTCTGAATAAGAAATCCAGCGTCATGACATCCACCGGATGGCGCTTGGGATAAGCTTCCTGAAATAGCGAAATCAACTCTTTTGCCGCTTCTTTTCCGATTGTCTGTTCTACAATCTGGACGCCGCCTTCTTTCGTCAATCTGGAACGGTTATAAGCCGCAGGCACAATAAAACTAAATTCCCCGAAGACACTGCCCACCATTAGCGGAATATGCTCCGTCTCTTTACGGAAGCCGTTCTTTAGCGGATCCCCTTTATAAAAAGCATTGACATAAGGTGTCCCGCCTACATAAGCGCCTTCTTTTTCTAATGCCGGCAGTACTTTATGATAAGCCGCCGCCAAAGCATCATAGGGAACTGTTTCCAACGCCTTAATCGTATCGACGCCAAGCGCTTCCATAAGGGCATTTCCCAGTTTTTCCCCGTCGCCTGGTCCTTCTTTTAGCGCAAATTCGCTGATGACGCCGCTCATGTTGACTCCCTTGGCATAGAGTCCGTCCGCTTCCGGCGTCTGCAGCAGGGTCGTTACTTTAGAACCGCCGCCAGATTGTCCAAATACAATCACATTATCAGGATCTCCGCCAAATTTCTCAATATTCTCATGCAGCCACTTTAGGGCAGCTATAATATCATCGGTTCCTGCATTGCCGGAATTGGCATATTCTTCCCCAAACGGCGAAAAATCACAATACCCCAATATATTTAGTCTGTGGTTCAAAGATACGACGACAACCTGCCCAAACTTACTCATATTTCCGCCTTCGTAGGCAACCTGTTCGATGGACGAACCACCATAATATCCGCCGCCATGAAGCCATACCATAACGGGACGCTTCTTATCATCCAGTCCCGGCGTCCATATATTCAGATTCTGGCAGTCCTCATTCATGACCCAGTAACGATGCGGCACTGTCAATTCCCCGTTGGGTTTTGGCATATCCAGCAACGGGCACACATATCCATAATTGGTCGCCAGAAATACATCATCCCAGGGTTCTACCGGTTCCGGCGCATGGAAGCGCCTTGCCTTCGCATAGGGAATCCCCTTGAAGATGTAGGTATCATCATAAAAATAACCGCGTACCTTTCCGCTCTTTGTTTCCACGAGCGCAGTGTCTTCCTTGTAAATAAACTCTTTTTCCATATCTATGACCCCGCCTTTCTAAATTGATATCCTATTCCCATTCACCATCTTTAGGAAATCTCAAAATCGTCGTCCTCCCGGACATCGATGTCAAACTTCATCTGTTCTTCCGTAACCTTATACTGATAATCCATCTCTTTTTTCTCATGTTTTTTGGGTAAAGGAAGCGGATTTTCAAGAAAACGTGGCTTTGTTCCTGTCTTTGCTTCTGTATCCTCTACTGCTGCCACGGATACGGTATCCGCCTGTTGTTCCATTGGCTGTGAAGTTTCCAAAACTGTCTGCTCCTTTCCTGCTGCAAAGAATGTTTCCAACGCTGCCTGTTCCTTTCCTGCTGCAAAATCTGGTTCCTCTTTTGCTGCAAAACTTTGCTGCAATCCGATTCCTGCCAGAACGCTCCAGATAAAAACAGAATAGACCTGATAGGGCAATACTCCCACCTTGGTAAGCGGCGTAGGCGCCAGGATAAGCATGAGAACAATCCAAGGCGTGGCATTCTGCGTCTTCTTATGTACCCAGAACGCCATAACGAAGAAAGCGGTAAACAGGACAAGAAGAAAACTTTCTATCATAGAGCTTTCTACCATAGAGTTTTCCGTCATGAAAAGCACATAGTCTATCGAAAAATGGGTTCTGTATAAATTCAGCCACGCACCCGCTATAGTAGTGACTTTCGCACCGCTTAAAGATGCATCTGATACAAACAAAAACGCCAGCATAACAAGACTGCCAAACAGCATCAATCCATATAACAATACAGAAAATCGGGCAGTCGGAAGCTGCTTCTTTCCCTCTTGCTTATGGATTCCCAATATCACACCCGCCGCCATGATAAACAGCGTGATGGAAAGCGCGTCTAAATACAGCAAAGCGCCTATCATAAGCCCAAGAAACAAAGCCCCTATAAGCGCCGTTTTTTTCTGAAAACGGCTATGGCAGTATCCTTTCAGATAGCTGCCGATAAGCAGCAGTCCCGCCGCATAGAAGGCGAAGAAAAATCCTTCCGGCGTTATGGAAACAATCTGCTTAGCATAGACGGACGATAGGGACAAAGTAAGTATGACAACACATGCCGGAAGCCTTCCCGCCAGTTTCCTGACGGCAAAATAGGCAAGCAGGATTGCAAGCATCTGGATAAAAATCTGCATCCATACCGCCGCCATTACCTTATTCCCCAAAAAGGACAGGACAAGGGACAGGCATTTTATATATAAGTGGGAAATGCCATGTACCATCGCCGCAGTTTCTCCGCTTTCCCTCACCATTGCCAGCCGGTAATATTCCGTTTCCTGTACCCTGCCGCTATATTGGATACACAGATAAATACGATATACAATCCCCGCCATAAAAGCGCTAAGTGTGATAAAAATTTCCCATAAAAATGCCGTATGCGCACTGACCTGATACTTTTTTGCCGCTTCTAAAATTCCTTTTCTGATAAGAAAAAAACACCCCGGCACCATAGCAAAGATGAAAAAAACAAAGCCGATCGTATCATAGCCTACGCCGGCATTGATTTCTCTTTTCCAGAATAATATCGCGTAATTGGCAAGCATGACGCCTGTAATACAAGTAAATACTGCCCACAGGCAATAGCTTAGCCATGTCTTTTTATAAGTCATGTTACCTTATCCTTCGTTTCCATTATCGGAAATCCGTTAAAATTCATCCATCGCCCCTAAAATATCGCTGACGCATTTCTTAAATCTGTTGAATCGCCTGTTCCAAATCGTCTATGATGTCTTTGATATTTTCAAGTCCGACAGATAAGCGAATCATATCCGGTGCAACGCCCGCTTCTAATAGCTGTTCGTCATTCATCTGCCGATGTGTATGACTCGCCGGATGAAGAACGCACGTTCTGGCATCCGCCACATGGGTTACGATTGCAGCAAGCTGCAGTTTATCCATCATTTTTGCCGCCGCTTCCCTTCCGCCTTTTAAGCCGAAGGAAATAACGCCGCAGGTGCCTTTCGGCATATATTTCTGCGCCAGAGTATAATATTTGCTGCTCTTTAAGCCCGGATAATTTACCCAGGCAACTTTCTCGTTTTCTTCTAAGTATTCAGCAACTTTCTGCGCATTAGAACAATGTCTTTCCATACGCAGCGGCAATGTCTCTAACCCTACGTTTAATAAGAAAGCGTTCTGAGGCGACTGGATAGAGCCTAAATCCCGCATCAACTGGCTTGTTGCCTTGGTAATATATGCCGCTTTCCCGAATTTTTCCGTATAGACGATGCCGTGATAGGATTCATCCGGCGTACAGAGTCCCGGAAATTTTTCAGCATATGCCGTCCAGTCAAAGTTCCCGGAATCCACGATACAGCCGCCTACCGCCATAGCATGTCCGTCCATATATTTAGTGGTAGAATGGGTCACGATATCGGCGCCCCACACAAAAGGATTACAGTTAATCGGTGTGGCAAAAGTATTATCGACAATCAGCGGCACATGATGGGCATGGGCCAGCCTTGCAAATTTCTCAATATCCAGTACTGACAATGCCGGGTTGGCAATGGTTTCTGCAAATACGCATTTCGTATTTTCCTGAAATGCCTTTTCCAGCTTTTCTTCCTCGTCGTCCTGATTAATCACCGTACATTCAATTCCCATTCTCTTCATAGTACAGGTCAGCAGATTAAAGGTCCCGCCGTACACATTGGAAGATAAAATGACATGGTCGCCCGCCTCGCAGATATTAAAGACGGCATAATAAGTCGCCGCCTGTCCCGAAGAGGTCAGCATCGCTGCCACGCCGCCTTCTAACTCGCAAATCTTAGACGCTACAAACTCATTTGTCGGATTCTGCAGTCTTGTATAAAAAAAGCCGTCTTCTTCCAAATCAAACAGCCTTCCCATCTGCTCAGAGGAATCGTACTTAAAAGTCGTACTCTGATAAATCGGCAGCACACGGGGTTCGCCGTTTTTCGGCTTCCACCCGGACTGGATACAGATTGTTTCCTTCTCATATTGCTTTCCCATTTTATTTCCCCCTTATCTACGCTCGGTAACAAAATACTCTTTTTTCAAGGCTTCCACCATCTCTACATATAGTTCCTGACATGTATCGTAATGCTCTTCTTCTAACATGGTCACGCAGGGTTTTAAATAGGTATCCCATAAATACCGGTATTTTTCTTCCGGCGCATCTTCTTTTTCGATTCTTTTCACAATCGTCGGCGCAATATCATAGTATTCTGCTATCATGTCGGCGCCGCCTTCCTGAGAAAGCAGGTATTCGTCCCTATACTTCTTCATCAGAAGGATTTCCCGACAGTCCGCCGGTTTATGCAGCCCCATGCAGACCGCTGTCGTCACATAGCAGAGTTTCTGTCTAAAACCACCCTGTATCGTGGCAAAATCCGCATAGGATATGGACGATTTGGGAAATGCTTCCCGCCACTCCTTACAGATAATATCCGCCATCTGATAGGCCTTCCCGTCTTTTTTAGGATACTCCTGACAGGAAAGCAGCGCCGGAAACAGATAGGACACCATATAAAGATTGATGTTTAATTGTTTCCGCTCCTTATGAATGCGGTTTTTCTGCGCATCTACTAATTCTTTTGCCTTATCCGTCAGACATTTTGCCACCATTTCCCCGATAGGCGCTACGTCTGTATCCTGCCTGAACAGGGTGCGGAAACTATTCCACACATTCTGGTTTTCTTCCAGATAGGCATCAAAAGAATCCTCATAGGTTCCCTTCCGAAATCCCCCAAGCCTGTCCGCTTCCTGGTCTAACAGCGCAGCAACCGCCGCGAAATCTATCTGAATATTTTCCTGATTCATACCAATACCATACTTTTCTCTCAACCTGCGCTGTTTGTTACATGGCGCAACAGCATCCTATACAAACCCGCGACTAAAAATCTCTGATTTTTTAATCTATTCGTCCCAATTATGATAGACCGCCTGCACGTCGTCGTCCTCATCCAGCATATCCAGCGTTCTCTGCAGATTCTTAATGGCGGTTTCGTCCGTCAGCGTCACCCAGTTCTGCGGAATCATTGTAACTTCGGAAGATACCATCGCCACATTTGCCTCCGTCAGCGCCTTCGCCACCTCTTCCAGATTTGCCGGCTCTGTATAAATCTCGTAGCTGTCCTCTTCTTCCGAAAAATCTTCCGCGCCGGCGTCTAAGGAAAGCATCATTAAATCATCCGCCTCCATATCGCATTCTTCTTTGTCTACGATAATGAGTCCTTTCTTATCAAACATGAACGAAACACAGCCGGGCGTACCCACATTGCCCTGCCCCTTTGTAAAAGCGCTTCTGACGTTTGCCGCCGTCCTGTTGGCGTTATCCGTCAGGGCGTCTACAATAATCGCAATACCGTTTGGACCATAGCCTTCATAGGTGATATATTTATAGTTTACATTGTCCTTATCGCCTGCAGCCTTCTTAATCCCCCGCTCAATCGTATCATTCGGCATATTGTTGGCTTTCGCCTTGGCGATGACCTGCGCAAGCTTAAAATTATTGTTCGGATCCGGTCCGCCCTCTTTGACAGCAACCGCAATTTCCCTGCCGATAATTGTAAAAATCTTACCTTTTGCAGCGTCGTTTCTTTCTTTCTTATGCTTAATATTCGCAAATTTTGAATGTCCTGACATACTAGTTAACCTTGCTCCTTTCTCTCTTGCCATTAAATAGGCGATTGCAAAACTAAAGTATAAAAATGTGTAGTTGTACAGAATATACAACTCCAAAAGCAGGTACTGTGAAAACGCCGGTACTTAGATGCCGTATTTTGGCATCTTATGTACCGCTGCGTTTGAACCGTAGCGAGAGCGTGCCTGCGTTGGATTGTGTATTCTGCACAACGGACGGCTGTAAAATCCTAGTTTTGCAATTACCTCTTGCCATTAAATACACACAATGCTATCTTATCATCTTTCCGCCGTTTCTTCAACCGTCTGCTCATTTTTTTCCAGTTTTGATATCGTCTGGGGCAGCCTTAAAGCCTCTACGCGCTGAATCATTCTGTCCTTGACTTCCAGAATCTTAAAACGGTATCCCTGGCATTCAAATTCAAATTCCTCGCCTTCTTCCGGGATGTGCTCCAGCCGCGAAATAACGAATCCGTTTACCGTATCGAAATTTTCCTCTTCCAGACTGATTCCCAACTGTTCCCCCAATTCTTCTAAGGGCATCATTCCGTCGATGATATATTCATTCTGTCCGTTTTCCTGGATATAACTTTCCTCCTCGTCATATTCATCCTGGATTTTGCCTACGATTTCTTCCAGAATGTCTTCCAATGCAAGCAGCCCCGCTGTCTGACCATATTCGTCAATCACGATTGCCATCTGTATTTTTTCCTTCTGCATCGTTTTTAACAAATCATCTATTTTCCTTGTCTCAGTGATAAACAAAGGTTCCCTGAGAAGTCCTTTGACTTTGCCAATGGGTTTAGGTAACATCTTTTCGTGCAGCTGCATCCGCATGACGTCCTTTAAGTGCAGAATGCCGACGATATGGTCTATCGTTTCATGATAGACGGGAAACCGACTGTTGTGTTCGTTGGCAATAAACGCTGCCGCTTCCTGCAGGGTCACACTATCGTCAATCGCTATCATGTTATTGCGGTTCACCATGATATCTTTCGCTTCTTTTTCACTGTATTCAAAAATATTCGTAATCATTTCCGCTTCACTGGCAAGCAGAACGCCCTGCTCATGCCCTACATGAATCATGGAGCGGATTTCCTCTTCCGTAACATCCTCCGCTTCCTCTAATCCCTTGATACCGAATAATTGCAGGATTCCTTTTGCCGTCACCGATACCAGCGCTGTAAAGGGCGCTATCAGGCGCACATAACAATACATCGGTGTAATAAAGCATTTTATCCACAAATCTGGATATCCTGCCGCTATTTTTTTCGGAATCAATACCCCGAACGTAAGCACTATGTACAACATACAAATTGTCACAACCAATGCCGTCGCTATCGTAAAACACCGGATATGCCAGTCTTGCAGATTGCTTATATTGTGCAGCGCCATCTGACGTACCATGACATTAAAATACCGATACAGACGATATAGGTTAAAGGTTCCGAATAACATGTTAACTGTCACAATGCCAAACTGCATGGCATTCATATACTTAGAAGGATTATCCAGAAGATACTGCAGTCTTAGCGCCTTTTTATCCGGCTCTTTTTCCTCATCCTCTAAGTCTGCCTCCCGCCTGTTCTGCAGGGCGGAAATAAAACCATAAATCACGATTTCTAAAAAAAGCAGAAGCAAAAATAAAATTGCAATACTACCGCCTTCGACACCATCTTCCATATGAATCATTTCCTCTCTTCCTTTTCTCTGCCGGTATATCCATACAGTTCTTATGTACCAAGCTCAAGACTAACCATCAATCCCATATTGACTTCCTTCATAATTTCCTGGTCGAGATGGCATACCCTGTCTTTTAACCGCTTCTTATCAATCGTGCGAAGCTGCTCTAACAAAATGACAGAATCTTTTACCATATCATACTTGTTGGCATTCAGTTCTATATGGGTTGGCAGTTTTGCCTTGTTCATTTTGGATGTAATCGCCGCACAGATTACCGTCGGGCTATGCTTATTTCCAACATCATTCTGTATAATCAGCACCGGACGGATACCCCCCTGCTCCGAGCCGATAACCGGTCTTAAATCCGCATAATAAATATCTCCTCGTTTCATACCTCACACTTCCTTCAATCAATCCGCAATTCTAACTAACAGCAATAGTATTGCCAATTTCTCCGAAGGTATACGCATAAATGTCTTTATAAGATTTTACCGTCTTTCCTATAGACTCTGGGGATACGCGCTCCCAGACAACATGCCAGCTCATAGTTGAACCTGCCGGATAACTCCCCCAGCTCTTCCATCGTAATCTGCGCGCTGCCATCTGAACCGATTAAGGTAACTTCATCCCCTTCTTTTGCTTCGGGAATATCCTCCACACTCACCATGAACTGATCCATACAGACCCTGCCAAGAATCGGCGCCCGTTTTCCATGAATCAGCACATACCCCTTGTTGGAAAGCCCCCGCGGGTATCCGTCCCCATATCCTACGGGAATCGTCGCTATCCGCATAGGGCGCTCCGTCACATAAGTGCCGCCATAACTGATGGGAACTCCTTTTTCCACATTTTTACGATAGACGATATGGCTTTTTAGAGATAACGCAGGCATTAAGGAAACACCGTCCCTTCTTATCTCATCCGAAGGCAGCAGACCATATAAAATAATGCCGGCGCGGACCATATCCATATTGGCCTCTTTTAATTCCAGAATCCCGGCGCTGTTGGAGCAATGCTTTACCGGGATTCGATATCCCGTTTCTGTCTCGATGCGGTTTATAAATTGACTCATCCGGTCAAGTTGCATTTTCGCCGATGTTTTATCCCGTTCATCGGCTCTCGCAAAATGGGTAAATATGCCTTCTACTTCAATTTCACGATAAGCCAGGGTCTTCTTTACAAACGCGATTCCGTCCATATCCGGTAAAATGCCGATTCTCGACATTCCTGTATCGACTTTGACATGAATCTTCGCTTTTTTCTTGCTTTTCCCTGCACAAACGGATAATTGCTCCAGTGTATCTTCCCGAAATACCGCCATTCTGATATCCTGTTCTATCAATGCTTCATAATGATAGGGAAACGTATAGCCCAATATCAGGATAGGCTTCAAAATCCCAGAATCCCGCAGTGCAAACGCCTCTTCTGCTGTCGCCACGCCATACCCGGACACTTTAGGAAGCGCTTCTAACTCCTTCGCGATGCGGACTGCACCGTGCCCGTATCCGTCCGCCTTGATAACCGCCATGATTTTCGTACCGTCAGCAATGCGCTCTTCTATCTGCCCGATATTGTGGCGGATGGCGTCTAAATCCACTACGGCATACACCCTTTGGTATTCTTCCAGCATAAGCGTTTCCTCATTTCTCATACTTTATTAACAGCTCTGGCAGCTGTTCTATGATATCCGCCGCCAACATGGCATGTTTCCCACGGATTCTGGCAGCCATATCCCCTGCCACACCATGCAGATACACCCCTGCAATGGCAGCTTCCTTGCCTTTCATACCCTGTGCAAGCAGCCCGGTAATCATGCCGGCAAGCACATCGCCTGAACCCGCTGTTGCCATGCCCGCATTGCCGGACGTATTCACATAGCCGTCCATCCCGCCGGGATATGCCACGATACTTCTTGCATCTTTACAGACAATAATACAGCCCGATTGATCGGCAAATTCCTGCGGATATTGCAGGATATGTTCCGAGGCTTCTTTGGTGGTACAGCCGTATAGCCTTGCAAATTCCCCAAGATGAGGCGTCAGAATCCACTTCCGCTCCCATTTCCTGTCATCTTGTGAGAAACTATCAAAATATCTGACCTGGACCAATAGATTCAGAGCGTCCGCATCGATGACCAGCGGCAGATGACTTTCTGTCAGAACCTTTCTAAGCAGCCATCCTGCCTCTTTTCCGGTTCCGATGCCGGGGCCGATTAAAATACAGTCCGCCCATGCCAAATCCTTTTCAAAGGAAGCGGCAAATGTCTCATCCGGCATACCATCCTGCCACAATTCTTTCTCATAAACAGTGAACATCGCTTCTGGTATCGCCTGTTGTATTACATCCCGGTTTTTCTGGGAAGTCACAATCTTAACCATGCCCGCGCCCATGCGAAACACACTTTTCCCCGCTAACATCGCCGCGCCGCATATCGTATCGCACCCGGCAATGACAAGCGCCTTGCCAAAAGTCCCCTTATTGCCATCCGGCGCCCGCATTGGCAGACATATGTCCCCTAAATCCGTGTTGGTATACCAGCGCGGTCTCTTTCCCAGAAAACTATATTCATCAATGCCCATTTGCCCGCATATGATTTTACCACAGTATGCTGCACCCGGATAGAGGATTTCCCCCAGCTTCCGAAATCCATAGGCAACCGTCAAATCCGCACGCACCGCGCATCCAAGCACTCTGCCGGAATCCGCATCAATACCGGAAGGAATATCAACGGCACAGACATAAGCCTTCTTTCCATTGATTTTCTCAACGGCTTCCTGATATACGCCCCCGATATTCCGGGATAATCCGACGCCGAAAAGTGCATCGATTACTATATCATATTCATCATCCGGGATTCGGTCAAAAGGCTGACGCCCGTACCCGGCAAGAATTTCAAGCTGTAAGGCCGTCTCCTTACTGCATCGATCCCTATCCCCGATGAGTACGAAGTCCACCTGACAGTCCCGTAACATCATGAGTCTGCCGATTGCCAGCCCGTCGCCGCCGTTATTCCCGCAGCCCGCCACAACAAGCACACGATACGGCGCATTTCCCAATTCCCTATCTATCTGTTCTACCGTGGCAAGCGCAGCTCTTTCCATCAAAACCAGCGACGGAATCTTTAGACAATCAATGGTATTTCTATCATACTGCCGCATTTCCGCCTGGGTTACAAGATACTCCATTCCGTTTTCTATCCTTCCTGCTTTTCGCGGGACGCCAGATTATAAGAAAGCTTCATCAGGCTGTCCAGCAAATGCACGTTTTCCACCTGTATCTCTTCCGGCACGTCCAAATCCACATGGGCAAAATTCCAGATTGCCTTAATGCCATAAGAAACCAACTGCCCTGCAATCTCTACCGCGCAGCTTTTGGGCACCGTAAGCACTGCGATATCAATGTCATTGTCCCGCACGAAATCCCCCATTTTTTCCATAGGCTGCACCTCGATATTGCGAATCTTCATCCCATAAACTGCAGGATTGTTATCAAAGGCTCCCCGGAAAATGAATCCTCTACGCTCAAAATTCATATAATTCGCAAGCGCTTGTCCCAAATGCCCTGCGCCAATAATAATCAGATTATGCTCTACGTCCAGACCAAGAATCTTTCCGATTTCCTCATAAAGATATTTTACATTGTAACCATACCCCTGTTGCCCGAATCCGCCGAAATGATTGAAATCCTGACGTATCTGGGACGCCGTAACCTGCATGATATCGCTCAGTTCCTGGGAAGAAACCCTCTCAATCCCTTCATCCTTTAACATTCCAAGATACCGGAAGTACCTTGGCAGACGACCGATGACCGCCTGCGAAATTTCCTTTGCTTCCACCACACTGCCCCCTGTATCCATTATTTGACAATACTTCTACACTGTTCAAAACCAAAAATAGACTTAAATACCGTTTTCCTACTCACGCAATTCCCTTTATTTTTTCTTCAAATTTATTTCCTCAATTTCTGATTTTCCTAAATAAATTCTGCACCTGCATCTTTTAACTGTTTGAAATATTTATTTCTTTTTTCAATAAACATTGTGCCAATAGCATTTTCATTAACTATCACTTGATACCCTTCTTTCATTGCACCTAATGCAGTTAAGGCAACACAACCTCCGCCGTCCACACCTACAACTTCAACGCACGTAATATCATTTTTTTTCAAAAACTCATTAAGTGCAGCGTTAGAAAAAGCATTCCCTTTATATTTTGTATATACATTTTCTGATACTATCTGAAGATTATTAACTAACGCGGCATCTTCTGTACCTTCATATGCATGAAACGGTGCAAACTTATTAAGAAAATTTTTCTTCATTATATTCTTAATATAAATAACCATGTTGTTTTTATTAGCCTCAATAACTCCATTTACCGCTTTAATAAGGTCTGTATTATTATACTTAAAATATTGGGCATGATTTTCCCCAACACAAACATTCTGCATATCAATTACCAACAATGCCTTTTTCATTCTTTTACCCCCATAAAATACAGATTTATTGAATAGTCTAACGTAAATATTCTACCACAAGCACACTCACAATTCCATTAAATTTTGCTTAATCTTCTTTTTCCGCAGCCTGCCACCACAAAAATCAATTTTCAGTCAGCTCCTTGACATGGAACTGGCAGGACAGATAGAAATCCCACGAAGGTCCTTGAAAAACGCCGGTTCTTAGTGAAAAAGGCGCAACGCGGCTTTTGAACTTAGTACCGCTGCGTTTTTCACGGAGCGAAAGCGTGCCTTCGCGGGATTTCTATCTGCCCTGCCGACTCCATATCTACATGCTGACTGAAAATTGATTTTCGCTGCTCCGTGACTGGCTACGTGACTGACTACCCGAAAAACCATTTGACAGTTTCCGTATCGCCCTGTAAACTGAGAAATTAAGAAATAACCCCTTTTCCTTAATGGGAAATTCCCACTTATTTCAAGGTTAAAAGAAAGGCACGGTCATCTTATGATTCTTTCCGTACATAACATACATAAATCCTTTCAGGATACCCCTATCCTGCAAGCTATATCCTTTCATCTGGAAAACTATGATAAAACCGCTATCGTGGGCATAAACGGTGCCGGCAAAACCACGCTGCTGCGCATCCTCATGGGGGAACTGTCCGCTGACGAGGGCATTGTTACCTTTGCCAAGGATAAGACCATCGGCTACCTTCCCCAGCATCAGGCGGTATCCAGTGAAAATACCATCTACGACGAATTACTATCCGTCAAACAAAATATCATCGACTTAGAGCGGCAGATGCGCGCCTCGGAAATCGCGATGAAAACCGCCTCTGAGGAAACATTAGATGCCTTGATGGACTCCTATGCCAGACTGACAAGCGACTTTGAGTCCGCTAACGGCTATGCCTATAAAAGCGAATTGATTGGCGTCTTAAAAGGGCTGGGCTTTGCGGAAGAAGAATTTACGAAATCCATCAATACCCTTTCCGGCGGTCAAAAAACCCGTGTGGCGCTAGGCAAACTGCTCTTGCAGAAACCGGACTTGATTATACTGGACGAGCCGACTAACCACTTAGATATGTCTTCCATTACATGGCTGGAAACTTACCTGCTTAATTATAAGGGAGCCGTATTAATCGTGTCCCACGACCGCTATTTCTTAGACCGTATTACCAACAAAATCATAGAACTTGACAACACGAAGGCGACCGTTTTCACCGGCAATTATTCCGCCTATGCGCAGAAAAAAGAAATGCTCCGCCTTGCAGAATACAACGCTTATATCAATCAGCAAAAAGAAATAAAGCATCAGGAAGAGGTCATTGAGAAATTAAAGTCCTTCAACCGGGAAAAATCCATCAAACGTGCGGAAAGCCGCGAAAAGATGCTGGATAAAATCGAAGTGCTGGAAAAACCTGCAGAAGTCCGCGCTGACATGCATCTGCGTCTGGAACCGGCAACGATTAGCGGAAACGACGTCCTGCATGTGGAAAACCTGTCGAAATCCTTTGGCGCGCTGACTCTATTTGAGCATCTTTCCTTCGATATCAAACGTGGGGAACATGTCGCCATTATTGGCGATAACGGCACGGGAAAAACCACAATCCTGAAAATCATCAATGAACTACTCCTGCCTGATACCGGACAAATCCGCCTTGGGACGAAAGTGGAAATCGGCTATTACGACCAGGAGCACCATGTCCTGCACGCCAAAAAAACGCTTTTTGACGAAATTTCAGACGATTATCCGTATCTGACCAACACCCAGATACGCAATACGCTTGCGGCATTCCTCTTTACGGGAGAAGACGTTTTCAAAAAAATAGAATCGTTAAGCGGCGGCGAACGCGGACGCGTTTCCTTAGCAAAACTGATGCTGTCGGAATCCAATTTCCTGATTCTGGACGAGCCGACTAACCACTTAGACATTACCTCTAAGGAAATTCTGGAACAGGCGATAAACGGCTACACCGGCACGATACTGTATGTGTCCCACGATCGTTATTTTATTAACAAGACCGCCAGTCGTATCCTGGATTTAAGGGATAAAACCCTGACCAATTATCTTGGCAATTACGACTATTATCTGGAAAAAAGAAACGCCCCATCCCCTACAGACGACAACTTCCCTGTAGGAAAAACAAAACCTGCCCAGGCTCCACAGGATATCTCAGAAAACAAACAGGACTGGAAAACCCGGAAAGAACAGCAGGCCGCGCAGCGGAAAAAAGAGAATGCCTTAAAAAAATGTGAAGAGGCGATTGAAGCTTTAGAGGCGCAGAATGCCGAGATTGACCAACAGATGGCGTCCCCGGAAATATGTACCGACGTCGCCAGGTTACAGGAGCTTGTCAAGAAAAAAGAAAGCCTTGAGGCGGAATTAGAAACCCTGTATGATCAGTGGGCGCAGTTATCAGAATAGACAAGAAAATCGCTTACGCGATTATCTAATAAGAAAATCGCTTACGCGATTATCTTGGGAAGAATGCTTCGCATTCTTCCGCTGCATCGAATAATTTCCTATATGATAAGAAAACGCAGATCCGGTGTGAATCTGCGTTTTTATTTTAATAGCAACTCTGCCCACTTTTAGGAAAGCTTCTCAAAAGTATCCCGGATTGCCTTAATAAAATTCTCGCTATTTAACACTGTAACATCTTTTAAAGACGTAATCAGCGCCAAATCTTTCGTCATCTTTCCCTCTTCTATGGTCTGGATTGTCGCCTGTTCCAGCTTATCGGCAAACTTCATCAGCTCCTGATTGCCATCCAGCTCGCCCCGCTTTCTGAGCGCTCCCGTCCAGGCGAAAATAGTCGCCACAGAGTTTGTAGAAGTCTCTTCACCCTGTAGATGCTTATAGTAATGCCTCTGCACCGTTCCATGCGCCGCCTCATATTCATAGATGCCGGAAGGAGATACCAATACCGAAGTCATCATCGCCAGGGAACCGAATGCGGAAGATACCATATCACTCATGACATCCCCGTCATAATTCTTACATGCCCAGATAAAACCGCCCTTCGCCTTCATAACGCGCGCTACTGCATCATCAATCAGCGTATAGAAATATTCGATGCCCGCCTCGGCAAATTTCGCCGCATACTCTTTCTCATAAATTTCCTGAAAAATATCCTTGAAATTATGGTCATATTTCTTGGAAATCGTATCTTTGGTCGCAAACCACAAATCCTGCTTCGTATCCAGCGCATAGTTGAAACATGCCCTCGCAAAACTCTCGATAGACTTGTCCGTATTGTGAATCCCCTGTAAAATGCCGGCTCCCGTAAACTGATGAATCAGCTCCCGCGTCTCGCTCCCATCCTCAGCAGTAAAAACAAGCTCCGCCTTGCCAGCTCCGGGTATTTTCATTTCCGTATTTTTATAAACGTCGCCATAAGCATGTCTTGCCAGGGTAATCGGTTTTTCCCAATTTTTCACACAGGGTTCTATTCCTTTTACAACAATCGGTGCACGAAAAACCGTTCCATCCAATGCCGCACGGATTGTCCCGTTAGGGCTTTTCCACATTTCTTTCAAATGATATTCCGTCATTCTTGCCGCATTGGGGGTAATCGTCGCACATTTTACAGCAACGCCGTATTTCTTCGTGGCTTCCGCAGAATCCAGCGTTACCTTATCATCCGTTGCGTTACGATTTTCCAAGCCTAAATCATAATACTCCGTTTTCAGATCGATATAAGGCAGCAGTAACTCTTCCTTAATCATTTTCCAGAGGATTCGGGTCATTTCATCCCCATCCATCTCTACCAATGGATTCGCCATTTTAATTTTTTCCATGTATATTCTCCCTTCTTTTCTATTCCTGCATTTCTTCTCCATAAATCTCATATAAGCCATTCTTCACCATATTATCATAGGCATTGATGATATGCTGGTTGGCAAGCTGTCCCGCCTTATCGGCGTCCTTTTCCTTGATGGCCTCCATAATCTGTCTATGTTCGTCATTAGAAGCGCGCCCGCGGATATTCTTAGATAGGGTCTTCTGTCTGACGCGGAGCACATATTGATGAAAATCTTTCAACAAATGCTCTAGCATCTTAGAATCACATGCCTCGTAAAGAATATCGTGAAAACGGTTGTCCAGCTCCGCCATCTGATCCATATGCCCTTTCCCGGCATGAAACTCCGCCAGATAGATATTTTCTTCCAATTCCTCCATCTGCTCCTTCGTAATCTTCTCCGTCGCCATTCTGGCGCATAGCCCTTCTAACAGGGAGCGAATCATGTAAATATCTTTCACGTCTTTTGCCGTAATCCCCGTCACGTAAGCGCCTTTATTTGGTACAATCTGAATCAGTCCTTCCAATTCCAACTGCCTGAATGCTTCCCTGACAGGCGTTCTGCTGACGCCTAGCTCCTCGCCTATAGCCACTTCTTTTAATTCTTCATGCTCCTTATACTTTCCACTCAGGATATCCTCTCGAATCTTCTGGAAAACCTTGCCGCGCAAAGAATAGTTATCACTTACCGTATGCTTGATATCATAAGCGTTCATTTCTTACCTCATTTCTGCATTGCCTCTGTCCCAGCTCTGTTGAAACTGTACATGAGATGCTCTGCGTATAATTGTATACAATCATACGAATTGTGTCAAGTTCTACCCACATTGTTTCGTAACACTATCCATCCAGCAGCGCCGCAATATCCAGCATTCCCCATCCCTGTTTCGTCCAGGAATCCCCTAAATCTTTTGCAGTGTAGACCATTTTATGCTTTACCTGCTCATTGCTAAGCTGCGGATATTTCTGTAACAATAGCGCCGCTGCGCCGGATACAATCGGCGTCGCCATAGAGGTGCCGCTTTTGGTTACATAGGTCTTTCCACGGCTGCCGCAGGATTTAATATCAGTCCCTGGCGCGACAATATCAGGCTTCCGATATAGCGCAAAGAGGTCCCCTCTTCCCGAATAATTCTCACACAAATTACTTCTATTCCCGAAATAGCCGCCTTCGTGACAGCCCACCGTAATCACTTTCCGACTGTTTCCAAGCGGGGAAATCGTGGCATTTTTCGGTCCTGAATTTCCAGCCGCACATACGACAACAATCCCGGCGTCCCAGATCACTTCCAATAGTTCCAATAACTCCGCTAATTTATTTTTTTCCCCGCTGTCCCCTATACCCACTGATATATTCAAAACACCGATATGATACCGGTAACGGTTTCTCATCACCCATAGCAGACCGCGATGCATACTCTCGATTGTGCCTTCCCCATTCTGATCCAGCACTTTCCCGATACAGAGAAGACACTGGGGCGCAATTCCCTTATATTTTCCGCCAGACAACAGCCCACTGCCCCCGATACAGCCGGCAACATGGGTTCCATGCCCGCTATCGTCATAGACTTTGTTTCTGTCATTCACAAAATCCCGAAACGCCACAATCCGTCCCTCTAAATCGGGATGCATATAAACTCCTGTATCCAGTACCGCAACGGTAACTGGTTTCCCCGTGCACGATTGCTGCAAGGCGTCACTGCAGCCCAGTTGATTCCTAACGCGATACATAAAAAACTCCCGGCTTTTTCCTTATCTTATGCCGGGAGTTTTCTTTCTGTTCCTGTCGAAATTTCTGTTTTCCAAAAAGATCTATGTGTAAAAAAATTCAAAAACTAACTGTCTGCTTTTTACTCTGTTTTTTCATCCATCATACCATAATACGTCTCTTCCCCCGGTAAAACAACAATGCAAGCCCGGTAAAAAGACATCCCGCGAAAAGAAACCATTTCGGATGAATGCTATTATCCCCGGTGTTGGGGGAATCGTCCTTATTGCCAGACAAACTAGTAAAAACAGCCTGCCCATCGCGCACTGTGGTCATATCACCGGAAGCATAATTATAGATGCCGTAAGGTGAGAAATGATTGGTCGTAAAAACAAGATAATCCATGCCATCTACCGATGCAATCCTGCTTTCCGCTTCTTCTAGCTGTCCATTCGCATCCAGACAGACTACATGCAGATTTTCTTCCCCGATGCCGTTTGGAATCGGTATCGTAATCTCTATCTTCTGTCTGCCAAGCCCTGTAATGGGGATGGAAGTTGCCTCTTCTGTCAACGTAATATCGTACGCCTGTAAATTGGCAGGCGTCCTATTTCCATATAATTTCCGATACGCGCCCAGAATAGCATCTTTCGCTTCACTGCTATCCACAATGTCCAGAATATAAGAAGTCTCTGCACCCTCCATAATGGCTCCGGCAAGTCCGCCGTCTTCAATGGAGCGGCTATCAATATGAACCGTCACTTCTGACCTTGTATCCGCAGCGGCGGAATCCTCCGTATCCTGCATGTTATCTGCACTTTGCATATCGTCCGCATTCTGCATACTACCCATATCGTCTGCATTCTGTAATCCGTCTGCCTCACTGCCCTGCGTATCCGCAGCATCATCCGCCGTATTCCCTGCCGCTGCGCCGCTTCCCGCTGTCTGGATTACGCCCCTAAAGCCCTGTAAATTCTGATCCAGTACCGTATTTTCAAAAGCATCTGCCCCTTCTGGTACGATTGCTTCCTTTACGCCCTCGAATGCCAGACCTCTATAATCGTCATGATATAATTTCCCAGAAGATGCTTCATAGGACAGGCTAGGAATGGAGCTGCCCTCAAATACCACTTTTCCCGTACCCGCTGATTTCACTGAATCCGCTACGGCAAAAGCTTTCAGCCCAATCTCTTCTACAGACGCAGGGATTCTGATATTCTCTATCGGACACCCTGCAAAAGCCCTGTCTTTCATCTTTCTGACATTGTTTCCGCCCTCGATATCTGTCAGTGCGCTGCAATTAGAAAAAGCTCCTTCCCCGATGACTTCTACGCTGTCTGGCAGAATCACCTTCGTAATTTCCGTATGTCCCTGCAGTGCGTCCGCGCCTATCGTTTTCACGCCGCCCGGTATCGTTACGACACTATTGCTGCCGCGATAGTCCAATAAGATGCCGTCGCCGACAATCAAGAAATCACTGCTTCCACTCTCTCGCCAGTTTTGCAGCCAAGGCGTATTTTCAAACGCTGAAGACGCTATTTCCGTCACTGTACTTGGAATGACTACATCAGTCAATCTATCGCAGTGATAAAAAGCCGCATATCCAATTTTCGTAACGCCCTCTGGCAGTACAGCGCTTGTTATCGCTGAACGGGCGAAAGCAAATTCCCCGATTTCCGTAATGGTATCAGGAATGTCGATGAACTCCCTGTTATCGTTATAATATGCCTGATTGGCAATCACTTTATCTTCGATAATCGTATATTTGGGGAAAGAACCGCCCTTCTCATTAGAATTGTTGGAAATACTGGCTATCGTCTCGCCTGTTTCCCCAAAAACGGCGCCTTCTACGCTATGCAAATCGGGCACGCCCGAATTGACCGTAGCGCTGGCATTGTCCACAAAAACAAATACCTGGCTGTCGATAATCTTAGACTTACCTTTTACAGTAGCATCTTCTTCATCCTCTAACGGACTCATATGCGTTACTTCATGATAATAATCTACCGGCAACGATGCATCTTCCGTTTCCCCATCTGTAGGAGTGTTTGCAGAATCGTTTTCATCGCCTTCTATGTCCATATCGCTGATTGTATCAATCGGCGTATCCTCATATTCCGTCACATCGATATCCTCTAAGACGAGATTATCCGCAAATTCCTTCGCCGTACTGCCTTCCGGCGCATCAATCGTCAATCTGGTACAGCCGTCAAACGCCGTGCTATGAATAGACTGAACCGATACCGGAATCGAAATGGAGCGCAGTCTGATACAGTTTTCAAAGGCTTTGAGACCGATTGTACTTACCGAATAAGGAATCGTTACCTTCTTCAGATTGGCACAGTTAGAAAAGGCGTAAGCCGATATTTCTGAGACGCCGCCGCTAATGGTCACGCTTTCCAGATAACGGTTTCCCCAGAATGCATAAGGCATGATTTTGGTAACAGTTGAGGGCATGACATACTCTGCGCTCTTTCTGCCCGCAAGCACCGCATATAAAGTATCCCTGCCGTTCTTATTATAAATAGCGCCTTCATCACAGGTAAATCTGGAATTGCTGCTGTTGATATTGACTCTTCCCAGACTGACATCCCCTGCAAAGACGCCGCTGCCCAAAGAATTTAAGCCGGTGCCGATTCCTACCGCCGTCAGGGACGGACAATCCGCAAACGCCGCCTTTTCTATGGTTTTCACAGAATCAGGAATCGTTACCGCCTCTAGCAAGCTGCATCCCTCGAAAGCGCCCGTTCCGATGGACGTTACATTATTTCCGATGACCACTGTCTTTAAATATTCATTGTTAGCAAAAGCGCCGGATTCTATTTTTTCAATATAATCGCCAATAGACACGTTCGCCGACGTGCCATTGTACTTTACTAGTGTAGTTCCATCCGTCTGAAATTCAGATACCGGGGCGGTATTACCCGATGTTCCGTCTGCCGCCCAGGCATCTGATACCGGTATCTGTGTGACGGCGATTGCCACCGCCACAAACAGAGCGCCTATTGCTTTTCTAATCTTTTTTCCCATAGGAATCCCCCTAGGAATTAATGCCGCCTATCATTGTCCTAAGTATGCTGTCTGATGTTTCGGTTAAACTGTTTTTACTTTCACGCTTTTCTTGTCTTTCTTCATGAAAAGAATAATTGACAAACATGCAAGCCCAAGTGACAAAAACCACTTAGGATGAATTGGATCTCCTGTCTTCGGCGTGGAGTCCAGCAATCCTTCCGATAAGTTCTGCGTATTGACATAAATTGTATACGGCGAGAAGTGGGTTGCGGTGAAACTGATGCACGGTATTCCGTTAATCGTTGTAAACCGCTCGCTCAAGTCTTCTAACTGGTCGGATACCACTGCGCCCGCCATATTATTTCCTGCATAAAGAGTCAGCGCATCTGGCAGCGGAATCGTAATATCTACCGACAATCCCTGTGTATTCGTTATCTTCGTCGTTCCGGTCGAATCATAGAGACTGATATCCATCGCATAATAAAGGATACTCTCCAGATTGCCATATTTATTTGTCAATGCATTGACTACCGCCTGGGTTGCCTCGTCCGTTTCGGAAATCTTTACGACAAAATTATCCGTAGAGCCGTTGACAGTCGCCGTCGCCAAATCTTTATTGCTGATACCCGGCTTGGTAATATCCACTCTCGTGCTGCCGTTTCCGGTATCCCTATTATTTGTATTACCTGTACCTGTGCTGACGGTTCCGCCCGCCGCAGGAGCGCCGTCCACATAGTTCGCCGTAATCGTTACATTGTTTGCCGGCATGACGAAAGTCGTCGCCGTCATGCTCACGCTCGCTAATGTAACGCCCTGGGATTCCGTCGTCCACTTGCTGAAGACTTTTCCCGTCGCAGGCGTATTCGCCGCAATGATTACCGTCGTTCCCACATCATAACTTCCGCTTCCGCTGCCGTTTACAACCGTTACCGTATATTTTCCGGTTGCTCCCGTAGACGTAGAGGTCGCCGAAGTAGAAGAGGTACTGCTATTGCTTGTATTATTGGAAGTCTTATTACTTGTATTAGAACTTCCTTTGCTGGTTGTTCCAGAGCTGCCGCCGCTGGTTCCCGAACCGCTGAACATACCAAGAATCGTCAGGTTCTTCTGTACGTTTAAGTACTCGTCGCTGCTCCATTTCGTAAAGGTGTAGCCTTTATGGTCATGATCCGGCATATTGGATGGCGGAACCGCTGCTGCGCCCGGTTCAATCAGCTGTGTATTGCCCATCTGCAGGCCGCAGACCTGACAGTAGAAGTCAACCGTATAATGCTTGCCGTCTACCATACCGTTCGCCGAATATCCCTGCGCGATAAATACCGTATCCGTCGTAATCGGCGCGCTGACTTCCGCCCCGCTCGTACTAATCCATTTCTCAAAAACCCATCCTTCTTTTTCAGGAGCCGCAGGGATTTCATCCTCCGTCAGTTTGCTGTTATTAATCTTATACAGCGTATCGCCTATCTGGTTTCCATCTGCATCTAAGAAAACAACCGTCCATTCCGAGGTCTTTTCCTGATAATCCAGCAGATAATCATCTGCATATTTTTCAGCATATCTTCGCGCGGAAGAATCTGCATAAGTAGTTACTGTGGTCACCAGCGTCTTTCCAGAAACCTTTGCATCCACAAATGCCTTCGCCGAGATAAAGACCTCTTTTCCCGGAATACTCAGTTCCCCTAAGTTATTATCATAGGCAAAAGCGCCTTCATCAATGTAATTTACCGTCCTCGGCATCCAGATTAGCTGTACATGTTCACAATTTTTAAAGCAGTCCTTCGGAATCCTCGTCAGATTCAGCGCCGTATCCAGATATACTTTTGTCACATTGACACATTCTTCAAAAGCGCCGTCCCGAATCTCTTTCACTCTGCTGATGGTAACGGTTTCTTTCCCATCACTATACCCAGGTTCCGGTACGACAGGTGTACCGACTCCGCCGCTCTTTCCTCTTGCATAAAGACACTCTTCTATCGTATAAGTACCCTCATAGCTGCCCAAATCCGTATCTGCAGCCACTGTATCCCTGGAATAAATAATACCGTTATCCGCCGTATACTTTCTATTGCCGTCACAGTTTACATTTGTCAGCGTATAGCAGCCTCTAAAAGGCGCCGTCCCGATATCCGCGCAATCCGGTCCAAGCGTTACCATCTGCAGCTGTTCACAGCTATCGAACGCATAATCTGGGAAATATTTCACGCTGCCAAGCTTCACGGTCTTAATCTGGTCGTTACCACGCACATTCTTTTCCCTTGCGCCTTCCGCTTCCGCTTCCGCCGCAGTCAGACTATAATCGTCATATTTACCACTGAACAGCCCCGGAACGATGCGGATGCCGTCCCTGTCCGTACCGGAACTATCGTTGGAATACATCGTCTCGGTATAAGCATCCCATACGCCGTCCCTGCCTGTCAGATAGATATCTTTATTACCGTCGTTCCGGCTGCGTCCTACAGTTTCCCCATCCGCCAGTAAATTCTTACAATAACCCCTGACATCGATGGAATCCACGCCCGCCGGCACATCAATATACTGGGTCGCATCAACTAACTTGATTTCTTCATCCGAAGGCGAAATAAAGGTATTTTCAGCGCTCCGGTTTGTTACAATATTAAATGCATTCCCCTCATGGGCATAATAAGCATCCGGTAAATCACTGGCATAAACCACTAACGGCTCAAACAGCCAGTCTGTCAGCGTATGGACAGTCGCCAGCATTCCATTCATGGCGGAATCATCATCTCCAGAATCATCATCCTCATCGGGATCCGGGGTTGGTGGAGTTGGCGTTGGCGTCGAAGTCGGCGCACCGTTTACCCATTCATCCCATTCCCAGCTAAACTGGGGATTTACCCAGGGCCCATAATCACTGGAATTATAAATCTGCGTTTTTGCCGCTTCCTTTGCAGTCTCATCCGCCGCACTCATGACTTCATCCTGCCATCTCTTTGCAAAGGTCACTCTTCTGTCGTTATAATAGGAATCCCGGTACTTCTCATAGGACTCTTGCTCTTTCATGTCCTCATAGGAATCATAGCCTTTTCGGTCAATTTCACTTTCATACTTCTTATTTAAAAGTCTGCTAATCTGGCTGCTCTTAGGATAATCCAGTAATGTCACCATATCCGTATTCGGATTATACATAACGGTCAGATAGGTCGGGAACAGGCTCTGGTAACATACACGGATATCGCCGTTTCCATTTTCATCCGTCTTAATAATGTTATTCTTATCCATCGCCCAGGTAAAAGGCGCGTATCCGTTTACGATATCACCATGAAAAGTCAGTCTGTCACTTCCCGTCTTGAAAGCGTCCGTCCCTATGGTAAAGGAAGCATGGTCTTCCGGACTGTTGAAGGTAACGTCAATTAACTGATTACAATCTTTGAACGCTTCCTTTCCAATGGACTTCACAGAATTGCCTATCGTTACCTTCTCTAAGATTTCCCAACCTTTGAATACCTCGTCGTCAATCTTAGAGATGGAATTATCTTCAATCAGCAATTTCCTGACACTGTCGTTTAATCCTTCATCCGAGAAACAGTTTTTCGCTATGGAAGTTACTTTCACATTGCCAACCTGCTCTGGAATGACCAACTCTTCCACAATCCCTGAGGAATTCTTATTTTTCCTCGTACAAGAGGTTAATACGCCCTGACTATCAATACACAACAGATAGGTTCCGTCGCTGATTTCATAGTATTCTTTATTCTTGCGGACATACAAATACGGTACAGTCTTTGAAACCGCCGTTTCAGCTTCCCAGGTCGCCTGACGGGGACTCGCCGGGTCGTTGCCATTTGGCAGGGTCATTTCCGGTCCCTTCACATAGAAGTCCTCGTTCGTTACCGTGGAAAATAGAATCTTGGAATTATAATTTGCAAATCCACAGGACGCGCCATTATTATCCGGGAATTTCACACATGCCAGATTAAAACAATAATAAAAGGTATTGTCCGGCACCATCGGGCTGGGTCTATCCTTTCCGAATCTGGCGGGCATCGTGACATATTGCAGATTCGCCCTTCCGGCAAGGACATAATCGCCCAGAGAGTCCGCATTATTAATGAAGGTCGGGAATGTAAACATATTCATCCCGCCCGTCGCAGTGTCTTCCACTGCAAAAGCGCCTTCCCCGATGTATCCAACCTGTACCGTATCAGCTGCACTGGGTTTATTGAACTCTTCCATCGTGGTGTCTTTGCCTGACCCCATGAAAATAACACTATCCAAAGCTACCGCATTATAAAAAGCATACCTGTCAATCTTGAGATAAGAACTAATCGGCACCTGGGAAAAATCTATTTTCCGCAGCTGTCCGCACTTTGCAAACGCTCCCGGTCCGATTTCCGTAATGCCGCTCCCCTCGGGGAATCGCACTTCCTGCAGATTCAACGCGCAGAAAGCCTCTGTTCCGATGACCTGCGTATTTTTGCCTATTGACAAATTCACGATATGACAGCCTTTAAAGGCGCGGTCGCTGATTGCCCTGATATTGGAAATATTAATACTTTCCAGATAGGAATTTTCAAAGGCGCTGACGCCTATATATTCCATCGGGATTGCATCGGAAGTTACCAGGCTCGTTACATTCTGGACGCCGTAAAACACTTCATCCCCGATTCCCCTGATACTCGTCGTGTTTAACCTGCTAAATCCGTTCTGGTCAAAAGATAAATCCGTCTCGCCAGCCGTCAAAGTAATTTTCTGCGGAATATAGACAGTCTTATTATTTGCCGCAGTATTTCCGGATGTACTTCCCGTACCGGAACCAGTGCCGCCTGTACTATCTTCCACCACATCCATGCTCTTATCTCTCTCATCAATGACTTCGACCAGTTTAAACCCTTCCAGACCGGGGGTTTTATCACAATAATAAATCAATTTGTTCTCAGGAGATAAATCCGCCGGCGTTTTCTCGATTACAGGTATGTAGGCGTCCCCCTGCTTATAATTCTTACATTGATCCAGATAGGTCTGATACTCCGCCGCAAAAAATTTCTGTAAGAAATCTTCCGCTTCTTTCGTATTGTTGGCATTGTCATTCATCTGAAGCTTATAGGTCTTACCGGAATTATTCGTATTCGCATACCAGGTGTTATAAGTCGTCTTTTCAATGACATTATACTCGGTGGTAATATTCTCATATACATAGATGGTATCCCGCAGATAATTTTTATTATAGCGGCTGATGATGTTCGCGCCCTGACCGTCGTTTCTTGTATTAAAAAATTCAAACTCTTTGATAAGAACCGGCGAAGTTTCCGCTATGTATACCGTATAGGACGTTCCTTTATGCGTCTTTCCCTCTGCAGACGTCACATTCTCATCCACTGTCACATCGGCTGTCGTCACATCATAAGCATATGGACGGCTCGGAACGACTACATCTCCCTCATCCGGATCATCCGTAATGATATCATCCCCGTCTGTCGCATAGTTTTCCGGTACCGGAATCGCCGCGACGCCGATTGCCGTTATCATCAGGATTGCCGCCAGACTGCGCCGTATACTCCTTTTCAATCTCCTTTTGGATTTTTTAGATTTGTTTGCGAGTGTTTTCTTTGACATTTCCCTCTCTCCTTCTGCCAGTAACACAAATTTATCTGTTTATCCGTCAGGCCTGGATTTGCCCAAGATATAAAAACATAATTATTAATGTTTATATCGGCATTTCTGTGCCCTCAGATTAGTCTTTTTCCTCGTATTTGTTAAAAATATATTAATTCACATACATTTTTATTTTACTATATCTGAAAATTTATGCAAGAGGTTTTCGACAGGAATTGCAGAGAGTGAATTACAGAGGGGCATCATTTATATTTTGCCGTTATCTGCTCGAAAATGAGCCTTGCATCTACTACCGTTTCGTTTTCCCCGCCCGAAAAGGTATAACGTCCATGAGACCTCGTTTTGATATACAAAGACAGTGTGTCGCTTTCCGTCGAAAAGGTATTTTCAAACAAATCTATGTATACGTTCACTTTCGTCCATCCATACGCATCCGTCGTAAGTTTGGAAGCGGATATGTCCTCCGAGGCTATCAGTTCCCCTTCTTCCGTTTCCAACCGGTATTGCCCGGATACGTTGGAATCCTGCTGGTTCACCGGCTTGGAATGGGTACGATGCTTATAGGTAAACGATACGGCATACAGCATCTTTCCTTCTCCATTGATTAGGGGAATATGATAAGTTTCTTCCTTTTTATCATTTTTTTCTGTCCAGAGGTCAGATAAAGACGTGATATAAACGGCGGAGCTGATATCGTCATACGTTTCCGTGACAGAAACGTTTCCGTACATGTTTTTGACAGTGTCCGAGCCGCCTTTTTCGTAATAGGAATTATTATCCTTTCCATTGCCAATAAGCAAAGTCCCATTCACCCATGCCGCGCACCCGGCAGTCAGGTTATCCGCCGTGGCAGGTCTGATATAGATTGGAAAATCGTTTGCCTGCGTCGTGGCGGAAATCAGATTCTGGTTATTCTGGGAATCTGCGTCTTGATAATACAACGGCGCCCCTGATAGATTTGTCGCTTGTATCGCTGCAAGGTGCGCGACAGATTGAGAGTGCAAGATACCATCATAAAGATTTTGAAATGATAAATTTGCAGCATTTTCCGCTGGAAGGGTTTCCTCTTCTTTCTGGTATACAGTACCGCCGTCCGCTTTAAAATAGGTGCCGACACCATTTAAGGCGGCTGCCGTATTTGTCTTATACGACTCTTCTAAACGATCCATTTCATCGGCCAGATAAATAAGGTCTGCAGAATCCATAACGACTGTTCCGTCTGCAAAATCAATAATTCCTTTAGACTGAATCTCACTTTTTCGTCCGGTTCCTTCCGCTGACACGTCCATTTCCAGCATTGCCAGCAAAAAAAGCACTGTGGAAAGAAGAAGCGCCATGCAGGGATAAATTAATTTTTTCCGATTGTTTCTATTTTTCATATTTTCATCATCCTCTCTTTCTATGGGAATTATTCTGGGGGAACCATTCCTCAATAATCATTCCTTCGCAACTATTTCCTTAGCAGTCATTTCTTAAAAATCATTCCCCAGACAAATCGGGCAGCTCCCCAAAAAGCGCAGATAACTCGCCCTGTAAATACCCGATATCTTCTGTATAAAGCGATAGCTTTCCATCGTCCCAGATAAAACTGCCATTATTTTTTCCCTCCGCCGCCAATATCTGGATATTTGCCACACATAACATACAGAATGCCGCAATGATTGGTGCCAGAAATAAAAACAGATTTTTTCGCATATTCTACTATCCTCCGTTCTATGGATTTTCAAATGCAGACGCTGCTTAGAATTTTGACAAACGATAATTTTCAGACAAAAAACACTGGAATCATTGCATACTAAAACCAGATTTTCGCGCTTCCCTATTATTTTCAGGATTTGAAAGGTTATGCAATACTTATACCATAAACTTTTTCGCATTTCAAAGATTCTTTCTTTTCCTTCTGTAGAAAAAAAGTATTCGTAATTTCGTATACTCCAAGTCATTTCACAAGATATGGCATAAAAAGCAGCTATTTTTTCCAGCGGAAACAAAATATTGTATTGTGCACTTTTTTCCCTATTCTGTTCCCACGAATAAAATTTTAATTTTCAATCTTTTCTCATCTTCGGAAACATGGACCTGCCTCATACATAAGATAAAGCATAAAACAAAATAGCAAAATATGGAGGCACACAAACATGAGTGATTTATCAGCAACTCAATGCGGATGCAATAACACAAGAGAGGGTAACAACGGATGCTGTTCTTTAATCTGGCTTATCATCTTGTTCTCTATCTGCGGTAACAACAACAACGACGGCTGCGGCTGTGGTAACGGCATCGGACTTTTCAACAACAATTCTGACGGATGCGGTTCCTGGATATGGCTGTTAATCCTTCTTAGCTGCTGCGGCAATTGCTTCTAATCCTATCACTTCTTGCACACACATCGGAAAATAGGCTCGCTGCTTGAGCCTATTTTTCTCTTGTGAAGCATATACTTTGTTAAGTCTATTTACGGGCGGCGAAAGGCATAGAAATCATGAAAGAAGACTCTTCCAACGTTATGGCATTTGATGCCTTGTATACGAACAACCAAATCCAGAAGCTGAAAGTCATCCTCCCCTACATAGACCCTTCCATGCAAAAAAACATGGCTGTCTACATCAAATATATGGAATTAAAATACACGATGGAGCTATGCAAAAGGCACCCCTTTCATATATGCTCCGCCCCCGATACGAAACAACACCCGGATTTCAAAAAACTCTGTCGGGAGTTAAAGGTTTATTGTACGGAAAACGAGGTAAAACAGTTAGAACAAATGGAATCTATGTTACAGACAATGGAAATGTATCAGGAAATGAGTCAGACCATGAATGCCATGCAGGAACTTTTTCCTGATATGGGATCCGGCGATGCAAACGGCACTCCCGGCATGGGCATGGAAGAGCTTCTCATGGGTATGCTTTCCCCCGAACAGAAAGCGATGTTTGAGACATTCAGCAGCCATCCATCGCAGACACCAAATAACTGAGAAAGGAGTTTTGATATGGAATCCTGGTTAAATGACCCGGCGGTCGCGCATATCGATAAGGCAAAACTGGATTTTCTGCAGATGCTTGTCTTTGAAAGCAATGGACTGACCAAAGAACAGATGCTGCCCTTCCTAATGGCAGTCGCCAAGCGCAGCAAAGAAAGCAATATCAGTTTCAGCGAGGAAGAAATCAATACCATCGTACAAACCTTGCAGAAATACGCCAGCCCGGAAGAACTGGACAAAATGCAAAAAATGACTGCTTTATTTCATAAAAGGCGTTAAAAGAAGCGGTTCCTATATAGCTTGGAAGATTCTTCGCAGCTTAGGAACCGCCTTTTTGAAAACAAATGAAAAAGATTCTGACTCTATCCCTATAGTAAACGACATAACTAATTGCTCATTCCGGCTCTTGCAAAAGCCATATATGCAAGCTTTTACAAGAGCCGAAATGGCAATTATTAATGTCGTTAACTATAATTTTTCATAACAAGATTGACAATTCTGCCCGGTACATAAATCTCTTTGACAATCGTTCCCGTCAGCTTATCGGCAATCGTTTCCTTTGCCTTGGCGATAACGTCCTCTTTCGGATCGTCTTTGCCGATGGTAAGTGTCGCCCGGATTTTGCCATTAATCTGTACGGCGATTTCTACGGTAGCCTCTATCGTCTTCGCTTCGTCATACTCCGGCCAGACAGTCTGATAAATTCTGCCTTCCAATCCGATTTGCTGCCACAATTCTTCTGTCATATGGGGTGCCACCGGATTTAAGAGTGTAATCAGCGTCTTAAACTCGCCCCTGGTCACTGCATTTTTCTTATAAAATTCATTGATTAACGCCATCATCGCGGCAATCGCCGTATTGTATTTCAGATTTTCAAAATCATTGCTGACTTTTTTAATCGTCTGATGCATCTTCGTTTCCAGGTCCTGGGAATAGCCGGTATCCTCTGTCAGGATATCCTGCAGTTTCCATACCCTTTCCAGGAAACGGCGGCAGCCTTTCACACCGTCGTCTGACCATGCGGCGGATAAATCAAAGGCTCCGATAAACATTTCATAAGTGCGCATCGTATCCGCGCCGTATTCCCTGACGATATCGTCCGGGTTCACCACGTTTCCGCGGGATTTACTCATCTTTTCCCCGTTAGCGCCCAGAATCATACCGTGGGAAGTTCTCTTTAAATAAGGCTCCGGGCAGGGCACCACTTTCTCATCATATAAAAATTTATGCCAGAAACGGGAGTACAACAAGTGAAGTGTCGTATGCTCCATACCACCGTTATACCAATCAACGGGCATCCAATAGTCCAACGCTTCTTTACTTGCCAGCGCTTCTTTGTTATCCGGGTCTGTATAACGCAGGAAATACCAGGAAGACCCCGCCCACTGCGGCATCGTATCCGTTTCTCTTTTGGCCGGCGCACCGCAGCACGGACATGTCGTATTGACCCAGTCGGTCATTTTAGCGAGCGGCGATTCGCCGTTATCGGTGGGCATATAGCTCTCGACTTCCGGCAGCATCAAAGGCAACTCCTCTTCTGGCAGCGGCACATACCCACATTTCTCACAATATACAACGGGAATCGGCTCGCCCCAATAACGCTGTCTGGAAAATACCCAGTCCCGCAGTTTATAATTTACTTTCGCACTTCCGATGCCTTTTTCTTCCAGATAGGCAATCATCTTCTCTTTCGCCTGGGCTACATTTAACCCGTCTAAGAAACCGGAATTGCAGAGCGTACCGGTCGCCACTTCGGTATATACTTCTTCCTGGACGTCTTTGCCGCCTGCAACGACTTCAATAATCGGCAGATTAAATTTCTTGGCAAATTCCCAGTCTCTTTCATCATGCGCCGGAACCGCCATAATTGCGCCCGTTCCATAGCTCATCAGGACATAATCGGAAATAAAAATCGGTATTTCTTTTTCATTGACAGGGTTGATTGCCGTCATACCATCTATTTTTACGCCAGTCTTCTCTTTTGCCAGCTCCGCTCTTTCAAAATCTGACTTTCTCGCCGCCTGTTCCCGGTAAGCGCAGATATCGTCCCAATTTTTCAGCTCGTCCTTATATTTATCAATCAGCGGATGCTCCGGGGAAACGACCATATAAGTTGCGCCAAAGAGTGTATCGCATCTCGTCGTGTAGACCCGCAGCTTATCCTCTTTGCCTTTTATCTGGAAATCAACTTCCGCACCCGTGGACTTCCCAATCCAGTTTTTCTGGGAAACTTTGACTTTCTCAATATAATCTACGGTATCGAGCCCCTGAATCAGCTTGTCCGCATATTCTGTGATTTTCAACATCCACTGGCTTTTTACCCGGCGGACAACTTCGGAACCGCAGCGTTCGCAGACGCCGTTTACCACTTCTTCATTCGCAAGTCCGACTTTACAGGAAGTACACCAGTTAATCGGCATCTCTGACTTATAAGCAAGTCCCGCCTTAAATAATTTCAGGAAAATCCACTGCGTCCATTTATAATAATCCGGGTCTGTCGTATTCACTTCCCTATCCCAGTCAAAAGAATAGCCCAATGCGTGTAACTGTTCTTTAAAACGCTTCACATTATTCTCCGTAACAATTCTCGGATGAATGTGATTCTGGATGGCATAGTTTTCTGTAGGCAGCCCAAAAGCATCCCACCCCATCGGGTAAAGGACGTTATAGCCCTGCATTCTTCTTTTTCTTGCAACGATATCCAATGCGGTATAGGGTCTTGGATGTCCGACATGAAGCCCCTGTCCCGATGGATAAGGGAACTCTACTAACGCATAATATTTCGGTCTGGAAAAATCATCCGAAGTCTTAAACGCATGCTCCTCATCCCATATTTTCTGCCATTTCTGTTCTATCTCTCTGTGATTATATAATTCCGCCATATGAATCATTCTGCTCCTTCCTGCAACTCTTCCATCATTTTACTATACCCGGCTGATTTGTCAACCTTAAATTCCGTCTCGGCATGGGAATCTATTTTCAGTCAGCATGTAGATATTGGAGTGGCAGGGCAGATAGAAATCCTGCGAAGGTCCTTGAAAAACGCCGGCACTTAGCGAAAAAGACGCATTGCGGCTTTTGAGCTTAGTACCGCTGCGTTTTTCACGGAGCGAGAGCGTGCCTTCGTGGGATTTCTATCTGTCCTGCCGATTCCGTATGTAAAAGCTGACTGAAAATAGATTCCCATGCCGAGACGGTTAAAAAAAACAGGATGCTGTATTCCCCAATACATCTGCATCCTGTTTCCCTCTCTAAAAAGAATGATTTATGCTTTATTCCTCACCTGCTGCTACTTTTCCGGCTCTTTTGGCTACTTCTTTCTCTTGTACGTCGCTCGGCGCCTGCTCATATCTTGCAAACTGATATTCGTAAGTACCCCTGCCGCCCGTCATGGAGCGTAAGTCCGTACAATATCCCTGTAAGCAGGATACCGGAATATCCGCTTCGATAACCTGTTTTCCATCGGAAGTAGGATTCATACCAAGCACCCTGCCCCGGCGTTTATTCAAATCCCCCATGATATCGCCTGTGTAAGCGTCCGGCACGGTTACTTTCAAGGAAGCGATTGGCTCTAACAGGATCGGTTTTGCTTCCATAAAGCCTTTCTTAAACGCCTGGATGGTCGCCATCTTAAACGCCATTTCGGAAGAATCCACCGGATGATAGGAACCATCGTACAAAATTGCCTTCACGCCGACTACCGGATAAGCTGCCATCGGACCGCTTAAAACAGAGTCCTGCAAGCCTTTTTCCACTGCCGGGAAGAAATTCTTAGGTACGGCACCACCTACAACCATCTGCTCAAATACATAAGGCTCCTCTAAAGAACCAGAAGGTTCAAATTTCATTTTGACATGCCCGTACTGCCCATGTCCGCCGGACTGCTTTTTATATTTATATTCCACATCAGATTTCTTCTGAATGGTCTCCCGATAAGCAACTTTTGGCTCTGAAAGCTGGATGCCTGCCTTATATTCGCTTAACAGTCTGCTCGTAACCACTTCCAGATGAAGGTCGCCCATACCGTATAGCAGGGTCTGCTTATTCTCCGCATCATTGACTACTTTCAGGGTCTGATCCTCATGCGTCATCTTCTGGAGCGACTGGGATATCTTATCAATGTCCGCCTTATTCTGCGCCTGATAACGCATTACCGTATAAGGTGTGGAAATTTCTGTTTTCCCATAGCGGATGGGGTTTGCTTTCGTCGAAAGCGTATTCCCCGTCCTTGCCGCCGTCAGTTTGGCAATCGCGCCGATATCGCCGGCATGAAGCTCCTTGATTTCAATGGGTTTGCTTCCCTGCAAGACATATAATTTACTTACTTTCTCTTCAATATCCTTCTCTTCATTATAAATCAAATCATCGCCCTTTAAGACGCCGGAGCACACTTTAATCAAGGAATACTTTCCAATAAACGGATCTACAATCGTCTTAAAGATATAAGCTGATTTCGGTTTGGAAAAATCATAGTCCGCCTTAAAGATTTCATTCGTCTTAAGGCTGATTCCCGCTATTTCTCTATTCTCCGGGCTCGGCATATATTTCACGATATCATCCAGCAGCGTGTAAATACCCTGGCAGAGTACACTGGAACCCATAGACATCGGAACCGTAGAGCCTTCCATGACATTACTCCTGAGCGCCGCCCTAATTTCCGCCTCTGAGAACGTTTCCCCGTTAAAATAACGCTCCATAAATTCTTCGCTCGTTTCCGCTACTGCTTCCATCAACGCGTCGCGGCAAAGCTGTAAGTTTGCCTTGCTGTATTCGGGCATCTCGCACTCTACGACTTCTTTATCTTTCCAACGATACGCCTGCTCCGTAATGACGTTGATATAGCCGACAAACTTTTCATTTTCCCGGATCGGCAGATGAAAAGGCGCTAATTTCTTCCCATATTTCTCGGTCATATCTTCTACAACCTGTCTAAAGGAAGCATTATCAATATCCATATCCGTTACAAAAATGAAACGGGGCAGTTTATATTTCTCGCACAGCTCCCACGCCTTCTCCGTTCCAACTTCTACGCCGGCCTTCCCCGAAACAACGATAATCGCTGCGTCCGCCGCGCCGACCGCCTCCTCTACTTCCCCCACAAAATCGAAAAATCCCGGAGTGTCCAAGAGATTGATTTTGACGCCTTCCCACTCAATCGGAACGACGGAAGTGGTAATAGAAATCTGGCGTTTCTGCTCCTCCTTACCATAATCGCTGATGGTATTGCCATCCGTTACCTTTCCCATACGGGAAGTTACGCCGGCAAGATATGCCATTGCTTCCACCAGACTGGTCTTCCCACAGCCGCCATGACCCAGAAGCACTACATTACGAATTTTGTCAGTTGTGTAAACATTCATATCCTATCCTCCAATTCCGTCTGTTTTCATATATGGCAAATAGTCACAACTGCTATCTGCCTGCCCAAACGATATGATGTTTATATTTTACTAAAGTTTTTTCAAAATTGCAAGTTTTTTGAGGATTTTGCACATTTTTCTGATTATGTCGGGTAATACGCGTGTGGAAAGCGGTTTACAGTCAGAGCGTTGAGGGGGCAGAGCAAACAGGAATCCCGCGAAGGCGCGCTTTCGCTCCGTGAAAAACGCAGCGGTACTAAGCTTAAAAGCCGCGTTGCGTCTTTTTCGCTAAGTGCCGGCGTTTTTCAAGGACCTTCGCGGGATTCCTGTCTGCTCTGCCAGTCAACAGTAAAGAGATGGGTTTTGTATGATGCGGGCGACTGCCATTTGACGAATTTCTATGGTTGCGATATGATAGAATTGTTTTCAAGCAGTTAATTGGATAAGAAAAGGAGTTTCCCTATGGCAGCTTTTACATGCGGTTTTATCGGGCTGGGGCTTATCGGCGGCTCCCTTGCCAAAGCCATCCATCATAAAATACCACAGGCGCGTCTGATTGCCTACGATACCAATTCTGACGCCTTGGATATGGCGCTTTCTGAGAGCGTAATCCAAAAAGCCTGTTCCCATATTGGAAAGGCATTCGCAGACTGCGATTATATTTTTTTATGCGCTCCCGTATCCCATAATGATGAAAATCTTCTTGCCTTAAAAAATTTCTTATCGCCGGATGCAGTCCTGACGGATGTGGGCAGTGTCAAAACCGGCATTCATAAGCATATCGCCGCCTTGGGGCTGGATCATCAGTTTATCGGCGGGCATCCGATGACCGGTTCTGAGCGGTTTGGTTATGCCAATTCCAAAGCGTCCCTTTTTGAGAACGCTTATTATATCCTGACACCGACTGATAAAACTTCTGCGGAAAAAATTTCCGCCTATCAGACTCTCGTACAGACCATTGGCGCGATCCCGCTCGTACTGTCCTATGCGCAGCACGATTATGTGACCGCGGCGATTTCCCATCTGCCCCATGTCATTGCAGCGTCACTGGTAAATCTGGTCAAAAATGCAGATTCCAAAGAGGGCATTATGAAGATGATTGCGGCAGGCGGTTTTAAAGATATTACCCGTATCGCTTCTTCTTCTCCTGCCATGTGGCAGCAGATATGTCAGTCGAACACTGAAAATATTTCCCTTTTGCTGGAACAGTATATCCGGGATTTAACAACTTTTAAACAGGAGCTGGATAAACAGGATACCGATACGCTCTACCAATTCTTCGATACCGCAAGAATTTATCGGGAATCTTTTATCGACGCTTCCAGCGGTCCGATTAAAACAGAATATGTGATTACAGTGGATATCGCCGACAAACCCGGCGCCATTGCGGCAATCGCTTCTTTGCTTGCCATGCATGACGTAAGCATAAAAAATATCGGGATTAATCATAACAGGGAACTGGCGGAAGGCGCCCTGCGCATCGAATTTTATGAGGATACGGCATTAGATAATGCCACGAAAGTGCTAAAAGAGCATGGGTATGGTATCCATACAAAATTTTCATGAAAAGGCGCGGCGTAAGATTGCGATTTTCTATCGCAGACTACAGTTGAAAGGAGCATCTTATTAAAATGAACAACCCTACAAAAGGATTACGAGGAGAAATTACGATACCGGGGGATAAATCGATTTCCCATAGAGCCGTCATGTTTGGCGCGATTGCCAAGGGGCTGACGGAAGTAAAAAATTTTTTGCAGGGGGCAGATTGTCTTTCCACCATCGACTGCTTCCGCAGACTGGGCATTGAAATTGAAAATACGCCGGATAAGATTTCCATTCACGGAAAAGGGCTTCACGGTTTACAGGCGCCGGATACCATCCTGGATGCGGGCAACAGCGGCACGACTACCCGTCTGATTTCGGGCATTTTAGCGGCGCAGCCTTTTGAAACGACCCTGACAGGAGATGCTTCCATCCAAAAACGCCCCATGCGCAGAATCATGGAGCCGCTTTCCATGATGGGCGCCGATATCACCAGCGTTAACGGAAATGACTGCGCCCCCCTTAGCATCAAAGGCAGGACGCTTCACGGCATCCATTACCATTCCCAAATTGCATCCGCCCAGGTAAAATCCGCTATCCTGCTCGCCGGGCTGTATGCAGACGGGGAAAGTAAAGTGACGGAACCTGTCATCAGCAGGAACCATTCCGAGATTATGCTGCGCTATTTCGGCGCAGATATCCACACAGAAGGAACGACGGCTATCGTTTCACCCCATCCTGACTTGGTCGGTCAATCCATCCATGTCCCAGGAGACATCTCATCCGCCGCTTATTTTATCGCTGCGGGGCTTTGTGTCCCAGGCTCTGAGATTCTGATTAAAAATGTGGGCATCAATCCCACAAGGGACGGCATCCTCAAAGTAGCCCTGGCTATGGGCGGCGATATCACCCTGTTAAATGAAAACCACGATGGGGAACCGACCGCCGATTTGCTTGTAAAATCCAGCCAGCTCCACGGTATCACGATAGAAGGCGGCATCATTCCCACCCTAATTGACGAACTTCCCATCATCAACGTTATGGCGGCGATGGCGCAGGGTACGACCATAATCAAAGACGCGGCGGAATTAAAAGTCAAAGAATCCAACCGCATCGATGTGATGGTACACTATTTAAGCGCTATGGGTGCACAGATTACAGGCACGGACGACGGTATGATTATCGAAGGCGGAAAACCGCTTCACGGCGCCATTATCGATTCCCACCTAGACCATAGAATCGCCATGAGTTTTGCTATTGCTGCCCTGCTTGCAGACGGCGAAACCACAATAAAAGGAAGTGAACTGGTAAAAATCAGTTACCCTTCCTTCTATGAAGATTTGCAGAAACTGCAAGCATGATAATTTTTTCACAAACTTTTGATTTTCTTGTAAGCATCCTTTTGCGCCAGCTTCCTACAGTGAAGAGGAAGATAATTTCACTAAAAGACGGTTCATAAAATAGGATACGACCATGCAGCCAATCCCTGCCACGCTTCCGTACCAATTTAGAACCGCGTCTGTCATCTGGAAATGTCTTCCTTCGACAAACTGCTTATAATACTCCGTATAATAAGCCAATATGTAACAGACGCCGCCAGCTAAAAACACGCCGGGAATCCTATAGTATCCCCGGAAAAGTACCATACTGACGAATGTCGTCACGAACCCGACCACAAAAAACAGTCCAAGATGCGCAAAATAGCGTACTATCCGGCTGATAATTGCCACTTCCTCTTCCGTCGGGTTTTCATAAATCCTATCCGCAATCTGGGCGGCAATTCCCATCGTAACGCCGGATGAACGGCTTCCCTCCTGAAAAGATACGATAAAAACAAAATATAGCAGCAGCATCAGACCGACAATCGAAAGTGCGATTACTGCCAGTTCCAGCCCTATATTCCGTGATTTATGTTGTTTCATAAAGCCTTACTTCTTTCTCAACCTATATTCGCCAAATCCCCCATCGTCTCATAGACCTGAATCCTCGATGCGTCTATTTCGGACATACCGATAAAAATAGCCCCATACCGATATTGTCCCTCTTCTGTTTTCTCGCTGCGGATAATTTCCAGAAATGCGTGAATGGTATCCTTCGTCCAAATCGTCAGATGGGCTTCATACACGGTTCCCACGTCCAGCACGCTGTCGCATACAAATCCCAGTCCCGTCTTAGACACGTCAGAAATCGCTACCGATACTTCCTCATTTGTATTATTCAGATTTTTAATCAGTAACTTTACCCCCAGCTCCATACGTCTGTTTTTTCTTCTTTCTTCCATAGTCTTATCCCCCATACTTCCGTCTCAAAACTTCTCAAATGTGAATTTTTAGGTTTAACCGATAAACATCACACCCCCTTTGTTTATCGGTTACGCTCTAAAATGCACTTTTAGGAAGTTATAAAAATTATGCACCCTGTTTTCCTACTTTTCAAGTCCTATTTTTCAGACAGTTCCAGTGGAACGATTGTAAGTGTTTTCCCCATAGAGGCAAGCAGTTTTAAAATTGTCGATAACTGAGGATCTGTTTTTCCGCTTTCCAATCTTGCAATCACAGACTGTTTAACCCCTGTCATATTTTCCAATTCCCTTTGCGATATATGCTTTTCCTTTCTGGTCTGTATTACTTCTCCAACCAACTTAACCATTAAATCATTTTCGGCAATTTCTTCCGCTGTATAATGCTTCTTTCTATATTCGCTCCAGCTTTCCCCTACTGGGGAATTTTTTTTCACATTATCCATCTTCCCTGCTCCTTTCCCTAAAATCTTCCATTAACCTTTTCGCCTTTTCAATCTCTCTTTTAGGCGTCTTTTGTGTGCTTTTCATAAAATGGCTTAATAAAATAAATGAGTTTCCGTCCCATGCAAAAAATAGAATCCTGTCTCTTAACGGACGCAGTTCCCATATTTCCCCATCCAAATGCTTCACATATGGCTCTCCGACCGCTGTTCCATATTCCATTAGTATTCCGATATACTGGTCAATTTTATTATATTTTATTCTGGCATCTTTGCTTTTTACAGATTTTTCTTCCAACCTATCAAGATATTCTTTAACGGGCTGATTACCGTCAACATCCTGATAAAAATGAACCTCGTACATTCTTATATCTCCTTTGTCTATCTGTATGATAGCTTAAAAGCTCTCATATGTCAATATAAAATAAAATCACAAAATTTTCTTTTGTTGTATTCCCATAATTTTTTACAAAATGTAGAACAATGTCAAATGATATGCTATACTATTTTCGTTGTCGCTCCCCAATCTGGCAACAGAAAGGGGGTGTTACTCATGCTGGATTACGCAATCGCTTTTATTATCTCCGTTTTGGCTGGTATAGCTGCATACTATATCTGCAAGTGGTTAGATGGAGATAGCAGCGACAATTAGCCCAAAAAGAGAAAGCCGGGTCTGCACACCCGGCTTTTCTCTGTGTTACTCATTGATTAAACAATCGCTTTTTGCCTATTGGCATTATAGCATATGCAAATCTTGATTGCAATATTCCCGGCAAAATTTTTCACTTCGCAAAAATGCATTTTGGATTTTTACCGAATAAACATCGCATCCCCAAAACTAAAAAACCTATATTCCTCCCGGATTGCTTCCTCATACGCAGCAAGTACATGCTCCCTGCCTGCAAGGGCGGATACCAGCATGACCAGCGTCGATTCGGGAAGATGAAAGTTGGTGATTAACGCATCTAACACTTTAAACTGATAACCCGGATAGATAAAAATCTGCGTATTGCCGCAGCATTCCTTCAGTCTTCCATTTTCATCCGCTGCGCTTTCCACCGTCCGACAGCTTGTCGTGCCGACGCAGATGACACGGTGTCCGCCGTCCTTTGCCCTATTGATTTTCTCTGCGGCTTCCTGGGTCACCTGATAGGACTCCGCGTGCATATGATGCTCCAGAATATTTTCCGCTTTGACCGGACGAAACGTCCCTAACCCCACATGAAGCGTCACATAGGCGATTTCCACACCCTTTTTCTCAATTTCGCTAAGAAGCGCTTTCGTAAAATGCAGCCCTGCGGTGGGCGCTGCTGCAGAACCTTCATAGCGGGCGTACACGGTCTGATATCGGTCTTTATCCTGTAATTTATGCGTAATATAGGGCGGAAGCGGCATTTCGCCCAGCTTATCCAGCGCCTCTTCAAAAACGCCCTCATACTGGAAGCGTATCAGGCGGTTGCCTTCCTCTACGACTTCCAATACTTCTCCCTGCATCAGTCCTTCGCCAAATACCAGCTTCATTCCCGCTTTCGCCTTCCTGCCGGGTCTGACTAACGCTTCCCATACGTCTTTATCCCTGCGTTTTAAAAGCAGTACCTCGACCACTGCACCCGTATCTTCCCGCACGCCCCGCAATCTCGCGGGAATCACCTTTGTGTCGTTTAGAACCAGACAGTCACCCGGCTGTAAGTAGTCTATGATTTCGTGAAAAACATGATGCTCCACCGCGCCCGTCTCTTTGTCTAACAGCAAAAGTCGCGACGCGCTACGGTCTTCTATTGGATCCTGCGCAATCAGCTCTCCTGGCAAATCAAAATAAAAATCCGATTTCCTGAGTTCTCTTTTCTCCATTATGTTTTCCTATCGTTTTTACAACTCCGCGTTCTTTAAGAAGGCAACATACCCTCTCTTTGCCTCGTAAACGTCGATTTTACTTGTAGCTTCCCAGGGTGCATGCATGTTTAAGACCGCAACGCCGCTGTCGATGACGTTCATGCCATACAATGCCAGAATATATGCGATGGTGCCACCGCCGCCCAAATCGACTTTGCCAAGCTCCGCCGTCTGGAAGGCTACGTCCTCTTTTTCAAAAATCGCCCTGATATGGGCAAGGTATTCTGCATTGGCGTCGTTAGAGCCGGATTTTCCCCTGGAACCGGTAAATTTATTGAGCACCATACCGCCGCCAAGATATGCGACGTTTTTCTTATCAAAGCTGGACGCATAGGTGGGGTCAAACGCGCTGCTGACGTCCGAGGAAAGCATACAGGAAGCGGAAAGACATCTTCTCACATTCAATTCGCTGTATTCCCCTGTCAGATTCATGACTTCCGCTACCGCGTTTTCAAAAAAGTGGGAACGCATACCAGTAGCGCCGACGCTGCCAATTTCTTCTTTATCCACAAGAATGCAGCAGATGGTTCTCTCTGTCTCTTCCATTTCCAACATCGCCTTCAGGGAAGAAAATGCACAGACTCTATCGTCCTGTCCATAGGAAAGGATCATGCTTCTATCCAGTCCCGCCTCTCTCGCTTTTCCCGCTGGAACGACTTCCAATTCTGCGGAAATAAAATCTTCTTCTTCGATATCATAAGCTTCTTTTAAGATACCGAGAATGTTTTTCTTAACTCCGTCTTTTGCGGCATTTTCCGCCTTTTCTTCCTCTTTTGCATCTTCCTTTTTCCCGATAATAAGCGGTTTGTTGCCGATGATGATATCCAGCGCCTCTCCTTCAATCACCTTAGAAGCCTTTTTCTCAAGCTGTTCATCGGCTAAGTGAATCAGCAGATCGGATACGAAAAATACCGGATCGTCTTCATCTTCCCCGATATTTACTTCTACCGTCGTTCCATCCTTCTTAACGATAACGCCGTGCAGTGCAAGAGGAATTGCAACCCATTGATATTTCTTGACGCCGCCATAATAGTGCGTATCCAGATAAGCGAAGCCGCCTTCTTCATATAACGGATTCTGCTTTACGTCCAGACGCGGGGAATCGATATGGGCGCCCAAAATATTCAGCCCTTCCGCCATCGGCTTTTTCCCAATCTGGAACATGACGATGGACTTATTCATCCAGACAGAGTAAACCTTATCGCCGCACTGTAACGTTTTCTTCTGCGCGCAGAGCTTCTCAAGTTCCTGATAGCCCGCTTTCTCAATTTTATCCACAATGGTATCAATACATTCCCGCTCCGTCTTGCCATTATCGAGAAACTCCCGATACTCTGCGGCAAACGCATCGATTTCTTTTAACTGCCCTTTTTGATACTTTTCCCATGTATTCTTTGTTTCCATCATCTTAATACCCATGCTCCTTTCTCAGCCTGCGATATTTGTGTGCCCAAGACATCTACGATGTCAGCACAAATTGTTGCGTAACATACTCTCCTTTAGCTTCTTAATTCAATGCCCATGCCTTCCAATCCATTGAGGATTTTCTTCATGACAGCAGTTACATCCGCATCCTCAAGGGTTCTGTCTTTTGCCCGGAACGTAATGGAATACGCCACCGATTTATAGCCTTCCTGAATCTGGCTTCCCTCATAGATATCGAATAGCTGACACTCTTCTAAAATCTTCCCGCCGCGCTGGGTAATCATTGCCTCGATTTCCCCAACCAGAATCTCTTTCGGTACAACCATACTGATATCGCGGGATACTGCAGGAAATCTTGCAACCCCTGTATATTTTCTGTCAAATGTCGCATAAGGCAGAATCGCCGGCATATCCAGCACTGCTACATAAGCTTTTGTCTTTAAATCGTATTTATCGCATACTTCGGGATGGACCTCGCCTAAATATCCTACGACTTTTTTATCATAGCAGATATTCGCCTGTCGTCCCGGATGCAGGAAGTTCTTGCCCGCCTTCGGGTCGTAAACCGGTTTTGCATTCATGCCGATGCTGTCGAAAAATTCCTCTATCACGCCTTTCATGGTAAAGAAATCGCCCTCGCCATACATGCCCAGTGTAAACTGCATCCTCTCTTCGGGCAATTCCGTCAGTGGCAGACTCTTGGGCAGATAAATATTGCCTAATTCGTACAGTCTGACATTTTTATTTCGCCGGTTATAGTTTGTTGCAAGGCTTGTCAACATTCCATTTAAAGAAATCGTCCGCATAATGGAAAAATCTTCGCCCAACGGATTCGCTATCGTAATCGCCCTGCGCAGCGTATCTTCCGGGTCCAGTAACAATTTATCAAAGACTTTCGGACTCTCAAAAGAATAGCACATACCCTGTGAAAAACCGCAGTATTCGGCAATGTCTCTCGCTTTTTGCTCAATCCGCAGTTTAAAGGGCAGTTTCCCCGTCGTCGCCTCGCCGCTTGGCAGGGTCATCGGGATTTTATCATATCCGTAAAAACGTGCCACTTCTTCTGCAATATCGGCAATCCCTTCCAAATCCTGACGGAAAGAGGGAATGACAAGCGTCTTCGTCCCATCCTGCGCTATTTCCAGTTGCAGCTCCAGTCTCTCAAAAATTTCTTCCATTTCCTTTTCAGAAACATCGGTTCCAAGCAGGTCATTCACGCGCCCGGCATCAAAAACAATCTTTCCAGGCTCCGGCAGAGACACGCTGACGTCCACCATACCCTCTACGACCTCTCCGCAGCCAAGCTCCTCGATAAGCTGACATGCCCTGTCAATCGCTGCCTGTGCATTATAAGGGTCCAACCCCTTTTCAAAGATACCGGAAGCGTCCGTTCTAAGTCCAAGCCTTTTGGCGGATTTTCTGATATTGGCTCCATTGAAGGTAGCTGCCTCGAACAAGACCGTTTTCACGTTATCCGTGATTTTGGAATTTTCACCGCCCATGATGCCGGCGATACCGATTTCCTTTTCCGCGTCGCAAATCATCAGCATATCGCTGTCCAGATTCCGTATCTGTCCATCCAGCGTCTGGAACGTATCCCCGTCTTTGGCGCGGCGCACGATAATTTTATGTCCCACTACCGTATCCAAATCGAAGGCATGCATCGGCTGTCCATATTCTTCCATAACATAGTTGGTGATATCCACCAGATTATTAATCGGGCGAATCCCGCTCGCCGCCAGCCGCAGCTGCATCCACTTAGGAGAGGGCGCTATTTTAATATTGGTGCAGACCCTTGCGCAGTATCTGGGGCAGAGTCTGGTATCTTTTACTTCCACGCTGACATAATCTTCCACTTTGCCATGCGTCGCCTTCACCTCTACCTTTGGTGCATGAAAAGGTTTATGAAAAGCCGCAGCCGCTTCCCTTGCAATTCCCAGCACACTATAGCAGTCTACCCGGTTAGAAGTGATTTCATACTCAAATACCGTATCCCTGAGTCCCAGCGCTTCCACGGCGTCTGCGCCGACTTCGGCGTCTTCTGGGAAAATATAAATGCCAAGTTCCGGTGCCTCCGGATACATCTCTCTGGAAGAGCCAAGCTCCTCGATGGAGCACATCATGCCATTGGAAGGAACGCCGCGCAGTTTTCCGGCTTTAATCACAATACCGTCTTCCGGCAGCGGACCACCGTCATGTCCCCCGGCGACTTTGCCGCCGTCCAATACGACAGGCACTTTGTCCCCTTCTTTGACATTCGGCGCACCCGTCACAATCTGAATCACTTCCTTGCCGATATTGACCTGACAGACAATCAGCTTGTCCGCGTCTGGGTGTTTTTCGATTTTTTCAATCTGTCCTATGACAATCTTTTCCAGATTTTTATCCAGTCTTTCAAACGTTTCCACTTTCGTGCCCGCTAAGGTCATAGTGTCCGCATACTCCTTATCTGTGCAGGAAAGCTCCGGTACATATGCCTTAATCCATGATAGCGATGTATTCATATCTTCTGATTCCTTTCTTTCTACGATTAACCGATATTATTTTCAGACTTTTCTCTTAGCTTTCTTATTTATCCGTTATTCCATCTAAAATTGTTTTAAAAACCGAACATCATTTTCATAGAGCAGACGCATATCGTCAATTTCATATTTTAACAGCGCGATACGCTCTAACCCGATTCCGAAAGCGAATCCCGAATATTCTTCCGGGTCGATTTTACTCATGCGTAGCACATTTGGATGCACCATCCCGCAGCCGAGGATTTCAATCCAGCCTGTGCCCTTGCAGAAACGGCATCCGCTCCCACCGCATTTAAAACAGCTTACATCCATTTCTGCGCTCGGCTCTGTGAAATTGAAATGATGCGGTCTGAATTTTACTTTCGTATCTTCGCCAAACAGCTCCTTCGCAAATTCCGCCAGCGTCCCTTTCAAATCTGCAAATGTAATATGCTTATCGATGACAAGCCCTTCTATCTGATGGAAAGACGGGGAATGCGTTGCATCCACTTCATCAGAACGGAAAACCCGCCCCGGCGCCAGCATACGAATCGGCAGCTTCCCTTTTTCCATCTCATGCACCTGTGTGCCAGACGTCTGTGTACGCAGTAAAATGTCACCATTAATATAGAAAGTATCCTGCTCGTCTTTCGCCGGATGATCCGCTGGAATGTTCAATGCCTCAAAGTTATAATAATCGGTCTCGATTTCCGGTCCTTCCACAACCTCATAGCCCATGCCGACGAAGATTCGTTCCACTTCTTCCATCGCAATGGTATTGGGATGCCGGTGTCCCACCTTATTTTTCTTCGCCGGTAAGGTGACATCGATAACCTCCGCCTTCATCTGGGCTTCCCGCGCCGCCTTTTCCATTTTGGCAATGGCTTCCTCTAATACCTTTTCAATCTGTTCCCTGGTTTCGTTCACAAGCTGCCCTACCTTCGGTCTATCCTCCGGTGCAACGTCCTTCATTCCTTTTAATACGCTTGTCAGCTCGCCCTTCTTCCCCAGAAAACTGATTCGCACTTCATTCAGCTTTTCCAGTGCGTCGCTTGCTTCAATCTGACGAAGCGCCTCTGACTTGAGTTTTTCCAATCTCTCTTTCATGCTTTCCTTCCTTTCCTTCCTAAAAGTATCCTACACTGCTTTAGCAGCATTAATTCAGTATCAGCACATACATTAAAAATCCCCATATGTAGGTTTTAATTTAATGAGTTTTCCTGGATTTGTCAAGCCATCCGAACAGAAATTTATATACGGGTCCGAAATAGCGGTTGATGTGCGCACCGATTAGAAGAATGTACATCATCATATAAAACCAGAACATCAAAATAACTATCGTCGTCAGACTTCCATACGTGCCAAATCCATTAAAATACTCAACATATACCGAGAAAAAATACGACGCAATACTCCAGACCACCGCCGCAAAAGCCGCTCCCGGCAACTGCGAGCGGAATTTTAATTTAATCCCCGGTAAAAATGCATAAATCATGGCAAAAAGAATCGTCAGTATCACCCAGGAAAACAAAAACCTGAAATGCATGATAAACTGCACCACTACCTGTAACTGTGGGAAATCCTGCAAGGCAATGTTGACAATCACATTTCCAAACACCATGATAAAGACAGATAAGATAATGGCAATCAGCATAATCACCGTGTAAAAACAGGCTATCGTCCGCAGCACCAGATAATTTCGTTTCTCTTCAATATCATTAACCTCATTGAGTCCCTGCACCAACGCCAGCATTGCCTTTGCCGCAGACCAGACTGTCACAATCGCAAATACGGTAATCGTGCCCGCCGTTCTGGCATATACATCATAAATCACACTTTCCACGAAACCGCCCATCGTTTCCGGCACCACTTTCATAAACAGCATAATCAAATTATCCGCCGTAAGCGACGTGTAAGGCAGAATCGCACAGAGCGCCATTAACAAAGGCACCATAGATAAAAATAGGAAAAAAGCAGCGCTGGCTGCAAACGCACTGATATTCTTGCGCATCATCTGTCGGGAAAAATCATTGAAAATATAATACAATCTGACCATTGTTTTCATGAATCCACCTCGCAGCCTGTAAAAAAGCTTTTCAGAATTTCCTGATAATCATACCCCAGACTGCCCATTTCTTTCGCACCGTTTTGCGACATGCCAACGCCATGTCCGTATCCGCCGCCAATTAAAGTATATCCTACCATATATCCGTCTTCTTTTCCAGTCTCTATTATGAAAAAGGCGCTGGGCAGAAGCGTTTTGGCCGCTGCTTCACTCTTATCCTGCCTGATAACGTTACTGTTTCCATCACAAAGGATACGACGGATATTATATTCCGAAATAACTTTTATCACCGCCTTGCTGCCTGTCAGAATCATTTCATCCGCAATGCCGCCCTCCCCTCTCTTACTGATGCTGATATCTTTCAGTTTCCCGATATTCTTAACCGGTTCTGAAACATAATAATAATTGTCCTGCTCGCCCTTACGGGTAAGCACAAGACTTGCATTTGCCTGATACCGCTCCTTCACCCTCGCAAGCAATCCATCGGCATCCAGCCTGGGCACTTCATACCGCCATCTGTACCAGGGTTCCCCGCTCTCAAAATCAGCCTCGTCCACCTGCGTAATATACGCCGCAAAATTTTCCTCTTCCGTCATCTCTTCCGCGCCTGGCGCTTCCGCCGCCGCCTCTTTGGGCGCTAATTTTCCGGCGCGCATATAAGGAAGGGCTTCCCCGCTTTCCGATTTCCATATCCTTGTATCCGTTCCATAGCCGCAGGAAGTCGAATAATAATAATTATCCGCTAGTTCTCCCTGATAATAAAGCATCATACCACTCGTTTCTTTTACCGCTGTGGTCGTCGCCGCGTTCTCTTTGATATTATGATAGACCTGATAAGACGTCGTATTGTCCAGATGGGCTCCAAAATCTGCCAGCCCTGCATGTAAAATATGGCGAAAGGCATACGTTCTGGCGCATACTGCCTGCGCCTTCAAAGCTTCCATCGGATAGGAAGCCGGCATCTCGCTGGGCACGACGGCATACAAATATTCCTCTAAGGGAAGCTCATTAATCAGAACCATGCCTTTTGAGGTCTTATAAAATTCCAGCGTCCCCCGGTAAAGATTATCTTCCTTCGTATCCCCTTCAATTTCAAGCTTGACTCTATCGGTCAATGCTTTGCTCTGAAAAGAAATCCTTTCCCCTTCCCGCAGCTTATCCGCACTTACCACCGTCCTATCCCCATCCACTGTCACAGCCGCTTCCTCGTAATAGTAATCCCCTTTCGCGCTATTTTTCAGCAGCACGCGAATCTGGTCGATTTCCCCTTCCCTGGAAATGAGACAGGCGCAGATTTTATTGTCTTTGATAACGAAATCCGTATAATCATACCCAATCATCAAATCCGTCTTTTTCTGCGTTTCCAGAGTTCCGTACAATTTATAGACCTCTAATGCCTTTTCCGTCTGATAGGCCCCGTAGCCTTCTATTTCCATAGAATCCTCCGAGACGCTCAGCAACTTTCCCCGGATTTTATCCTGCTTTCCCTGCACCTTTTCCAGATTTCCTTCCCGAAACGTCAAATCCGCAACCTGTTCCCGCAAGGCGGCCTTTTGTGCCTTAACCGTAAAATTTATCTGATGGTAAAAACATTCCATGACAAATAAATCCTGTTCCCCGGATACTTCCATTACCCATACGTTTTCCAGAATCGTCCTTTCATCCAGAGTCCGGATACTCGTCAGCAATTCATCCGACTTGACATATACCTCTTCCTTGGAAAAAGCAGAGTCCTGAAAAGAAGACGAACAATACAGATACTCTTTATCCTGAGTATACAATTTCTTTTCCTGTGTATCGACTTTTAAAATAAATACCGTCGTCTTCCAGATAGAAGATTCCGTATCATAATAAGCAAGCAGCGTGCGGTACGCCTGATACCAGTCTTCTTTCAGGAAAGCATGAAAATCCTCATACTTTCCCGCAAAATCCGGCATATTTTTTTCTGCTCCCCCAACCGCTTCGTAGAGCCGTTTGTATTGCCCGTAGGTTAAGTTTGTCTGCCCTGTATTCTCTTTCTGCATATGCTCTTTAAGACTTTGTCCTTCCTGCTGCGGCTGTTTGGCTTCCTCAGTTTCCGCAGTCTCTAAATCTATTTCTAAATCCAATGCCTGTTCTAAATCTAACGCCTGTAATAAAATATGTACGTCTTCCATACTGATTTTTTCGCCTTCCGGCTCCTGCAATTCCCGCCCTGTTTCCATACGATGCAGCCACAGCCAGAATAAAAATGCCATCCCGGCTAAAATGGCAAGCAACTTTATAAAATTTATCAGATTCCCATTTTCCAAACGATGCTGACCATTTCGTCTATTCATCCACTTTCGCTCCCTGACCGATTCTAAACATCTATCAATACCTTATGATTCGCCGTCCACAAATATGAAGCATAAAAATGCAAAGAAAAAGCAGTCATAACGACTGCCCCTTCTTTTGTAGTAATCCCCAAAATGCCGTCTCCTGTATTTTGACTCCTAGCAATAGCTAGGTGGGTAACCGCAACCATGCTTCTGCCTTCCCCTGCAAAATGTCCAAAATGAACCGGAGGCCTGACATCCACATGACGATATAGGAATCCCGTTTAAAGTAACTGTAGGTTCAAAATAACAGGAATTATCGTGCATTCCAGGTTAATTCTATTATATCCAACCGACAGGAAAAATACAACTACTATTTCTGAATTTTCGGGATTTTGTCAGGGATTCCTAAATCAAAGTGCAAAGAGCATCAAATAATATTTTTTTCAAAAGAAAATCTCTTTTCTATCGCCCGCAGATAGCGCTCATGATGGCTTGCGGCCACAAGCATCGGCGCATATGCATCCCTGCCGCTGATATGAAACATATAAGGAAACTCCTTAAAATGCCTCTGGTATTCTTTGGCAAAATCATAAATTCCCTTTTGGATTTCCCGGATTTTATCCTGATTTTCCTCTGCCTTGCCAAAAGTTAGCGTAATATCACAATCTTCCAGATACTGCCATGTTTCCCCATTCCGCCTGCCTTCATAGAACCCTGCAAACTGCGGCGTCGGCGAGGATAGCAGTAGTTCCCAGAAAACATTATAATTTTTATTCGCATCATGCTTTTTAAGCAAATCCCTATTGTGCCCCTGCGAATAGAGATAAGCCGTCAGCTTTCCTTTCTGTAAGAAAATTTCGGATGCTTCCGGTTCTGCATTATGTAACGTATTGGTTCCGGCAATCATTCCATCCACCTGACAGGGCAGCTTCCAGACTTTCTCGACTAAATGCGCAAGCGCCACCGCACCACTTCCCGCCCAACCGATATCCACTACCGCTACCCTGCCGCAATCTTTCAGAACCTTGGCATAATACTTTCTGGCCGCAGTCTTTTGGGGCGCATATATTTTCCTCACCTGCTCCCACTTTGCTTCTACAAACTGCCTGAGCAGACGTCCATTTTTATCCGTCAGTTCATCTTCCGCTCTTAAATCAAGGAAACGCTGCTTCTTTTCTTTTACCTTTTCGTTCCGGCGTCTTTCTCCTTTCTTATGTCTCTTCGATCCAACTTCTTCCCGAAGTGCCTGTTCTTCCTTTTCAGCAGCAAGCCAGATTTCCTTCCAGTCCGCCAACTGCCCAATCAGACTATCTAGTTCCATAGAATGCAGGATTTCTGCTATCGTATAATTCTGATTGATTTTATGCGCAATGAATCTTCGGAAGTAATCATGTTTATCCTCATCTGACATCAGCTTTACCGCTGCTTTCCTGGACCAATAAACATATTCCGTCGAATCTTCCGGGTAAAGGAAATCATACACCTGCTTCAAAATATCCCCGTCCCGCGACAAAAATAACACCTTATCCAATCCCTGTCGTTTATAATACTCATGGATAAAGCTGCAATACCCGACTACAAACAGACCCCCATAGATAAAACCATATTCATACTCCATCCCATAAACAGAAAGCCCATTATAAAGATGTCCGCTCACAATCGCCCGATAGGCGCTGCCTACTATCGGCGACATATCCAATGGACGGTACAACATAATATTTTTATCAATATTCGGATATGGCAATGCATCTACACCATTTTGTCTCGCCATATCCCTATCGCTATGAGGATTGTCCCCGACATGCACGATAGAAACTTTATCCGACCTACGCCAGTCTTTCATGACTTCCCGATATAACCCGCCATCTGACTTGCTCTTCTGATAGATATTCGATACATAGACCTTGTCCATGCCTGTATAGCCTGCTTTTTCCAGAATCCCGGCAATACAATCCTCTGGCAGATACATATCAGACACGACAATCAGCTTCTTATTCATAGCCAGAAGGCGATTCCACACCGCAAGCATAAACGGATTCGTATAACAAAGTTTCCGCTCGATTTCCTGCTCCTTTTCCATCCCTTCGCTGGCGGATAAACCCGTATCTTTTTCCAGATTTTTCCAGATATCTAAAAGGGTAACTTCCCGATGCCCCTTTCGCTCCTTACATTTGGCCCGTGCATCGCTTTCCGCCCATATGCGGATATTTTTAAAATCCAGAATATCAAATTCTTCCCCTATCAGGAAAAACAAATCTGCCGGCAGGGCAAACGGACGGAAAATTAACGTGTCGAACATATCAAAAGATATGACGTCATAGTCCTTTAACTTATCCACATAGGCATCCACCAAAAGCCCCGGATTGCTTTTCCGGTACGCCTCCGATTCGCTCATTTTTATATTTAACATCCTGTTTTCATACACATCCATTTCCGGTTTTTGCGCCAAAAAGCGGCAAAAAAAGACGTAATAGGCTAAATTTAGCCATAACAAATAACCCCATGACACAGCCTTGCGCAGACCTGTTGCACCGTCATGGAATTTATGGTATCTGTATGAAATTCCAGAATGTCTGTTTACTAGTAATTTGTAGATTTTGTGTCTCATATGTAGATTGTCCTAGAAAGCATTTGGTGTAACGCTATTTGCAGGATTTCATGCTGCTCCAGTCTTCCTGTATCTTTTATATCCTTTTCAAATAAGACACGCTTTATCTCTTTGCTGATAATTCTAATTGCCTCCCTATTCCCAATTTATAGCATCATGTGAAACAGTTGCATTTTCTGCAATATCCTTTTCCGCTTCTTCTAATACTTTTTTTTCTACCGGTGTAACCTTTGTATAATCTGGATCCCATGCAAGAACAAGTTTTTTTATAAATTCAAGTGCAAAATTCTGATCGCTTTCTGGTAATATTTCCATAAGGTTTATAGCTTCCTTTGTTGCTGCACTCATAAAAACACTTCCTTTCTATTTATAAATATCACCTCTTGTGTCAACATCCATAATATATAATACTTCAATTTTCCCATCATTGCCATAATTATATACTATTCTGTATTTGCCTATTCTCAGCCGTTTTCTACTGTCTGAATAGCCTTGCATAGTCTTTATATCGCCTTTAGGCGGGTTCTCTGTTAATCCTTCAATACCTGCCTTTATCTGCTGCTTTGTCGGTTTATCCAAAGATTCAATATATTTTACTGCTCTTTTGGTATATTCTATTTTCACGCTGCTAACCTCTAATCTTTACAATATTATAACAGGTTGCCCTTTAAATTCAAGTAAAATCATAGATACGTCTTAAAAATACCGTCTTCCCAACATCTATTATCCTTTGTCCCAAAGACTGTTCCAGCTTTCCCTAATCTTTGCTTCGTCATAGTCCGGCGCATAGATGGCTGCCTTTTCACAAAGCTGCTGTATGATATCCTCTGGCTCCTCCAGTGCTTCCGCTATCTCGGATGCGGACTTTCCTTTTGCCAGTTTCTTGCAGACGAGAAGAAAACGTTTCAATTCAAGTCCTTTTTCCATTCCTCGCTCTATTCCTTGTTTCATTCCTTGACTTATTCCTTGTTTCATTCCTTGTTTCATTCCTTGACTTATTCCTTGCTTTCTTCCCGTTTTTATTCCTTTTTTTATTCCCTTCTCGATTCCTTCCTCATAAATGCTCATCCCCAACCCTATCATATGCTATTCCCCCTCCGCTTCTAATTCTTCTTCAAAACTGATATATCTGGAAAGTTTCTTCCTGAATCCTTTCTGGTGCGGCTGAAATATAATTGTCAGAAAATCTAATATATTTTTTTCTTCACTCTGATAATCTTTAGCTCCCAGACGTATTATTACAAGAGTCATTAAATCGTAATTCTTTTTCTTGGGATGGCAATTTCCTATATTTTTATCATTCACCATTTTGTAAAAAGAAATGCTCATCTGCTCCCGCTTGGGTATCCTGTCTCTGCAGATAAAGCAAGCACTTCCTTGTACCGTAAAATCTTCTTGCTCTGTTTGTCCAGTGCGTTCATTTCTTCCGTCAGTCGAAAGGCGCTGGCGGCTCCTAAGCTTCCCTGAATTGTCTTTTCCATCCTGTTCCTTGTATGATGTTTACAGAAGCAAAAACACCATAACTTCCTTTCTTTTTAATATCGTGGTTCAATACAACTCAGATACTGTGGACTTTTGATTCTAATCTGTAGCCTGACTACTCGACAGGAGTGTATTGCCGCTGCCTTTATCTGAATTGTTTATCTGCTGGATGAGCCGGAGCGTCTGTTCCTGAGTTC
>JAMPFM010000016.1 GCA_023664455.1 Blautia sp.
CCAGAGCAGGAATTTCACCTGCTTATATTTCAAGCGCCGAACTGGCGCACTCCCTCTATAGCATTATCCCTTAAATACGGACAACAGCCCTTTTTTCTCATATGGTTCGCTGCTTACGGATAAGACTTCGTAACCGGTCTTATCGATGACGTTTCGCAGCTCCTGTTCCGAAATATCCTGTTCCGCCAGGATAACCGCCTGCTTCTTCGTATGGGAGCTGCTTACCTTTTTGACTGGGAAAGCGCCTCGTATCGCATCGTTAACATGCGCCTCGCACATGCCGCATGCCATGCCCGCTATTTCTACTGTGATTTTTCTCATAACACTGCCTCCATCTTAATTATTATTCTTTATTAGATTACGGACTATAATTAGGGTTAGTCCTTGCTAACCAATGATTTTTAGAAATGCGGCTCTGTGGTTAGTAGCCGCTAACTTATTTTAGTATAGCTTGCGCAGGGGGATTTGTCAACGGATATTTCCTTAATGCAAAGATTTGCCTCCAAGACCCGCAGGGATTTATCTTTATCAAAAAGGTGTAAAGCCTTTCATTATATCTAAAGACTTTACACCTTTGTTTCCCATAGATCATTGTTCACTCTTCTAATGCTTTTTCAATACGCTCATTATCTTTTTCAAGATATTCAAGAGCTTTTTCATGATTGCCATTTCTAATTTGCTCAATAATTAAGTCGTTAAGAAACTTATCCTTTCTCAGGGAATCTTTATATTGCATATCTGTCGGCATATCTGCTACCATCCTTTCACCGCCTTTTCGATTGATGAATAATGTTTATTGCTACTGCAATTATTATAGCGGTTTTACAATAAGGTGTAAAGCCTTTATTCTGCTACCAAGGCGTCTGCAGCCGTATCCTTTTCACATCCGATTCTCATTCCCCCACTCACACAATTTATCGAGCACTTTCACAAGCGAATGTCCTCTGCTGCTTAAAGAGTATTCTACTTTTGGGGGTATCTGGGGATAAACTTCACGGATGATTAAACCGTCGGCTTCTAACTCTTTCAAATTCTGGCTGAGTGTTTTATCAGCAACTTTCTTTAGATACCGCCGCATTTCATTGAAACGTACCGGCTCGTATTCCATCAGGCAATAAAGGATAATTGGTTTATACTTTCCACTAATTAAGGAAAGAGTATAACAGTATCCTGTGTCATAAAAATCCGCGTTTTCTATCTCTTTTTTATCCATAGCTATCCTCCGAGTAAGTACCTAACATAAATGTAGGTACTTGTATCTACTTTAGTACAATGTTACAATCTTATCATAAATCAAATCATAATACAAGAAAGCGAGGCAGCAATATGAAAAAAGATTTAGGATTAGTGCAAGCGGTTTATCCAATGCCCGTGCTGATGGTAGCCGCATATGACAAGAATGAGAAAGTCAATGTCATGAATGTTGCATGGGGACAGATTTGCGATGAGGATAAGATTATCCTTTTCATCGGCGAAGGAAAAAAGACATGGCTCAATATCCAGGAAAGTAAGGCGTTTACGGTTGCGCTTGCGGATGAAGCGCATGTTGATGTGGCGGACTTCTTCGGAATTGCATCCGGGAATAAAATGGATGATAAATTTGAAAGAACCGGATATCACGCCGTAAAAAGTGACAAAGTCCACGCTCCCATCATCGAGGAATTTCCTGTCGTTATGGAATGCGAGCTGCTTGAATTTCTGAAAACAGATTATGTTTCGGGAATCGTAGGAAAAATCGTCAATGTAAAAGCTGAGGAAACGGTACTTAGTGAAAACGGAAAGGTTGATCCAGTGAAAACGAAAGCGCTTATGTTTGACCAGTTCCAGCATGGCTACTATACCACCGGGGCGCAGGTTGCAAAAGCATGGAACGCCGGGGCGGGGCTGATGAAGAAATAGCTTGAACCTGATAAACTGCCTCCTATGTTTTGAGATTGTCTTGTGATACCTTTTCCATTCTAACATAGGAGGCTTTTAAAAGTTCTCTGCTTTGCTTGTCCTGTCAGACAATTCTGCTAAATAAATCAGATTCATCTGCCATAGCGTCGCGGAGCTATTTCCACTCTATATTTTGGGCAGTCCATTTCTCATCAAAGTCGTTTCCTTTATTCGCTGCCACAAAAGGTTTTGTAAGAAAAATCCTTATCATTCTTAACACCGCATTGAAGTCATCAGTTTTTGTATCAATTTTACGGACAAAAGCTTTCCACTTTTTCTGCATTGCTTCGTCACCACCAAAAGCCATAACCTGTTCAAACTGCTCTATCGTAAAAATGTGTCCACGGTTTTCAAAAGTCTTGCTTAATGCTTCTGTCATCGTTGCTCCGTCAAAATCGAACTTATTTGCAAGATAATAAATATCGTAATAATCCTTCATCCGACTGGAAAACTCCATAAGACTGAGGATAGCATCAATCTTTTCGGCAATTGTTGTTTCCAGAGAATAGGTATTTATCATTGGAGCAGTAAAATCATTAAGCTGCGTAGGGATTTTCCGCTTTTCTTTCTTCGGGACAATCACATCACCAACACCGAAATCAATACTGAACGGTATTTTCACATTTTTGATTCGCGCTACAAGAGACGCTCCGATACCCGCATATTTTTTGGCAATAGCAATAGGCGCAATATCATTGATTTCAAAGGTAATAAAATCGTTACCAGTAGACGTATTGATGATATCCTCTAATATGGATTTTAATTGTTCAGGCGTATTGGGAACTTCTTGAAGAAGAAAATCTACATCCACCGTTACACGACTGTCAAAATCGGTAACAGAATATATAAAGAGTCCGCCTTTAAGTACAAGGTTCTCAGCATATTTAGTTCGTTCCAAACGCCGCAGAAATTCCTCTTGACAGAAAAGCTGCAAACACAGTTGGTAACTCCGTCCGCTTTCTTTTGCCTTATTTTTTAATCTTGCAAGTACGGACGCGGCAATATCAGCCATTGAGAAGCACCTCCATTACATTCATAACCCTTGAATATAATTTCATTTCTCTTGCATATTTGGAAAGGTTCGCAAGATTTTTATTTTCATCTGCAGCATAAGCATTGAGTGCCTTATTAAAAGTTTCCCTGTCCATCTTTGTACGATATTTAAAACAATCACATATTGTCCGCTCCCGGTTATAAACTGCAAGCGCCACGCCATTAAAATTATCTATTGATTTTCCAATTTGCAAAAAGTCCTTTTGAATATAATAAGCCTTAATCGGAAATTCCTCTATTTTCTTTACTGCACGAGATGCCGTTCTAGGTACAGCAATAGACCATTCACGGGGAGAAAAATCACTATACCCATAATGGAACAGGGCGGATTCAAGACAAACAATTCCTTGCGGAAGAAACTCCTGTATTAATTGTTCCTCTGTTATTTGATTGGCGTGCGGAATCTGATAAAAACCATGACGGATTCTTTCAATAAAACCGTTTTTACAAAATGTTGCTACCTCATAATTTTTTATGCCCACTGCCTTAAAGTCTGCAGTTTTTGCTATGCCGCCATTATTTATAATTACATTTTGTGCAATTTCTTTTTTGCCCAAGCGCACACCAACTTTCTACATGCAAAACTCAAATATTGTCCGCATTTATTGTAGCATAAAGCAAAAGCAATAACAATAAATGCGGACAAACAAATTCTAAATTTTGCATGTTATTTGTAGTACTGCGTTATCTGATATTGTTACATTCCCTCAACCGCAGCGCCGTCTCGATAACGCTTGCCGCGCACTGTTCCACTTCCGCCCTTGTCAGGGAAAATTCCGATGCCTTGCCCTGCATCGCATTCAGGGCAAGTTTATAGTCGCCGCCACAGCCCGGCATAAAGAGGTCGTTTCCGGCATGAAGGCTCGGCGCAGACTTGGCCATTCGGTATTTGCCTTTGCTTCCCATCATGGATATTACCCAATCCGTCATAATCAGACCATCCCAGCCCCATTCTTTCCGAATAACGGTTTTCAGGATATCTTCTCTTTCCGAGGTATGCACTCCATTTAACAGATTATAGGAAGTCATCAGCGCTGCCGGCGCCGCTTCCGTTAAGCAGATCTGGAAACCGCGCAGATAAATTTCCCGAAGCGCCCGTTCATTGAGATTACTGCTGGAAATAAATCTGTTTTGCTCCTGATTATTACAGCAGTAATGTTTGACGGTGACTCCGCGTCCTTGCTTTTTCTGTACGCCCTGTGTCATCGCTGCTGCGATCTTTCCGCTGATAAGCGGGTCTTCTGAATAATATTCAAAGTTTCTCCCACATAGAAGATTCCTGTGAATATTAAATGCAGGAGCCAGCCACAAATGCACGCCAAACAGTTCCATTTCATCCCCAACAATTTCCCCGCATCTATGACAGACGTCCAGATTCCAGCTCTGCGCTAAGCCTGTACCGATTGGAATTGCTGTACAATACTGCTCCTGCACCTTCCCTTTCGGTTTCTTATCCAGTAATCCCATGACCTTTTTGGCTACAGATCCCATAAAATCATCCATGCCAGCAGGAAGTGTACTACCGATAGCATGGGCGCCTTTTTCATCCCTCACATACTTCTGGGTAAGGCGCAGTCCGGCAGGTCCGTCCGCCATTACGATAACCGGTACGCCCGCTGCTCCCCCATAGATTTCCCCGGCGGCGCCCGCTACGGTTACGGAAGCGCTGCCTATGGCGCTGATGGCTCCCATACCGCTCTTAAAACTTCCAATACAAAGTTTTACTAATTCTTCATCTGTAAGGGAAGCGGCAATCTTGAGTGCACGCTCGGATGCTTTGGCAGCTTCCGGCCAGTGCAGTGTCGAAAAAGCGTCTGCATCTATTTTCAATACTGGAACGGAATCCTTTATTTCCTCTTCCATCTTATCCGGCCGCCAATCTGTAAAATTCGCTTTTCCACCCACATTCGTAACTTTACGGACACATACATCTTCTGAAAGCTGCATAATCGTGCATACTTTGGTATTGCGGCTGCTGTTTCCCACTCTGATAAGATATTTTCCCGCTTCTAATAGATAAGAGGCTGTCTTGGTATCATAAGACGCCACTTCTTCCAATCCGAAAGTAAGACGAAGCGTCTGTGTTTCTTTAGGGCTTAATTCCTTCGTTTTGGCAAATGCCGCAAGGGTCTGATAGGGTTGATCCAGCTTCCCCCAGGGCACACTCACATAAGCCTGTACGATTTCTTTGCCCGCATAATTGCCAATATTTGTAACAGGCACTTCCAGTATCGCTTTGGTTCCTTCCAAGGAGCATTTTGCCTCTCCGATAGAAAACTCCGTGTAACCCATTCCATATCCGAAAGGATAGTCGGGTTCTTTTCCAACGCTGTCAAAATAGCGATAGCCTACATAAATACCTTCTTTATAGTCTGTATCATCCGTGCCCCCAAACGTTCCTATACTGGCATAATCCTTCCATGCGCTCCATGTCGTTGTAAGCTTCCCGGACGGATAGCTTTTACCCAGCAGAATATCCGCAAGCACTCTGCCTGTCACTGCGCCAAGCTGTGACAAAAGCAAAATATTCCCAACTTCTTTCACCGGACTTAAATCGACCATGCCTCCCACATTCAGGACAAGCATAAAATGTGCATAGCGCTTGTTAAGCTCTAAAATATCCCTGATTTCTGTCTGTGTCAGGAACAAATCGCCTGCCTTGGCCTTCCTATCGTTCCCTTCCCCTGCATTACGGGCAAGCACATAGAGAGCCACATCGCCCGCTCCTGACAGCGGCAGTATATATTCAGGCTCCATCATCGTCATGCCCATTCCAAGCATAACTGCCTGTGTATGCTGTTTTCTGGCTTCCTTCTTGATATCGGCGATAAACTCCCTGCGCGCCTCCTCCCAGATACCATCGTATTCATCTAACCAGTCTTTCGTTGTAATCGTAAAACCTACCTGCTCCAGTCCCCGTTCGATGGTAATATAAAATCTGGAATTGACATCGCCTGAACCTGTGCCGCCTTTCACCGTTTTCCTCGCCCCGCTGCCATAAACGGCGATTTCTCCCGCTTCTTTTAACGGAAAATCCCCATTCTTTTTCAAAAACAGCGTACACTCTGGCGCAATCCTGCGCAAAATTCTTAAATGCTTTTTTTCATATTCATTTAATTTTCCCATAGAAACTCCCATTCTTACTCAGTCTGCGGACTTGAAAGCCCGCAGGTGCATCGCACATACTTTATCATCAATCGCTCTATTACAAATCCTGAAATTCAAAATACCTTTTTGCATTTTCATAGGAAATTCCTTTTACAATCTTCTCCAGCGCCTTCTCATCGGGCGGATATTCCCCGTTTTCAACCCAGCCGCCAATTAATTCGCACATAATCCGTCTAAAATATTCATGACGCGTATACGAAAGGAAACTTCTGGAATCGGTCAGCATCCCTACGAAATTCCCCAGCAGTCCCAAGCTTGCCAGTGAGGTCATCTGCTCCCTCATGCCGCTCTTATGGTCGTTAAACCACCAGGCGCTTCCCTGCTGGATTTTCCCGGCGCAGGAACCATCCTGGAAACAGCCAATGATTGTCCCGATAGCAGCATTATCAATCGGATTCAGGGAATAAAGAATTGTCTTGGGCAGTCCGCCGTCCTGATTTACTGCATTTAGGAAATCTGCAACTTCCGCAGACGGCGTATCCGAATAAATACAGTCAATACCTGCATCTGCCCCGATTTTAGAAAAGATTGCCTCATTATTATCCCGTTTTACACCGTAATGAAGCTGCATAACCCATCCACGTTTCTGATATTCTTTTCCCATTGCTAATAAAAACGCGGTCTTAAAGATTCGCTCTTCGCTGGCGCTTATAGTCTCGCCAGAGAGACGCTTTGCAAACACGGCTTCTACTTCTTCTCCCGTGGCCGGGGCATACATAATATAAGTAAGCCCGTGATCTGAGACGCTGCAGCCATTTTCGGCAAAGTAATCCATACGTCTTTTTAGTGCCTCTATTAAATCCGCAAAGCTCTGAATAGAGATGCCCGCCGTTTCAGCAAGCCGCTCTAAGTACTCCGTATAATCCGCTTTTTCCAGATTCATCGCCTTGTCCGGTCTCCATGCCGGAAGCACTTTGATATCAAAACCAGAATCTGCTGCAATCTTCTGATGCCATAATAAAGAATCCACCGGGTCATCCGTGGTGCAGACCAGCTTCACATTGGAAAGCTGCATCATCCTGCGGGTGCTCAGACCATTTTGTAATTTTGCATTACAGATATCCCATACCTCTTTCGCCGTATCTGCGCACAGATATCCCTCATAGCCAAAAAATCTCTTCAATTCCAGATGGCTCCAATGGTACAGTGGATTGCCTATCGCCATTTCCAGTGTCTGTGCCCATTTTTCAAATTTCTCATAATCTGTCGCATCGCCGGTAATATAGCGTTCCTCTACGCCGTTAGAACGCATCTGCCTCCATTTATAATGATCCCCGCCAAGCCACACCTGCGCGATATTATCATATTGCGTATCTTCATAGATTTCCTGCGGGCTTAAATGGCAATGATAATCAATAATCGGCATCACCTCTGCGAAATCATGATAGAGATGCTGCGCCGTTTCTGTAGAAAGTAAAAAATTTTCATCTAAAAATTTCTTCCTCATTCTAATAACCTTGCTCCTTTCTTAGAGTGCTTTCTAGGCGGCAGAAAACTGTCGTATCCTGCCGCCTATACTATAACCTATTGCCTATCGCTGTACTCTTGCTCCTGCGCCGCCCATCAGCGCCTCGACTTCTTTGAGGCTCGCCATCGTCGTATCGCCCGGTGTCGTCATCGCCAGTGCGCCGTGCGCTGCGCCATAATTCACTGCTTTTTCGGCGTCCTGCGTCGTCATCAGTCCATAAATCAGCCCGGAAGCAAAAGAATCGCCGCCGCCTACGCGGTCCATAATTTCTAAGTTTTTATAATCTTTTGCCTTGTAAATCTCGCCGTCCGCCCAGCAGATTGCGCTCCAGTCATTCACCGTCGCCGTCTTGACCTCCCGCAGGGTCGTCGCCACAACCTTGAAATTCGGATAACATTTCGCAGCCTCGTTAATCATTTTCTTATAGCCTTCCAGATTCAGCTCTTTTAATCCGGCGTCGTTGCCTTCAATCTCGAATCCCAGACAAGCTGTAAAATCCTCCTCATTGCCAATCATAACGTCCACATAGCCGGCGATTTCCTTATTGACTTCCTGCGCCTTCTCTAATCCGCCAATCGCACTCCACATGGAAGGACGGTAATTTAAATCATAGGATACTACGGTGCCGTATTTCTTGGCAGTCTTAATCGCTTCCAGTACAGTCTCACAGGATTCCTCGGAAAGTGCTGCATAAATGCCGCCGGTGTGCAGCCAGCGCACACCCAGAGTCCCGAAGAGATATTCCAAGTCAAAATCCTCCGGTCTTGCTTTCGATATCGCCGTATTGGCGCGGTCAGAACAGCCGATTGCGCCACGAATCCCGAATCCGCGCTCTGTAAAATTAATCCCGTTTCTGCATACTCTACCAATGCCGTCCGTAGGCATCCATTTAATTAGGGACGTATCCACACCGCCCTGCAAAATGAAATCTTCCATCAGTTTACCGACTTCATTATCAGCAAACGCAGTCAGTACGGCGGTTTTTAAGCCAAAGCATCTTCTCAGCCCGCGCACGACGTTATATTCGCCGCCACCTTCCCACGCCCTGAAACTTCTGGCAGTACGGATTCTTCCCTCCCCTGGGTCCAGTCGGAGCATGACTTCCCCCAGAGAAACTGCATCATATCTGCATTCTTCTGCAGGTCTCATCTTTAACTCCATCTCAGTTTCCCTCCTGCTGCTTTCTGATTGCTGTAACCAGTTGTACAGCTTCTTTTGTCATCGCCTGAATTTCATCAAATTTTCCTGCTTTTATAATATCACCTTTTACCATCCAGCTTCCGCCGCATGCAATGATTTTATCGCAGCTTAAATAACTTTCCAGATTCTTCGCATTTACGCCGCCGGTAGGCATGAATTTCAATCCCACGAAAGGCGCTGCCAATGCCTTAATCGTTGAAACGCCACCAAACTGCTCCGCCGGAAAGAATTTGACTACCCCAAGCCCTCTTTTGACTGCCTGGCTTACCTCGGACGGTGTGATACACCCTGGAAATATCGGAATCTCTTTTTCCAGACAATAATCTACGATTTCGGCGTCAAATCCGGGACTGACGATAAACTTCGCTCCTGCCCCGACTGCCTGTTCTACTTGTTCTATACTGAGTACCGTGCCCGCTCCCACCAGCATTTCTGGGAAATTCTGCGTCATGACGCGAATGGACTCTTCTGCCGCCGCTGTACGGAATGTAACCTCTGCGCAGGGCAGACCACCCTCGCAGAGCGCTTTTGCAAGGGGAAGGGCGTCTTTTACTTCCTCTAAAACCACTACCGGAACCACACCCAGCTCCTGTATTTGTTGTCTGATATCCTCACGCATGGTATGCGCCTCCTTCCTATACGCCCGAATACGCCGCAAAGCCCGCGTCAATCGGAAGCACTACTCCCGTGATTGCGCTCGCCGCCTTGTCGTCGCAGAGGAAAAATACACCGCCGAGAAGCTCTTCACTCTCGACAAAACGTCCTGTTGGCGTACCACTTAAAATCTTGTTAGATCGCGCCGTCGGCGTGCCATCCTCGTTAAACAAAAGCCTACGGTTCTGATTGGATACTAAAAATCCGGGTGCGATTGCATTGCAGCGGATACCGCTTCCTGCAAAATGTGTCGCCAGCCATTGTGTGAAATTAGAAACGGCTGCTTTTGCGCCGGAATATGCCGGAATCTTAGTCAGCGGAATATAGGCGTTCATGGAAGAAACATTTAAGATACATCCCGATTTTTTCTCTACCATATCTTTTGCAAATACCTGCGTCGGCAGAAGCGTTCCCTGGAAATTCAGCTTGAATACAAAGTCCACCCCATTTGCATCTAAGTCAAAAAATGTTTTCTGTCCTTCCACTGCTTCATGCTGATATTCGTTGTCCGTCGTAGCACGCGGATTGTTGCCGCCTGCGCCGTTTACCAGAATATCGCAGGGTCCTAAATCGGCAAGTACCTGCTCATGAACCTGCGCCAGCGCTTCCGGTTCCAATACGTTCGCCTTATATCCCTCGCAGATAAACCCTTCCGCCTTACAGGAATCAGCCAGCTCCTTAACGCTTTCTTCGTTTAAATCAAGCGCCGCAACCTTGGCGCCCGCCTGCGCGAAGGCTTTCGCCATCGTACCGCACAGTACGCCGCCTGCGCCTGTCACTACTACTACTTTACCGCTAAAGTCTATATTCAATGGGAGTTCCATCATAATTACATCCATCCTTTCTATTTTTTATTTCTTCCTTCATTTCTTTCCATCCAGCCGCTCTAACATATCCCAGCAGCCCCACAGATACATAATGCCAAGCGCCCTGTCATATAAACCGTAACCCGGACGGCATTTCTCGCCCCAGATATGTCTGCCATGATCAGGACGAATATAGCCGTCATAACCGCAGTCATGATAGGCGCGCATAATCTCCAGAATCCCTACATCACCGTCACAGTCACGATGCGAAGCCTCTGTAAAATCTCCGTTCGGGAAATGCTTGACATTACGGATATGCGCAAAAGCAATCCTATCGCAATAAGTGCGGATAATATCAGGCACGTCATTGTCGGGGTTTGCCCCCAGGGAACCAGAGCATAAACATAGGCAGTTATACTCATCATCCACCATAGACAGAAAACGTCCGATTGCTTCCTTATCCACCAAAAGACGGGGAATCCCGAAAATATCCCACGGCGGATCATCCTGATGAATCGCCATCTTGATGCCTGTCTCATGGCAGGTCGGCATAATCGCCTCTAGGAAGTATTTCAGATTGTCCCAGAGCTTTTCCTTCGTCACCGGGCGGTACGCTTCAAAGAGTTCATCCAGTTTCGCCATGCGCTCCGGTTCCCACCCCGGAAACGTCATGCCATGAAGGTTTTCGAGGATATAATTTGCCATCTCTTTATAATCCTGCTGAATCTTTGCCTTCTCATAAAACAATGCCGTAGAGCCGTCTTCCATCGGATGAAAGAGGTCTGTCCTGGTCCAGTCAAAAATGGGCATGAAATTATAGGTCACTACTTTTACATCAAACTTTGCCAGATTGCGCAATGTCTGTTTGTAATTCTCAATATACTTATCTCTTGAGGGCAGCCCGATTTTGATATCGTCATGGACATTCACGCTTTCCACCACGTCCATATTGAAACCATGACCCTCAATTTGCTGACGCATCTTCTCAATCTCGTCCACTTCCCAGACCTCGCCCGCCGCTTTATCGTGCAGCGCCCAGACCAGACCTGTCACGCCGGGAATCTGCTTAATCTGTTCCTGCGTGATACTGTCGTTTCCCTCGCCATACCAGCGAAAAGTCATCTGCATAAAAACTACCTCCTTATTTCTTTAAATACGTGTATCAAAAATGCCGCAGAAGGAATCTACCGGGTCTTTTCCCGTAAATGCATCTTCACCTGCCATCAACTTATCAATCAACGCATCCATTGTGGAATCGTTGCTATCATAAGTATTAATATAGGTTCTCGCCTGCGGAATATCAGCAAGTACAAATGGATGCTGCACACCGACTACCACTACCGGAAGTTCAAATACATACCAGGGAATCTCACCGCCGCCTTTCGTCATGCCGAACGCAGGACGCGCAACCGGCTGGAACCCGCCCGGAATATCCACTACGGTGATAATCATATCCTGATTCTCACGAAATTCCTTAATCGGCGTTTTCCCTGCAAAATACATATTAATATCGGGCTTTTTCCCTTCCTGCATCTGCTTCTGCATCTTCTCGATGGGACTCTCATAGATAAATGCGTCAAAACCTTTCTCAATCAACTTGTCCCGCAATACTTCCGCCGGAGATTTTTTCGCACCAAACAGCGCGCCAAGCCCCGGTGCAGATAGTCCCTTCACATAGACAATCATAATTCTCTTATAACGCTGTGGCGTAACCGGAAGGACGTCTTTATCTTTATATTTCACTAAAGTGACAGCTCTGTCAGAAATTTCTTTCTGCATGGAAACATGCGCTTCACAACCGACAATCTCATGAATCTGCTCACGCGGCGGCATAATTTCCGTTTTCGCTTTCTTATGCAGTCCCATATGCGCCTTTAGCGCCAGAATACGATGCAGCGCCTCATCCAAACGTTCCTCGCTGATACGTCCGTCGAGATATCCCTGTTTCATGCCGGCAAAATCCTCGTCCATCTCATTGAAGAACAAGAACATATCCACGCCCGCCGCTATGGCTGCCGGAAGCACATCACTACGTTTCATGCGGCAGGTCAGGCCTACCATATGAGACGCATCCGTCAGTACCATACCGTTAAAGCCCAGTTTCTCACGCAACAGTCCCTGAATCAGCTCTGGTGAAAGCGTTGCCGGCATCATCTCATCATCCGTGATATCCGGGTTAAAATGACGCGCATATGCCGGCTGCATGATATGTCCCGCCATAATTGCCTCTAAGCCGTTATCAATCAGCGTCTGATAAACCAAACCGAACGTCTCATCCCACTCTTCACAGCTCATGGTATTTACACTGTTTGCCACATGCTGGTCACGGAAATCCAATCCGTCGCCAGGGAAATGTTTCGCCGCACAACAAAAGCCCGGATTGGCATGGGCACCGTCCATATATGTCTTCGCCATTTCCGCTACCCGTTTTGGCTCATTTCCATAAGTGCGCAGACCAATCACCGGATTTTCCCAATTATAGAGAATATCACTGACCGGCGCAAAGGATAAGTTACAGCCAATCGCAGCCGCCTCCTTATTCGCCATATAGCCTAGCTGATACGCATAGTCTGCATTTCTTGTAGCGCCAATCTTCGTCTGGCTGCCAATCATCGTACCGTCCGTACAGGCGCCGTTGCCGCCGTTCTCTGTATTACAGGCGATAATCAGGGGAATCTTACTATTTTCCTGTAAGATACGGTTCTGCTCGTATATTTCATCCGCCGTTCCGGGATTGTACCGGATACCGCCGATATGATAATCGTTTACGGTCATCTTTAGATACTCTTCCGTGCGCGAGGAGCCCATGTTAAAAAACAACTGTCCTATTTTCTCATCGATGTCCATCCCTGCAATGGTGTCTTCCACCCATTTGCAATCTTCATCCGACAGATTGAAAGGCTTTGCCTTCATATCTACCATACTGTCATCTCTCCTTTCCCTTTTTACTGTTTTTTGTTTCCATCATCTTATTTTCCGCTTTTTCTTTCGCTTTCTTAGCTTGCGCCTTTTTCTTCTATTCTTTCCCAAGGTTTCTCAGAAATTGTTCCTTCTTTTCCTGCTGATAACCTTTATCATAAGTACCGTCTAGGAAATGATTAATTCCCTTTTCGACAAATTCCTCCCAGCTCTGCGCCTCATGCCGTACCAGAATCGGATAATAATATACGCCGTTTCTCTCTGCAGCGTCCAAATCTCCCGGAGCGTCGCCGCACATCAATACATGGTCGGGGGCATACCCCCGTTTCATCAGCTCGCCAATACAAAACGCCTTACTCCCGGAATCCTGCGCCAACACCACATCCGTATATTCTAACAGTCCGTAAAAATCCCACTCATCTAAGACTGCGCTTAAATTCGCACTGGACACAATCGCAATATCCGCATCGCGATACGCTCGTTTTAAAGCTTCCAATACTCCCGGAAAAGGACGTTTGTCCTCTTCCGGCAGTCTGTCTATGGATTGATTGACTGCATTGCTCCATGCCAGCGCTTTGCGTAGACAGATATTGTCATTTTGGGAAATCTCACGCTCCAGTGCGGCATTGGACAGCTCCGGCGTCTCGTTCACCCATTTTTCCAGCACATTAAGCTCTTCAATTTCACAGTATTTTTCCTCTATCTCTCTAAGCGCCTTCACAAGCCCTTTGAAACGGTTAATTCCCCGCGTCATCGTATACAGATTAATCTCGTTCCAACGCTCCAGTATTGCGTCGCGCCACTCTTCCAGCCCCCACTCCGCAACCATGCAGGGACCGAAGCAGCGGATATGTTTGATATCCATCGTATCCATCGCACAGCCGTCACTATCCACACAGACCAGATAATCGCTCCGCTTCGTATACGCCCAAAACTTATCTGCCATTCTTCAGCCCTCCTTTATAAGATGTCCGTATTATTTTTTCCTACGCGCAAGCTCCGCCACATTCTCTTCCACCCGCTTCTTGTTCAACGGATAGAGGAATATTAAGAACACCGCGACAAGCGCAAAACCGATAATCGGTGCAACACAGGATAATGTGAAAATCCGCTCTGTAACTACTGGGTCAAATGCTGTCTCATTCGTATAACCGATCATGGTAAGCAGCGAACCTGTCAGTCCTGCGGAAAGCGCCTGACCAAGCTTTCTGGCAAAAGAGTATACGGAATAAATCGTACCGTCCTCACGCACGCCGTTCTTTACCTCTGCATCATCAATAACATCTGTTATCATTGCCCAGATTACCGTATTGAAGAATCCGAGTCCGATATAGGCAACCGTAAAGAATCCAACATAGACAAATGCATTTGCCGGGTGTACAACCAGACAAATCAAGTATACAACCGCAGCAGCTCCACAGGATGCCACCGAAAGCTCTTTCTTACCGAATTTAGCAGCCAGCTTTCCTGCCAGCGGCGCACAGATGATAAGCATTGCAGCGGTTCCTGCCAGCGAAGATGCTGACTGTGCGCCCGCGTTTCCATAATAATTTGGGAAAACATAGCCCGCCATTCCCTGCATGGTCAGCATCGCAAGCAGCAGGGCGATTGCCGCCGCAATGATGCCGAGTAAGGAACGGTTCGTCACCAGACTCTTTAATAATTTACCAATATCCAGTTTTTCATTGTTTGCCGGAACTTCTACACGCTCTGATACAAGGTTAAAGCAAAGCAGATAACAGATAATTGCCATAACGCCAAATACGCCCGCGATAAGTGTCATGCGGGAACCGGATAAAACGGTATTGTCGTTAACGGTCTCATAAGCAAACATCGGCGTACCTACCCCGATTACCATACCTGCCAGTGTCGCACCAATCGTCCTCCAGGTAGAAAGGGACGCCCTGTCCTTCGGGTCAGGCGATACCGCTGACGCCATAGAACCGTAGGGAATATTGATGGAAGTATAAAAAATGGAACCCCACAAAATATAGGTAATAACCATCCAGAATACCTTAAACCCATATGCCATATTGGCAAATCCCGACTGATAGATTAAGAACGAGGAAATCGCCACCGGTCCGCACATGCGTCTAATCCAGGGCTTAAACTTACCATCTTTCGTCGGCTTGGAGCGGTCCACAATCTGCCCCATCGTCACATCGGTAAAGGCGTCAACAAAGCGCGCTGCCATCATCAGCAAGCCCACGACTGCCCCGCTTATCCCCATAACGTCCGTATAGAACTTCATCATAAAACTAGAAGACAGAATAAAGGTAAAATCATTACCAAAATCACCAAACATGTAGCCCAGTTTATCTTTCATGCCAAAGGGAGCTACTGTTTTCTTTGTATTATCTGACATAAAAATCCTCCTTTCGGATTACCCCTCACCTATTATTTTATTTTATCAATTTTTATCAGTTGTGCATTCAGACTCTCTACAAATCCTTCCGGCATCATATTTCCTGCCATTTGAACCACGTCTTCTAACCTCGTGAATTTTACCATATCCCACATGCCAATGCCTGGTTTCATTTCCATATTGGTGGCAAGTTTCACTGCTTTCGCCACGATTTCGATTGCTTCGGGACACTCTGCAATTTCCTCCATCGTGCATTTGATGCTGTATTTGCCTTCCGGGTACTCCATCGGCGCTTTCAAGTCCAGATCTCCTGCCAGTTTAAACCAGTTTGCCACACCTTCCGCTCTTTCATTGACTTCTGGAAGCACATAGATATCCGGTTCTTTTTCCACCTTCTCAAGAGTCATGCTGTCCTTACAGCTTCCTGCCAATGCAAGAATACTGTTAAAGCCATCTTCAAGCGCTGCCGTAAAGACAAATACCTTATCCGCCGTCAACACTTCGGCAAGCTCACCGTTGATAAACAAAGAAACTGTAGGCTGATTGGAATAGACGCGAATCTGCGTCGTCTCGCCTGCGCGCTGCGCATAACGCTTCCCACACAGATGTACCATAGGCTCTTTATTCCAGTATGCCTTATAAATGTAATAACTATCCTTCCTAGTGCAGCGATCCATCGTCACCAGACCCTTATTGTTCCGTCCTGCCACACCGCCTTCATTTCTCGCCGCACAGCCAAAGTCAAACATATTCCACACATGGCTTGACCAGATCCACGGACGCTCGTCGAGCACTTTCGCCATATGCTCATGATAAAGCGCCTGATATTCCTCACTGTAATCTTTACATGCAGGACTAGGACCGTGATAAGTAATGATGCCCTCACAACCATACTCAGATAGTCCGAGACAGATTTCCGGGTGCTCCTTATGGAAATTGTCAAGCCAGGGACCGTTGTCCTCCATCTTTCCGCCATACCATCCAAAGTAATGATTATAACTTTCCACGTCCGTAATATTGTGTACAGGACTGTCAATCGGCGTCATGGAAACATGCGCAATCGTAGTCAGACGGGTCGGGTCTAACTTCTTGCACAATGCGTTCAATTCCTTATGATTCTCTACCAACTGCTCCGAAATGCCGCCGATTAGGATTTCATTGGATACGCCCCAGAAACAGATACTCGGATGATTGTAATTCTGGATAATCAGCTCTTTCATCTGCGTAATGCAATTCTGATGCGCCGCAGGATCCTTGCTCATGACACTGATAAACGGAATTTCCGCCCATACAATAAAACCAAGCTCATCGCATGCATCATAAAAGTCCTGGGAATGCTGATAATGCGCAAGGCGAATCGTATTTGCCCCTAACTCCTTAATAATCCGTGCATCCTGATAATGATCTTCCCTCGTCAGCGCATTCCCCTTATAGAGCTGATCCTGATGACGGCTGACGCCGCGCAGCGGTGTGGGAATGCCATTTAGAATGAAACCCTTGTCCGCATCGCAAGAGAAACTTCTGACGCCCACACGCGCCGTCACTGTATCATATACCTCGTTACGTCTCTGCAGCAGAGCCGTTACCGTATACAGATACGGATTGTCGCAATCCCACAAAACCACATCGGGCACATAGAGTTTCACTGCCGTACTGTCCGCCGGACGGACGCAGTAGCCTACTTCTTTCCCCTCTGCATCGCAGATACGATAGAAAACGGTGAAATTCTCATCCGCATTGGCTATCCATGATTCCATCTCAAATTCAGCGCCGCCACACTCTGATGGCGTTGCCGTTACTTTCAGACCATTGCAGCCCCAATAAGACAATTCAAAATGCGTATCCGGCACGCTAATCAGATTCATACCGCGGTAAAGTCCGCCATAGAACGTAAAATCTGCTGACTGCGGATACACATTACTCTTATTCTCGTTACTGCATGCCACTACCAGAAGATTCTCGCCCTCTTCCTTACAAGCTTCTGTAATATCTGCGCGGAATGTGGAATATCCGCCTTCATGATAGCAGATTTCCTTTCCATTCACATACACTCTCGCCTGCTGTCCTGCCGCCGGAATGTCCACAAAAACGCGCCCCCCGGCAAGCGGCTGCCTGGGTGTCTCAAATGCCCTCGCATACCAGTAACAGCCCCGGTCATAACCGCCGTTTCCATCATGCCCATCCACGGCGTTCCATGTGTGCGGCAAGTCTACCGGCATCCAATCCAGGGGCAGTTTGTCCGGAAGTCCTGCATCTTTCTGGATAAACCGCCATCCCTGATTGATATTGATGATAGTTCTCATGTAAAGTCCTCCTTTCGGTTGCGCGGCAATTATACGCTTGTACCCCTCTGAATAATCATTCATTTCGGTATGACAATATTGCCAATACATTATATAACCGCCTCATTGTATATATGTCAATTTATACAATTTCCATGATATAGTTATCCATTTTTTGTTATTTTTGCATATCCTCATCATATTTTTATTTTCTCTTTTTGACGATATACTATTTTTTGTATTTTTTGCATTTTTATTATTTATGTTGCTTTTACCTAAAAAATGTGCAAAAATGAATTAGAAATGTTTGACTTTTACAAATCACCCACCGTCTATACGGCTTTGGCAACCGCAAGCCATTTCATACATCTTAATATTTAACACTCAAGGGAACGTTGTGGTGCGGCTTAAAAAAGAGAGGATTATTATGCAGAGGACTTTATCACAGGAAACCCTATTGTCTTTCGTACAAAAGCTATTGGAAAGCAACCGTATCCCCGTTCACTTTATCACAAATGCCTGTGAGAATTTTTCATGGGCTGACTGCGGGCTCCGCTCGGATATCCTGCAAAATTACAATTCAGATTTTATCCGGGAATTTTTAAAGGATTTAAAAGAAAACACGATTTGCCATGTCAAAGACATTTTTCAATGCTCCTATAGTCTGCTGCGTGTTCCAGACAGCGATTCGCTGATGGTCTGCGGTCCGGTTATCTTTGAGGAAATCCCTGTTTCCCGTCTAAACGATATCGCAGCAAAAATACAGCTTCCAGAGAAGCTATATGCCGTTTTGCAAAGTTACTACCTGCGCCTTGCATCTTTTCCGGTTCCAGCTTTTTATTATAGTATCTTTCTGACGCTGGGCAACTTTTTATTTGGTGAAAACCAATATGAGACGCTTTATCAGGATTCCAATGAAATCGAGCAATGGTACGAGTCCTATTCCCGCCAGTATCGCGATGCGGGAGATTCTATCATGAATATTGAAATGATTGAGATGCGTTATACTTTGGAAGCGCAGTTATTAGATGCTGTTTATAATGGAAACGAAGCCAAGGCAATGGCGCTGATATCCAAAGCGTCTTCTATTTCCATGCCCCACAGACTGCCTGATGAACTGCGCGACTACAAAAATTACGCAATTTCCCTTAACACCCTGTTTCGGAAAAAAGCGGAAGAAGCCGGCGTCCATCCGGTTCATATCGACTTATGCTCCAACCAGCATGTACGGCTTATTGAACAGGTTACAGGCAAAGAACAGTGGAATACTCTTTGTCCGCGGATAGCGCTCAACTATTGCCGCCTAATCCGCAAACATACCCTAAAAGATTATTCCCTGCTGACACAGAAAATCATTACCTATATCAGTTCCGATCTGACGGCGGATCTGAGTCTGAAAGCCATGTCCGAATGGCTTAATGTCAATGCCAGCTACCTGTCCACCCTGTTTAAGAAGGAAGTAGGCATCCCGCTGACCGATTTTGTCAACCGTCAGCGCATTGAACAGGCGAAGAAGCTCTTAATCGCAACAGAACTTCCCACCAAAACAATCGCCCAACAGTGCGGCATCCCGGACATCTATTATTTCAGCCGGCTTTTCAAGAAACGGACCGGTCTCACACCGAAGCTGTATCGTGAAAGCGCTCCACGGGAATATGCCCCGCCGCATTATAAAGACGTCAGTTTCAACTGATTTTTCCAGGTTCTGCTTAGAATAAAAGCGATAACTGCATTCTGCGTGCAATCGGAAACTCTGGGCATTACAGCATCGTATCATCCCGCAAGACCTCAGGCAGACTGATTTTACGGACGCCTCGCCAGCCGAGATAATAAGCAAGCGCCACTGAACCTACAATCGCCGCCATAAATGCGGCAACCGGAATAAAGGGAGCCTCGGCAAGAAATACGTCAATTTCCAGATAGCTTCGTTTCAGCATGTACCATACTACTGCGACCACTAACGGAAGGGTAATCAAAACCGGGCGCCCGGTAATGACCAATGCTTCGATGCAGAACATCTTCCGTAGTTCTCCCGGCGTCATTCCGACAGACAGATATCTTGCAAACTCCCTTTTCCGCTGACGGACGAATCCCAGCGTATTGGAAAATACATCTCCTATGCCAATCAGGGCAAGTAAGATGCAGAAACTGCCAAAGATTGCCATCATGCCCGCTATCTGTTTCGCATTCGTCTCATATTTCCGGATACGGTTCTCGCTTTCCAACAGATACTTTCCAGAGACGATATCCTCTATTTTTCCCTGCAAAATATCTAATTCCTCTACCGTTGCACTTTTCCTGCCGCAAATGCAGATATACATCGTTTCCTCACTGCCTGCAATCTGTTCCTTGATTTCCTTCCATAAAGAGACGGGAAGAAAGTGCACCAACTCATAATAATCCAATGTCGCGTATTCCTCTCTTAAAGGGGGGACTTCTTCCGCATAGGATAAAACGGCAAGCTCTACAGCCTCGTCGTCCTTCCCCGTCTGCCTTAGTACGCTTGTAGTACTTTCCTCTTTGATATATGGCATATACTGGGGATGTCTGAAATCCGGATCCGTCACATCACGTATCTGGTTTCGTATGATAACGCCATCTAAACGCGGTTCTATTCCAAGCTGCCCACAATATGCAAGAAAACTTGCATCATCCAGAATGACAAGCGGCACATTCACAAGAAAACCTTCTTCCCTCTGCATGACATCACTTTCTAATGCATGGGAAAAACCGCCAAGCGCTTTCATGGCGTCACTCATTTCCGCTTCTGTCACAATCCGTTTTGCCGCTGCCTTCTGATAGACGATAGCGCTCTCTATGCCGTCAAGCCCCTGTATTTCTTTCGTTTCTGCAAAAGACACGATATCCGAATCTTTTAGCGTAACCATAATATCCCAGATATCCTGATACCTTTCAAAATAGGTTTCCCGTGTGCTGATACCAGAAAGCGTAAAAAAACACTGCATCATCGTAAATGCCATAAAGGCGCATATAAGGGATAACGACGCCATTCGCAGCGCCCTTTTCTGCGCTCTTAGCGCATTTCCCGCCAGTTTTCCTTCTATTCCGAAGAAAAAAGTAAGGATGGGGGAGTTCTTCTTACGCTTTAATTGCAGCTCCCCGGTATTTTTAATCGCTTCAAGCGGCGTCAGGCGGCTTAACTTTCCAGCCGGCATCCATGCAGAAATCCAGATCGTAATGACTGTTATGGTCAATGTCAATGCCAATACCAATGGATGATAATGAAAGACTGCCTTATGCCTTCCTGCCACGCTGTTTCCAAGCCAGACATTTGTAAACTGTATCAGTCCCATACTTATGCCAATCCCCAACAGATTCCCCGCGAAGACTGGCAGTGCGCATACTGCTGCCGCTTCCTGTAAAAGACAGGTTCGTATCTGCTTAGGCGTGGCTCCGATACTTGCAAAAATGCCAAACTGATGAATCTGCGCATTCATAGATACGGCAAAAGCATTATGGATAATGATAATTAAAGAAAATGACGCTAGTGTCATAATCAGGATAAACATGGGAAACAGCAGTCTCGGTGCTGTATCGTTTTCCCCACGGATAAGATACATCGCCAGAAGCGCATAGTGATAAGAAACCTGCTCTGGCGGGATCCCCAGACTTTCAGCAATACGGGGCATATCTTTAAAAACATTCCTCATATCGTTAAAATAAATGTCTATGCTTGTTTCTACTTCGGCTATTCCTGCTTCGGCTGCTTCTGCCCCGGCTGTTTCCTTTTCCTCTGCTGCCACATCTTTCACATTGGGAAAAGACCGGATAAGCGCTATTTCCTCCTCCCTGAGTGACGCCTCAATCCGTCCCTGCCAGCCGCCTTCCTCTAATTCGATTCTTTCTATTTCATACTTCCACATATTATAGAATAATCCACATAGAAGCGATAACAGCAATGCTGAAAGAAACGCCGCTATCATAACGGACCTGCCCGATGAACGGTTATTTTTCCGATAACCCGACGAATAATTCTGCCACATATTAATACCTATGCCTTTCTGCAACCTGCAACATTTGTAACCACAAGACACAAATGCGCGATTGAAAAATCCCTGATTTTTTAACCTGCTATTTGCGCCGCTCATCACTTATGATGTGACCATCTTCAAGCGTTATGATACGTTGCGCTTCCAATGCCACCTTTTCATCATGCGTAATCAATAGAATCGTCTGGGTCAGATTCCGGTTGGATAGTTTTAACATATCCACAATCTCCCTGGAATTTTTCTGATCCAGGTTGCCGGTGGGTTCGTCCGCCAGAAGCAATGCGGGACGATAAATCAAGGCACGCGCAATCGCTGCCCTCTGCTGCTGCCCACCCGATAGCTGACCTGGCAGGACCTCTAGCTTATCAGAAATACCAAGAGCGTCTACAATTTCTTCAAAATATTCTTTATTTAATTTTTTCTTATCCAGCGCCAGCGGTATGAGAATATTTTGCCGCACGCTAAGCGTAGGAATCAGATTATAAAACTGATACACCATCCCCACTTTCCTGCGCCTAAAAATTGCCGCCTGCGTCTGATTCAGACTGGAAAGCTCCGTTCCGGCTACAAAAACCTTTCCACTCGTGGGCTTATCCACACTGCCCAGTATATGCAGCAAGGTAGACTTGCCCGAACCAGACGCCCCGACAACTGCCACAAATTCCCCTTTACCGACAGATAAATCGATCCCTTCCAATGCCGTCACCCGGTTGTCCCCGGAGCCATAGATTTTACTGACGCCTTCACATTTTAAAATTTCCATCCTCTTCTTTCCTTTCCCCGCCATCCTGAAACCCTGTCTGCGCAGCATACTTCTGCGATAACCATTTTCACAATTTTCTTGCTTCCAGTATAGCAGACGAAAGTGACAACTCAGTGACTGTAGAAATAAATTTCAAAACAAGCGCCTCCATCCGGCATATTTTTTGCCCGTATCGTTCCATTCTGCCGTTCGATGATTTCTTTTGACAAAGCCAGCCCGATACCGATTCCGTCCTTATGGGCGTTATGTCCACGGTAAAACCGTTCAAAAAGATGGGGCATATCCTCCCTGCAAAACCCCTTTCCTTCGTCCCATATCCTGATTTCCGTGTATAAGGCATTGCGCCCATAGGTGCAATGGATTGTCCCACCCGCATGATGTTCCATACAATTTTTCATCAGATTGATAACTGCCTCCATCGTCCATTCCAAATCACCCATAAGCGATACTTCCCCCAATTCCGGAATATCCATGAAAGTACCGGACTCTGTAAGCAATGCCTGTAAATTATCCGCAGCAAGCGTCAGTACGGTAAAAACATCTATTTTTTCTTTTTGAAAAACCAACGTCCCTGCGTCCAGCCGGGATAGCAAGAGCAACGCTTCTTCCAGATACATAAGCTGTTCTACCTGCTTCTGTATCTGCCTGATTCTCTTATCCTCATCTTCACGCTGCATCGTCTGCAGTGATAAAGAAATCGCCGTAATCGGCGTTTTAATCTGATGGGCAATGTTGGCAAGATTTCTGGCAAAATCATTTTTCGCCCGGACTGCCACATCTTTTGTCTGATAAAGGTAAGTCACAGTCTTATAGATTTCATCCTCCAATTTGGAAAAATCATCCTCCCCATAAGTCTGAACAATGGCTGCCTCGCCCGTCTGAACCTGCTCCAAATAATCGATCAGGGCGCGGATACGCTTCGTCTCTATTCGATTCCGATAATAAAATGTGAGAAAAAAAAGAAAGATTCCTATTAGAAATGTTAGAAATGCTGCCGTCATACTTCCACTCATATCGTATCCTCCATGCGGTATCCCACACTTCGGACTGTTTTCAGACAAGTGGGGGCATGCAGTTTATCCCTCAGCCGCTTCATCGTCACTGTCAAAGTATTATCATTCACATAATTACCATTCACATCCCACACCTGCTCCAGAATCCTTTCCCTGGTCACGGTCCGCCCCTTATTCTGCATCAGATACAGAAGTAACTGGTATTCCGCTGCACTCAGACTGACTTCCTCTGAATGATGGAAAACCATCCGGCGGTTTCTGTCAATCCTAATCGCATCACAGGATAGATACTGTTCTGCTGCATTTCCACTTCTGCGCAGCAACGCCAGAATCCGCGAATACAATACCTCTAGTTCAAAAGGCTTGACCACATAATCATCCGCACCGTTTTGAAAACCTGTAACGATATCTTTAGAATCTCCCCGGATTGTTAAAAAAATAACAGGCAGTTCCCTAAAACGGCGGCGAATCCACTGACAAATACTGCTGCCCTGCCCATCCGGCATATTCCAATCCAGCAATATCAAGGCAGGTACATGGTTTTCCAATGCCTCTTGCAGCCTGGCAAACGTAGCGCATATCGTCACGTTACAGTTTCTGCCATCCAGATATTCTTTGACCATATCCGCGATTGCGGTATCGTCTTCGACGTAGTATAATTCAATCATTTTAACCCTCTATCCGTTTTCAGACCTCATTTAAAACTTAGATTTTAAATGCATCAACAATAATAAGTAATCTCTCCAAAATAATCATACCATTTATTGATTACATCCTTGCTGCGAGCTTCTATCATGCGCATCATATTCTTTAATGTTTTCTCAGGAATTTTTGATTTATTGTGACATAAATAACACTTTCCACTCTTTGTTATCCATATCTTTGTTGCATTTGCAGAAGGACTTCCACTTGAGATATGAACGTGTATAGGTTCTAATGGCTTATTCTCATTCGTCCAAAAATAAACCCAATATGAACCAAATCTAAAGATTTGAGGCACTGTCAAATCCCCCTTCCTGTGAAAATTCCATAATCAAATGCGCAGTTGACTCAATAATTTCCTGAAACTTTGCTATTTCTTCATTAGAATATGCATAAATATCTTCCCATCTATATTCAGGAAGCCAGCATATAGCATGTCGAAAGCATACCTTTTCATCTGGTGTTTCTATATACACCTTTACTTTTCCATCTGGTTTCATTTCAGAATGTGTAATTTCAGTATTATCATCAAGCGTCATATATGGATACATCATAATATCAACCTCCAATCAAACTAAATCTATCATTTTATCCAACCATATCCCCGATATCTTCTTCAATAGCAACATTTAAACTTTTCCCATGCTCTATCGCATACACTGCAATATTCCTATACAATCCCAAATTGATTCTGACATTAAATGCTCCTTTATAAGGCTACATTTTCTATTAAATATCATAACTTGGATACCAGCTCAAATCAATAATCGAATTGACTTTTTCATTCTAAAGCGCCTTTCTCTCAACCTTTACCTTCCGCAATCTCCATCAGCTCACGTTCAGACTGCACTTCATTTGGATAAGGATAGGTTTGGGCGCATTTTTCAAAAAGCGCTTTGAACTTCCCAGCCTTTTCTATATCCTGTATGCCAAGCAGCGCGTAGGCATATTCGGTACGGATGACAGAAGGAAAGTTTTTCATCGACTTCATAAATTTTTCCTGCTCTTTCGTATACAGACCATCCAGCAAGTCTTTTCTCTTCTCTGTAATAAGTTCTATGTAAATACGGTCGCAAATCATAAGATTCCGGTGCAGTCCGACAATCCCACTGTCGATTTCAAGAAGGCGCTTTATCAGTTTGTCCGCTTCTTCAAAGCGATGGGCATCGACCAGGCGGTTACATGCAAAAACACCCAAAGCGGCAACCATGCTGTTTTTCATTGCCTCATCGGAAGGAACCTCAAACCATTGATCCGGCATATCCTTGATTCTGACGCCATTTGCAATCTGTTCATTTACTTTCATCTGTACCCAAAAGGCACGTTGCGCCTCTTTGTCACTCCTAAGCGAAAATGCATTATAACCGTCATTATCTACCGAACCCATCCGCATCGGGATACCGTTGATCAGGGCAATCGCCACCCCGATTAGCGCAAGCATCATGAAAAATACAGCCAAAATCGGAACATCATCGATAACCAGATAGAGACCAAAAGCAATCGCGCTGACTATGAAATTCATAATAACACCGCCAAGATTATATAAAAATACCGGCATCGTGCCCTCTACAGGTTCAGGGGGTGACATCAGGCACTGCCCGCCCATTCCTGCAATACTGAGACGGCGGAACCTGAGTTTTCCACTTTCCTTTACCCACATAAAACTCATAATGCGGAAGGAGCTGAATTGATACCCTGACATAAGACCAAACACAAGATGCCCAGCCTCATGAAAAATAATTTGCAACAAAATTGCCAGATACATTCCCATAAGCAGAAAGGCAGCCTGAATCATCTTTTGTCCAAAAGAAATTGTTTCATCCAATCTATTTCCCATGAAATGCCCTATCAAAATACCACATGCAGCGCCCATCGCCGCAAAAAATACCATAGCGATATAGTTTCCCCATGTTAATTCTTTTTTCTTTTTCTGTTCTTTCATTTACGCTTCCTCAACTGTGAACGTCATTTTTGCGGCTTCCTTATTTTTTCCTGGTTATAACAGTTTTATCAGCCATTCATTTTTTCCCTGTTTCATTTTATGCCAAAAAAGACACCCTCATTTTCTTTTGCAATAAGACGCTTGTTTCCCTAATCTATTTACAGTATAATACAAGAAAATCGCTTGCGCAATTATCTACAAGAAAGTCGCTTGCGCGATTATCTACAAGAAAATCGCTTGTGCAATTATCTACAAGAAAATCGCTTGCGCAATTATCTACAAGAAAATTGCTTGCGCAATTATCTACAAGAAAATTGCTTGCGCAATTATCTTGGGAAGAATGCTTTGCATTCTTCTGCTGCATCGATCTAATAGGGGGGAGTTTTGTGCCAGAAAAAAAATTACCGCACTATCACGGAGAAGGAAATGAACTAGCCGATATTCAGAAACAATTGAATCATATTGACGATTTTCAAACGGTCACGGAAATTTTCAGGCAGCTTGGCGACACTACCAGAGTCCGCATTTTCTGGCTGTTATGTCACTGCGAGGAATGCGTCATCAACATTTCTGCCCTGCTTCATATGTCAAGTCCTGCGGTATCCCATCATTTGCGGCCGCTGCGCAACAGCGGTCTGATTGTCAGCCGCCGCGAAGGCAAAGAGGTCTATTATCGGGCGGCGGATACGCCACAGAGTCGTCTGCTCCATCAGATGATTGAGCAGGTGATGGAAATTTCCTGCCCAAAATAGGATAAGGAAAGAAATTTAAAATAGTTTTCTCTAAATTGATTAGCTATTTTCCAGAATATTACTTAATTGTGCTTTCAAAGGCGGTAAATCCTTCTGAACCGTGTAATATACATCTTCCATTCTCAGCGTCTGATATCTATGTGCCGTAATATCCCTCATTCCTGCAATGGCTTTCCACGGTATCTGCGAATATTCCTTCCGGGTCTCTTCTGTAATATTTTTTACTAATTCTCCTATATTCAAGATGGTCATACTAATTGCGCGCTTTAACTTCTCATCTGCTAAAAAGTCATTCAAATTTTCTTTTCCCATCATATCTATTCCAATATCAATTTCAAACAATATCTTTTGTATAATAACCCTGTCTCTATGCAACATACAATTCTATTTCCTTTCCAACCTCAATTAAGTCTCCATTCCTGATTGGACCGTGGATAATATCTACTTCTAATCCTAAAATTTCTTCCAGCCGTAACCTTATCTCGGACAACATAAAAAGTGAAATTGGCTCTAAAAACTCCATTATTAAATCTACGTCGCTATTTTCGTGATTTGTTTCCTCCGCCCGCGATCCAAAAAGAACGATTCTTTTCACCGGATATTCATTTACAATCGATAATATTTTTTCTTTAATCATATTATTGGTCATTTTTATCCTCACTTCCTATCCTGACAATGCGATTCCTGCACTCTGAACGCCCATAAAAATATACTACAGAAATTATAGCATACATCTGGTATATTCACAATGCTGCCTCAATCACATAACAAGCGATTCCTGCCATATGCCCAATCTACTTAAAACCCCATCTCCAGAAGCCACCCTTTCAGCCTATCTTCACGCTGCTGCAAATCCTTTTCCCAGTATTTCCCAAGACGGAGCTCGTCTTTCATCCTGCCATCTTCCAGATAAATGATTCTGTCTGCCTTAGCTGCCACCTTGGCGTCATGGGTTACAAGCATGATGGTCGTACCATCCCGGTTAATCCCGGTGAGGATATCCATTACGTCCTTCGTAGCGGAAGAATTTAAGGCGCCGGTAGGCTCATCCCCAAACAGAATATCCGGCTTATTTATCATAGCCCTGCAAATCGCCGCCCGCTGAAGCTGTCCGCCCGATACCCTGCGGATATCGCTCTTTGCCACAGATAGAATCCCCATTTTCTGCATAAGCCGCTCTGCATTTTCCAAAATTTCCTCCCGGCTCTCTTTTCCAAGCTGAAAAGCCGGGAAGGTGATATTGTCCACAATGGTCAGATTTTTCATAAGGTTTGCCTTCTGAAAGATAAAGCCCATATGCAGCAGACGCAGCTTTTCTACTTCCTTTTCGGGAAGCGTTGAAAGCGTCTGACCATTTAGTTTCACCTCACCGGATGTCACGCTGTCCATGCCGCTGACACAGTATAAAAGCGTGGACTTTCCACACCCGGACTGCCCCATGACTACGACGAATTCTCCCGCCGCAATCTGGAAATTGATATTCCGTAAAACATGACTGTCCTCAAAGTCTTTACAAAGTTCAGTAATTTCTAAGCTCTTCATTGCCATAACACACCTTTCTCTTAGTCTATCATTCTGCGGCATAAACCGCAATCCGGCATGGGATAAGAATGCCTCTTTCCAGAATACACTCCTATCCCCTTCTATTCATTCAGATATTCCGTATATCTTACTGTTTTAACCGACTGGCAGACCGCTAACGTTACAATCGTCAATAGTGCCATCAGAACGCCTGGAATGAGTAAATACTGTCCAATGGATATCTTAACGAAAGCAATCCGGCTGACGCCAACATTCATCAGCGCAAACAATAGGCTGATAAACGTACTGCCCAAACTTTCCGTCAGACATATCCCAACTAAAATCCCAAGTCCCCCGGCAATCCATATCGGATATAGCTCCTGTGCGCGGATCGCCGCAAAAGGAATCCCGATTGCCCGCTTTATCGCCAGCAACCCTGCGTTCCTCGCCATACGCAATTTTAGAAACAGAAGGACTATCATAATGACAAGACCGTTTCCAATCAGAAAAACTGTCCTTGTGGCACGGCTTACCTGCGCAGCAACACCGCCCAATGTCTGATTTACAAATTCTTTCATGCTTTCCACACTGTAGCCATTGCCAAGCGTACTGCGCCAGACTGCTGCCTGTCTCTCTAAGTCAATGCCTTCTGCGAAATCAATCTGATAGGTATACTTCTCAGCCTGTTCTTCTGGAAATGCTGCAATGGTTTTTGCCGTCCTGCCGCCGCTTGTTACGTCCTGATAGATACCGCATACGCAAAACTCCCGTTTATCCGTAGCCGTAACCAGAAGCAGAGATTCGCCCACGGATTTATGAAGCTCCTCCGCCATCAGTGCAGAAAGGGCTATCTCATTTTCCTTCTCCGGTTTTTTGCCTTCCAGATAATTGAGGCTGGCTCCTGCTTCTTTTCCACTGTCAATATGAATACCTACAACTTCCCCCTCGCTCTGCGCCTGTAAACGCACCCGCCGCAGGATAAAACAGTCCGCTATCATTCCTTGTTCCAAGCCCTCCATCAGCAGCTTTTTAGCGCTATCATTGCGCTTCTCTAATGCATCGCCCTGCTCAACTTCCAGCAGCAAATCGCATAAAGGGCTTCCCATATACGCCGCAAATTTTTCGCTTTCCATCGTCTGTGACATGCGGGCTGGCACTGCCATCAGAAGCGTAACCATCAAAAGCAGTCCGAAAATCAGTCCATAGCCTTTTCTCACTTCATGCAGACCAAAGTGCAGGTTAAAAGGTAAATATCCTGTTTTTCGCAGTCCGTCCCTCGCCTGGCTTCTTTTTCCGAACCCTTTTTCCCGTACCAGCAAATCTGTCACGCTGACCCGGTTCAGCCTACGAAACAGCCGTTTGGAAAATGTCAGTATCACCCCGTATACTGCCCCGCACACCACTAATGCCAAAAGATAACTGTCCACTGTCATTTTCTGCGCTCCAAAAGTGCGGTTCATATGCCCGGCAAGCAGGGACGATAGAAAAACTGCCAGCACAAATCCGAGCATACAGCCTGCACCCATCAGGATACGGATTTTCCCAAGATATAATCCTCTGATGCCCTTTGCCGGGACGCCAATCGCCTTCATGGCGCCGATTTCCCGCATAGCATCCTCCATCTCGGCAAGTACCACATAACGCAGACACACCAGCGAGATGACAAGCAGAAGCGCCCCTGCCAGCAGGAATACCACCGCCATCAGCAAATCCGACATGGCGCTGAGAAGGAAAATCATGGAATAAGTAATTGCCTGCCCATTTTTCGGAAGGTTCAGGCTGCTCTGCTCATAGGCGCCCTGATATGCGGAAGCTTCAGCGCTGTCTGTAAACCAGGCCTCGATCAGATATTCTGTCTCTCCCACAATCCCGGATAAGCGCTCAAAATCCTCATCGCTTATCAGGAATCTTGTAGAAGAACACAGGGTGGAATTCATCTGCCCGTCGCAGACATAGGAAGAAACGATAAACGCTATCTGCGTTTCGCCAACGTTTAATAAAATCGTGTCGCCGATAGCGATATCATATTGTTCCAGCAAAATGACCGGAACGCCAATACCCCCATTTTCCACTGCAAGCGGCTGCCTGCTGCTATCCAGAAGCACATCATATCCGTCGTTTTGCCTTACAAGACTTATATCCAGTCTACAGTCAGATAGAGAAAAAGAGCTTTGTGAAAATTTTAACACAGTCATATCGCTCCCGTACACGTCCAGCATAGGGGCAGTCTGCCAATGTTCCACCGTTCCATACTCCCGGTTAAATCCATCAATATCATCCTGTCTGATTTCTCCCTTATGCATCTGTAGAAAATGGGGCGGTTTCGCTGTCTCATACATATCGGAAATGGAAGAAAAAAGCTGCGTCAAAAACAGTGTAACCGTTATGGCAATCGTCGCCGATACCGTCATAAACAGAAAAAGAATCACATTATTCAGACGATTTTTCTTAAAATCACTAGATAAAAGTTTAAAACTCATTCCTGTACACCCTTTCTTTCCTCAATCGCCCGGATATTCCGGTTTCGTTCAATAAAGGCACAGGCTGCTGCCATGCCGACTCCAGACAGAATCAGCATAAAACCAATCCCGCGCCCCGCACCGGTACCAATCACCCGTCCGATACTACCCGCAAGAATGCCCTGCTCTGATAAGAGCGGTTCAAACAGATAATCTGCTGCCACACCACAAATCATATATGCAAAAACTGTTCCAAGCTGCGATAAAAGACCAATCAGTCCCCACACCCTTCCCTGCATATCATTGGGAATGCTAAGACGTATCAGCACATCTGCACAGGTATTCATAAAAGGCAGACACAGGAAAAAGAGAAAAATACCCGCTCCGGTCAGGTACAGATTCTTATTTACTCCTGCCAGCGCCATAAAACATCCACAGAAAACCCCGGCAATCCCTAAAACTTTCGTATAGTTTTTCCTGATTCCGGCTGCGCCAATCCAGATACTTCCCACCAATAATCCTATTGCACAGACAGATTCCATGAATCCCACTGTCTGCGCATTGCTGACAGCCAGTACCATCGGACCGGTAAGGGTCTGGACAAATCCCATGAAGAAACATACGCCAGCCATCAGTATGACTAAGGTCAGGATTCCCCGTGTCTGCGCCATCAGCAAAAAACCCTGCCGGAGTTCTTTTCCAATCCCTTCCGTTTCTTTTGGGATGGGCTTTTGAATGGACTTTTTTACAAGCAATACCATCGTAACCGTAATAAAAAAAGTTCCGATATCCAGCAGCAGAATCAGCCGGATATCTGCCACGGCAAGAAGCAGACCGGCAAGCGCCGGCGAAATCAGATACCGGGCGCTTCCCGCCATCTGCACCATACCGCTTGCCTTTGCATATTCTTCTTCCGTCAGCAAATCGGTAATCGTCGCCTTATAAGAAGGCTCTAAAAGCGCCACAAACACCGCGTTAATGGTAACCCCTATCAAAATCGGTATGACGCCATCTGTCTGAAGCTGTATCTGCCACAATACGAAAACAAGTCCAAGACCGGAAAACAAATCCCCAATGATCATCAGCAGCCGCCTGTCATACCTATCCGCCAGCGCACCGCCAAGCGGATTCAATAAGACGGTCGGAAGATAGGCAAATAACGTAACAAGCGACACATAAGTAACGCTGCCCGTCCGTTCATAGATATAAACGGACAGGGCAAACGCCGTCATTCCGCTGCCGATACTGGAAATCAGCTCCCCAGACCAAATCATGAGAAACTTTTTCATATGCTCCACGCCTCCACGAAATTTTTTCCTCCATCTTACAAAACAGGAGCTGCAGTACAGATAACCAGTTCGCTTTTCATTCCATTTAACTCAATCACATTATCCGCATCAGGTAAGCCAAAAGGCTCGACTGCCTTTCCGTCCTTTTCATAAGAAATGTTTGTACCTGCACCCTTTATCCGTGTGGTAAAAACTGCATCTTCTGGCACGGTTATCCTTGAAGTTGCCGAGAGTTGATTGATTTCCACCGCGCCGTTCAGGGTCCGGCATACGATATCCATATCCAGATTACAGTTGACTTCCACTGTTCCAACCACCCCGTCTAAAAGCAGATTGCGTGCCTTGGTATCAAGCTCAATGCTCCCACATTCCAGTGAACCTATTTCAATGCTTTCCGCGTTGACTGCCGCTTCAATCTTTCCAAGATAAGGACTTGGCAGAGTGACAAAAATAGTGACCGCTTCTTTTGCCATAGCTTCTGTCACATCATTTTTGCGTACCACATCCACATCAATCCGTTTCCTGATATCGTCGATTTTTACCTTGAAATCGCTCTGAAGCGTAGATAAGGTGTCAGATGCAAGGCGCACACGCAGCTTTTCTCCATCGTATCCCCGGATGATAAGCCGGTTTGCACCGCCAAACTTCATATCGTAATGCTTCGGCTCATCAATATCATATTCTGTAACACTCTCATATAGGAAATCCTTCTGTTCTTTTTGTGTAGCTGCATCAGAAAATGCCCCGTCAGAAACTTTTTCATCAGAAAGCAGCTCGTCGATGGAAATGGAAAACAGGCTGGAAATTGCCTTTATATTTTCAATATCAGGAATCCCCGCATCCGTTTCCCATTTCGTTACTGCCTGCCTTGATACGCCGAGTTTTTCCGCCAACTGCTCCTGGGACAAGCCCTCCTGTTTACGGATACTTTTCAATTTTTCTGCAAATGTCATGTCTGTGTTCCTCTCTCTTCTCTATTTTTGTAATTTGTCCGGTAAATTACTGTACTTCATTATAGCTATCTGTATTCTATCCCACAAGCAAATGAAGATGGCATCGGGGATTTTTTCTGCTACTTTGCGTAGCATTTTCTAAAAAACGCTCTTTTAAACAAAAAAATAAAATCATTGCATGTTCCAAGGCATTTGTGTATACTATAGTTAGTAGATGGGCTATATGCTTATCATGTGGACTGACACATAAAATCCGAAATTCTTTCCGGACTTCGGGTGCCGGACAGTTGACTGGCAACGGTAAAACCAGCATTTCTTATCGGACTTCGGGTGCCGATTAGTTGACGGACAACAGAAAAATCAGTCATAAAAGGAAGGTGTCATCTGCTACGGCAGGCAAACCTTCCTTTTTAAATATTCTTACATAAGGATTTCCATATGAACAAATCAGAAGCAATCAACATTATCAGCAAATGTGCAAAGAACTATAAGAAATACTTGGATGGCTATCAAGTTGTTTTCGTATACCGAGATGAAAACAATCATTCTAACTATGTAGAAGTTAAATTTCGCTCTTATCACTTTTTACATTTTACCGGCGTATCCCTACGAAAAGGATTGCATGCCAATGACTTTTACCGATATGCCTTACATAATCGTTTAAGTAAAAACGACTTTTCTTTCAAAAGTAATCATACAACTGAATTGAAACTCAAAGTGCTTGATACTATTATGAATATAGATACAAACGCCAGAATGATAGGCAACTATACCGGACCTCATTTAGACCTTTATACTGAAAAAGTAACCGGTACTACCACAGCCTGTCTCGGACTAATTGAAAAAGGTAACTGTTACATTCCTAATAGTGTGTTAAGTGAAGATATTCGCTCCATTGTACCAAAACCACCAGGACAAATATATGCCATTTTTAAAAAGCCTATGAAAGACCGTCTGTATACACAGCTAACTTACAAAAGTAAAAATCTATCAATTACAAAAAAATGCCTCCCACAAAATCTAACAGAACAAATTGAACCTTCTTTATTGGAAAATACCCAATAGCCTCTTTGCGCAAAAAAGAGACCCTTACTTTCCTTTTTTTAATATCCACGCCACATACCCGGCGCAAATAACGCATATTACTATGGCGGTAACGATATCCATCGTCCGTGAACCTTGAATGGCAAAAATACTCAGGGAATTGAGAACCCCATGCGTGAGAATACATGGCAAGAGGCTTTTTCCTTTGTAGAAAATAATCGTAAAAAGAAAACCGATTGCGATTGCATAACAAATCTGTAAAAGTGTAGGCAGAAAATCCGCGCCGTTTAATAGATTCACAATATGGCCAATCCCAAATGTAACGCTTGAAACCACAATCGCTGATTTTACATTGTTTTGGCATATGGCTTTAAAAAGGAATCCACGAAAAATAATTTCCTCAAGAAATCCCACGCAAAGCATACTTAAAATAAAAATGACCGTTTCCCCGGCGGAAACCTTCATGGTAACGCCGTTCCATAGATTTACGCTCATAAGGATAAGGAGCGGTAGAAAGTATAAGTAATGTTTCCAATTCCCCTGAAAGGCGCACAGACCATATTCTTTTAACAAGTCATGCTTTTTCATCCAGAGAAACAAAAACAACACAAGCACGACACCGATTGGGGCGGTGACTATTTTCTCAAATCCTAAAGATTCCGAGAAACTGTCCGCCACGCTGAATAAGACAACATAGCCGATAATCCATGCCAATGAAAAATGCAATTCACTTTTATCATATAATTTCTTCATTACTCTTTCCCTCCCGTAATGCCAGGACTGCCCCGCGATAGACGCGCTCTAAGTGGGCTGCAACAACAGTTTCATCAAATTCCAACGCATTGTTGGCGGTGATGCTTGCATATCCATGCACAAACATGGCAAGCGTTAGAAAAATCTCTTTCGTCTGCTTCTCATCCAACCCCATCTCTTCCTGCATTGCCAAAAGGACTGGCTGTAAGCTTTCAGAGTCTATCATCTGGATAACGCTGTTTTCAACTGCATAACCCGACTGAAACAAGAAACAAAATAAATTCGGCTCTTCCACCGCAAACCGGATATAATTCAACCCGATTCCCAGCATAATATCTTCTTGCGGACTGACATTCATCAGATATGCCGTATGAAAATTGTCCGCTTTTGTATACGTGGCTCTCTTCATATCCTCAATTGTGGCAAAATGATACATAACCGGCTGGGTAGAACAACCAAGCTTCTTAGAAACTGTCCGGGCATTGACACTCTCTATCCCCTCACTCCTAGTAATTTCAAAAGCTGCGTCTACTATCATTTCCTTTGTAATTTTTGCTTTGGGCGGCATGGCATTCTCCTTTCTATAATTTATGTTATATAACATCAATTATATATATTGGACGATACTCTGTCAAGTATCCGCATATAAGCCGCTCGCGACCTACCTAAAACAAATTTCCCACACATTTCCAAAATTTCCCCTTTTTCATTCCACCGGCATATAAGTATCCAAATATTCCTCCACCTTCTGATAATATTGATGAAATCCCTTACTATCATTCTGCAAGCCATGTCCCGAATGTTTCAGAACAAGATAATCGTGGGGAATGTTATGGGCTGTCAGAGCTTCATCGAGACGCTTTGACGCTGGAAAGCTCTGTACCTTGTCATGCGCGCCGTAACAAAGCAGGGTAGGAACCGTATTATCATCTACCCACAGCAATGCGGATATCTCTTTCATCGCTTCATCATAGGCAGGCGTTCCCAGCATATCGGGAGTAATTTCTTTCCCCGCCATAATACCGAAAAGCCCGGCTGCGGCTGCTTTTACCTCTTCCGTATCCTTATCGAATCCATAGCTTCCCCAATCCTCTGGATAGAAGCTGGACGGTCCGACTGCGCCAAAAGTCATGCGTACCGGAACCGGCGAATCTGCAGCGTCACGGTAAGCGTACAACAACGCCAGGCAATGCCCTGCTGAACCCCCGGAAATTGCCATCTCGCCAATAGGATACCCAAGTTTTTCGGATTCAGCGACTACCACGGGCATACTCTCTTTGATTTCCATAGACTGGGAGTAAACGCTTGCCGTGGAATTTTGTTCATTGCGAAGCGTATAATTAATCCCCGCCGCCACATAACCCTTGGAACAAAGCCACTGCAGCATCTCTATATCATCCGCTTTATCACCTGTCGTAAAACCGCCTGCGTGCAGATAAACTACCAGACCATAGCTTTCTCTGCCACTGTCTGCCGGAACATATAAATCAAACTTATTGGCTTCTTTTTCACCATAGGGAATATCCTTATACACCGTGCCGATAGAATCATCCCACTTGACCGTATAGTCTTTTGCCCACGAAGGCTGCATCACCTTGCTGGCTGCTCCTGCCACGAAAGCTATCATAAACGCCACAATATAAAATACAATCCACATTCCCCTGCCTCTTTTCTTAGGAGTATTTTCTGCGCCCTGCGTCATATTTTTCTGTTTCCTCATAAAAAATCCCCTCCAAACAGCGTACCGCCCATCATAAGATTCATCAGCGCTCGCACCGCAAGCCGTCCGAGAATCATGCCAATAATAACAATAATGAATAAAATAATAATTCTTTTCTGCGTAAGCGTCATTTTCCTAATCCTGCCCTTTCCGTTTTTTCTTGACAGTGTATTACAATTGCACTACACTATGGATGAGACAACTGTTTCGACGAAGCGATTGTCCTGGCGATACAATTATTTCGACGATACAACTGTTTCAACAGCATCATTGTAAAGGCAAATTTTTCGAGCGTCAATAGGGGGAAAGAAAATGAAACAAACTCCAAAAAATGTATCACCGATGAGCAATGAGGGGCGAAATGCCTATGTGACCAAACAGCTTACAAACGCGCTTCTTGCCTTGTTGAAAGACAAACCACTCAACGATATTTCCATCAGTGAACTCTGTAATTATGCTGAGGTTGGCAGGGCGTCTTTTTATCGTAATTACGACAGCCGGGAGGATATCATCAAGGTGTATCTTACCGAAATTTCCCATGAATGGACTGATGACTATGTACAAAACGACGGTATGCCGATTAGCCGGCTCATAAACACTATTTTCACACATTTTGAAAACCATATGGAATTTTATAGACTGTTAAAAGAAAGAAATCTTATTTACCTTCTGAAAGATGTGCTTATTGGCATTTTTGGTCCAAAACCAGAACACTCCAAAACAGAAGCCTACGCCACGGCGTTTGTCGCCTATAGTCTCTATGGCTGGATTGAAGTGTGGTTTCAGAGAGGAATGCAGGAATCTGCCGAAGAAATGGCGGGACTTTTTAAGGCGCAGGGGCTTTAGTTGAGCTAAAATACACTGTAATATTCCGTTTGGATATGGCTTATGAAAATTTACCCCCAAATATCACACGGTTTTTTCCCATATTTTCTACCCCATAAAAAGATACCGATACATGCCAGGATAAGAACTACATCAGCAAGCAACGTCCCTTCAATGCCAAAACCAACATTATATGCGAAGCTGTTATTTGCAGTCGAAGCATCCAGCCGAAAGACGGAATAAGGCGCTACCGTGCCACTGTTAGGCAATCCGAAAAGAATATTCTGCATAAAATTCCATGCTGCATGAGCCGCCATAGCGCACCAGATACTATCCATGTAATACACCATTAAAGAAAACAGGATTCCCACCGTAAAAATATTGAAGATAGACAACACTGTAACCCCATCATTCAGCAGATGCATCAGGGCGAAAAGCAAAGCGTTTCCCACGATAGCCACCACCGGTTTTTGATAACTTTTTATCAATCTCTGATATAAAAACCCCCTGCAAATCAACTCTTCTGCAGAAGACTGGATAAAAACCGCAACGAAGATAATCAAAAGATACCCCGGCTGGAATGTATCGTAATACAACGTAATATCCTTATGCAGCCATGCCACCAGAATACATATCCCGTTCAGTCCAAATCCGATGCCGATTCCAAGCAGGAACTTTCCCCAAGTGTTTCCCGTCTCTTTTTTCCCAAGTATTTGCAGTATCGGGCGGTTTTTCTTTGTAAAACGCATGTAACATACCATCAGAATCCAGCTCCCTATAAAGGTCAGGTACATGGTTATCGTAATGCTGATATCCGTACTGACCATAAACGGAATAAACTGAATAAAAGTCCCCAGAATCTGTCCCAGCATCATCAGTACAAGAACAAGCAAATATAAGACGAATATGTTATCGAATAACTTGCGTTTCACCGGTTTCTTTTCTCCTGTTGCAACGTTGTTTTCTGTCTTTTCTTCTAGTTGATTCATTTTATCCTGCTCCTATTTTTTCAGCCATTTTTAATCATCCTGCAATATACTATTACCACGCCTGCAGCATACTGAGAATGCACCTTGATATTGTATCCTAATCAGGCTTCCTTGACAAGCTTGGAAGATTTCTTTATGATAATGTCATTGCATCTTTATCGCACCCATCTTCTATGACTTAACCTTAGACAACTTTTTGAAAGGATAAAATGAGATGAGAATACTAATCATTGACGCTCAGGGCGGCGGGGTTGGCAGACAGTTAATCACTTGCATCAAGCAAAATATTCCAGACGCCTTTATTATTGCGGTAGGCACAAACAGCGCTGCCACTTCCGCTATGGTAAAAGCAGGAGCCGACCAGGCGGCAACCGGTGAAAATGCTGTTGTGGTTGCCTGTCGCAAAGCAGATATTATTGTCGGTCCTGTAGGAATTGTAATCGCAGACGCCCTATTTGGGGAAGTTACCCCCAAAATGGCTGTCAGCGTTGCACAAAGCGACGCAAAACGAATACTTATCCCTTTTAATCACTGCGATAACATCATTGTAGGCGTTTCTGATTTTTCAGTAAGGAAGCTTGTACAAAACGCCATTGAAGAAATTAAAAAAGCAATCTAGTTTTCTGCCAGCCCAAAGCCGTCAAATTCCAAACTTGACAAAAACATCTTATTTAGTATAATAAAAATGTGATTTTAGACTGAAACCACATTCATAAAACAGTCTGTAGGAAACAGACCTCAAATGCAGAAGCATTTATAATCAAAGCGAAAGTTTTCTTTTTATATGTATACCAGGAAGGTGTGCGTTTTCCCCGCAGGGAAGCTGCATATCTTTTTTTGTGCATAACAATAGAACCCTATTTCTATTATTGTTACAAAATGAAAACTTACACAAAAACTAACTTTAAGGAGGAAATCTAAATGGCATGTTTTCTTGTACCGGCTGCTGAAGCAGTCATTACAACCGTTGCAGCAAAGGTAATAAAATCTAAGGAAAAGGAACCGGAAATTGTAAAAGTCCATCTTGACAGCACAAACCTTGACATTGCTGAAAAAACTCCGTTTTCAGGAAAGATAAAATGGCTTTCCAATCTTCTCTGGGGAGGTTCTGCTCTGCTTGCTTTCGAGCATGTATGGCATGGTGAGGTTGTTCCGTGGTTTCCCTTCCTGACCGCTGCAAGTAATCCTGCAGACGCAGTTGAAATGCTGCACGAAATGTCTACTGTAGGCACTACTATGGCAATCCTGATTACGGTGGTGTGGTTTGGTATGCTTGCCACAGCATCGGCTATCGAAAAAAAAGCTGTCAAATCACAGACTACAAAAGAAGGAGCGTAAACTTATGACATTACTTACAAGTACTTTTGCAGCTATCATCTGCACAATTATCTGGTATAGAAGCGCGTCCAGAGAGGAAATGAAAATAGGCGTCCTTTGCTGGATGTACTGGGGCGCTTCTCTTATGTGGCTTGTGGATGCCATTTTTGAGTATGCAGAACTCCACGCAGAATATTTTGCCCCAGCTCCGGCTGACATGCTTAACGACCTTTATCTTGGCTTGTCCGTTGTTGCCCTTGGACTGATTATCTGGCTTATTGTTCTGCTGATAAAAGATCCAAAAGGCGTAGTAAAAGCTGCTCTTTTTAAAAAAAGAAATTCCTGACAGAAAAGAAAAAAAACTGACAGACATAATCAATCCTATAAAAGCGCAGAAAGGACGACAAATCAACGAATGAAAACACTATATTTAGACTGTAGCATGGGCGCCGCCGGCGATATGCTAAGCGCCGCACTCATAGAGCTTTTACCAGAACCCGATGCCTTTATTTCTGAAATGAATGCACTTGACATTCCAGATGTGCAGATAACAAAAGAAGCTTCCGTAAAATGCGGCATTACAGGTACGCATATTTCTGTCAAAGTAGATGGTACAGAAGAAAACGAAGAAATGTACCATCACCATGACCATGCGCATTCTCATGAACAGGAACCACACCATCATGAACACCTGCATGAGGAAGAATCACACAATCACGGACACTCGCATGAGGAAGAATCACACCGTCACGGACACTCACACGATGCAACTCGACACCACCATAGCGGAATGCACGATATCGAAACCATCCTGGCGCAATTACCTTTATCGGAATCCGTAAAAAACAATGCCCTCGCCGTATATCAGCTGATTGCAGAGGCGGAAAGCCATGTCCACGGAGTACCCGTTACCAAAATACATTTTCATGAAGTTGGTACAAAAGACGCCATTGCCGATATCGTATCGTTCTGTCTGCTAATGGATAAATTATCGCCCGATGAAATGATTGTTTCCCCTGTCCATGTCGGCAGCGGCCAGGTAAAATGCGCCCACGGCATTCTGCCCGTCCCTGCTCCCGCGACCGCCTATATCCTAAAAGATGTGCCCGTCTATGGCGGACAAATAAAAGGGGAGCTATGCACACCGACCGGCGCTGCGCTCTTAAAACACTTTGCCACCCGTTTTGGCGATATGCCCGTTATGAAAATGCAAGCCATCGGATATGGCATGGGGAAAAAAGATTTTGCCGCCGCAAATTGCGTCAGGGCAATATTGGGCGAATCCGAAGACAGGACGGATACTGTCCTTGAGCTTTCCTGCAATGTCGATGATATGACGGCGGAAGCCGTCGGCTTTGCCGCGGAAAGACTTTTTGAAGGCGGCGCCCTGGAAGTCTATACCATCCCTATCGGCATGAAAAAATCCCGCCCCGGCACATTAATCCGAGTAATCTGCGCGCAAGAAAACAAAGAGCGTATCATTTCCCTGCTGTTTCAATATACAACGACCATCGGCATACGGGAAACCGCAACCAAACGTTATGTCCTAAACAGAGGGATAGAAACACTGGATACGCCTTACGGTAAAGTCCGGCGGAAAGATTCATCCGGTTATGGCGTTACCCGTTCCAAATATGAATATGAAGACCTTGCCAATATCGCAAAAGAGAGAAATATCAGCCTATCAGAAGTCCAGAAGCTGATTGAAGAATCCCTGAAAAACTAAGCATCTATGAGAAACTAAATTTGACTCACCCAAAATGCGCAGGAGGCGGAAATTCCGCCTCCCACAATCAATCAAATTCTTTCCAGATATTCCAACTGACCCAAACAAAGATAAGTCAGGCACAATGACACTCCCTCGTCATAGTACACTCTTCTTGTTTGTCGATAATAATTTCCCCTCTCGCCTTTTCATCATCCATAATGATTTCCCCTACTTCCGGTACATGAATCTGCCCGGACAGAGGGTTTTTAATGCTGATAACCGGCGTCGTAACGACTGCCTCTACCTGAGATTTCTCAAACGCAAGGTCTGTATCAATCATTTCACAATGAATCAGTTTCAGATTTTTACAATAGCAAAGCGGCTGCGTTCCGATAATCTTACAATTAATCAGCGTCAGTCCATCGGAATACCATGCCAGATACTCACCCTTTACCACGCTGTTTTTTACCGTTACATTTTCGGAATGCCAGAAAGCGTCCTTCGTATCAAAGTTACAATTTTCAAAGACAGCATTACGGATATATTGGAAAGAATATTTCCCCTTAAACTCTACATCTTCAAAATGCAGTTTTTCGGAGCGCATCATAAAATATTCGCTCTGCGCCGTAGTGTTTCGCATCTCGATATTGCTTACCGACCAGCCAAACTCCGGGGAAATGATATCGCAGTTTTCTATCACGACGTCACTGCACTCCCTAAGCGCCTTAATCCCATGCATCTTCGTATCCGCAATTTTAACCGCATCAGAGTACCATAGCGCCGCCCTGCATAATTCGGTCATCTCACAATCCGTAATTGTTAAGCCGTGGTCATGCCAGAACGGATAACGCAAGTTAAAAAAGCAATGCTGCGCCTCTATGTCCTTTCCTTCTTTAAATGCGCTTTCCCCATCAGCCGGACCATCGAAAGAACAATTTTTTACAACCACTCCATTACTTCCATAAAGCGCTCTTTCCATATCAAAAGTCTGATTTTCTATCACTTTCATTTTATGATTACCTCCTTTAAATAATTCATTAGATGCTATTCTTGTTTCGCTCCACCTGGTAGACAAGATAGTCCAGACAGGTTATCTTTTTTTCTTCCTCATGCACTTTATTCAACAGGCATTTCCTGTGTTCTTCCATCAAATGCATCTGACCGCTTACATCATCCTGCTCCATACATTCCATAAAGCATTTGATCGTTTCCTGATTACATCCGGCGTCCTTCAGATTTTGAATCACATCTTCCTTTGAATAATACCCTATTGCCTGCGCCAACATTGTCTATTCGCCGTCCTTTCTTCCTGCTTCTATTTCCCAGGACTGATACTGATAATCTTATTCCCCAGCCTTCCAGAACAGGGTTATTTTCAACTTTTGATTATCATTATAGATAGCCTTTTAATAAATAACAAATACTTATTCCTTATGCATATGTATAGTTGAAACCTATGCATATTTATGCTATACTGAACAAAACTAAAATAATATTGAAAGGAATCCTACCAAATGGAATTGCGTGTACTTCAATATTTCCTTGCCATCGCAAGAGAACAGAGTATTGTCCGGGCAGCGGACTCCCTGCATCTTTCCCAGCCGACATTGTCCACACAGATAAAAGGCTTAGAGGAGGAATTAGGAAAACAGCTTCTCATCCGGGGCACAAAAGGCTCCCGGAAAGTTACCCTGACAGAAGAAGGTATGATTCTGCGTAAAAGAGCGGAAGAAATCCTGAATCTGGTACAGAAAACCGAAAAAGAGATTACTCTTTCCGACCAGGTCATAATCGGTGACGTTTATATTGGAACAGGGGAAACCGACGCCGTCCGTCTGATTGCCAGAACCGCCCGAAGTCTCTACGAAACCTATCCGGGCATTCATTATCACATTGCAAGCGGAAACGCAGAGTTTGTATTGGAACAGTTAGAAAAAGGATTAATTGATTTTGGCATTATATTCGGACCAATAGACCAGACAAGATATCATTCTGTAGAAATTCCTTATAAAGACATCTGGGGTGTCCTGATGCGGCGTGATTCTCCGCTTGCCGCCAAAGATTCCATTTCCCCGCAGGATTTGTGGGATAAACCGCTGATTGTATCACAGCAGAAAGACGGCTATAGCGAACTGACAAAATGGTTAAACCGTGACCTGTCTGAAATCGAAATTGTTGCAACTTATAACCTGCTTTTTAATGCTTCCTTAATGGTTGAAGAAGGCTTGGGATATGCCATCGGCTTTGATAAAATAATCAATACTTCCGGTAACAGTAATCTCTGCTTCCGCCCTCTTTTTCCTATAAGAGAAGAAGGCATGAGTATCATATGGAAAAAGTATCAGATTCTGTCTAAGGCATCGGAAAAGTTTATGATGAAATTAAAAGAAAAAAACTTTTAAAAGCTCCGCGGATTCAAAACCGCGCAAACAGAACAGATTCCATTTTCCACCTTATAATCCAGATTGCCGTCGTATTTCTGGCAGACGGATAGGATACGGGAAATGCCGATGCTCTTTCCGGTTCGCCGCGCTGCAATAATCTTCTGACTGTGCTAGTAATTTTGCAGACTGTAAACACTTTTCAGCCTTTTCCAGACGATAGCGGCATAAATCTATCTGTCTTTTATCCATAAACTGTTATCCCCTCTCTTACGATATTCTGATAGAAAGGAAGGAAATCAAGATTTTCTTCAAAATGCTTCCTATCCCTCAAAAGAATAGAAAGGAACACTTCCTGCTCAAGCGATATGTCGCTTGCCATTTCCGCGGTCAGACCGCGCAGTTTCTTTATATCAGCAGCATCGCCATCCAGAACAATCATAATATCAATATCGGATTCCTCCGTATTATCTCCACGGGCATAAGAACCATAAAGAATAATCTTGTCCAACTTATCTCCATAAAGCTGCTTTGCTGCGTTTCTTACCTCTTTAAGCACCTGTTGCAATTCAGATTTTGTACACACCGCTTTAACCTCCCATCATGAGTAAGCACTGTTTTTATTAGTATACCACATATCATTTAGAATTGTTAATCGCTTAATAACAAACGTTTTCTCTCAATCATCTCATCAATTCTTTCAAGATACCCCTCTACATCTTTCACCGTATCGCACCGCTCGATGCGTCCGTCACCATAGACCCTTTTGGTAACGGTTCCTGCACCTAGGGCGACGATAGTCTGTTTTTCCTCCATAATCAGAATATTATAGATGCCATATTTTCCTTCCCTGGCATAACCTACGTTTTCAAAATTGCCGGAAATATTTTTCTGCCGGTAGAGATAATAGGGCTGCATATTCATTCGATTCGCGCTTTCCTTGGCAAGCTGCATCGTCGTATCCGTATTCTGCATCGCAGAAATTCCATTTTCCGCAATCCACTGCGTCAGCTTAGAAGCACGTTTTACCGCCAGCGAATGTACCGTCAGAGAATCCGGCGAGAGTCTCTCTATCGCTTCCATCGTCTGTTTTACATCCGCTTGCGTCTCGCCGGGCAGTCCCAGAATAATATCCATATTGATATTGGTAAACCCTGCCGCCCTCGCCATATGGAACACGTCGATTACCTGCTCTACCGTATGCTGTCGCCCGATAAGCCGCAAAGTTTCCTGTTTCATCGTCTGTGGATTGACGGAAATCCGTGTGACACCATGTCGGTATAAAACACGCAGTTTTTCCTGAGTAATACTGTCCGCGCGTCCCGCCTCCACGCTAAATTCCTGCACCGTGGAAAAGTCAAAGGATTCCCTGAGTTTCGTAAGCAGCCTGTCCAGTTCGTCTGCCGATAACGACGTGGGCGTGCCGCCGCCTATGTATACTGTATCCAATATTTTATCCCGGTAGGTTTTTGACAGATACTCGATTTCTTTTTCCAGCGCGTCCAGATAGTCGCTTACCCTATCCTTCCACACGCTGATTGGGAAGGAAGTAAACGAGCAATAGAGGCATGTGGTCGGGCAGAAAGGAATGCCGATATATAAACTATAGCCCTCCTCATAATGAAGGCTCTGTAAAATTTGAGTCTCACGCCCGGCAATCTCTATACTGAGCGCCGCCTTCTCATCACTTACGAAATGCTCCTCTTTTAAAAAGGCGGCAATCTCTTCGTCCTTTTTTCCATCTTCTAACATCGCCATTGCAATTTTAGTCGGGCGGATGCCTATCAGATTCCCCCAGGGCAGGGAAATGCCGGTCTCTTTCTGCAATATCTCATAGAAAAAGCGTTTAAAGGCATTTTTATAATTGGTTTTTTCTTTGTCCGTAAACTGCCTGGTATACTGCCGGACATGATACGTATCCCCGCACCCTCTCACCTTCCCTTCAACGGCGGCTTGTCCTGCATTTTTCTTAGCCTCTTCCGCTGCCAGACTGTCATGGAAACTTAGCGCTTCTACCGTCTCTTCCCCAAAAACAATCTGCATTCTGGCGGGATATTCCCAGATTCTTTTATCCTTAACCACGGATTCCGGCGTCAGAACCCTTACCTCTTCTTCTGGGTAAAAAGCCTTCACAAGGGAGTGGATATCATATTCAAACTGCGCTTTATTTAATTTTATGAGAAACATCTTGCTATTTTCCCTTCTATTGTCTTTTGTCGGCCGTTCTATTTTGACCATATGGGTCAACATTCCGCTGTCAGTAACGAATCTTTGCTTCTTGCGGCATCCGTCAAATGTCCATAGGCTGCGCCTGACTCATTGCCCGCGGGAATAAACGGTTCTGCCACATTCTGATTATACCCTGCTTCCGGCTGCCCGTAAAGCACAAAGCAGCCGGTATTATAAAACTACCAAACAGCTGAAAACACAAAACTACAAAGCACAAAAGCCGCTCCTCTAGGTTTTCAAAAGTCTCTTAAACGCTCCTTTATATCTTATTAAACGGCTCTTTATAACAGGCAACGCTTCCCAACTCCTCTTCGATACGAAGCAGCTGATTGTATTTGGCTACTCTGTCGGTGCGGCAGGGCGCACCTGTCTTAATCTGTCCTGCATTGACCGCCACGGCAAGGTCTGATATAAAGGTATCCTCTGTTTCGCCGGAGCGATGGGATATAATCGTCTTATAACCGTTTTTATGCGCCATATCGATTGCTTCCATCGCCTCGCTGACCGTGCCAATCTGATTGACTTTTACCAGGATGGCATTGGCGACATGCAGCTTAATCCCTGCATCCAGACGTTTCGTATTGGTGACAAAAAGATCATCGCCCACAAGCTGGACTTTTTCCCCCAATGCCTTCGTCAGAAGCTGCCACCCATCCCAGTCATCCTCGAATAAACCGTCCTCAATGGAAACAATCGGAAACCGCTCCACCAATCTCTCATAGTAGGCAACCATTTCTGAGGCGCTCCTTTTTACCTCCTGACCACACATCTGCGATTCGCCCGGAAAATAATAGGTGCCGGACGTCTCATCATATAATTCGCTCGCCGCCGCGTCCATTGCGATTTTAATATCCTGCCCCGGCGTATATCCTGCTGCTTTCACCGAATCGACAATAAGCTCCAGAACCTCTACCGCATCCGATAGGGAAGGCGCAAATCCGCCCTCGTCGCCAACGCCCGTCGATAATCCTTTCTGATTGCAGATTTGCTTGAGATTATGATAAATTTCCGCACAAATCCGCAGCCCATCGGCAAAGCTTTCCGCCTGCACCGGCATAATCATAAACTCCTGGAAATCCACGGTATTATCCGCATGTTTTCCGCCATTTAAAATATTCATCATGGGAACTGGAAGCTGTCTGGTATGAACGCCGCCCAGATAACGATACAACGGCATTTCCAATGCAAGACTACTAACTTTGGCACATGCCATAGACACACCCAGCATCGCGTTGGCTCCCAGATTTCCCTTATTATCCGTTCCATCCTGCTCTATCAGGACACGGTCGATTAGCCCTTGGTCTAATGCGTTTAAGCCTAGCAGAGCTTCCCTTATTTTGGTATTGACATTATTGACCGCCTTCGTGGTTCCCAGCCCGAAATATCTCGTCTCACCGTCCCGCAGTTCCACCGCCTCAAACCTTCCCGTACTTGCGCCGCTGGGCACTGCCGCCCTGCCCATTACTTTTTTCCCATCCGGGTCCACTTCTACTGTCACTTCCGCCTCTACCGTAGGATTTCCGCGGGAATCCAGAATTTCCCTTGCATGTACTTCCACAATGCGCAGCATTTTTTCCATAAAAAACCTCCTTTGAACATACTTTACAATTTTTACATTTTCTAGTATGTCCAAACGGAGGTTATATTATAATTCTTATTGGTTTCTATCTATCCTATGCCGCTGCCTTTTCATTAAAATAAGTTTCTAACCAAAAGAAAAACATTGCATAGGAATACATGTCATAGTGCTCTAATCCTATCTGATCCTGGTCTTTTACTTGTGATAAGTTAAACAATACGCTATTCCAAAATCCGCGCTTATTCTTTGTAACCGGCGGCATCATGGGAAACTCATTACGAATCTTTCTTACAATATCGATTTGCTCTTTCTTATCAGATTGTTCCTTCCTATCAGATACCATGAAAAAGGAAAGAAATTTTGTTGCCGCAAACAAAGCAACTAATTCATTAACATAATAAAAATAAACTTCTACCTTTGTTCTCTCATCCTTAATATACTGAATAAGCTTTGTCTTATCAAATACCGAAACTTTTATAAATGCACCGCACACACATGCCGCTACCTTATGCCGGTCTAATAATACCTTATCGGAATCACGTTCAAAAATCTGTGCCTTATACTTGCGATTCAGCTTCGTATACTCTGCATATATTTCTGCCTTGCATTCTGTCAGATTTTTTAATTCAATCATGGAATTATTGGCGTGTATTTCTTCTATAAAAGGCAGTATTTCATTATCGAATATTCTGTCAAACAATTCCTTCTTCACTGTAGTCCCTCAATTCATATTTTTTCTGTCAGAGTACAATAGTCTTGATAAGCCTTTTCGATTGTCTCATCTGAATTATCAGGTACAGCTTTCTTCCCTTGAAACTCCTCATATGATATCTTTTCTTTCAGACTTGTGTCTTCTTCCAGGAATCCAAAAAGACCTTTCCCTTTTATTTTTTCACCCATAAGCTGCCCCTTTCTTATCTATTTTCATTGCTTTTCGTATAATTATATCACAATGAAATTCTGCTCACAATGCAATTTTTGCTTCATTTGTAACTTTTTTTGCATATCTGTGTCACTTTTATGTTGTTTTGTTACTCATTCCGAATCGCCGCCAGCGGACTCAGCCTCATTGCGCGCAGCGCCGGGAAAAATCCTGCTATCATGCCGACTAATACTGCAAACACCAGCGATAACAATGCAAGCCAGAGCGGGATATAAGATATTGACGACGCAATCCCCATATCGGATGCTCCCGCTGCGACTTTATTGATGATAGCGGAAATCGAATAGCTGAGAATCAGACCGATGATGCCGCCGATAAAACCGATAAACCCCGCTTCCAATAAAAACAGGGAACGGATATTGCGCAAATCGCAGCCAAGCACTTTCATGACGCCGATTTCTTTTGTCCGTTCATAGATGGACATCATCATCGTATTCGTAATCCCGATTGCCGCCACGAATAAGGATACCGCACCGATACCGCCAAGCACTGCCTGGACATAACCCAGAGTCTTCTGTTCAGACTCTATCCACTCGGCGTTGCTGTTTGCTTCATATCCCATATCAATAATCAAATCCTGTACATCGGTAACATTTTCCATCTTATCGATATCCACAATAATCTGATTATAGAATATTTCTTTGTATGGTTTTCCTGTTTTCGTGGTCGGCTGCCCCGGAATTGCCTTATTTTTAAAAATCCGCCTAAGCTCCGTCACCGCCTTGTCAAGATCACAGTACACATACCACCCATTACTGGAGTATTGACCCTCATCCGGCGTTTTTTCCACGCCGCAGGTTTCAATCAGATATTTCTTAGGCGGCGCAACCACTGTTTCCCCGTCGCTCCACTGGGACTGCCAGTACGCATCCATATCAAAAATAATGAAAATCGGGTCTCGCATAAGGTCGATATCCGGCAGTTCGCCGGTTTCCCAATAACTGCTCCCGGTCTTGGAATTGCTGAAATCCTGCAGCACCTGACATCCATAGAAAAATTTCAATTCCTCATCGCTTGCCGAGGGCAGGCTGCCTTCGCCCACTTCGATTCCCAGCTCTTCTATCGCTGCAAGGGGCATTGCCCTTAAATTCAGATATCCCTGATATGCGCCGTATTTCGCCAATGCTGAAAATTGGAGCGTGGGATAAACTGCATTGACATGCTCCATATGCGTTATCGTTTCTATCAGCTCATCGTCCAGCCGCAGGACGTCTTCTGAATTATCCCCATAAGAATACGGCTCATAAATTGTAATCTGCGTCAGGCTTCCATAGGATTCATACTGCTCCAGCAGGGAGCGGCTGAGTCCAAGTCCCAGCGATATCATGACGACAATTGACGCCACGCCGATGACGACGCCCAATACCGTTAAAATTGTCCGAACCTTTCTTTTCCAAAGGTTACTGCTGCTCATACGCAGTAAATCAAGGAATTTCATAATAATCTCTCCTTCTTACTCAGTCTGCGGGTCTTATGCAAAATCGCCTAATCCTGTCCTGAGGAAGAAGCATTGTCTTCATCTATCGATAACAAATCATCCGCCAGCAGTGCCGCCGCTTTTTTCTTTTTCCGAAGATATACGAACGCAAAACCGCCCACGCCTGCTACAGCAATCAAAGCAATTACCACAATCGCGATAATCAGACCTTTGCGGGGACCGCCGCCTTCTTCCGGCATTTCCCCTTCGCCCATCATCATGTCTCCATCCATCATCATATCGTCATAAAATTCTTCCGAAACATACAGGGTAACAGTCTTCGTATCCACCGTCACATTCCCTGCATCATCTTCATAAGAAATATCCACGTTGATCGTACCGTCGTCCATCGTAGCGCTCATACCGGTTACCATAACATCTACATTTCCGGTTGCGCCGGAAGCCAGATTTCCTACGAAAGCTGAGGATTCTTCAATCGAATCTGCACGGAATTTCACCTGCACATTATATAAAGTCGTTTTTCCTGTATTATAAATGCTAAACATGACGTTTGACTGGGAGCCGACTGTAATATCGGTAGGCACCACTTCCGGCGTACTGATATCGAAGCGGCTTTCCTGGTTAATCGGAATGGATACGCTTGCCGTATCGGTCAAATCGAACATCGCGCCCGCATCATATTTCATATTGACGTCCAGTACATAAGGTTTCTGGGCGAGGTCGGCTTTCGCCGTCATCTCGATTACAATATCCGCCGCCGTATTGGACGCTATCGAATCCATATAGACAGAGCTGGAACCTGATGTGGGCAGAAATGCCGCATAGGTATTCGTCTTATCTTCACCTTCCACCGCCGCCTGCATGTCGAATAAAACGTTTGTTACCGGCGTCTCTTTGGACGTATTCTTGACATGGATTGTCAGGGTAAACGTATCCCCGGCAAAAACCTCCGCGGGTCTTGTTTCAAATCCTGTTACAACAATTCTCGGTTTGGCGTTGCTCGCCTCTTCCCCGCCGCCACCGATGAAGCCGCTTCCCGGTTTGCCCAGGGTATGCACGTAAACCGTCAGCTCCGCTGGCGCTTCACAGCGGATGCCAGTCTTGGTATACCATACGTTGAATTTCAATGGGTAATACCCGCTCATCACATCGTCTCTCGCTGTAAATTGGAACGTAAATTCCCGGCGGTTCGCCATCGCCGCATCATAGGTCTGGTTTCCGGGAATAAAAGGTTCTGTCCGTATATAACCGGTCATATCGGGTTTGAAAGGCCATTCCCCAACCGCATTGGAAGTCTGCGGCTCGATAATCAAATCATTTAACTCTTCCGTCCCGAAATTGATAATCGGCAATACGATAGAAACCGTCTGTCCATAGCTGACCGTAGGCGTCGCCCAGTTATCCCCCACCTGCAGAAATTCGCTGGTCGTAGCGCTTACATTAGCGGCAGCCGCCGATTCCATACTGCTCTTTACACCGGAAACATAGCTTGCTAACTCTGATACCGTCATGTCTGTGTTGGCAATGTAATAAACCGCACTATCGAATATTTTATGTACGTTTTCCATTACCTTTTCATCGGGACGATATTTGATTTCCAGACTCCGCATGAAATTTAGCAAATCTTCATCTGCAGCCGCCCTGTCGTTGTCGGTGATGATGCGGTTATCGCTACTGTTGGTAGTCTGGGTGTTTCCGTTAGCGTTATTGGTTGGTTTATTGTTCGTTGTGGTCTGGCTCGATGTCTCTGTACTGCTTTGACTTGTTCCTGTAGTGTTTTCACTTGTACCTGTACTGCCTTCACTTGTACCTGTACTTCCTTCGCTTGTACCTGTACTGCCTTCACTTGTACCGACACCACCTTCCGTCGCCTGCACATACACCGCCGACGGTGCCGCCAGAAAACAAGCCGCTGCAAGCATGACTCCTAACATTCCTTTTTTCCACGTCTTTTTTAACATCTTTCTTTCCCCTTCCAAAAGTAAATATGCTCCGGTAAAGATACCGTCAAGCTTATGATTCCGCTTCTTTGCCTCTATTATCCTCAATCTGTACAATCTTTCCGTCCTTTATATGGAAAATGACGTCTGCAAAACCCGCCAGATAATTATCATGCGTTACCATAACAAGCGTTTGATTCTTCTCTCTGACGATTTTTTTCATCAGATTCATGACTTCCACAGACGTGTTGGAATCCAGATTTCCGGTAGGCTCGTCCGCGAAAATGATTTCGGGTTCCACCACCAAAGCTCTCGCCACGCCCACACGCTGCTGCTGACCGCCGGACATCTGATTCGGACGGTGCTTCTTATGTTTCGTCAGCCCCACCAAATCCAGCATTCCCTCCGCCTTTTTATTCCGGCTTTTCTTATCCATTCCCTGAAAAGTCAGCGGCAGAGCGACATTTTCAATGGCATTCATCGTGCCCATCAGATTAAAAGATTGGAAAATAAACCCAATATGTTCCCGCCTGAAAGCAACCAACTGATTTTCCGTTTTCGTTTCCATATGCTCCCCGGCAATGATAATCTCACCTTTGGTCGGCTTTTCCAGACCGGCAAGCATATTCAGCAATGTCGATTTCCCGGACCCTGACGTTCCTACAATCGAGCAGAAATTCCCTCTGTCTATCGTAAAATCCACTCCGTTCAGCGCCCGCACCTTCGTCTCGCCCACCCTGTATATCTTATACAGGTTCTTGACACTAATAACAGGTTCTGTCTGTCCCATAGATTGTCCCTCACATAAACTTTAACATATCTCTTTCATGACTCTTAATGTCCACAACATTATACACCATAACCCTATAAAATGATACTTCTTTTTCCCTTTTAGGATGCGCTTTTTTCTTAATATTTTATTAAGGAAAATTTATCCGCACAAAAGGAGCCGTATCCTCATACAGCCCCTTTTCAGACGACGGCACAGCGTTATGGCTGCCTTCCATTCACCTGTCGCCACATTCCAGACACTTCGGCATTTTTTCGCTGCGACGTTTTACTCCGCCGTATATGCCGTCCTTTCTGCTACAAAATCCGGTACTTTGCCACTCTTAAAGTGATAGTAATGATAACCCATATCGTATGGATACTCTGTACTTGGCTTAAAAGTAATCGTAATAGCATAGTTGCTATCGATATCCTGCTCTGTATCATTCCAGTACATTTCCAGGCTTGTCGGATAAATATCCTCAATAATTTTCTCAATTTCCGCCAGGTCTTCAAATGTCACGCTCCGGCTGTAATCACCCCTTGCACTGTATTCATAATCAATGGCGGCTGCCTCTGCGCCGAGTTCCAACAACTCCTCCGCCTTTTTCTGCTCATCCAGATGATAATTGGTAATCGATAAATTGGCAATATCCTCCGCCTGTAATTTCAGCGGATAGTAAGCATTATGTTCTTCCAGATAGGCGATAGTATTCGTAAAGCTCTCATATACCGGAACCTCCCAGCTCAGATAATGGGTTTTTAAGCTCCACTCTAATTTTCCGCAGGGTCTGTTGTTCCTAAGCAGGGAAAAATCACAGGATTCCATATCCGCTATCCATGCCTGCCGTAACGCTTCGATTTCGGAAGTGGGCAGCTCACACTCTACCGCGCCGTTAGTATAGCTGACCCGAAATTGTTTCTGCATCGTTGAAACAAAATCTTCATCATAAATCATCGCATAAGAACTTTCCCGATACTCTTTCGTGCCAACGATTCTGTTTAAAAGCTCCTCATTGGAGCTATCCGCGAAATCAATCAGAAACTGTCTGCTGACTTCCCTGCCGGATTTTAACCGGTATAGGACGTTTACGCCCCTGGCGTCCTGCATATCCGCAGCAAATAAGCCCGAATGTTTCCTATCCGTCACCGCCTGATACTTTGCCGCCAGTTGACAGACTGCATCTGCATCTTTTAAAAACATATGCTCGCGCATATAATCATTACTGTTTAAATGCATGACGCCCCCCGTTTCCTCGGACCATTCGCAGTATTGATAATAGGGACCCATATCCATCGCCACGCTTTCCACGTCCTCTGCATCTGGAACATAAGAGTCATATCCCGACCAGTCAAAATAGTAGAAACAGAAAACCAGAACCACTGCCACTACGGCTATTCCAGTAGAGGCAAGATGCCTTATTGCGGCCCGGATATCAAACTCATAAAGGGACTCCATAATACCGCAGCATAATGCAGTGCCTATGACCATGCCAAGCAACGTAACGGGTATATTATAATAGGTAGCCTCATAAACCAGATAGCAGCATGCAACGCCGGCTAATACCGAAATGATAACCTTGATAAAAGGCTTTATCTGTCTAAAGGCAATCGCTTTTCCCACCGCCTCCGCAGGACGCTTCCGGTAGCACCAATAAGAAACCGCCAGCAGAAGCAGCGCCGCAAGAAGCCCCGCTATATAAAATGGCAAAAGTGTCTGCGTACTTTCCGAAAGCTCTTTTATCCTTCTCAAACTTTGTAAACCAGAATAATATTTCTCTATGAAATCTATCTTAACAGTACTATCCGTAAAAAAGTAATCCGCCGTATTGAAAAACGTATATTTCATCAAATGAACCAGATTTTCCGCTACAGTCCCTATCAATAGAAATACCATAACGGCAAATCCTGTAATCACGATATTTCCAGTCAGCATCACGGATAGAATGGAAATATGGTATACAACCAGAAATGCAATCGTATTCATCAGAAAGGCAAGCCCGCATTCTGCCAGCCCTCTGCCATTTACCGCCCCCTGCGTCGCTGCAATAAACAGCGCCAACAAAATACTGCCTATCGCTGATGCAAAATACATCAGCAACCCATTGGTATAAATGACTATAAAACGTCTTTTTACCGGAACGGGTACGCTGTGATACATATCCACTTTTCTTCTGTCATACAGATAGGAAAAGCCCTGCACTGCAATCAGGATTCCCAAAAGAATAACCGGTGCGACGCACAACGGCTGGAAACCGAACGCGTCCGCCCCCGCATCCTGCAATGCCTTCTGATACAAGGCGTCCGCAGCATAGGCACCGCTTTCATGCTGGAACTTAATCCTGCTCAGATAGACTACCAGAATCCCCGGATACAGCGCCAGATTGGTTAAAATGCTGACAATCCATACCCATATCCTTCTTTTATGATTTTCTCTCGCACTAACCGAGAATGAGTTTTTTGATGTCATATCCCACTACCTCCGTTTCGCTGATAAAGATTTCTTCTAAGGATAATGGAAGAACCTCGAAAAAGACTGTATCCACCGTAGAGAAATGCGCGATTACGTCTTCTTTCGTGCTCCTTACCGTGTAAGCATAAAGAGAGCCGCGCTGTTCTTTTTTCAAAATTTCCAGCCCGCCGACTGCTTTGGTTTCTTCTTTCCCAGAAGCATAAACACATTGAATTTTCTGGATATTACACTTCATGTCTTCCAAATCTTTCGACAATAAAACGCCGCCTTTATGCAGCAGCCCTATATGGTCGCAGATATCCTCAAGCTCCCTTAAATTGTGGGAAGCAATCACCGGCGTTAAGCCGTTTTCTTCCATTTCCCTTGCAAAGATACTCTTCATGCCCTGCCGCATCACCGGGTCAAGACCGTCAAAAGTTTCATCGCACAAAAGATACTTGGTATGGGAGCAGACTCCCAGTAACAGGGCAAGCTGTTTTTTCATGCCCTTGGAATAAGTAGATATTTTTCTGCTTTTATCCAGGTTAAAACTTTCCAGATACTGATAATACTCATCTTTGTTAAACTTCTCATAAATGCTGCTGATGTACTTTTCCATCGTCTCGGCATTGCCGCCCGAAAAGAAATAGGGTTCATCCGCAATAAAAAACACTCTTTTCTTCACCTCTACATTGTCATAGACCGGCATACCATCCACTGCAATCGTTCCCTCGTCCGGTTTCAGGACTCCCGCGATCATCCTAAGCACAGTACTCTTCCCTGCGCCGTTGGTTCCGATAAGTCCAAATACCGTATTCTCTTTCACCGTAACGCTGACCGAATCTACTGCTTTCATCGAATCGAAGGTCTTGGTGACGTTATATATCTCAATCATACCTTTTCGCTCTCCTCTCATCCTTTTTCGCTGCCGCTGCTTATATCTTCTGGATTTCAGCCAGGATTTCTTCTTTGGTAATCCCATACTCCACCGCTTCCGCCACCAGCCTGATAATCTCTTCCACACAGGCCTTTTTGCGCTCTTCGAGGAGCTTTTCCGTGCCTGCCACGAAATTGCCCCTGCCTTTTACGGCATAAATAAATTTCTCGCGCTCTAATTCCGTATAGGCTTTCTGAATGGTATTCGGATTGATGGACAGTTCCATCGCCAGACTCCTGACGGATGGCATCTGCTCATCCGGTGCAAGCCCCCCCTTTAGAATCAGGGTCTTGAACTTCTCCGCCACCTGTTCATAGATTGGGCGGGTGTCTTTGTAATCTATGATAATCATAGGGACCTCCTTTCATTTCTGATTGATTGTAGGCGTTTGCGAAACGCCAGAACCCGCATAATTACGGGATTCTTTTTTCTACAA
>JAMPFM010000017.1 GCA_023664455.1 Blautia sp.
GGAGCGTCTGGATAATTTAAAGACCTTACAGTCGCCGCAGCAGAGAAACGTGGCGTTGCACCCGGAATTTGTAAACGGAAAATACGCTTTTTATACAAGACCGATGGACGGCTTTATCGAGACAGGAAGCGGTGGCGGAATCGGCTTCGGGCTGTGTGATGACATTACCCATGCGGTTATTGATGAGGAAAAAATTATCAGCAGAAGAATATACCATACGCTGACGGAGGCGAAAAATGGCGCCGGAGCAGTGCCCATCAAAGGGAAAAAATGCTGGATTCATTTCGCGCACGGTGTACGCAATACGGCGGCGGGACTGCGCTATGTGTTGTATGCTTTCGCGACGGACTTAAATGACCCGTCGAAAGTGATTGCGGAGCCGTCGGGCGTATTCTTAGCACCGCTTGGCAAAGAGCGCGTCGGAGACGTTTCCAACGTTGTCTTTACCAACGGTGCGATAGCTAGGGAAAACGGTGATATTTATCTATATTACGCTTCCTGCGATACGAGAATGCACGTTGCGACCACGACGATTGATAAGATGGAAGACTATTTATTCCATACGCCGCGCGACCCGCACCGCTCGTCGGACTGCGTTAAGCAAAGATGCGAATTTATTAGAAAAAATATGACATTGCTGTCATAATGCAGATTGAGAGAAAGGCATGGTTATTCTATGAAAGTGGAACTGGATGACAAAAATCTGCATGTAGGGGGGCTGACGATGCACCAGGTTGACATAACAAGACTGCAAAACTGTATGCAGAAGGCGGCAAAAGGGGAGGAGCTGACCATCGGATTTTTGGGCGGCTCCATCACGCAGGGAAGCCTTGCGAGTAAACCGCAGAATACCTATGCTTACTGGGTATTTCATTGGTGGGAAAAAACGTTTCCAGGCGCCCGTTTCCACTATGTAAACGGCGGTATTGGCGGAACGACTTCCCACTACGGCGTAGCGCGCGTCGTAACGGATGTGTTGATGTACCAGCCGGACTTTGTAGTCGTGGATTTCAGTGTCAATGACGAAGCAAACGACTTTTTCCAAGAGACATACGAGGGTGTGGTGCGGAAAATTTTAGGCTGGCAGTCCGCGCCCGCACTTTTGCTCTTACATAATGTCTATTACGATACCGGTATCAATGCGCAGGAATATCACAATGCCATTAGTGCGTGGTATCAGGTGCCATATGTGAGTGTGAAAGATACCATATATCAAGATATGAAAAAAGGCATTTATGCGAGGGAAGAACTGACGCTTGACGGACTGCACCCAAATGATAAAGGGCATGAACTGGTGGCGGGGGAGATTATCAAGTATCTGGAAAGCGTGAGGACGCAGGAGACACGGGCAAGTGAGGCGTCTGACAAAACGATAACAGCAGCCGGCTTATGTGTGGAAGCATCTGCCAAAGCGGCAGCGTCCATACTACCCGCACCAATGACGAAAAATGCCTACGAGAACGCCAAACGGCTTACGATTCGTGAGATTTCCCCCAGACTCGCCGGTTTCCACGCCGATACGGAGGAAAAGACAGGGCATCTGGACCATTTTAAAAACGGCTGGATTGGCAAAGCGGCGGGAGATGCCATTACTTTTACGCTGGAAGCTTCTTGTATTGCAGTGCAGTACCGAAAGACTATTCACAAGCCCGCCATGTGTGCGGAGCTGATTCTGGACGGGGATAGGTCGCATAAAATCATGCTCGATAGCAATTTTAACGAGGACTGGGGCGATTGTCTGTATCTGGAGCCGATTCTTCACCACGGTGAAAGGGTGGAGCATACGGTGGAAATTGTGATTCCAAAAGAAGAGGATAGTAAAAAGACGCCGTTTTATCTGATGGCGCTCATTATCGCATAAAGATTATCACATGAAAATTATTGTGTAAAAATAACAGAGATTATACTGATACCGAGGGAGAATAGATTATGAGTATTTTGAAATTAAAACCAAGCTGCAAAGATTACATCTGGGGCGGACAGCGTCTGGCGAAAGAATACGGCAAGGAATATGACGGTTCCATTCTGGCGGAATCCTGGGAGCTTTCCTGCCATCCTGACGGTCCGTCAATCATTCTAAACGGCGCCCACGCGGGGAAAACGCTGCGCCAATATATAGAAGAACAGGGCAAAAGCGTATTGGGAGAACATTGTAAACGTTTTGAGGATTTTCCGATTTTGATTAAATTTATCGATGCCGCGGACAATCTGTCGATTCAGGTACATCCCGGCAACGAGTATGCCCTGCAAAATGAGGGGCAGTACGGAAAAACAGAGATGTGGTATGTGATGGACGCCGGAAAAGACGCCTTTTTATACTATGGATTCCGTGAGAAAATCAGCAAAGAGGAGCTTGTGGAAAGGATTAGGGAAGATACCCTCTTAGAAGTGTTAAACGCCGTACCGGTGCAGAAGGGGGACGCCTTTTTCATTGAATCCGGAACGATTCATGCCATCGGCAGGGATATTCTGATTGCGGAAATCCAGCAGAACTCTAACGTGACATACCGTGTCTATGACTACGGCAGAGTGGGCAAAGACGGGAAAAAGAGGGACTTACATATCGATAAGGCGCTTGCCGTAACCAACAGAACGCCGGTTGTAAAGGATGCCAGCCGCTATCCGCATATAGCAGACTGTGATTATTTTACGGTGGATAAGTTGAATTTAGACGGTAAAACAATGAAAAAGATGGAAGGGTTCGTATCCGATGCTTCTTTTGAAAGCATTCTCATACTCGATGGCAGCGGAACGATTTCCAATCAGGATGAAACAATAGAATATAAAAAAGGCGACAGTCTTTTTTTGCCCGCAGGAAGCGGTCTTTATCAGGTCGAGGGTGCATGCGACGGGCTGATTACGACGATTCGGTAAGGGGATACGCAGAGGCATGTATTTCATGCCTTTCTAATTCAGTAATATTCCAAAATATCTTCCCGTACAATTCTTTCCGAAAGCTCATACATATTCTGAAGCCTCGCCTCATAATTTTCCTTCGTCAGTCTGCTTTCCCCAGCAATCATTTTTTCACAGATAAGCTGATTGATATCTTTGGAAAAATGAATGGTATCCATGTAGTTGTCCAGATTCGTAATGATTTCTTCCTCATCCTGATAGTAATAAATTTCTACGTTGTCATATTCTAACAGGGCGGCGATTGCCTGTTTCTCGTTGTAGAGATAGGAGTCGCGCTCGCCGCTTCGGTAGATATTGTCCCACCAGAGCATAGAATACGGGGAAAAGAAAAACTTGAAGGTGGTTTCCGGATGGGACGTTACCTGTTTCGTTAGCAGGGCGATATTTCCCGCGAGTTTTTCTTCGTAATAAGTTTCCTCATACATGGGCTTGACGGCGGAGAGCCGGTTGTACATTCCGGTGGCGAGTTCTGCGCTGAAATATTTCCACTGTGCCCAGTTGTAGGAGTTCCCTTCATCATAGTCGCTTTTTACGGAAAAGGCAAGCATATAGGGAATTTTTTCCAGCAGAATGTCTTTGTTTAATAGATAAGGGTAATCGTTTAAATAAAAGGTATCGTACAGATACATCGGGCATCCGGCGGACTCATAAGTTGTTTCCGTATCGGCAGAAAGGGAAGAAGGGTCTATGTTATAAAAAACATACTTCAAGTCCCGGTTCTGGTACGCCACATCCAGCAGATAGCATAAATCCGCGGTTGCGCCATAGGAACGGATTGCCTTGATGGCAGTGCAGCCGAAACCTTCGTCGAACCAATGATTGTTATAATTTTCACAAACTGAGGATCCGACGATGAGGCTGTCGTAGTCAAAATTGCGCAGCGTTCCCACACACTGATATTCTTTATCGGTCAGCACGCTTTTTAAGCCCGGAAGCGGTTTATGATATTGGTAAAAAGGGTCAAATAGCACGACGACTGCAATGATTAGCAGCAGTAGCGCAATACTCCTTATGAAAAAAGAGCGGATGAATTTTTTTTCCATAAAATCCGGCACCATGCCTTTCTTTCAACTGCAATTGATAGCTATAAGAGATAAGTTTTGCAAATTGAATAAATTTGCTGCGATATTAAAAATTAAAATACAAAAAAGTACTGACCTGCGATAACGAAATCACGCACCACACGAAAAGAATCGTAACCACCCAGCATTTTCCCGAAGTCAGCGTCCCTTCTTCGGCGATGCAGAGCGCGTTTTTTCTGAAAATCAGGAAAAAGGACAATGCAAGGTAGAAGAGAAGCAGCGCAAGGAGACTGTATCCTGCCAGGGACGGCACAAGGATAGCGAGAGCTTCCTTTATCACATAAAATTCTGCGATATCTAAGGTGGAGGCCACTTCCAACACTTTGCCCGTATTCTGGAAAGAAAACAGGTTTTTAAACATCTGGAATGCGCCTAACATGCTCTGGCTTCTGAAAAAGAACAAAGACAGATTAAAAAAGGTAAAGGTGCATATCCAGCCAAGCCACGGAGGAATGTGGAATCTGGCGGGACGCTTTTCATCCCTGCCCTTGATACCGACGATGCCTAAGTTGTCCCAGATAACGAGAAGCCCCTGCATCACGCCCCAGGCGATATAAGTCCATGCCGCCCCGTGCCAGAGTCCGCTTAGGAAAAATACGAGGAAGGTGTTAAAAATAGTCCTTGCCTTTCCTTTTTTGCTGCCGCCCAGCGGAATGTACACATAGGTAATGAAAAAGCGCGACAAGGTCATATGCCAGCGCTGCCATAATTCTTTTACCGTGCAGGCGCGGTAGGGGGAGTTGAAGTTGACGGGAAGGATGATATTGAACATTCTGCCCAGCCCCATCGCCATATCGGAGTAGCCGCTGAAATCGAAATAGATTTCAAAGGTATAGGATAAAATAACCAGAATAGTCGAGGTCGTATCCAGACTGAACGTCTGGGCGAAACCGTAATTGACGGGGAGCGCCAGCACGTCGGCAAGCAATACTTTTTTTCCCAGACCAAGGACGAATAAAATAATGCCCTGCGCGAAGTTCTGCGCCTGAAATCTGCGGTTGGATATATCCTCGAATTGCGGAATCATTTCTTTATATAAGACGATGGGTCCGGCAATCAGTTGTGGAAAAAAGGTAACAAACGTCACATAATTTATAAGGCGGTAGTGCTTAGCCCTGCCCAGACAGCGGTCTATGATAAAAGAGAGCTGCTGGAAGGTAAAAAAGCTGATGCCCAATGGCAGTAAGATGTGTTTCAGGGCGAAATCCGTATGAAAGACGGCGTTCATATTTTCCACGAAAAAGTCATAGTATTTAAAATAAAATAGCAGTCCTAAGTTAAAGATGACGCCCGCAAACAGCGCAGGGCGGTTCCAGCGTTTTGATTTGGCAGTATGCAAAAAAAAGCTTATTAGGTAGTTTACGGCGATGCTGATTAGGATAAGGGCAAGATAGTAGTAGTTGAAGTAGCCATAAAACCATAAAGACATACCTGCTAAGAAAACCTTCGCCAGTTCAAAACGTTTCAAATGGTTCAGTCCGTACCAGCCAAGCAGGGTGAGCGGCAGAAATATGAAAATAAATAAAAAAGAATTAAATAACATAATCGCTCCAGCTTCGTCCGCCCTTTTTCGCGCGTGCGGACAGATAAAATGAGAATTTCAAATATGGTATAGTATACCAAATTCAGAAAAGGGTTACAATGGATAATGAAAGATAAATTATCCGGCAGTTTAGCGGATATTCCGGAAAGGAGCGGCGCAATATGATAAAAAAAGTAGTGTTATGGGGCTTCCTAAACGGACTCCTTCTTTGTATGCTTTCCGGCTGCGGAGAAAATATACCTACGGACGAATTGGTAAGGGAGGGTCAGGCTTTCGAGATACAGGGCGGCGAGGATGAGATAGAGGCGGGAAGTTCCGGCGTGGAAAACGAAATGCGGCAGGGAAATAGAGAGTTTCCTACGCTGTCGGAGTTGAAGAAAAGCGTAAAAGAAGAGCTGGGCGAGCATTATTGGCCGGAGATTCCACTGTCTGGGAAGGAGCTGGAAGAAAAGACGGGAATCACAAAAGAGATGTATGTGGAGTTTCTCGCGGAAGAGCAGAATACGGAAGCGGACATCGACACCATGATTATCATCCATGCCAAAGAAGATTATGTCGGCACAGTGGAACAGGCATTGGAAGATTACCGGAGCCAGCTTATCCAGGATAATCTGGAATATCCCCAGAATCTGGGAAAGGCGAAAGCGTCCAGAATGGAAACCATCGAAAATTATATCTGCTTCGTACAGCTTGGCGCGGATACGAGTATCGTCTCTAATAAAGGAGAAGAAGAAATCATCGCCTATTGTCAGGAAGAAAATGAACGGGCGATTCATATTCTGGAAAAAAGTATTTTAGAGTTTTTATAATTTTTTAAGAGTTATGTCATAGTTTGGACATAAATTTCTGCTATGATAAATCTATCATATAACAGATGCCATCGCAGGAAACTGCCTTGGCATAATGATTAAATTAAAATGAAGTTGTGGAGTTGTTTACAGTATGCAAGCGGTTCTAACAGCTTCGACAAAAAACAATGCCGCTTTCTTTTGCAGAGAGCGGCTTTTTTACAGGAGGGAAAACCAATGGAAAAATCAAAAGTGTATTACACGGATTTGAAGACTTCTTTCAGCGAGAATCTGCCGCAGAAGTTAGAGCGGCTGATGAAGACGGCGGGGATTGGAAAGATTGATTTTCAAAACAAGTATGCCGCAATCAAGATACATTTTGGCGAGCCGGGCAATCTGGCGTACTTACGGGCGAATTATGCGGCAGTTGTCGTCAAGGTCATCAAGGAGCTGGGCGGGAAGCCGTTTCTGACGGATTGTAATACGCTCTATGTAGGCGGCCGGAAAAACGCGCTGGATCATTTGGACGCAGCTTATCGCAACGGGTTTTCACCCTTTTCCACGGACTGCCATGTGATAATTGCGGATGGTCTGAAAGGGACGGACGAGGCGCTTGTTCCGGTGGAAGGCGGCGAATATGTGAAAGAGGCGAAAATCGGGCGGGCGATTATGGATGCGGACGTTATCATTACGTTAAACCATTTCAAGGGACATGAAGCCACGGGATTTGGCGGCGCCTTAAAGAATATCGGTATGGGTTGCGGTTCCCGCGCCGGCAAGATGGAAATGCATAGCGCAGGAAAACCGTATGTGGAGTCCGCACGCTGTATCGGCTGCGGAAGATGCATTCAGATTTGCGCCCATGATGCGCCTTCGATTACGGATAGGAAGGCGTCTATCAATCATGATAAATGCGTAGGCTGCGGACGCTGCATCGGCGTGTGTCCGGCGGACGCGGTACAGGCGGCGCAGGATGAGAGCAATGATATCCTGAATAAAAAAATCGCGGAATACAGCAAGGCGGTTTTGCAGGGAAGAGAGAATTTCCATATCAATCTGGTCATCGACGTTTCGCCAAACTGCGACTGCCATGCGGAAAATGATATCCCGATTGTGCCGGATGTGGGCATGTTTGCCTCTTTCGACCCGGTGGCGCTGGATATGGCGTGTGCGGACGCGGTAAACAGACAGCCTGTCATCGCAAACAGCCAGTTAGACAGAATGCCTCATACGCATGGCGACCATTTCTGTGATTCCGCGCCCACGACCAACTGGAAAGTCGGCATCGAACATGCGGTAAAAATGGGAATCGGTGTGGCGGAGTATGAGTTGATTGAGATATAAGAATAGAATTACCGCAAGGGATACCCTGTCAGCAGATAAAGAAAAAGGCAATACATAGAAAATAAATGATGGCAGTAAAAAATCCTCTGAATCGAAAGTGACTCAGAGGATTTCTTATTTTTATGAAGTATATTTTTGTGGCGTGGCTATTTTCAGTAAGAATGCTCTGGCATTCTATTTTCTTATGACGCCCTATTCGGCAGATTAAATTTCGCAATCAGGGAATCCAGTGAAGTTGCCTGAGCTGATAACTCCTGGCTGGTTGCGGAAGATTCTTCTGCAACCGCTGCATTCGTCTGGATAACATCGGAAATCTGGTTGATGCCTTCTTCCGCTTCTTTCATCGTTGCCGCCTGGTTACTGGAGTTGATGCTCAAATCCTTGGAAGAAGTAGCAATCGTTCTGATGCCTTCTACCACCATATCGATGGAAGCTACTGCGCGGTCAGCAACTTTGCTGCCGTTATCGATTTCCTGCATAGCGCCTTCAATTAACGTTCTGGTATCAACTGCGGATTTGCTGCTCTGTTCAGCAAGCTGCCTGATCTGGTCAGCAACAACTGAGAATCCGCGTCCCGCCTCGCCGGCTCTCGCAGCCTCAATCGAAGCATTGAGGGAAAGCAGGTTGGTCTGGGAAGCAATACTTTCGATTTCGGAAATGATGTTTCCGATTTTCTGGGAAGCTTCGTTGATGCGCTCCATTGCTTCTACCATTTCTTTGATATCCGCACTGCTGCGGTCGGCCATATTAGCGTATTCCTGAGATTGATGGTAAGCAGCCTCTGCATTTTCCGCAGCCTGTACTGCGGTCTCTGCAATAGTCGTAATCGTCGCCTGAAGCTCTTCTACCGCGCTTGCCTGTTCTGTAGCGCCTTCTGCAAGACTCAGGGAAGTCTCGGAAAGATTGCTTGCACCCGCTGTAACCTGGATAGAAGATTCTTCGATGAAATGCAGGGTATCGACCATGCAGTTTCTTAACTTTCTGGATGAATCAAATAACTGTTTGAAATCGCCGATGTATCTGGAGCTGTCTCTCGACCTTACCGTGTAATTGGAATCCGCCATCTCTCCTAACGTATATTCCATATCTGCAATGATGAAATCCAGAGATTCCGCCATATCTTTTGCACAATTTATCATATCAGCAACTTCATCATCCGTGTCCGCATCGGGGAACGGTGTGAATAAATCGCCGTGGGCAAAATCTTCTAAGCGGTTTCCGAGCGCTGACAGCGGTTTGGAAATACCGGCTGCGATATTTTTTCCCATGCGGACAGAATAGAACATAGACCCTGCAATAACGACAACAATCGCAATAACAAGTATGATACAAGCGGTTATCATGGTAGAGGAAATACTGTTTCCACGCGCAACCTTGATATCCATAATAGACGTTAATTGTGAATAAATGCTATCAAACAAAGGCATGAGTTCGTTCATGGCCCTATCCTGCGCCTGTGCAGTAATCGTTCTGTCCGTGGTTGCACCCAGCTCCAGGATTTCCCTTTCAAGCGCCCAGTAATCTTCCAGTTCCGCAGTAATATCACTATAAGTCTTCTTATTGGCATCCGATACCATAGACGCTTCCAATTCTGCAAAACTCTGTTCAAACAGCGCAACATTTTCATCATGCGTAACCATCATGCTTTCAATGGCGCTCGCCTCATCATAACCGATAACGGCACGCAGCGCAGACCTTGTCTCTGCAAAATACGTCATGGTCTTGCCTACATCACCCTGTGCGAAACCATAATTATGTAGCGCATTTGAATAAACAAATGCAACCACAATCAATACAATCATGACTAAGGCTGCAACAATTGCCGGAATCCCGGATGCCACAAGGAATCCGTGTTCCAGTCGTTTTTCAATTCGATGTCTGCTTATTCTGGTACTCAATTTTTTACCCATTTTTCATATCCTCCCTGTACAGTGCCAATGGGGCGCGGTAACCGCAAAATATCCCCGGCGTGGTTCAGACGAAAGTCGAAATTGTCTTTACACTGTACATTCTACGATTGCGCGAAAAAAATGGGTAAAACATGGAATGCTATATATACTACGATACTACATACTGATACTGCGTGGGTATTGCCTACTGCATAAATACGGTATAAATAGGTACTATATATAAAGTGACGGACAATTCCGTTCCCTTATCTGATTGGTAGATATTATACGCCTTTTTGGGCGAATTTGTCAAGTAAAATGCCCATTTTACGCGTGTTCGGGTTTACATTATTTTATGCGCTTTTTTACAATGGTTCGGGGGGGGGGTAAAAGGCTATCTGCCCACTAATTTTCTAAGGAATGGAAGGCGTGAAAGAAGCTCTGTAAGCAGGTTAGAGAACGTTAACACTATCGCGCATTCTAGAAGATTCAGCAGATAGGAAGGGTGCACATTGGCAGTAAGGGGTGCGATGCCAAGCACCAATAAGTATCCTGACAAGATATAAATTCCCATACTATTTTTCCCCAATTTAGTAAGAACGGGGAAAGAATAGCCGCATTTTAGCGTTTCCTGCCATAGCAGGATAAAAAAGAGGCTTCCGGAAAAACCGATGAGCATACGGTAGAAGTCAATCACAAGCTGCATGGGGACATCTTTTCCGATGAGTTTATAGCCGGAAAGATAAATAAGCGTATTTTCGTCAAAAAACAGATAGAATAGCAATCCAAACAAGATACCTGAAAGAGCCACACAGACCCACCGAAACCGCTGATAAAATTGGCGTACGCTGGGAAAGAGCGCGTTTGCCCTGCCCTGCATCGGGCGTTCCTGTCCCTGCCATTTTTGCCCCTGCCATTTATGGAAGTAGAAGCCGCCGATGAAATAAGGCGTCATATATTTATAAGCGCCCAGCCCCAGACCATCCGGTATCAGGAACAGCAGTAGAAAGCCGATGCCATATAAAAGCAGAGAATCCCGCAAATAGCAGTGCATGATAAAGACAAGCAGAAAGCACCAGAACGCTGCCCATAAAAACCATAGATTTGTCAATAGGCTGATGACAAAAGAAGGCAGAACCCTGATAAAAGAAGGTAGAATCGTGTCCAGCGATAAGTCCAGATAACCGCGGCTTAGATTGATGATAAAAATGCGCAGATAGTCCAATACCGTCCATAAAAGAATCGGTAGAAGCAGGGCCTGAGCTCTTTTTTTCAGAAGAGGAAAGCGTTCTTTCCATGCCGTCTGCTCCGCGGCTCTATGGGTTCCATTCCATGACAAATAGCCGCTGATTAACATAAACAGCGGCATATGGAAACTATAGATGAATTGATATACCCTGTCCTGAAAATACAGGGAGTCCTGCCTGAATGCAGCGCCGCTTCCTTCCTGGATACAATGTCCGAATACGACAAGAACAATGGCGAACCCCCGAAGGATATCGGGAAGCGGACGGCGCTCTTTTTCATTGGTCATGCGAGATACCTCTTGTGTGCAAATTTTGTGAAACAAGTTTCGCAATGTGTATCCTGTGACACAGACTATCGAATCTGTGTCCATTATATTATTTTGGCAAGAATTGCTCTGTAATTCTTGTGGCGCAACTATTGCGCTGTGTCCATTGTACCATATTTTTCCCGGTTGTGTCGGGCTATGCCAGAAATTCTTTTAAAAGAGATTCCAGCTCCTGTGCTTCCGTGCGGGAAAGAATGGTTCCTTCCGGCTGCTTTTCTTGGGCGTCGTCGGCGGACATTTCCGTATCCATATCCGGCTTGTCCGCCGGTTCGCCCTGGACGAGCTTTAAATCCAGCGAGGTCTGCTCTAAGCGGTTTGACAAATGGTTTTCAAGATAGTCGATTAAATTGGTGCGAAGAACCTTGGCGCTGTCGGAGATATCCACGAGGGAAGAAATTGCAAAATAGCAGTATAATCCCAGAAAGCTGACGATATAATAAGGAGCAATATAAAGCATGGGTTCTTCCCCGATAATGCCCTGATAAGCGCCTACGCCAGATACGAGGATGGATAAAAGGGCAAGCTGCCCGGAAAGGTGTCTCAGCGCGGATAACGGAATACCGTATATTTTAATCTGATTCATATACTTGTCCACAAAAACCGGAACGTTGGAGATGCCGTCATGGAGTTTACAACAGCTAGAAAATTTTAATTTTAGCTGTTGCAGCGATTTATTGGTGGTAGTGGACATATTTTCCGTTTCCAGGATAAGTTTGTGGTAAAGCACGCCTATGCTAATCTGGCATATGATACTTAGGAGCAGTAATGTCAAAATAGGAATCATAAATTCCGGATGTTTCAAAAAAACCTGCAGCATAAAAACACTTCCTCTTCTCAAAATCAGATAAGTTTATACGTTTCATTCACAAGTCCATTATAAAAGGAGCGGGCAGGAAGCTCAATATTTCCGGGCATGTAAGGCATCAACAAGTTTCGTTCTTTCATAAGATGTTTTGGATGATTCTGTCGGCAAGTACTAGAATCTGAAAATAGTTTGTGATATAATACAAGAAAATCGCTGTGCGATTATCTTGGGAAGAATGCTTTGCATTCTTCCGCTTTGTCGAAGAGGTTTTTAATAAAGTAAAATAGACTCATCATTGTATCAGGGGGTTTTTACATGGGTAAGAAAATCGTGTTCACCGGCGGCGGGACCGCTGGTCATGTAACGCCCAATATCGCTTTAATTCCGAAATTAAAGTCACTGGGCTATGAAATTTTTTATATGGGTTCTTATGATGGTATCGAGAAAAAACTGATAGAGGATTTTGATATACCCTATTATGGAATCGCGACGGGGAAATTCCGCCGGTATTTTGACCCGAAAAATTTTTCGGACCCATTCCGCGTGTTAAAGGGAGTGGCGGAAGCGAGAAAGTACCTAAAGGCGATAGCGCCGGATATTGTGTTTTCCAAGGGCGGATTTGTCAGCGTTCCCGTTGTCAGGGCGGCGGGTTCTTTGAAAATTCCGTGTATCGTACATGAGTCCGATATGACGCCGGGGCTGGCGAATAAGCTCTGCATTCCGGTGGCGAAGAAAGTGTGCTGTAATTTCCCGGAAACTTTTAAGTTATTACCCCCGAATAAGGCAGTCCTGACAGGTTCCCCTATCCGGGAAGAACTGATGCAGGGGCGTAAGGAAGAGGCATATAAGCTGTGCGGGTTCGACGCATCGAAGCCTGTTATCATGGTTATCGGCGGAAGCCAGGGGTCTGCGGCGATTAATCAGGCAATCCGGGACGCTTTGCCCGAATTATTGGAAGATTTCCAGATTGTCCATCTATGCGGAAAAGAAAAAATGGATAATCTGCTTCTGACGACGAAGGGATATAAGCAGTTTGAATATATTAAATCCGAATTGAAAGATATTTTTGCAATGGCGGATATCGTCATATCCAGGGCTGGTGCGAATGCAATTAACGAGCTGCTTGCACTGAAAAAGCCCAATCTGCTGATTCCTCTGCCTTCCGGCAGCAGCCGCGGAGATCAGATTTTAAATGCCAGGTCTTTTGAGGCGCAGGGATTTAGTATGGTAGTGGATGAGGATGATTTGACGAAGAAACTTTTAGTGGACAAAGTGCAGGAACTTTATTTTACAAGACTTACCTACATCGACGCAATGAGCAGAAGTTCCCAGAGGGACGCAATCGGTACGATTGTCGCGCTTATTGAGAGGGTGGCAGGGAACGAGTCGGAAAAGTGATGAGATAACGGCGCCGCATAGAAAGGCGGCAGAGAAGGGATGGCAAAAGAGTATGAAAGAACGAGTCAGAAGAATAAGCATTCGGATGAAGATATTGCTTTTAAGTAATGTGCTGATTTTATTGATTTGCGGCAGTATGGGGATATCCGCTTACAGACGGCTTAATGAAGGGATGGTTTCCGCGGGCGTGGAAGAGGCGAAAATGGCGGCACAGATTATAACCGAAGTCATCGACGGGGATCTGGTCGAAGGGATTGGACCGGGCAGCGAAGGTACGGAAGGTTATGAGACGCTGCTTAATACGATGCGGGGCGTGCAGGAAGATATTGGGATTGCGTATCTGTACACCCTGTATACGGATGGCAGCCAGGTCTATTACGGTGTGGATACCGATAAAACGGAGCAGCAGGCGAAGGCGGGGCAGGTGTTTGATGTTCCCTATGAGGAACTTGCCGATGTTTTTGCCGGGGAAGAATATGCAGAAGATGGGATAGACCACACGGAAGACGGGGACTTGATTTCCGTATACAAACCCATTCTGGACAGCATGGGAAAAATCGTCGGCATTATCGGCTGTGATTACGACGCTGCTAATGTGGTTAAGAAATTAAATCAAATGACGCTTCAGATTATTATGACGGCGGTTGTGTGCATCGTCATATCCGTTTTTCTGATGAATCTGTTGGTAGGACAGGTCATGAAGAGCCTGAATCTGGTTAACCGTAAGATTTATGACTTGGTGCATAGCGAAGGGGATTTGACGCAGAAACTCGAAATTAAGACTGGCGACGAGACAGAGCTTATTGCCAATAACGTCAACCTGCTCCTGGAATATATCCGGGGAATCATGCTGAATATCCGGGAAAATTCCAATCAGCTTGTGGATTCCGTACAGAGCGTGGTACAGAATCTGTCTGGCGCAGAAATGAGTGTCACGGATGTATCTTCTACTATGGAAGAGATGAGCGCCGCTATGGAAGAGACCAGCGCCGCACTGGCGCAGATTGATGAAAGCATCGGGACGATCTATGGAACGATAGAACAGATTTCCGAGGATGCCGGGAATGAGAGAGACTCCGCCCAGGAAGTCATGAAAAAAGCGGCAAAGATTAATGAAGAGGCAGTCCTGGCACAGGAAAATGCCAAGGTACAGGTACAGGAAATGGCAGCTTCTGTCAATGAAAAAATTGAAAAATCTAAGTCCGTAGAAGAAATTAATGTTCTGACCGAAAATATCATTGAAATTACAGAAGAAACCAACCTGCTTGCCCTAAATGCCAGCATCGAGGCGGCGAGAGCGGGCGATGCGGGAAGAGGCTTTGCAGTCGTAGCCGATGAAATCGGGAAACTGGCGAATAATTCCGCGCAGACCGCTGTACAGATTCAGAATGTCAGCGCAGCCGTTATTGAGGCTGTTAACGAGCTGGCGCAGAATGCAGAAATGATGCTAAAGTTTATGGATGAAACGGCGATGGGCGGTTATAGACAGCTATTGGAAACCAGCGAAAGCTATCGCAGCGACGTAGGCGATATGAGTGAGATGATGAAAACGTTTGCAGAGGAAAGCGCGCAGGTTAAACATAGTATAGACCAGATTAAGGAGTCTATATCGTCAGTCAGCATCGCGGTATCAGAGAGCGCCAAAGGCATTACAAATGTGACAGAAGTGTCAGTTGATTTAACTTCTAAAGTAAGCAATATCGGCGGCGAAGCCAATACGAATATGAATATAGCGAATCAGTTGACCGGGGAAGTGAATAAGTTTAAATTATAAATGTCCGGCTTGTGATTTATCTATCGTGTACAATTAAATTCTCGGTACGGATATGCAGACTGAGAGAAAGGCATGGTTTTCCTATTACATATGAGAAAAAATACAAACGAACATGAGGAAGAAAAATTGGTTATGACAGAAGAACAGATGAGAATGCGGGCGGCGGAAGGTTACTTTGTGCGGGATTTGGAAAAAAATTTAGTTTACTGTCCGACGGGGGTTGTGCTGCGCAAGAAATCCGTCCGAAAAAACGGCGATACCCGGTATGCCAATAAGATGGAATGTAAAGTCTGCCCGGTCAAAGACGACTGCACCCGGTCGCCCTGGAAGGAAGTTGATTTCCCGGATCAGGTTCAGGAAGCCCGGAACCTGAATTGGCTGCGGGCGAGGGAAAATGCTGGGAATGCTTAAAACCGCGATAAAAACTGCCGTGTCCGTTCTTCACGGGGATGTTCAATCACCTGTATAGGATCTCCCTGCTCCAGAATATGCCCGTCGTCCATGAAAATGACGTGGTTGGCAACGTCTCTTGCGAACGCCATTTCATGTGTGACGATAATCATAGTGGTCTGTTGGTTGGCAAGTTCCTTGATGACTCGCAAAACCTCGCCGGTCAGTTCGGGATCCAGCGCAGAGGTCGGCTCGTCGAAACAGAGAATGTCCGGTTTTAAGGCGAGCGCGCGGGCGATGGCGACACGCTGGCATTGTCCGCCGGAAAGCTGATGGGGATAATGGGTCATGCGATCCTGTAAACCCATCTGCGTCAGTAAATCCGCAGCCTGTGTCTCGATTTCTTCTAATATCTGTCTTTTGTTCGCCTGATAATCGGGCGCTTCTTTGGCGAGCAGCTGGCTTGCCAGCATGACGTTCTGCATCGCTGTATATTGTGGAAACAGGTTAAAAGACTGGAAAACCAGACCAAAGTGAAGCCGTTTCTTGCGGATTTCACTTTCTTTTTGCGTAGCCGCATCTTCGGCGTCAAATAAAGTCTCACCATTTACCCGGATGACACCGGAATCTGGGCGTTCCAGAAAATTCAGACACCGCAGCAGGGTCGTTTTGCCGCTCCCGGAAGAGCCGATGATGGAAACAACCTGCCCCTTTTCCAGGGAAAAACTGATGTCCTGGAGCACTTCTGTATGTTCAAATGTCTTACGAATATGTTCTACTTCTAAAATCGGCATGGGTTTCCTCCGTTATTGTCTATAGGAATGAAATTTAGTTTTTTTTGATACAATAAAGCGCATGTGGAAATTTTATCTTATTTAAAATAATCCAGTTTCTTTTCTAATCGTCCAAGCAGAACGGTCAGGATGCCGTTGCAGATGAGATAGTATACGGCTGTAAAAAACAAGGGCCAGATTGCGCCGGATATTCCCTGGGAGCCTTTCATAAACGCCTGTCCTGCCCAGATAATTTCCTGCAGCGCGATGATGCGGGCAAGGGAAGTATCTTTTACCAGAGTGATAATCTCGTTGGACATGGGGGGAACAATCCGTTTAATCATTTGTAACAGCGTGACTTTGAAGAAAATCTGCTTTTTCGTCATACCAAGCACCAGCCCCGCTTCTGTCTGCCCCATCGGGATTCCCTGAATGCCGCCGCGGTATATTTCTGAAAAATAGCAGGCATAATTCAGGATAAAGGATACGGACGCCGCCAGAAACCGTCCGGCTTCCCCACCGCCCCAGATAGGGGTGTGCAGTACCAGACCGGGGAAGTAATAGATGATTAAAAGTTGAATCATAAGCGGCGTACCGCGCACAATCCAGACCACCAATTTTGTAAAATAGCAAAGCGGCTTAAATTTCGACATGGAACCGAAAGCAATGATCAGCCCCAGCGGAAACGCGCCGATTAATGTTACAAAAAACAATTTCAACGTCTGTAAAAATCCGATATTCAGCGAATGGATAACGATAGGCATTTGTTCGAGAATTAAATCCATGTCTATAACCCTGCTCCTTTTCCGGTGAAAAGGTCAGGCTTTAGCCACCTGACCTATAAAAATGATAATGCAGTCAATCATACCATTAGGAATGCATCAAAAAACGATGCTGGAAATTGGTTTTATTGCTCTACGATAGCCGCCTGTACGCCGTAGGTTTCGGCACATTCCATCATACTGCCGTCAGCGTAGCTGCTTGAAAAGAAATCGTTTAAAGAAGCGGCAAGGTCAGAGCCTTTCCGGAAACCAACGCCGTACTCTTCGCTATTTAAGCCTATCGTATAGGTTAAATCAGCATAACCGGTGCCTTCCCCTACCATAGCCGCTGCCATCAGGGAATCTATGATTGCGGCGTCGGAGGTTCCTGCGGCAACTTCCATCAAAGCGTCGGATTGTGCCTTTACCGGAGTGCAGTTAAGACCAAACGCATTCGCCTGTTCTTCGCCGGCGCTTCCTGCTTCTACTGCGAAAGTAAGTTCAGAGAGGCTGTCGGTATCCTGATACTGGTCAGCAACGTCCGCGGGTACGATAACGACCTGCGCATTATTGCAATATGCTTTGGAGCATTCCATAGAACTTGTAACTTCCGAGGTAAGGGTCATGCCGTTCCATACACAGTCGATTGTTTTTCCGTCCAATTCCATGATTTTGTTATCCCAGTCGATTTCCACGAACTCAACGGAAACGCCCAGACTTTCTGCAAAAGCTGTCGCCATATCAGCGTCGAAGCCAATCCAGTTTCCATCCGCGTCTTTGTAGTCCATCGGCTCGAAATCCGTGATACCTACAACAAGCGTTCCTTTTTCCTGTATGTAGGCAAGGTCGCTGTCTGCGCCGGAATCAGAAGCGTCAGTAGAATCCGAGGTATCCGCAGCGCCTGTAGAATCTGAGGTATCCGCAGAATCTGTAGTGTCCGCAGTCGCCGGGGTAACATTGTCGCTGTCTGTGCCCGAATTGCCGCAGGCAATCAGCGACATTGGCAAGGTCAATGCCAAGGTCAGTGCAAGTAATTTTTTCATAATATATCCTCCATTCTGTGCAAATTTAAAGCACGTCACCATATTAGCAATTTACTATGTTAAAGTCAAGAGGGTAACTAATAATTGTGCAAGTAAATTTATAGGTTGATAAGTATTTTTCACAAGAAATAATCCTTGATTCTTGCGCCTTCCTCTATTAAGGTTCATAATAATAGCAAAACGAGAAAAACAGGAGAAGATTGTCATGCCATACCCAATGATACATATGGAAACAGCCTATCGGCTGCTGGAGCGATATGACTGGATAGAAGAAAAGGGGGATTTCATTCTGGGCTCTGTTGCGCCGGACGCGGTACATTTTCATGAACCTTATGATTACCGGATTAAGGAAGTCAGCCATTTATGGGACGGCTGCGGTCCTAAGTGGGGCGTTACGCTGGACAGTCCTAAATGGAAAGATAATATCCGCCGATTCTGGGAGCAGCGCCGGGATGCGGAAAACCGGGATTTTCTGGCGGGGTACTGCGTGCATCTTCTGACGGACTGGCTGAATAACAGAAGAATGTGGGCGCCGTTTCGGATACGAATCGTACAGGGCGAAGATTATGATAAGGTTTATGCACAATCCGCATACCGGGAAGAAGCGTATGGGTTTGACCAATGGCTCCATCAGACGAGCGCGCATACGGAAGAAATCTGGAAGTTGTTAGCAGAGGGGCATGTATATGGCATTGACGGCTATATTTTGAAAGAGGATTTAGCGCGTCAGAAAACGTCCCTTCTTACCGAGCAGTATGCGGATAAGAAACCCTATGATATCAGTGCGTACAAACATTATACGGAAGAAGTCATTATGTCTTATATCGAGGAATGCATTGACGTCATAGGGGAAGTTATTTTTTGAAAGAATGCGTTTGACAGATGGCTTGGATCATTTGCCAGAGAAAAGGGAATTTTTTAAAATTTATCTTCTCAGAGATTGATGCTTCTATATACTTTATCTTTATCATCTTGTTCAATGCAGAGATATTTCTGCGTAATTCTGTAAGAGGAATGGTTGTAAATATCCATCAGCATAGCAGGCGGTCCCCTGCCGCCATGCATGATGACCAGAGGTTTTACGCAGGGAGCGGCAACTGATATGCTCTTCTAAGCCGGTCTTTTGCTCCGTGATGGCAATATGCCCCCGTACTTGATTTCCTTTTTTATTATAAACATTTTTTCATTGCAGCCGCAATAAATCGCTGATTCTAAAAGTGGTATTTAAAAAACAGGACAATATAGAGGAATCGGCGCTGGCATGAGACTTGAAACGCTTGAAACCGCTGAGTTTTCATTGTATACTACTATCATACAAAAGAAAGAGGTACCCGATGGCAAATAAAACGCAAGATCTGAAACCCGATATCATCTTAAAGAATTACTGGAATGACAATATACAGTTTGCAGATTTTTTTAACGCTGTTCTGTTTGGCGGGGAACAGGTCATCTATCCTGATGAACTGGCAGACGTTGATACAGAAGAATCTTCTATATTGGAGCATCGGAAATATGCAGAAAGTATCAAAGCATCAAGGGACAACATAAAGATACATAAGAGATCCCTGGCATATGGTGTAGAGCTTGTCATGCTCGGCATAGAATCACAGGAACATATCCATTATGCCATGCCGATGCGCGTCATGGGTTATGATTACGGTGTCTACAAAAAGCAGTATGACAGTAATGCTGCAAAATACAAGACGGCAGAAGGGCTGACGGAAAATGAATATCTGTCCCGCATGAAAAGGACAGACAGATTCACCCCGGTCATTACTGTTGTCATCTACTATGGCGATACACCTTGGGATGGCGCTGTTACCCTTCACGGGATGTTAGATATTCCCGATAAGATGAAGCCTTTTGTCAACGACTACAAAATGCTGCTCGTAGAAGCAAGGCAGAATACACTGACTTTTCACAGCATGACAAATACCATATTCTTCGATATGATGGAAATAATCCTTGATAAAGACCTGGCCAAGAATGAAGCAAGGCAGAAAGTCACAGACTATGCACAAAAGCACGAGGTTGATAAAACAGTCGTTATGGCTGTAGCGGGTGCGATGAACCTCAAGGTTGATTATAATGCCTTATCCAAGAAGGAGGAACTTACTATGTGTACTTTATTTGATGAGATTGAAAAAGATGGTGAAATGAAAGGCAAAGCGGAAGGCAAAGCGGAAGGTAAAGCCGAAGGTAAAGCCGAAGGTAAAGCGGAAGGCATCATTGAAACAGGTCTGGATCTTGGTCTCTCTGAAAATGATATCCTGCAACGGCTTCAGAATAAACTCAATGTATCCCTGCAAAAAGCACAGGAATACTTTGAAATGTTTGGAAAGCAGCCTGTTTAAACTTACATCATTGTCACGAGGGTGTCCCAAAAGTCATGAAATGACTTGAAGGACTGCCCTCTTAAAATCAGAATTATGAAGATTTTCCCATAAACCTCAAAATTCAATGACATCTCTATTCCGCATCCCCCAACCTCTCCACAAGACTCTTTTTCCGCATCCTGCTATACGCAAACAGCGGCGTAAGCGTTGCGACGAGCATAAGCAGCGGGAGCATGATGATAAACGGCAGTATCTGGAAACGGTATTCAAAAAACAGGACAACATTGTTTAGCGCATTCAGAATGCCTTTTGATAAGACGCTTCCCAAAACAAAACTGATGACGCCGGAAATGCCAATGTAGCAGAGACCTTCGTAAATCAGCGTCTTTTTAAGCTGGGCGTTGGTCATGCCGATGCTTTGCAGCATGGCAAATTCTCGTCTTCGGGATATGATTTCCGTAATCATGGCGTTGATGAAGTTGAGGATTCCGATGAAGGCAATGACCACGGAAAGCGTCATGCCGATGGCGGCGATGGAAAAAATAATAGTTTCAAACTCCGCCTGTAAGGAAGCTTTTGAGGAGAATCCCATCTGTGGGTCGATGGTTTCCGTATATTCTTTCAGCGCATCTTCAAAGTTTTTCTGATATTCATCCTGAACCTGATAGGATACCGCAAAGCATTGGGAGGATGCATTAAGCTCCGTAATAGGAAGGACGGCGTCGCAGCAGTTCATAGAATACCGGCGCAGATTCATGCTGTAAGGGATATCGACAATCGCCATGACTTCATATTCTTTCGTGCCGAGGTTTTCATATTGGACGCCGATAAGCTCGCCGGCTTCATTCGTAATTTCATGACTAATGGTATCGTCGGTGATAAATTCTACCGTTACCAAATCACCAGGATGATAAACATGCTCATTCGTTTCGATATGGTCATTTCCCAGAAGCTGTCCTAATAAAATGTAATCGCCAGTTGAAAATTTTTCGATATCCAGCTTCCCATCCAATACAGTCAGATTATCCAGCATATTTTCGGTATAACTATAGAAGAAGCCGTCCATAGAGCTTTCTCCGTTTAAAATTTTTTCCAGATTATATGCATTGTAGGAATCCTGTCTTAATTTGCCTTCGCCGGCAAGCTTCTGATATTGTGTTATCGCTTTACCGTTAATCTGTAAATATCTTCCAAAGTTTACCCACATTTCGCCTCTGCTTTCAATACCGTCCAGATTATCGGCAAACGCCAGATATTCTGGAGTTATGTCACAGTCAGCGCTTCTGGCGGACATGGAAGTCGTGTTGACATTTGCCGCCAGAAAATCCCCGACGATTCTCTGCTCAAGATATTGGTCTAGTTGAAAGCCGTTGATCGCGGTCATAATGATTGCCAATAATATGATACTGAATGAAATAGCTGCTGTTACAACGATAGTGGTGCGTTTGTGTCTGCCAAGGTTAGAAAGCGCCATAGAGAAAGCGCTGAAACGCGTGCGGCGTTTTTTATCCCGTTTGGTGACTTTGATGGGTTCCGTATATCTGACTGCTTCTATCGGAGAAACATTGCCCGCAATCCTGCCCGGTCTGCGGCAGCTTAAAAAGACGGTCAGGGCGGAAAATCCTGCGCCAAATATGAAAATCCAGGGATTCATTTCCAAGGCAATGTCCTTCATCTGGCTATCCGCTATCCTAAACACAAGCGGAAGGATGGCGGCGCCGGTTCCATAGCCGAGAATCAGACCGATGGGAATGCCTATCAGGGATAAAAGCGCCGCCTGCCGCCTGATAAGTCTGCGCAGTTGTTTTCTGGTAGCGCCTATGGTTTTCAGTAATCCGTAAAACCGGATATCGCTTATGACGGAAATCTGAAAAATATTATAGATAATCAGGTAGCCTGTAATTAGGATGACCAAAATTGCAACGCCGATTATCATAGCCGTAAGAGGATCTATGGCTTCCATGCGGCTGCTCATATACGCCCAGTTGACGCCGTATTTTAATTCTTCGCCCGGTATATAACCGGCATTTTGGATGACGGTCTTTACTTTTTCTTCCAGATGGGAATCATTCTGGAAAAAGAGATTGACGGCTCTTAATCCAACGTGTGCATCCTGCGGGTGTTCCTGCCCCCAGCGCAGAAAGTCTTCGTCGCTCCATGAGCCTTTGAGTGTCATCCAGTAACTTTCGGATAGAAAAAGTTCGCTGGCGTGGGAGATGGCGTCCCCTTGGTAATAGCCGCTTACGATAAATTCATCTTCGATGGTTTTATCCAGGAAACGGAATGTCAGCGGAACAGTTACACCTGTGGTATGGGGAAGTTTTAACTCGTCCAGGACGAAAGTGTCTACAATAATTTCATTCTTTTCCACGGGCATGTGCCCTTCTTTCAGTGTGATAAACATATCTTCCAGAGAATCCTCATCCGGTGTATAGCGCAGTTCCGCCTGGCGTTTCCTAATATTGTCTGCTACTCCGATCAAAATGTCATAGCTGTATTTTTTGATTAACGGGTCCGCGATGACTTTTTCGTATTGTTCCTCTGTTGCCATTTTTAACCCTGCGTGAAATCTGCCGCCGACTTCCCGCATGGTCTCTTCCTGCATGACCTGCGCGCCGCCGCTTGTCAGTGAGAAAACGGCGGTAAAAAGAAGTCCGGTCAGGGCGATTGCCAGAATCGCAAAAACATTTCTCATGCGGTTGTTTTTCAGACTGCGGTCAGAGAGTCTGCGGATGGACGCGCCATTATTATTTTTCATGGGAATCCTCCTTTCCCGGTGCACTGTCGCCGACAATCCTGCCATCTTCAATATGGATGACTCTGTCGCAGAGCTGTGCCAGCGCCTCGTTATGGGTAATCATGACGATGGTCTGGTGAAACTGTTCGCTGGTTAGTTTAAGCAAACCCAACACTTCCTGAGTCGTTTTACTGTCGAGGTTTCCTGTAGGCTCGTCCGCCAGAATAATCGCCGGCTTCGTCACAAGCGCGCGGGCAATTGCCACTCGCTGCTGTTGTCCGCCGGAAAGCTGCCCCGGAAGGCTGTTTAGTTTGTTTTGCAGTCCCAGCGTGTGAGCGATGGTTTCTACAAAAGATTCGTCGATGCTTCGCCCGTCCAGTTCCAGAGGTAGCACGATATTTTCATAGACGCTCAGGATGGGGATTAAATTATAACTTTGGAAGATGAATCCAATCTGCCGTCTTCTGAAAATGGTCAGTGCGGTTTCGTCCAGTTCAAAAATCTTTTTCCCGGCGACGGATACGGCGCCTTCGGTTGCGTAGTCCAGCCCGCCCAGCATATGCAGCAGCGTGGATTTCCCGGAGCCGGAAGTGCCGACCACGGCAGTAAATTCCCCTTCTTCCACGGTCAGGTTCACGCCGTCCAGCGCCTTCACCTGCGTATCGCCTTTGCCGTAGTATTTTTTCAGATTTACGGTTTCCAGTATTTTCATGTGTAGAATCCTTCTTTCTTTGTCTGAATATAGCAGACGTTTGCGAAACTAAAGTATAAGAATGTGTAGTTGTGCAGAATATACAACTCCAAAAGCAGGTACTGTGAAAACGCCGGTACTTAGATGCCGTACTTTGGCATCTTATGTACCGCTGCGTTTGAACCGTAGCGAGAGCGTGCCTGCGTTGGATTGTATATTCTGCACAACGGGCGGCTGTAAAATCTTAGTTTCGCAATTGCCTATCTGAATATAGCTTTAAGGTTATTATAACAGGTACTTCTTACAGGATTCTGACAAAAGGGCGGGAAGTTGTGACAATATTGTCATAAAGGGGTTTGTGAGGGTAAAAATTATGGATGTGGTTATTAATATGTTAGAATAGTTTTCAGAAAGATTGTTCCTATCGAAATTTTCATCAACATTGAAAAGATGCAAAGAATACATTATAATACAAATGGATAAATAGAAGGAGGAAATTGTTATATGCTGGCAGCAGTAAAAGGATATTATGATGGTAATCAGATAGTTGTAAATGAAGAAGACCGTAAAAATTTTAGTGTAGGTGATGAAGTGGTTATTACTATTTTAGATAGGATTAATCGACAAAAAGTTGATACGAGAACAGAAAAAAGAAGGCGTTTAATTGAAACGGATGCTTTTGTTATTTCTTCTGAAAGAACGGTAGAAGAGATTGATGAATATATAAGGGAGCTGCGAGACAATGATAGATGCTAAAAAGATTTTTTTAGATACCTCTCCGATTGTGTACTATTTGGAAAATAATGAATTGTATTATTCAAAAATGAAGGAATTTTGGAAAATATATGTAGATTGTGATTATATTACATCGGCTATAACGATAACAGAATATTTGATATATCCATATCGACAGAATAATTTGAAACTGATAAATGCCTTATATGCATTTACTGATGGAATGGATATAGGAATAAAAAGTATTGATAAAGAAATAGCCGAAAAGGCAGCACAAATTCGTGCAGAATATAAAAATTTCAAAACTATGGATGCTTTACAGCTTGCATCAGCTTGTTTAACTGGCTGTGATTTGTTTTTAACAAATGATAAACAGTTGAAACAGTTTAAGGAAATTAGGTGTATTACAGTAGAAGAGTTGGAATAATCATGGAAAAGCCTGTCCCAAGCAAATTAACTGCGTCAGCGCAATTCCTGCTTCCCCGCAGTCCTTGAATTTACAATAAAGAAATGCTATGATGAAGCTATCAATGGGAAAGGCATTTCACAAATCATGAACGAAATCGTAAAACACAAAATAAAACACAATCTGCAAAGGGTCAGGACTTCGATAAAATGGGTTATTTTTGCCATTTTGTCCGGGACGGTAGTGGGGCTTGTAGGGACGGCTTTCTATTTTTGCATGTCCGCGGTTACAGCCATGCGCGCGGAGCATCCGTGGATTATCTGGCTGCTTCCTGTGGGAGGCGTTCTGATTGTAGGCGCGTACCGTCTGCTTCATGATGAAAAGGATACGGGGACGAATCTGGTGTTATCGTCCATCCACTCTGGGGACGAGCTGCCACTTAGGATGGCGCCGCTGATATTCGTGTCCACGCTGATTACGCATTTATTCGGCGGTTCCGCCGGAAGGGAAGGCGCGGCGCTGCAGTTGGGCGGCAGTATCGGAAATGAAATCGGGAAATTGTTCCATTTTGATGAAAAGGATAAACATATTCTGACCATGTGCGGGATGAGCGCCGCGTTTTCTGCTTTGTTCGGAACGCCGATGGCGGCGGCGATTTTTTCTATGGAGGTAGTCAGTGTGGGTGTCATGTATTATGTGGCGCTGGTGCCTTGTGTGGTGGCGTCTCTGATTGCGCATGGCATCGCGTCTTCTTTTGGCGCGGAAGCAGAGCTTTTTTTATTGGATAATATTCCTTCCTTTACAATTGGTTCTGCAATAAGGGTTTCCGGGCTGGCAATTTTGTGCGCGTTTGTCAGTGTGTTTTTCTGTATCCTGCTGCATCAGTCGGAGCATCTTTATAAGAAGTTTTTGACCAATCCTTATCTACGGATTATTGTGGGCGGCTGCATCATCATCGCGCTGACGCTGCTGGTGGGAGATCAGACGTATAACGGGTCGGGGATGAATGTGATTGCCCGCTGTATGGACGGCAGCGTATCGGGAGAAGTATTTTTCCTGAAAATGGTGTTTACTGCCCTCACGCTGGGCGCCGGATACAAAGGGGGCGAGATTGTGCCGTCGTTTTGTATCGGGGCGGCGTTTGGCTGTCTGTTCGGCAATCTGATAGGATTTTCGCCGATGCTTTGTGCGGCGGTGGGAATGACAGGTATTTTCTGCGGCGTTACGAATTGTCCGATTACTTCGCTGCTGATTAGTTTTGAGTTGTTTGGATATGAAGGAATGCCGTATTTTCTGCTGACAATTGCGTTTAGTTATATGCTGTCCGGTTATTATGGTCTCTACCATAGCCAGAAAATCATGTATTCCAAATATAAAACGAATTACATTAATAAAAAGGCGGAGTAGGATACAGAAATCAATTATCAGTCCGCTCTTTTCTGTTGAACTGGTCAGGCAGATATAAATCCCATGAAGGCCCTTGAAAAACGCCAGCACTTAGTGAAAAAGTCGCAACGCGGCTTTTGAACTTAGTACTGTTGCGTTTTTCACGGAGCGAAAGCGCGCCTTCACGGGATTTATATCTGTCTGGCCACTCTAAAACCTAAATGCGGACTGATAATTGATTTCCGTGGAAGTAGGATTTAAAAGGAAAACAGAAAAACAGCTTCCCTGTCCGATTTTTGAGGATACAGAAATATAGCCTTTTTCACATTGCAGGATGAGCTGCGCCAAGTAGAGTCCGAGTCCGCTGCCTTCCTGCTGATTAACTTCTTTGCCGCGGTAAAAACGCTGGAAGATATGGTTGTATTCTTTTTCCGGGATGCCGATGCCTTCATCCTGAATGGTGATTCTTGTGTAAATATCCAGCCGGGAAATGGCGATGCGTATGCAGCTTTTTTCCGGGGAATATTTTATGGCGTTTTCCAGGATATTGGTCAGCGCTTCTGCGGTCCATTTGGGATTGTGATAGAGGGTTATATCCTGGAAATCTTCTACGGACAGTTGGATTTGTCTGGCGGACGCCTGTGCATAGACTGCGCTGACGGCTTGGGCGATGGTCTGTTTGATGCCGGTGTATTGTGCATGAAACTGAATCATGCCGTTTTCCAGCCGGGAAGCTTTTAAAAGGCTGTCCATCAGCCATTGCATTTTCTCCGCCTGACTTTTGGTGTGGGCTAGAAATTCCAGCCGCTTTTCTTTTGGCAGGGTATCATCCTGTAAAAGTTCCATATTCATTACGATATTTGCCAGAGGTGTTTTTAGCTGGTGGGAAATGTCGGAAAGTAAAACCGTAATCTGATTTTTCTCGACAATCGCCTGTGACTCTTTGAAATAAGCGGTATTTAAAATCCGGTGCAGCCGGCTGGCGATTTTGGATTCCCTTGTCTCGGAAAGCTCCTGTATGGCGGCTTCTATATGGTTTTCATTTTGAATGTTATCCAGAATCCTATCCAGATTTGCCCACTGTTTTTTATGATATAAGGTGATTCCGATAAGGGATACCATGTATAGGGCAAGCATTGTGCATAAAGTTACAATCCAGATTTGCGTCGTCATGCTTTTTCCTCCCATAGATAGCCGATGCCCGGAATGGTGCGGATATAGTCTTTGCCGAGTTTCTTACGAAGACGGCTGATATTGACGGAAAGGGTGTTTTCTTCCACATAATTGCCGTCCATGTCCCAGATGTGCTGTAGAATCTGTTCTTTTAAAAGTGCCTGGTTTTTGTTTTCCAGAAAGTATTGTAAAAGACGAAATTCCGTGATACTCAAGTCCAATTCTTGCTGCTTGTAAAAAGCGCGGAGCGTATTTTTATCAATAGAAATATCCCCGGACTGTAGCATGTTTTGGGGTTTTGTTTTATTTTGTTTTCTGTTCAGGATATTCTGCAGCCTGATTTTGAGGATGGATACGGAAAAGGGTTTCGTGATATAATCGTCGGCGCCGCTGGTAAGCCCCATGATTTCATCCACTTCCATATCCCGTGCGGTAAGCATCAGAATCGGCGTTTCGGATTTGCTTCCGGAAACGCTGCGTATTTTCTTGCAAAAATCAATTCCGTCACCGTCCGGCAGGTTTAGATCTAACAGGATTGCATCGGGCGATTCTTTTTCAAAAATGGTAAAGCCTTCTTTCATGGTCTGCGCGCTGGATATTTCGTAGCCTTCCTGGGTCAATGCGTAGGAAATGCCGCGGTTTAAACCGATATCGTCTTCTAGGATTAGTAGTTTCATTTTGGAGCGCCTCCTATCCCCAGCATTTTACCACACCCCTGCATAGAAAACACCTCTTTTTTTAAAAAGCTGCTCCATCCCTATTGACAACTGATATATACTGTTATATACTGTTTATTGTCGAGACAGGAATGCGCATTTCCTTTTCATGAAAATTTTGCAAAATAAAAAGGATAAAAACTATGAATATTATTATCAGTAATTCATCGATGGAACCAATTTATGAACAAATCGTCGGGCAGATTAAGGCGATGATTATGGATGGGCGGCTGCAGGAAGAAACGATGCTGCCTTCGGTAAGGTCTTTGTCCAAGGATCTGAAAATCAGCGCCCTGACGGTGAAAAAAGCTTACGATTGTCTGGAAGAGGAAGGTTTTATTGTCACCGTGCACGGGAAAGGCAGTTTTGTGGCGCGGGGCAATGCTAACTTTTTACAGGAAGAGAAGACAAAAGAGGTGGAAGCGAAGTTGGAGCTGGCTATCGCCGAGGGACGTAAGTGCGGAATGAAAGATGAGGAAATCCGGGAGTTGTTTGATTTACTCATGGAATAAAAGCGGAAAAGATGGAGTGAAAAAGGAGCGTGGGTTTATGTTGTTAAAATTAGATGGTGTGCAAAAACAATATAAAGATTTTTGTTTAAATTGTTCTCTGCAGGTGGAAGAGGGACGTATTACCGGAATCATAGGCGCGAATGGGGCGGGGAAAAGCACGACTTTTAAAGCTGCGCTGGGGCTGATTCATATAGACGGCGGCAGGATAGAAATATTGGGGAAAGACAGCCGGCAGATTTCTATGACAGATAAGCAGCAAATCGGGGTGGTTCTTGCGGAAAGCACCTTCAGCGATATCCTGACAATCGCGGACGTTATCGCGGTGATGAAAGCGGCGTATCCGAATTTCAGGAAAGAGCGTTTTATACAGAAGTGTGAAAAATACGGGCTGCCGATGAAGAAGCCGTTGAACGACTTTTCTACCGGAATGAAGGCGAAGTTTAAGCTGCTAATTGCCATGAGTTATGATGCGAAGTTTCTGATTCTGGATGAACCCACGGTGGGGCTGGACGCGGTAGCGCGCAATGATTTGCTGGATGAGATGCGGGAATACATGAGTGAAGAAGACAGGGGAATCCTTGTCAGCTCCCATATTTCTTCCGATTTGGAAGGATTGTGCGATGACTTATATTTTCTGCAGAATGGGAGCATTTTGTTTCATGAGGATACCGATGTGATTTTGTCTGATTACGGCATTCTCAAGGTGGATGAAGAACAGTACCGGGCGTTAGATAAACGTTATATCAACTATCGGAAGAAGGAATCTTTCGGCTATAAGCTTCTGACAAGGGATAAGCAGTTTTATCTGGATAACTATCCGGCGATTGTCGTGGAAAAGGGCAGTATTGACGATATCATGCTGATGGTTGCAAAGGGTGAAAAGGAGTAGGATTGCAGGCTGGGAATGGCGTCATGATTCAGTTGAGATTCTGATATGGAGGGATTCGTATGAAAGGATTATTAGTAAAAGATATAAGGCTGGTGCTTCATAACGCAAGATTTATGATTATTTTATTATTGGTGATGATGGTATTTGTCATGCAAGGAAATGGCAATTATGCTTTTTTCATAGGATATTCGTCGATGATATTTGCATTGCTGGTTTTGAATACAATTACCTATGATGTGCATAATAAGGGTATGACGTTTCTTATGACATTGCCGGTGAAACGGGGAACTTATGCAGTGGAAAAGTATATTCTGATGTTGGGCGGAAGCTTATTTGGAGCGGTATTTAGTATGGTGGTCTGTATGTTGTTCTATCGCAGCGCTGCTATGCAGATTTTTGTGGAAGCGATTGCTACGGTCGTGAGTTTTATGTTTTTTCAAATGCTGATGCTGCCATTGCAACTGAAATTTACCGGGGAAAAAAGTAGAATGGTGTTATTGGGAATCTTTGCTGTTGCCATAGTGGTGATAACGTCGGTTAAGGATATTCTGATTCCGTTTCTGGCGAAGGAAGGGGAATTGCAGGATATGATTGTCCATATCGTTATGAAATTTCTTTCTTTAGATAAATGGGTGATAGGGATGCTGGTCTGCCTGGTTTTTCTGGGGTGTCTTGCGGTGTCGTTTCGTGTTAGTGTGGGGATTATGCGGAAGAAGGAGTTTTGAGGGGGCGGGGCGGTTGCTGGGGGGCGGGCGCCGAGGGGAGCAGGGCAGATATTATTCCCGCGAAGGCGCGCTCTCGCTCCGTGAAAAACGCAGCGGTACTAAGCTCAAAAGCCGCTTTGCGTCTTTTTCGCTAAGTGCCGGCGTTTTTCAAGGGCCTTCGCGGGAATAATATCTGCCCTGCTCCTCTCGGCGCCCTTGGCACCATCGGTTCGGCGAGAAAAGGTTGATGGGAAGAGCGATGCCTGGGGCTGGTGGATTATTGGGTAGTGATTGACATGGAAAGGGAGGTTTTATATACTGTGTTTAAATAAAATGATGAGACAGGGCGGTTAGGGATAAGCGGGAATCTGGGAGTCTGGATAGGCGTCTGCGCCCGCGTGAAAACTGCTCTGGTATGGAGGATGGATTTATGGTGGCGGTGTTGTTAAGCTGGCTGTATATAGCGTGTATTTGTACGCTTATCGGGCTGGAAATGCTGGGGGGGGTAAAAAGCATTAAATTCTCATGGACGCACTATCTTGTTGCGGGGATGATAGGAATTACTGTGTATGCGCAGTTTTTTAGCATTTTTGGCAGGATAGGGGCGGTTTCTCATATTTTATTGTTTGCGATTGCCTTATTTTGTGCTTACCGGAGAAGGGATACGCTGCGAAAGCTTTGGAAAACCTATGCGCCGGTGGTGTGTTCCTGGGAAGGGTTGTTCTATGCCTGTTTCATTCTGGGAATCGCTTTTTTTACTTCCAGAGGGGAGTTTCATACCGATACGAATATTTATCATGCTGCGGCAATCCGGCTGTATGAGGAGTATGGTCTGATAAAAGGCGTGGGCAATCTGCAGCTGCATTTTGCCTACAATAGTTCTTATCTTGCCTTTGCCGCCATGTTCAGTCTGCGGTGGCTGTTGGGACATTCCCTGCATACGACGACGGGATTTTTGGAAGTCGTCATGTGTCTGTATGCATTTCATGGGTTAAAAGATTTCAAGCGGCATGAGAATCATATCCCGGATATGATGAAAATAGGCATTTTATTTTATACGCTGGTAAATATCACGCGCAGCATGTCCCCGGCGACAGACTACGCGGTTATGTTTTTTGTTTTCTTCATTCTGACGGCGTGGTGTGAAGCGAATGTTTCCAGTACGGACATCCGCCCCTACGCGCTGCTGTCGATTGCCGCAGTCTTCGTGGCGACGCTGAAGTTTTCGGCATGTATGCTTGTCCTGCTGGCGGTTTATCCTGCCGTTTATCTGATAAAAGAGAAAAAGTGGAAAGATATCGCCGCATGTCTTCTTTGCGGCTGCGTTATTTTGTGTCCTTTTCTGGTTCGGAATTATCTGATTTCCGGCTGGCTTTTGTATCCATTTGAACATATCGATATTTTTCACCCGGAATGGAAAATCCCCAAAGAATATCTTCTAATAGACGCGAATCAGATTAAAGTCTGGGGGCGCTGCCTGTACGATACGGCAAAAGTGGATTTGCCGATTTCTAAGTGGCTTCCGGTCTGGTGGGAGCATCAGTTCCGGTATGAGCAGATGTTTCTTGGCGCGGTCGTTTTGGGGGCAGCGCTGCAGCTTTTTATCTGGGTTGTGAAGGCGGTAAAAAAAGAGAAATTTTCGCTAAAATACGGGATTCTTCATATTACCATATGGGCAAACATCTTAGTCTGGTTCCTGATGGCGCCTTTTATCCGGTATGGGCTTGCATTTCTATTTGCGGTGATTATGCTTGCCGTGGGGGAATGCATCAGTATGCCGAAGAAAGGTTTCGCCAGCCTTGCGACAGGCGGACTGCTCTTTTGCATCCTGGTATCCGTCAGTCCTTATTGGGACCAGTATGTGACGGACGCGGGTGTTTTTGTAAAACAGAATCTGAAAGAACCTTACTATATCACGCAGAAAGATTATGACAGCGGAAATATGCAAAGTCTTGAAATCAACGGAAATACAATTTATTATGCAGCGGACGGCATTGAAATAAACAGTTACCATGTATGCCCCGGAACATGTTATCCCGTTATGCTGGAAAGAAGTACGCTGATAGGCGATAACATAGAAGACGGATTTAGGGCGAAGTGACGCAGAGAACCTTTGCGGGTTTTCTGCCCTGCGGCTTCCAATTTTTTATCTTGAAAAAGCCGATAAGCAATGCTACACTAAACATAACATTAGTCGGATGACTATATAAGAAGGAGAGATGAACAATGGGCAAAATTAAATTTGATTATTCAAAAGCGGCTCCCTTTATTAAGGAAGCGGAGGTAGAATCCATGAAAAAACTTGCGCTGGACGCAAAGGAAGTGCTGGTAGGAAAGAGCGGCGCAGGAAATGATTTCCTCGGATGGATTGACCTTCCGGTTGACTATGATAAGGAAGAGTTTGCGAGAATCAAGAAGGCGGCGGCGCAGATTCAGAGTGATTCCGAAGTGCTGCTGGTCATCGGTATCGGCGGTTCTTATCTTGGCGCGAGAGCAGCGATTGAATTTTTGAGACACAGCTTCTACAATGTGGTGGATAAATCTATCAGAAAAACCCCGGAAATTTATTTTGTAGGAAATTCTATCAGCTCCACCTATATTAAACATCTGATTGATGTCATCGGCGACAGGGATTTTTCCATCAATATGATTTCTAAGTCAGGCACGACGACCGAGCCTGCGATTGCATTCCGTGTATTTAAGGAAATGGCTGAGAAGAAATATGGCAAAGAAGGCGCGGCAAAGAGAATTTACGCGACCACGGACAAAGCCAGAGGTTCCCTGAAAAATCTGGCGACAGAAGAAGGCTATGAGTCCTTTGTAGTACCGGATGATGTAGGCGGACGTTTTTCCGTGCTTACCGCAGTCGGCTTACTGCCGATAGCAGTTTCCGGCGCAGATATCGATAAGTTGATGGAAGGCGCAGCGGAAGGCAGAAAGATGGCGTTAGAAGCTCCTTTTGAAGAAAACGACGCCCTGCAGTATGCGGCGCTGCGGAACATTTTATTAAGAAAGGGAAAAGGCATCGAGATTCTTGCCAACTACGAGCCGGCGGCACATTATGTTTCCGAATGGTGGAAACAGTTGTACGGCGAGTCCGAAGGAAAAGACCAGAAAGGTATCTTCCCGGCAAGCGTGGATTTGACGACCGATTTGCACTCTATGGGACAGTTTATCCAGGACGGCGCAAGGACGATGTTTGAAACGGTTTTGAATATCGAGACAAGCAGGGAAGAAATTTTAATCGGGGAAGAACCCGTAGATTTGGACGGGCTCAACTACCTTGCGGGCAAGAGCGTGGATTTCGTCAATAAGAGCGCGATGAACGGAACGATTCTGGCGCATACCGACGGACAGGTTCCGAATTTCGTTATCAATATTCCAGAGGTCAATGAGTTCTATTTAGGCGAGTTGTTCTACTTCTTTGAATTTGCCTGCGGCGTCAGTGGATATCTGTTAGGCGTGAATCCGTTTAACCAGCCGGGCGTTGAAAGCTATAAGAAGAACATGTTCGCCCTGCTTGGAAAACCGGGATATGAAGCGCAGAGGGAAGAGCTTTTGAAGAGATTATAAAATGGTAAGGTCATAAGATTATGAGATGATAGGCAGCGCTTAGCCGAGGGGTTGGGCGCTGTCTTTTTATCATATAGGAAATTATTCAAGATAATCGCGTAGCGATTTTCTTGTTGGCGTCATGAAAAAAATATTAAAAAAAGATAAAAATAGTCTTGACAAATAAGTTAGGCAGTGCTAACTTATAATTGCAAGGTTAGAGTGAACTAACTGCGGTCGAGGAATTTGTCGAAAAGATTCCGCACCCGCCTATGAGATTACATAGGAAAGCCAGATGATAAAGGAGATGAGTGTATGCCGTTAGTATTTGCAAAAGAGGGAGAACAAAATTCTATTAAGAAAGTGACCGGGAAAGAAGAAACAAGGCTTTTTTTAGAAAAACTTGGGTTTGTCGCAGGAGCTGCGGTTACGGTGATTTCTTCCATTGGCGGAAACCTGATTGTTAATGTGAAAGATTCCCGCGTTGCCATTGATAGAAATATGGCAAAAGGAATTATGATTTAGAGTTGGAAAAATTTCAAACGAGGAGGATGTATTTATGAAAACATTGCGAAGCGCAAAGCCGGGCGACACCGTGACGGTGACGAGAATCAACGGAACCGGCGCACTGAAACGCCGTATCATGGATATGGGAGTGACGAAAGGCGTGGAGATTTATGTCAGGAAGGTTGCGCCTCTTGGAGATCCCGTGGAAGTTACGGTAAGGGGATATGAACTATCCGTCCGCAAAGAAGATGCGGAAATGATAGAAGTTGATTAAATGCTTAAAAAAGAGATAGAAAGGAATGGGAAAAATGGCTATTACAATAGCGTTAGCAGGAAATCCAAACTGCGGAAAAACAACACTATTTAACGCCCTGACAGGTGCGAATCAGTTCGTTGGAAACTGGCCAGGCGTAACGGTAGAGAAAAAAGAAGGTAAGTTAAAAAATAATAAAGAAGTTTCGGTTATGGATTTGCCGGGGATTTATTCTTTATCTCCCTATACCTTGGAAGAAGTTGTGGCAAGAAACTATCTGATTACAGAAAAACCGGATGTGATTCTGAATATCGTGGATGGGACGAATCTGGAGAGGAATCTTTATCTTTCCACACAGCTATTAGAGCTGGGGATTCCGGTGGTTATGGCGGTAAACATGATGGACGTCGTAACCAAGACAGGAGATAGTATCCATGCGGATAAACTGAGTAAGAAGCTGGGCTGCGAGGTTGTAGAGATTTCCGCATTGAAGGGCACGGGCGTCCAGGAAGCAGCGGATAAAGCAGTAGCGGCGGCAAAAGGAAAAGCGGCGTCGGTGCATACGTTTGCGGAAGATGTGGAATCTGCGATTAAACGCGCCGCAGATAAGCTGGGGATGGATGTCCCGGAACAGCAGAAACGTTTCTTTGCAATCAAGCTGCTTGAGAAAGACGATAAGATTGTAGAACAGTTAAAGACACTGCCGGATGTATCCGATGAAATCAAGGCGTTGGAAGATAAGTATGACGACGATACGGAAAGTATCATCACCAATGAAAGATATGTCTATATTTCCTCAATTATCGACGAGTGCTGCACCAAGAATAAAAAGGGTCAGCTGACGACGTCCGATAAGATTGACAGAATTGTAACAAACCGGATTCTGGCGCTGCCGATTTTTGCAGTTGTAATGTTTATCGTTTATTATATCTCGGTAACGACGGTCGGCGCCTTTGTGACGGACTGGACGAATGATGTATTGTTTGGCGATATTATCCCGCCCGCAGTGGAAAGCCTCTTGGTAAGTATCGGCTGTGCGGACTGGTTACAGGGATTGATTCTGGACGGTATCGTTGCAGGTGTGGGAGCAGTGCTTGGCTTCGTGCCGCAGATACTTGTATTGTTTATCTTCCTTGCATTCCTGGAAGGCTGCGGATATATGGCGAGAATTGCATTTATCATGGATCGTATTTTCCGTAAATTCGGACTTTCTGGAAAGTCCTTTATCCCGATAATGATTGGTACGGGATGTGGTATTCCTGGAGTTATGGCTTCCCGGACGATTGAGAGCGAACGGGATCGCAGAATGACAGTTATGACGACGACATTTATCCCTTGTGGCGCAAAACTGCCGATTATCGCATTGATTGCCGGCGCGCTTTTCGGCGGCGCATGGTGGGTTGCACCGAGCGCATATTTCGTAGGGATTGCAGCGATTATCTGTTCCGGTATTATTTTAAAGAAAACCAAAATGTTTGCAGGAGATCCGGCGCCGTTCGTTATGGAGCTGCCGGCGTACCATCTTCCTACTGTGGGCAGTGTGCTCAGAAGCATGTGGGAGCGTGGATGGTCCTTTATCAAAAAAGCAGGTACGATTATTCTTTTATCCACGATTGTGCTCTGGTTCTTAATGAGTTTTGGCTGGGCGGACGGTTCCTTCGGTATGCTGGAAGCAGAAGCTTTAGATAACAGTATTTTGGCACGGGTTGGCAGCGTGATTGCACCGATTTTTGCACCACTTGGCTGGGGCGATTGGAAGATGGCGGTTGCAGCTGTTACCGGTCTGATTGCAAAAGAAAACGTAGTAGGAACTTTCGGTGTATTGTTCGGTTTTGCGGAAGTTGCAGAAGATGGCGCGGAAATATGGGGAGAACTTGCTGGCAGCATGACGGCGCTTGCGGCATATTCCTTCTTAGTATTTAACCTGTTATGCGCACCTTGTTTTGCAGCGATGGGCGCGATTAAGCGAGAGATGAACAACGCAAAATGGTTCTGGTTTGCAATCGGATATCAGTGTGGATTGGCATATTTAGTATCCTTGTGCATTTATCAGATTGGAAATATTTTCGTATCCGGTTCCTTCGGAATAGGAACGGCGATTGCAATTCTTGTAGTCATTGGATTTGCATATATGCTCTTTAGACCATATACTGAAAGTAAAGAATTGAAACTTAGCGTAAACGTGGGCAAGTAAAGAATTTCATGTATGGATGGGAGGATTTTCATGAATGTAGGGACGATAGTGACCTTAGCGGTCGTGATTGCGGCAGCAGGGCTGGCAATCAGAAGTATGATACGCGATAAGAAAAACGGAAAATCTCTACAATGCGGCGGCGATTGCAGCCAATGCAGAGGAAATTGTCATTAACAAATCATTGTAAAGCATATAGATTAAGAGATGGGCGGCATATTCTGGGGAATGTGCCGCTTGTTTCGATTTAAAAAATGATTATGAAAAGAGGAGCGTTGCTCCATAACTAAAATTTAGCTATTTTGTGACACTCCTTTCAGACCGCCCACCGTATTGCGCCAGTATTAACTCCTTATAAACAAAACGCCCTCAAGTGTGCATGTGTTTCCACAGAGGCATGAGGGAGATGTTAATTTTATACTACTACAGAACAAGGATTTGTCAAGGAGAAAATATCTTGAAAATAGTAAAAATAGTTATGGTTTTTCATGATATCAATATAAAAAATTTTCTTGACACAGATTATGGTCTTTAGTATATATTAATTTAGAAATAAGCGTAGCTTATCGTATAGGAATGAATGTTCCTGTAAAAAACGGTAAGATCTGTCGGGAGTGGAACCAATCTGAGGCTGCGTTAAAGCGCGGTCTCAAGTTTTATTTGAAGGTAAAATCATATGGCAAAGATAATTAAAAAGGGACGTCAGTTAGAAGAGAAGTATTTAGCGATAGAACAGGAACGAAATAATAGAAGTGAGGAAGCTGTAAAAAAATTTTGTAAGTTTGCAATTTGCTCTATTGTAATTTGGAGTATTTTTGCTGTGATTAGTGTAGTTATAGATATATTTTCAATAACGCTTATAGTAATAACGATATGTCTGGAAATTGGTTTGATAATTGCGCTGTTTGGGCATATGAATATAGATATTCTATCTGATACCACGGATACAGACATTCTCGCGTCTGGAATAAGCGGCGAAAGAATTGCTACAAAGATTCTTTCTAAACTTCCTGATGGGTATACGATATTTCAAAATGTAACAATTAATTACGATGGCAAGACAAGCGAAATAGATAATATTGTTGTTGGCAGGAGCGGCGTGTTTATTGTCGAAACTAAAAATCATAATGGCAGTATCGCGGGGAATTATGAGGAAGCGTATTGGACACAATATAAAGTCGGACGAGGAGGAACGCCTTATGAAAAAGAAATATACAGTCCAATCAAACAGGTTGGAACCCATATCTATCGTCTGGCAAATTATCTGAGGCAGAGTGGGGCTAATACATATATTGAGGGGATGGTATATTTTACACATGAAGAATGCGAGGTAAGAATTACAGGCAGTGGACCAATATCTGTATATACAAGTTTTAATAATGATGAAGCGTTGCTTTATAGACGGATTTTAGAAGGAGAGCATCGTTTAAGCATTGAAAGTATAAAGCATATTTGTAAATTACTTAGTCAGTTGTAAATGACAGTGTTATGAAGAGTTTGAAGTCTAAGAATGGGACAGAAAATAAATCGCAATAGAAGAATCAAAGGAGAAGAGATTATGCAGTTAACGCCAGAAGAAATTGCAGAGCAACAAAGAAATGAAGAAAATACAAAAAAGAAATACATTACTCCGATTATTCAGGAAAGATGGGGAAAAGAAAATTCTGATAATATCATCATGGAATATTACTTTACGGATGGCAGGGTAAATATTGACGGTGATAAGGTATCAAGGGGAGATAAGAAAAAAGCAGATTATCTTCTATTATTTAAAGACAATATTCCTTTGGCTTTAGTAGAAGCAAAAGGAATAGAACATAGTGCGATGGAAGGATATCAACAGGTTCTTGAGTATGCTGAAATTCTGGATATTCCGTTTGCATATACAACAAATGGGGTGGATTTAATTGAAGAGGATTTGATTATCCATAAAAATAATGACAAGTTGAAAATGCAGGATTTTCCATATTCCGAAGAATTATGGGATAAATATGTCAAGGAAAAAGGGCTATCGGAAGATGATGTTAGACTGCTCAATCAGCCTTATTATGTTGATACATCAAAAGCTAACCCTAGGAAACCAAGATATTATCAGAGAATTGCCATTAACAGAGTAATTGACGCTATCGCGCAGGGTAAAAATAGGATACTTCTTGTTATGGCAACAGGAACAGGTAAGACATTTACGGCATTTCAGATTGTATGGAGATTGTGGAAAAGTAAGAGCAAAAAGAAAATCCTGTATTTGGTAGATAGAAATGCACTTGCAGACCAGACCATGCGGAAAGATTTTAAACCATTTGTGGATATGGGTGTTATGGTGAAAATGAAAAGCGCAAATATAAAGAAAGATACTGCTTATGAGGTATATACGGCGCTTTATCAACAGTTAAAGAGTAAGGATAAAGATTATTATAAGGAACTTCCGCCTGATTTTTTTGATATGATTATTGTGGATGAGTGTCATAGAGGCTCCGCAGATTTGGATTCCAACTGGCATGAAATATTGGAATATTTTGCTTCTGCAACGCAGCTTGGATTGACTGCTACACCTAAGGAAACGGAAGATGTGTCAAATATCAATTATTTTTGTGCGGAAACAGATGATAAACCTTTATATACATATTCTTTAAAACAGGGCATTGAGGATGGTTTTCTCGCTCCTTACAGGGTTATTTCGGTGGAACTTAATATTGATAAAGAAGGATATAGACCGCCAGCGGGTAAATTAGATGTGGAGGGCAATCCTGTAGAGGATAGGGTTTATACGCAGAAAGACTTTGACAGGACTATTGTTGTGGAAGAGAGACAGGAAATTGTTGCAAAAAGAATTACAGATTATATGAAAGAAAATGATTGCAGATATGCAAAAACTATTGTTTTCTGTGAGAATATTGACCATGCAAATGCAATGGTTTTGAAGCTGAAAAACCTTAATGCAGATTTAGTGCAGGAAAATAGCAAATATATAATGAAAATTACAGGCGATGATGAGATTGGAAAAGCAGAATTGGATAATTTTATTGAACCGAATATAAAATATCCTGTCATTGCAGTTACAAGTAAATTGATGTCAACAGGCGTTGATTCGGAAACTTGCGAACTGATTGTTTTGGATAAGTCTATTGGCTCTATGACAGAATTTAAACAGACAATTGGCAGAGGGACAAGAATCAACGAAAATTTTACGATTGATGAAGAAAAGAAGAGCAAGCTGCATTTTACAATCTTAGATTTCAGAGCAAATTATCATCAGTTTGAAGATCCGGAGTTTGATGGAGAACCGGTAGCAGTCATGGAAGTAGGAGAGAATGGTCTATTTCCGAAGAATAGTCCACAAAAAGAGACGGATGGAAATGGTGAGGATAAAGATAAAGGCAAGCCTAGAGGGCATATTCAGAAAATAAAAGTGAATGGTGTGGATGTGATCATTGATGGGGAAGAAGTCCGTTATACAGACGAAAATGGGAATCTTGTCAAACAGAATATTGAAAGCTGTGTAAAGAATAATATTTTATCGCAATATCCAACTTATCAGGATTTTTATGTTTCCTTCAAGGCATCAGATGATAAAGATAGAATGACTATGGAGCTGTTAATAGAAGAAACCTATGTAAGAAAGATTAGAGAAACCGTAGGATATTATATTGATAAATTTGATATTGTTGGCTTGGTCGGATATAGACAGCCGCCTAAATCCAAAGAAGAAAGATTGCAGAAGGTTTATGATGCAGGCATTTTGGATGAGATGGATATTGAAAAAAGAGACATTATTCAGACCATCTTAAATGAATATAAGACAGAGGATTTTTCTAAGCTGAAAGATATTACAGTATTTAATCTGCCTGTGTTTAAAGAAAAAGGCTATACGCCAATGAAGATATTAAAAAGTGTATTTGGAGGAAATAAACAGAATTTTATTGATTTGATGAAACAGATAGAAGAAGCGCTATATTAAACAACAGGGAGAAAATAAATTATGGCATTAGCTACATTAATAAAAAGACTACAGGATATTATGCGGGGAGATGCGGGTGTCGGCGGGGATGAACAGAGATTAGCCCAGATTGTATGGATTTTATTCTTAAAGATTTTTGACTATAAAGAGGAAGAATGGGAATTGATGCAGAGCGGTTATGTTCCAATTATTCCCAAAGGATACCGTTGGAGGGATTGGGTTACGGGGGCTTCTGTAAAGAGCCAGATGACAGGCGAGGAACTGATTGATTTTGTAAATAATAAGTTATTCAAGGTACTATCGGGTGATGTTGTGAAAGATGAAAAAGGAAAAGAAGTATACCTTTTTACCAAGACGGATAGAGCCTCTCTTCTTGTAAAAGAATTTATGAAAGAGTCCACTAATTTTATGAAAAATGGAGTTCTTCTAAGACAGCTTCTCAACATCTTTGATGAAATTGATTTTTCAGATTATGATGAAAGGCATGCATTTAACGATATTTATGAAACTTTATTGAAAGGTTTACAGAAGAATAATGGGGAGTTTTATACCCCAAGAGCAATCACTTCATTTGTAGTAGATAGAGTAGACCCGAAGATTGGGGAAAAAGTGGCGGATTTTGCATGTGGAACAGGTGGGTTTCTTGTAGATGCGCTTCATCATGTGGAAGAGGCAGGAATCAAGATAGAAGATTTACCGAAACTACAGCATTCTTTTTATGGTGTTGAAAAGAAACAGCTTCCTTATATGCTTTGTATAACCAATATGTTGTTGAATGACGTAGCGGAACCAGATATTATGCATGACAATTCACTGGAACAGGATGTAAGAAGATATTCCGACGATGATAAGTTTGATGTTATCCTGATGAATCCCCCTTATGGCGGGTCAGAGCTTGAAATGATACAGAAGAATTTCCCTGCTGAACTTAGAAATTCAGAAACAGCAGACCTTTTTATGATAGAAATTATGTACCGTCTTAATAAGAATGGTAGATGTGGAGTAGTCCTTCCCGATGGATTTATCTTCGGAACGGATAACAGTAAGAGTGCGATTAAAAAGAAGTTGATAGAAGAATTTAATTTACATACAGTTATCAGGCTGCCGGGGAGTTGTTTTGCACCTTATACAAGTATTGCAACTAATTTGCTTTTCTTTGATAAGACGGAGCCGACAACAGAGGTGTGGTTTTACAGGTTTGACTTGCCAAATGGACAGAAATTTTCTATGAAAAAAAATCCCATGACAAGGGATAAAATGACTGCCCTTGATGAATGGTGGGATAATCGCGTAGAGATGAAGGACGAAAAAGAAGACAGCTCTATGACGGAAACTTGGAAGGCAAGAAAAGTATCTGTAGAAGAAATCGTTGCAAATAATTATAGTTTAGACTTCTGTGGTTTCCCGAATGAAGAAAAAGTGATTCTTTCCCCGAAAGAAACAATAGAGAATTTTAAGGCAAAAAGAGAAAGCCTTGATAAAAAAATGGACGCGAAGCTACAAGAGATTATGGATATGTTGGGAGTGTAGTTATGGTATTAGCGGAAGATTTGAGACAAGCGGTATTGCAGGCTGCATTGCAGGGGAAGCTGACTAAGCAGCTTGATACGGATAGTAGTGTGGATGAAATGCTGGATAATATACAGAAAGAAAAAGAGAAACTTATTGCTGAAAAAAAAATCAAGAAGGAAAAACAGTTGTCAGAAATTCAGGATGAAGAGATTCCGTTTGAAATTCCTGATAATTGGAGATGGGTTAGGTTACAATCCTTTTTAGACGTAAGGGATGGTACACATGATTCGCCTAAATATGTAGAAAATGGTATTCCATTTGTGACAAGTAAAAATCTGAATAATGGAAAAATAGATTTTTCCGATATTAAGTATATTACAAAGGAAGATGCAGATATCTTCAATGCCCGTTCAAAAGTAGATAAGAATGATATTTTGATGGCAATGATAGGAAGTATCGGAAAGCCAGTGTTAGTTGACATAGAGGAAGAATTTGCAATAAAAAATATGGCATTGTTTAAGTCGGTTCCCAAAAGTAATATTAATATGAATTATGTTTTGTTTCTGCTGGAATATGCTGAGAGTATTATGAAAACCCAATCAACAGGTGGAGTTCAGAAATTTGTATCATTGACATATTTAAGAGAATTTATGTCTCCACTTCCCCCAATCGAAGAACAGCAAAGAATTGTTGATAAAATAAATGAGATAATGCCGAAAATAGATGAATATGAGAAGATTGAAAAAGAATTAGAGACATTAAAGAGAGAATTTCCAACAGATATGAAAGATGCACTGCTTCAAGCCGCTATGCAGGGAAAGTTGACAGAGCAGCTAGATAGTGATAGTAGTGTGGATGAATTATTGACATCAATTAAAACAGAAAAAGAAAAATTGATTACACAAAAAAAAATCAAAAAAGAAGAACCATTACCAGAAATTGAAAAAGAAGAGATTCCTTTTGATATTCCTGAAAATTGGAGATGGGTGAGACTTGGGAATATAATAAAGCTAACATCTGGTCAAGATTTGCAACCTGATAAATATTCAGAGAACAATATAGGTATTCCTTATTTAACGGGAGCAAGTAATTTTCAAGAAGGGAATTTGCTTATTAATAGATATACTTCAAGTGAAACTTCTATTGCATATAATGGAGATTTGTTAGTGACATGCAAAGGGACCATTGGAGAAATGGCATTTATGAACATTGAAAAGGCTCACATTGCAAGGCAGATTATGGGTATATCAAAATTAGGTCACATAAACCTTAAATATATAAAATTATGTCTTGAAAATTTTATATTAAAATTGAAAGCTAATGCAAGAAGTATAATTCCTGGAATTGATAGAAAGGTTATATTAAATTTACCTATTCCGCTTCCGCCAATTGAGGAACAGCAGAGAATAGTGGAAAGATTGGATACATTATTACCATTGTGTGAAGATTTGAGTTGATTATATGGGTCAATTTTTTACCCTATACAAGAGCAAAGGAGCAATTAAGCGCTTGCAAAAGGTTAATGAAGGAAATAAATTTTCTTTAATGATTGCTTATGTTTTTGGGGAGGATTAATGGAAAGCAGAGTGGATTGTGGGGAATGTGCCGCTTGTTTCGTATTGGATATACATAGTTTCTTCGGATTTGAAGAATATATTATTTCCTGCTAATTAAAATAAAAGTAGTAAGAATAATATGCGCTATATTCACATATGATGAAAATGTAATTGCATTTTGCGTGAGTCTGGCGTAGAATGTAATTAGAAAAGCTGTGAATCAGCGGTGGGTTGACACCTAAAATCTGATACCTTTTCCGAACGTAGGTGTCGGAGGCTGGCAGGCAGCGGAAAAACCTGTTATTTTCCGGACATAGGTGCCGGAGGTTGGCAGACAACGGAAAAATCAACCATGAGAGGGGAATGCTTTATGTTGCGGCATAGGCATTCCCTTTTTTAAATAAACCGATTAACGGCTGGAAATATCTAAAAAGCAGTTTATATTTTGCCCAGAAATGTTATAATAAAATTGAATATGAACACACATATCAAGCTACATTTTATAAAATTGTTTCTTATGCGTGGAACAGGAGGATTAAGATGGGTACTTTGGAACGCACGGTTTCTATGATGAAGGTCTTACCAGAAGCTGACCTGCTCAAGATACAGAATTTTACAGAGAATCTTTTTAGACTGCGGGAACATGAAACCGACAATGAAGTCGGCAGATTCCTGAAGCCAATGACAAAAGATGACTTTTTGCGGGATATAGAAATTGCGGAGCAGCAGTTTGCAAGTGGAGAATACCAGGAGATGGGAGAAGCGATTGATGAAGTTTGCCGAGAACTCAGAATATAAGGTCATTATTACTCATAGCGCTAAAATGCAGCTTGCGCAAATATTACGCTATCTTCGGCAGGATTTGAAAAGTGAGCAGGCAGCACGCAGTGTAAAAGAAGACATGGAAGATACCAAAGTTCGGCTTTCCCATATAGCTGGCAGCTTTAAATTATGTGATCATCCAGACCTGCGTGCTTTAGGATATCGGACAATCCATCTCAGACATCATCAGTATTTTATGCTATATAAAATTGTAGGCAATGTAGTGCGCGTGGGTGGCATTTATCATGACTTGCAGGATTATGAAAATATTACTCGGTAGACTGCATTATTAGAACGCATCCCCCACATTCCCCGCCCCTGCAACCACCAGTTGACAAATTTCCAAGCGCTATTGATAGCCATTTTTTCACAAATCCTTTAGAATAGTGCTAACAAATCATAACGAAACAGAATGGAGGATTCATATGACGCTTGGGGAAAAAATATATAAGCTGCGTTCCGAGATGGGACTTTCGCAGGAAGCTTTCGGGGAACGTCTGGGAGTGTCCAGACAGTCCGTTTCAAAATGGGAAACGGATCAGTCCCTGCCGGAGTTGGAAAAAATAGTTGCAATCAGCAGCGTATTTGGAGTTAGTACGGACTACCTTTTAAAAGAAGAAGCGGGCAGGGAGTCATTTTTTACGGAAAGATCAGAAACTGTAGAGGATACTTCTTTCCGGGCGAGAAGACCGCACTATGAATATAAGAGCCAGAAAACCATCAAAGGGATTCCGTTGGTGCATGTCCGGTTTGGAATCGGAATGTATCGTGCGCGGGGGATTCTGGCAATCGGGAACCGTGCGGAAGGGGTTATCGCGATTGGCTTTTTGTCGGCGGGCGTGGTGTCTATCGGGCTGCTTTCCGCCGGAGTCCTGGCATTGGGAACGATTGCGGTGGGACTGATGGCGTTTGGCTCCTTTGCGGCAGGGATTATTGCATTTGGTGCGTTTTCCTTTGGCATTTTCTGTATGGGGGCATGTAATTTCGGGGAATTTTGCTTCGGTGCATTGTCTTACGGGCGACAGGTCGCCGTCGGTGATGAGGCGCACGGACGGATTGCTATTGGCTTTAGCCGGGCAGTGGGCGAGGTCTATGAGGAAGTTATCGGCAAAGACTATCAGTTTGATTATCCTACGATAGAAAAAGTAATTAATGAAAATGTTTCTTCCCATTGGTTTCCATTCCGAAGCTGGATAAAGGGGCTTCTTAGGATGCTGGCGCGATGAGGAAACATGCTTATTTAATCACAGACAGCAGAAAGACTAACTATTAAAAGTCAAGACCTAAAATCAATTTTTTTGAATGAATTG
>JAMPFM010000018.1:0-45702 GCA_023664455.1 Blautia sp.
GTGACAATGACATATTTCATCTTATCCGGTGTTTTTTTGTAAGTCCGAAGATACAGAACCGCCGTATTGGGAAACGTCACCGTCAGCGTTTCCTCCGTAACATCACCCTCATCAAGCGCTATCTGTGCATCATACTCAAAAAGCCTTATTGTAATCCTGCCGTCTGGATAGCTGCTTTCACACTCAATATGATATTTCTTCGGTGTTTTTCCAAATACTGTAAAATTTGTATCTGTAATGCGTTCCCTGTCCGCTTCGTCCTGCTGGTCTAAAAAATGTTCATTTGGGAAAAACTGTATTTCTTCCTCTCCTGTATATGTTTCCCCGAAAATCTCATTGATTACAGGGATAACCAGCTTCCGGCAGTCATTTAAAATTGTGCGGAATGTCCCATCATATATATTTGCCATGCTTTTATCCCTTCTGAGTTTGTGGATTTATCATATCATTTTTTTATTGTAAATTCAAGAACCGTACAGTATTTCACAATGCCCATTGTAAAGATAATAAATTATAAAATTTATAAGTTCTTTAAAGCATCTTTCATCTCTTTTACATACTTTCCAACCGGTTCGGCGGAATCTTTACCATATTTTGCAATGAGCTTTACGATGGCGGAACCTACGATAACGCCGTCGGAAATAGAAGCCATTTTTGCCGCCTGTTCGGGAGTGGATATGCCGAAGCCTACCGCGCAGGGAATGGAAGAATTTTCCCGCACAAGTTTTACGATGGATGAAATATCTGTATTGATTTCACTGCGGACTCCGGTAACGCCTAGACTGGATACGATATAAATAAATCCTGAAGCTTCTTTGGCTATCATGGCAATTCGGTTTGCGGAAGTCGGAGCGATAAGGGAAATAAGGTCTATGCCGTATTTTTTACAGGTATCGTCAAATTCTTCTTTTTCTTCATAAGGAAGGTCTGGCAGAATCAGTCCGTTCATTCCTATTTCGGAGCAAGTGCGGATAAATTTATCTGCACCGTAAGAAAATACTACATTGGAATATGTCATAAATACCATAGGAATTGTAATATCTTCCCGGAGTTTTCTTACCATGTCAAAAATTTTATCGGTAGTGACTCCACCGGTCAATGCACGGAGATTGGCTTCCTGTATGACCGGTCCTTCTGCGGTCGGGTCGGAAAAAGGAATGCCAAGCTCAATTAAATCGGCGCCGTTTGCTGCCATACTTTTGACGATTTGCATGGTGGTATCTAAATCCGGGTCGCCGCATGTGATAAAAGGTATGAATGCTTTATTGTCTACAAAAACTTCTTGGATTTTACTCATTGATATCCTCCCCTCTGTAGCGTGCGATTGCTGCACAATCTTTATCGCCGCGCCCGGATACAGTGATGACCATAATCGTGTCTTTGGAATAGTCCGGCGCTATTTTGATTGCATGGGCAATTGCGTGGGCGCTTTCGATAGCCGGAATGATGCCTTCCGTGCGTGAAAGGTATTCAAACGCATCTACCGCCTGTGCGTCCGTCACGGGAACATAGGTTGCTCTTCCTGTATCGTGAAGCCACGCATGTTCCGGTCCGATGCCGGGATAATCCAGACCCGCGGAAATAGAATAAACGGGCGCAATCTGACCATATTCATCCTGACAGAAATAGGATTTCATCCCATGAAAGATACCGAGTCGTCCGGTATTGATGGTAGCTGCCGTTTCGTAAGTTTCGATGCCGCGCCCTGCTGCCTCGCACCCAATCAGCGTGACTTCTTTATTATCTATAAAGTGGTAAAAAGTTCCTATAGCATTACTTCCGCCGCCGACACATGCCATGACGATATCGGGAAGCCGTCCTTCTTTTTCCATCACCTGCTGTTTGATTTCACGGGAAATAATCGCCTGAAAATCTCTGACAATCGTTGGAAAAGGGTGAGGACCCATAACGGAACCGAGACAGTAATGGGTATCGTCTATCCGGCTGGTCCACTCACGCATTGCCTCGGAAACAGCGTCTTTTAAAGTTGCGGTTCCGGTTTTTACGGGAATAACTTCTGAGCCAAGAAGACGCATCCGGTAAACGTTTAACGCCTGTCTTTTCGTATCTTCTTCACCCATGAAAACGACGCATTCCATACCAAGCAATGCGGAAGCGGTAGCAGTTGCCACGCCATGTTGTCCGGCTCCGGTCTCTGCGATTAGTCTGGTTTTTCCCATTTTCTTTGCAAGAAGCGCCTGTCCTAAAACATTGTTGATTTTATGGGAGCCGGTGTGGTTTAAGTCTTCCCTTTTCAGATAAATTTTGGCGCCGCCCAAATCTTTTGTCATTTTTTCTGCATAGTACAAGCGGCTGGGACGACCTGCATATTCATTCAGCAGACTTGTCAGTTCTGCATTGAATGCAGGGTCGTCTTTATAATGTTGATAAGCATTTTCCAATTCGATGACGGCGTTCATAAGTGTTTCGGGGATATATTGTCCGCCGTGAATGCCGAAGCGTCCTTTAGAGTTTGACATTTTTTTGCCTCCTTGTTTATTATATAGGTATTTGAAAAATAAGGTTATTGCAGCCGTCCGTTGTACAGAATATATAATCCAACACAGGCACGCTCTCGCTACAGTTCAAACGCAGCGGTACAAGTGTGAAAAATAAATTTTTCACACGCAAGTTTGTGCTTACGCCCAAACTCGCAGACTGAGTAAAAATTTAGGATTACTATGCCAAAATACGGCATCTAAGTACCGGCGTTTTCACAGTACCTGCTTATGGATTGTATATTCTATACAACTACACATTTTTAACCTTTAGTTTTGCAATTACTTACAGCATCTATAAAATCCTTTATCTTATCATAGTCTTTTTTTCCATCGGTTTCTACGCCGGAGCTTGTGTCTACGGCGTAGGGGTTTGTCAGGGAAATGGCTTCTTTTACGTTTTCCGAGGTCAGACCGCCAGCCAGGAAAAATGGTCTGTTGATGTTCTGAATCAGTGACCAGTCGAAAGTTTGGCCGGTTCCGAGACCGTTATCTAATAATAAATAGTCTGAAGGATAATTCAGGGCATTCCTGATGTCTTCTTCTGACTGAATGATAAAGGCTTTGATAATGGGTTTTTTATATAACTGTTTTAATTTTTTTGCATAGGCGGCCTCTTCATTTCCATGTAACTGAGCGACTTGTATTGTCCCGCTTTCTAATAAGGAAGCTACTTTTTCAAAAGGTTCGTTGACAAAAACGCCGACGCTCTGGATGGAAGGATTTAGAAGTTTTCTAAGGTGCGCGGCGTTTTCGGGGGAAATATAGCGTCTTCTTCCTTTCATAAAGACAAAGCCGATATAATCCGGTTGCAGTTCATTAACATAAGCGATGTCTTTTTCGGACTGTAAGCCGCAGATTTTTATTTTTGTCATAATGCCTCCATTTGCGTGTCTTCGTTTGCAATAAGCCAAGGGATTGCTTATAAATGTTTGGTAATTGCAATTTAGAATTTTACTGTAGATTAAAGTCCTTGTAGTTCTCTCAGCATTGCTTTTTTATCATTAGATTTCATAAGGGTTTCCCCAATTAATACTGCATTGACATGCGCCTGTTCTAAAGCGGCGATATCTTCTCTGTTGCGGATACCGCTTTCGGCAACGAAAAGGATATCCTCCGGCACAAGCAGACGGAGCCGTCTACTGTTGTTAATGTCTACCGTAAAGTTTTTCAGGTTCCGGTTGTTTACGCCTATGATGCGGGAACCTGCGGCGATTGCGGATTCTATTTCAGTCTCGTCATGAGCTTCTACGAGGGCGGAAAGTCCGAGTTCATTACAAATCTCAATATAATCTTTTAACTGCTTTGTCGGTAAGAGAGAGCAGATAAGCAAAACCGCGTCGGCTCCGAGTAATTTTGCTTCGTAAATCATATATTCATCCACCGTAAAATCTTTACGGATACAGGGAATCGATACGGCGTCCGTGATTTCTTTCAGATATTCGTTTCTGCCAAGAAACCATTTGGGTTCCGTAAGGACGGAAATACAGGAAGCGCCCGCGGCTTCATATTCTCTGGCAATGTCAAGATAAGGAAAATTCTCCGCAATCAATCCTTTAGAAGGCGATGCTTTTTTACATTCGCAGATAAAACTCATTTTGTCTGTGGCAAGCGCTTTTTCAAAAGGAAAATCCGTATGACAATCCATAGACAGGGCTTGTTGTTTTATCTGCTCAAGGGGAAGGACGCTTTTTACCTTTGCGACCCGCTCCTTTGTGTATTCGGCGATGGTATCTAAAATAGTTGCCATGATATGTACCTTTCTTAATTACTTTCTTTTATAAACGCATCTAACGTTGCAAGCGCGCTGCCGGAATCGATAATTTCCCCGGCAAGTTTTACGCCGTCTGCGAAAGACTCCGCTTTGCCGCCGATGTATAAAGCTGCGCCGGCATTGAGTAAAACTGCGTTGCGTTTAGCGCCTTTTTCCCCTTTTAAAATCGCAGTCGTAATAGCGGCATTCTCTTCGGGAGTTCCGCCCGTCAGCTCTTCTTTCTGGCAGGTGGTAAGTCCGAAATCTTCGGGTTTGATGGTGTAAGTAGAATATTCCCCTTGGTGAAATTCGCAGATATAAGTGGGAGCGCTTGCAGAAATTTCATCCATTTTATCCATTCCATAAACTACCATGCCGTGTTTTACGCCAAGATTCGTCAGAACCCTTGCGAGAGGTTCTACGAGCGACTTATCATAAACGCCGAGGAGTTGTCTGGTAGGGGAAGCAGGATTGGTCAGGGGTCCTAAAATATTAAATACGGTGCGGATACCAAGCTCCTTGCGGATAGCTCCTACATATTTCATGGAAGTATGGTATTTCTGTGCAAAGAAGAAACAAATTCCTACTTTGTCAAGAAGCTCCAGACATTTTTCCGGGGATAAATCGATATTTACGCCGAGGGCTTCTAAGCAGTCCGCAGTGCCACATTTAGAAGAAGCTGCCCGGTTACCGTGTTTTGCGACTTTGACGCCGCCTGCCGTGGCAACGAGGGCGGAAGTAGTGGAAATATTAAAACTATGGGAGCCGTCGCCACCGGTTCCTACGATTTCAAGAATATCCAGCGTATTCGGTACTTTCATAGCATTGTCCCGCATAGCTGCAGCGCAGCCAGCGATTTCATTGGTCGTTTCCGCCTTGGTGCTTTTGGTGGACAGAGCAGCAAGAAAAGCTGCATTCTGTGTAGGCGAAGTTTCGCCGTGCATGATTTCATTCATCACGGCATAAGCCTCGTCATAAGTTAAGTCTTGTTTGTCAACAATTTTGATGATTGCTTCTTTAATCATGTTGGTGGTCTTCCTTTCTACTTGATTTTCGTTAAAAAATGTCTTAATGTATGATCACTTCTGATTCATAGCTTTCAAACTTTTTCTGCCGTGCATCCTTTAACATAAAACGCTCTCTTCCGAAAAAATAACCCGCTGCCATTTTCAATGTCTGAAACGCCTGTCTGGTCATCTTTACATTGGAGACCTGATCCTCTTCCCGCCATGTGATCGGCACAAATTTGTAACGCTGCTGATAAACAGCGAGCGCAAAAAGCATATAACAATTAAAGGTGAGATTATCTGGAAATTTATCGTAATAACCTTGTTTTAACATTTTGACAGAATACAGATTCAGTCCTGCACCCAGATCATATATCTTTTTTCCAATAGCAATGGAAAAAATAACATTGAATACCAAATTCCCAAACGTTCTAAACCTCGAATAACCTATTAATTGCGATCCTCTTAAAAATCTCCCGCCCAGACAGCAGTCATACTTTCTAAAAGATCCGTCTGACAATATCGGAAGCATATCATTTAAGCATCCCTGATCGTCCCCATGCAGCACTATCACATAATCAAAATGATGATCGACTGCGTAATGAAATGCCACTTTGTGGGAACCGCCCAGTCCATAGTTATCCCGGTTTCTCATTACTTTAATCGGAAAATCAACCTGCATCTCACGAATCTTAGTCAAAGCAGCTTTTTCACCTTGATCTGTACTGCGGTTATTTACGATGATCACTTCTGTGATGTATTTTCCGACTTCCCCGTTTAGCTGGTCAAGCACGCGTACGATCTGTTTTTCACAATTATACATCGGTATAAATACCAGGATTCTTTCCTTTATCTTCATGCCATGCCCTCCATTTTACTGTCGCTGTTTCGGCAAAAAAACGTATTTCGCTATCATATAAAACAATACGACAAACCCGATCAGATAAACGGAATAATAGTACATAAAAAGGTAGGAAGGCGCCGTCAAAAACACAAGCGGCACACGCACAAGAGCCGCAGATACAATAACAGCCAAAGTCCACTTTCTTCGTATAAGCAGCGCAGCAAACACGATGATGAGTATCATCACCGCGGGCAATGGCGAATAAATCCAGTCTGTCGCCCAATATTTTTCCGTATTATCAGTTAATTTGCGTACTTCCAGTATATTGATAATGAACGTCCTCATTTTGTCGGAAATCGGTTTGCACAAAGGATAGGTGCGAAAACGGACATAATTATTATAATTATAATCCACTTCTTCATACGCAAACAGTTTTGTGGTATTTCCGATCAGCTGTGTGGAAGCTAAAAAATTCTGGAAACGTTCTTTTAGAAATACTGTGGGGTATTTCAGGATTAATTTATAGTATGCTTTCGTATAATCTGGAAAGTCCTCCGTTGCATGGTCTTTCTGGAGCCCCCCTTCCATTCTGACATTCTTCCCTTCTGCGGCAGCGCGCGCAATGATCTCTGTATCAATGATGCGATCGATCGGTTCCAAAAGAGCTTCTTCCCCATTTTTCTGTGCCTCCAATACAAGCGGAATCACTGACGGAATCGTACTCATCAGGGAGTATCCATCTCCGCTCGACTTTTTATTTCCGATCTGCTGAGGCATAAACAGAACAGCAAACATAGCGATATACAGCACGATCTGCTTCCAATATCGCCGCACTCCGCCAATGCAGCACAGTATCATCGGAAACCAGACAAGATAATAGACAGCCTCCGACCGCCAGACACCCACGACAGCTGCAAGAAATGCCAGCGCAGACACCCATCTGCCGTTATTCTGTACACAATCCGGACTCTGATTCCTTTCTGCAGACTTCTGCTTTCTGTATAGGATGTACAATTCCGACAAAAGCAGCAGTTCCAAAAAGGCATACATACTCATACGAAGCGGATATAGATTGGAATCAAGCACCGGAAAAAAGAAAAAAGGGACGGAAACAATCACGCTGAAAAGAAAGCGTCTGCTTCCTCCTTTGCTATCCGTATGCAGATCATATTCCCAAAGACAATTAGAAACAAACCTCGCATAAACCAAAGCAGCCACCGCAATTTGTACAATGATGATACCTGCAGGGAACGGTAACAACATCATGGAAAAAATATACCATACGCTTGTTATATAGCTATGCCAATAATACGGCATCAACTGCATACTACTCGTCAAAATGCCAAATTCATCCAGACGCCATATGCCCGGCCACGTCAAAAGAAGCAGCAAAAACATCACTCCAAAATAGAATAAAGTTCGATACCGAAATCCCTTATCTGTTTTGGTAAAAAAATAAAATATCCCCTGCCATAGTAAAATCACAAGTACGAGGAAGACCGCTTTGGCGGCTATGGTTCTTTTCATATATTTTATAGCATATAATACGCCCTCGGAAAAATCCCCCGTCACATAGTTGAAGATCAGCTTATCGGTCCAAAAACTTAAAACAAACTGCACAAGCGCGATGACCAGAGCGATTTTATTCCGTATGATGCCTGTCGTCCACATTTCTATTTTTTTCAAAAACGTTCCCATTCTCTTTTACCTCCTAAAATCTGTCAACAACGATCACCGCCGCCCCGGTTGCCCTGGCAGCCTGAATTCCGACATCGGAATCCTCGAATATGACCACTCGCTTGGCCTCCATGCCAAAATGTTCCATTGCCAAAAGAAATCCTTCGGGTTCTGGCTTCATCCGGGTCATATTTTCCTGAGAAATTATATATTCAAACAGATCCTGATATCCAAAATACGTCAGGATATCCACCGCATTTTTCCTGGAAGCCGTTGTAACAAGCGCTATATGATAATCATTCCTGATATCTTTCATGATTTCTATCAAATGCACATTTACCTTCGCTTTATCGAGATTCGCCATATATGCATTTTTCTTTGCCTCATGCACTTCCTCGATATGATCCGCTGCCTGTCCCATAATTTCCGGCAGAAACTCCGTATAATGCCTTCCATTGCAATTTTTCACAAAATAATCATGATCCAGCTCTATCTGAAACATTGCAAGGGCATCCCTGTAAGCGTAATAATTCACATCTCCGGTATCAAATAACGTTCCGTCCAGATCAAAAATCGCCAAATACTTCTTTTCCATAAATAAGTATGCCCCCTCAATCGCTCCCGTATGTTTCGATCACATCATTCATCACAATTAACATACCTGCATAAAACAGCACCGCTCTCTTATCGTCCTTTTCGATTTTGTACGGAAGCAGACGGATCCAGTGGATCATTTCATGAAAATAAATGCTCTTTATCCGTTCATATCCAAACTTTTGACTCATATAATCCTTCAACAATCTGTGAAGTTCCATATAAGTCGATGATTTCAGAAAGGAAAAATTAATTCTGTTATCCGTAATCTTCAAATCTTTCGCGGACATCAGAAACTCATATCCGCCGTGAATAGACTGTAATAATTTCCCGTAATCGAGGTTTGGCGAATCATGTATATTTCCTGTATTCGGGTCAATGATATAAAAATCATCCATCCCTCTATCATCTCTTGTGCAGATAATGTTTTCAACCGTCAGATCCCCATGAATAACAGCATACATATCCCCTTGAAATACGTCCTGTAAATAATCCTCTTGCAGATATTTTTCATAAAACGTCAGGTTTTTGTATGCAACACCATTAATAAAAATAGAGGGATACTGCTGCAAACTGCGGATTCTTCTGGCATTTTTTATTTTATCAAGATTCTTTCCGACTTTTTCCCGCACATATTCCTGTATTGTTTCTCTGTCCGCATGGCGGACATTAATCCGGTATATGGAATTTTCAAGACTTTCAAGAATTTTTCTGATCATAGACCATCCATACGCAAGAGGCATAGAATGAATAAACTCAAATAGTCCTACAGAATTACTGCTGTAAGGCATATCGTAATAACAATATAGCGGCGTCTTTTCTTTTTTTATGATCTCAGGCAGCTTAATCCTTTCACGGTTATCCTCTATCCACAAAATCTGCTGATACAGCTTATCCCCCTCGCCTTTTTCTTCTCCGAATGCATATTTACGAAAAAACGTATATCCGTCCCCATTCATGCACAACATCGTGGTCGCATCCGATCCTGCAGAATAATCCCGTATAATTGAAATTCCCTGATTGATCTGTAAGTAACTTAAAATATAATCTCTATTTTGGTTTGAAAAATAGTTTTCAAGAAATACCAGCCGCTCCTTTGGATCCATATGAGGCAGAAGCTGCAGATAATTATCCTCTTCCCGTTCTTTTACCGCATCTTCTCTGTGAAAAGAAGATAACGCCACTAAAATGACCACTGGCAAAACCATATAGACGACCATGTAGACCATATGTGCAGTTACAGGACCGTTTTGAAATAATGTCGTTTCTCCGGTACTTCCTTTGATACCGTTTTGCGCAAACAACATCACAAACACATCCACCCATGTCGTGTCTTCTCCCAATGCCTTCATAAAAGCGGCAAAAAAGTAATAGGAAACAAGATATCCGCACCACATTCCCAGCGTAGCGAAGATCATTTTCATCTTATTGATTTTCTGGAAAATGTCTTTAAAATTCCAGATTAGGGCCCATGCAAACTGAAGCATCGCAGATTCTATGGTCTCATTAAAAACAGATGCGATCTTTTTAATGATTTTCTTAATAAACCCACGGGAAGCGTAAATTATGAGCATCAGAAGCAAAAGAAAAATTGCGGACACCACGTAAAAAAGCGCCGTATCCTGGGATTCTTCTCCGCCGATTCCGCTGATCGACAAAAATATATAGATTGCTCCTACTGCCAGAATATCCAGATATCTGTCTGCAATGACAGTCGAAAATCCAAGGGATCTGCCGTTTTTCATTTTCTTCCCGGCCACCCATGCCCTGACAAATTCACCCAGCTTAAACGGGACAAAATAATTTAACAGATACCCATAGGATAAAGCGCATATCAAATTCCTGTGGTTTGGTTTCTCATAAATACTAATGAATAATTCCCACCTGATGACCCGCATTAAATGTGCGGCGCACAAAAAGAAGATCGCTCCGGCGAAGTATAGGATTCCCATCAAATTAATACCTCCAGCCGCCTGTCATGAAGCGCCAAATTGTATTCATCAGGTGTTCCGAATGAAATATGTTCATTGATCGGGAATGTTACGATCTTTTTATTCTGCTTAACCAGTTCATTATACACGCCGCTTATAAAATATTCCGTATATTCACACCGCTGCAGATACTTTTCAACCGCATCCTGAAACAGCGTTTTATTCTTAAAATAATAGGCGCCGCAGATCGCTTCGTTGCTGGCAACAGCTTTCTCGATCGTTCCAATCACGCGCCCTGTGGGATCAAACTTTACATAGCTGTAATTTGGATTATCCGATGCAAAAGTCAATAACGCGCCATCAATTCCAGTAAAATCTTCCTTCTTACAGAAATCGTAAAAGCGTTCACAAATAAACGCATGGTCACAATCGTTGAACAAAACAGGCAATTCATCTCCAACCGCTTTTATGCCTTCGCGGCAGGTCAAAACAGCGCCGTTTAGCACATGGGGTATCACCTGAATGACTGCGTCAGGATAATATTCCAGAATCTTCTGATCAATATGAAACTGATCGATATGTTCCTGCAGTACAACAAAAATCATATCTTCTACAGTAACAAATTTCTTAACAGATTGTGCTGCCCAGAAGAAAAACGGCTTTCCCTGAAGTTCGATCAATGGCTTCGGAAGCCGGAAATCTTCCCTGCCAAATCTTGTCCCACCGCCACCCATCGGCATGATCAAATGAATTTTTTCCATAAGACTGTCTGTCCCCATATTTGTATAGTTCCCCTGTCATTTCATTTTTATTATACATCATATAACACGGTCCACGCAATCCATTTTTGAGACGATCAAATCGTCTGACGACCAAATCGTCTTCTGTACGACGTTATTTTTCTTTTTCCAGCGAGTCTAAAAAATTGCGTACCATCGTTTTCCCATCCGGCGTCAGGATGGATTCCGGGTGAAACTGTACGCCGTAGACGGGGTAAGTTTTATGCGCCACTGCCATAACTTCGCCGTCCTGTGTTCTTGCCGTTATGGTAAGGCATTCCGGTAAGGTATCTTCAATCAGGGCAAGAGAGTGATATCTTGCTACAGGTATTTTATCTGGAAGACCCTGGAAAAGAAGGCAGTTATTATCAATCTCGGTTATGGACTGTTTGCCGTGCATCAGTTCTTTGGCATAGGAAATCGTGCCGCCGTAAGCTGTGCAGATAGATTGGTGTCCGAGGCAGACGCCCAGAATCGGGATGGTTTTTCCAAGTTCTTTGACCACTTCTATACAGACGCCCGCATCTTCCGGACGCCCCGGTCCCGGTGAAAGGATGATGGCGTCCGGTTTCATATTCCGTATTTCCTCTACGGAAAAAGCATCGTTGCGGATAACTTTGATATCCGGGTTGAGTGAGCCGATTAATTGAAATAAATTATAGGAAAAACTATCATAATTATCGATTAACAAAATCATTTTTTATAACCATGCCTTTCTCTTACATCTGCGGCATTTGCAGTCGCAAGATTTCATATTCTTTCTTATGCGGCGAATCCTTTTTCTATGGAATTAGTCGTTTTCCATGTTCTCTGCAGCTTTCAGTGCGTTGACGACGGCGGCGGCTTTGTTCAGGCATTCCTGAAATTCCATTTCGGGAACGGATTCCGCCACGATACCGGCGCCGCTGCGGACGAAGACTTTATTATTTTTCTTATAGGCTATCCTGATAGCGATGCAGGTATCCAGATTGCCTGTAAAATCGAGGTATCCGATAGCGCCGCCGTAGATACCGCGTTTATTGTTTTCTAAGTCGTTGATTAACTGGCACGCCCTAATCTTAGGTGCGCCGGAAAGCGTTCCAGCCGGAAGGATAGCGTCTATCGCCGAAAGGGCGTCTTCGTTTTCTTTTATTTCCCCGCGCACGGTAGAGCCGATGTGCATGACATGGGAATAGCGCTCGATACAATGATATTTCTCTACTTCCACGGTGCCAAATTTACTGATTTTACCGATATCGTTTCTGCCAAGGTCTACCAGCATATTGTGTTCCGCCAGTTCTTTTGGGTCAGCGAGAAGTTCTTCTTCCAGGGCTTTATCCTCTTCGGGGGTTTTTCCGCGAGGTCTTGTTCCCGCCAAGGGGAAAGTATGCAGGATGCCGTTTTCCAGTTTTACAAGCGTTTCCGGGGAAGCGCCCGCCACTTCCATATCGCTGCTGGAAAAGTAAAACATATAAGGAGAAGGATTCAGGGTACGGAGCACCCGGTATGCGTTTAAGAGGCTTCCCTCAAAACCTGCTTCCATGCGGTTTGACAGTACGATTTGAAAAATATCCCCTTCTTTAATATGATGTTTTGCTTTTTTAACCATAGAGCAGTATTCTTCTTTACAAAAAAGTGGGGAAAAATCTGTTGTGCATTTTCCAGAATCATCCGGGGCGGGCGTGCCGTTCTGAATCAGTGTTGCTAGTTGTTTTAATTCTAAGATGGCCCGGTTATATTCGGTATCGATATCGTTTAGGTTAATGTTTACCATTAAGATAATCTTTTGTCTGAAATTATCAAAGGCAATGACCTTATCAAAAAGCATTAAATCAACATCTTTAAATCCTTCCGTGTCTGTGGCGTTCAGATTTAAAGAAGGCTCCGCGTATTTTAAGTAGTCATAAGAAAAATATCCAACCAGACCGCCGGTAAAAGGCGGAAGATAGGAAAAGCGCGGACTCTTGTGTTCTTCAATGACCTGGCGGATATATTTTCCGGGGTCAGTCGTTTCAAAGGAAAGCGCGCCCACTTTCATCTGTCCGTTCTGGCAGGTGATTTCCAGACTGGGGTCGTAACCTAAGAAAGTATAGCGTCCCCATTTTTCATGGTCAGATACAGATTCCAGAAGATAGCAGTGACTGGAAACGTTTTTCAGAATGCGCAGGACTTCGATGGGAGTCCTGATATCGGAAAAAATTTCCATACTGATTGGAGCCGTCTTAAATTTATTTTCTTTTTTTAATTCCTGTAATACTTGAAGTTTGGGTTGAATCATCGTTTTCCTCCGTTTCCAGACGTAAAAAACGCCCTTAACAAAAATACCTTTTGTCAAGGACGAATAAAATATCCGCGGTGCCACCTTGATTTACAGTTGTACTGTACTCTTAATAGGATACTAGCATATCCTTTCGCAACTGACGTATGCGTTTACGTTGCAGGATACTAGGCAATTCTGCTTTTCACTGCACCCTCGGCGGTCCATTTGATAACTTGTTTTCCATCCGTTCTCAGCAATACGGACTCTCTGTGGGAGCATCATTACCTTTACTTCCGCTTCATCGGTTTCGGCTTTATAAAATTTTCTATATCATAACGCAGTTACTACTAATTGTCAATTCAAATTTTCGGAAGTTTACCAAAGTTTACCGCAGAAATTTGCCGAAGTTTACTAAAGTTTACCGCCGAAGTTTGCCGAGGTTTACCGGATTTACCGCAGAAGTTTAGAATAGTGCTTTTCAAGCGGTATTGCATATGGTATAATGCGAATCGGAGTTTGAAGCGAAAGGATGAAGGGCGGATGAGTGGATTTCAAGAATGGATATCCAATTTTAGCGATTTGTTTTACAGGTGTTTTATCAGGGAAGACCGTTACAAGCTTTTGATAAGCGGTATCGGCGTTACCATTAAAGTATCGCTTTTGGCGGTTATCATCGGTATTCTAATCGGTATGCTGATTGCGATGTGTAATCTTTCCAAAAAGAAACCAATCAGATTTATCGGCGGCGTCTATACGGATATCATAAGAGGAACGCCCTCCGTTACCCAGCTGATGATTATTTATTTCGTTATTTTTGCAACGGTAAATTTAGATAAATGGATTATCGCGGCGATTGCTTTTGGCATTAATTCCGGCGCCTATGTGTCGGAGATCATCCGGGCGGGCATCCAGTCTATCGACAAGGGACAGACCGAGGCGGGAAGGTCGCTGGGACTTAATGCTTTCCAGACAATGACGAGAATCGTCATTCCACAGGCGGTAAAAAACATTTTTCCGGCGTTGTGCAATGAGTTTATCGTATTGATTAAAGAAACTGCTATCGTAGGTTATGTAGGGCTGATGGATATCCAGAAGGCGGGCGATTTCATTAAGAGCGCGACTTTCATCGCATTTATGCCCCTTATCGGAACCGCGATTATTTATTATGTGTTGATTAAAATACTGACCCTGCTGCTTCGCAGAATCGAAAACAGACTTAGAAAATCAGAGATGCATTAGCAGGTTGGGAGAAAGGTATGGTTCTTTTATGATAAAAGTAAAAAATTTATCTAAAAAATTCGGGGAACAGATGGTATTAAATGGAATCGATGAGCATATTTCCCAAGGTGAAGTGGTTGTGATAATTGGTCCTTCCGGTTCCGGCAAGAGTACGTTTTTAAGGTGTCTGAATCTGTTAGAGGAAGCCACGGGTGGGGAAATTTATGTGGATGATGAATTAATCAATGCACCGAAGGTGAATGTAAACCGAATTAGACAGAAGATGGGAATGGTTTTTCAGCAGTTTAACCTGTTTCCTCATCTGACTATCATGGAAAATATCACCCTTGCACCGACATTGTTAAAAAAAATGACAAAAGAAGAGGCAATAAAAAAAGGTGAGGAGCTTCTGGCGCGTGTCAATTTATCAGAAAAAGCACAGGCATACCCCGCCCAGTTGTCCGGCGGGCAGAAACAGAGAGTCGCTATTGCCAGGGCGCTTGCGATGAACCCGGAAATTATGCTGTTTGATGAGCCGACTTCAGCGCTTGACCCGGAAATGGTCGGGGAAGTTTTGGACGTTATGAAAGACCTTGCAAAATCCGGCATGACGATGGTAATTGTGACGCATGAGATGGGATTTGCCAGGGAAGTTGCAACGAGGGTCCTTTTTATCGACCAGGGAATCGTCATGGAAAGCGGAACGCCGGAAGAGGTTTTCAACAATCCGCAGAATGAGAGGACAAAACTTTTTTTAAGCAAAGTCTTGTAATGTGCGATATGATTATTATATGGTATTACGCCCTATTCTTTTAGTGGGATATGGCTTTTAATACAACTATATTTTATAACAGGAGGAGAGTATTATGAAAAAAGTAACAAAGGTAGCAGCTCTTGTACTTGCCACGATTATGATGATGTCCATGCTTACAGCGTGCGGCGGTACAGAGGAAACAAATGCAGGTGCAGCAAATCAGGATGCAAATGCAGCTGATACAGGGGACGCGGCAGCGGGAGGTGTTCTTACTTTTGGTACGAACGCAGAGTTTCCGCCCTTTGAATTTGTCTCAAGCAATGGTGTAATCGATCAATATGACGGTATCGATATGGCGATTGCAAAACAGATTGCTGAAGAAAACGGTATGACGGCAGCTATCGAGAACATGGAATTTGAATCTCTTCTGGTAGCGCTTCAGAATGGGCAGATTGACGCAGTTATTGCCGGTATGACAGTAAACGAGGAAAGAAAAGAAGCCGCTGATTTTTCCGTATCTTATTACACGGCTACACAGGTTATGATTGTAAAAGAGGATTCTGATATTGCATCGGCAGCAGATATGGCGGATAAGAAAATCTGCGTTATCCAGGGATATACCGGTGAAATCGTTGTCCAGGATTTGGGATATAGCTATGAGTCTTTCAAAAAAGGTACGGACGCTATCATGGAGCTGGTAAACGGCAAATGTGACGTTGTAGTCATCGATTCCGCAACGGCACAGAAGTATGTAAACGATAACGAAGGTCTTAAAATCGTGGAAGACGCTTCCGCTTTTGAATCGGAAGAATATGCGATTGCAGTGAAAAAAGGAAATACGGAGTTGCTTGACAAAATCAATCAGGTAGTTGAGAAAATGCTTGCAGACGGCACGATTTCCGAGCTGGGTGCGAAGTATATTGAAGAAACGGCAGAAGAATAATTTGAGAAAAAAGACAGTCGGTGCAATCGTGAGATAGTGATTGCGGCGGCTGTCTTTTTTAATCATAAAAATGCTTGAATCTTCTTATTCTATTTTCTCAAAATCCTCTACCCCATGCTTGCACCACGGGCAAACGAAATCGGGCGGAAGCTCTTCCCCTTCATAGACATAACCGCATACCGTACAGCGCCATCCTTTTTTGGAAGCAGAAGCAGCGGAATCCGGCCGGGGTTTTACGGATTCATGGTAGTAAGAATAGGTCATAGGTTTTTCGTCTGAGATAACATCGGCGTCCGTCACGGCTGCAAGGAACATCATGTGCGTACCCAAATCATAAGAATTTATGACTTTACAATCCAGATAAGCCGTCGTATGTTCTGTCAGGTAGGGCAGCTCCTGTTTGGTCATGGCAAAAGGAACGCCTACAAATTTATCGACTTCCCGTCCGCTCTGGAACCCGAAGTGCTGGAAAAGCGAAAAAGGAGCGGTCTCGGACAAAACGGAAATGGATACGATGCCAGAGCTTTTTACAAGGTCGCAGGTCAGGTTTTGTTTGTTGATTGCAAATACAACCTGCGCCGGATTGCTTGTTACCTGTGTTACGGTATTGATAATACATCCGTTCATCTTCTGCTTGTCCTTCGTCGCTGCAACGTAAAGCCCGTAGGATAGTTGGAATAAAGCTTTTGGATTCATGGAATTACCTCTCTTCTTTTATAAAATAATTTTTATAGTAGTTAAAAATACTTTTCAGAGCCAGTATAATGCAAGACCTTATTACATAACTTCCGACTTAATCTAATGTCACATGTAAGCATTACTTTTAACATTTCTTGAATTTCCTCTGCATTTAGAATACCTTTGTCAAAGGCATGCATTAAAATACCTACTGTTCCTACATATTCAACAGACATCTTTTTTGCCACATTTCTACCTTTATGTTCATCTATCAGAAGTAAATCCGCCTTTTTTTCCTCATATAAAATTAATGATTCACTTTCTCCTGCATCTAACCCAGTAACATTTCTCAATATGCGAACAGATTCTACATTATGCACTTTTTCCACGGAAAGAAACAAACACTTTTCGATTGTTTTCCTTTCTTCTTCATAGTCGTTATTACTGGTTAACTCGCTATAAACAGCTTCCGGAATTATTACAGTTTGGTATAACTTTTCAAGTAATTCCAGTTTTCCGGCTTTTAATAAAGAAAGGATAGGTGTTGTATCTGATATTACTATCATACCTTTGTACTTGCCAGCCTTTTAACAGTCTGGATTTCCTCCTCAAATTCTTCATCGGTCATATCCAAATAGGAAATCCCAAGTTTACTGTATAACTTAATGAGCTCCATTTTATGCATTCCTAATAACTCCGCAGCACGACCGTGCGATATTGTGTTATTAGCAATACTTGGATATAACAAAAGGGCATTCCTCATTTCTTCTGTTGTTTCATCAAGAACATAATCTTTGACTGATGCTGGAAGATTAATTTCGATACTTGTCATCAACATAAAAGGCACTCCTCCTTCTGCGTCTGATAGTTTTATTATACATAAAGTAGTATTTATAAACAATGGATTTTTATTTTTTCTTTCTTTTTATTTTTTATTTATTATTGCTCAAATTTCCATAAATTATCAGAGCAATAATCATTATTTGAATGAGCAGAAATGCAGTTGCATTTATCAAAGTGTTATGTATTCTGAAAAGATATACAAAATAAAAAGTTTTAGGAATAAAATCCCAAAACTTACAAAGATTGAGGAATATTTTTTCCTGAATCCTTTTCCCCTTCCTAAATCGTTATAATAAATAGGGGACGCCCTAAAAGGAGTAAATCTTGATGCGCGAAGAGATATTATTAAAAAGGCTGTATGCTGGGGACGAGTCTGCGTTGGAAGAGCTAATCGCCCTCTATTATCCAGATATCCTGCGGTATTGTATCTGGCATGCGCCGGATAGGAATCTGGCGGAAGACGCGGTGCAGGAAACATTTTTAAAAGCGGTGAAGTATCTGGGAGCATGTAGGTTTTCCGGTAGCTTTAAGGCATTTTTATACAAAATCGCCTTAAATACATGCAGGGATATGCAGAAAAATAAGTGGTCTAAGCACATTTCGCTGGAAGATGGAATAGAGGAGCCTGGTTATGCCGAGAAAGGGTTTGTGGACGCCGAGGAGGCGCTTGTCATCAGAGCTTATGTGAAAAAACAGGATTCTTTGTCGCAGGAAATTATTCTTCTGCGTTTCTTATGGAATCTGAAATTACGGGAAATTGCGGAAATTACAGGTCTGCCGATGCGGACAGTGCAGTCGAAGCTGCGGGCGGCACTGAAACAGATTAAAACCGAGCTGCAAGGAGGGGATTGTTGATGAATCATCGATTAGAGGAAAAAATAAGAAACGCATTATGCGTGGAAGAGTGTAAAGAAAAATGCGAGGAAGAATACGAAGAAGAGTGCGAAGAAAAGTGCAAAAAAAAATGCGAAAAAGAATGTGAAGAAAAATGCAAAGAAGAGTGCAAAGAGATGGAAATAGTGATGAAACGGCTGCTCCCTGTAGTAAACGTACAATTGATAAAAAATGGACAAAAAAGAAGAATCGGATTCTTAGAATTATTCTTTTCCCAGATTCGTTTTATCGGCGTCAGAATCTGGAGTGTAGAGATTCTTATCGTACTGTTTTCAATATTGGTCCTCCGTAGTTTTTATCAGGATTTTCAATATTTTACGCCGAGGAGAATAGCGTTTCTTTTAAGCTGTATGACGATAATCGCAACGATGTTTGTGCTGCCTTTTCTCTATCGTTCCAAACGTTATCTGATGATGGAAATAGAAAGCGCCGCTTATTTTTCCATCAGAAAGATTCTTTTTTTCCGGTTCCTGCTGTTTTTTGGCGGCGAGGCAGTTCTTGTGACAGGAACATGGGTTGTGGCTTATGTGAGGCAGTTTGTGCAGGGAAATATATTTGTTTATGTGTTTGTACCGCTTTTTCTGGCATGTGACGGGGTACTGTTTTTTCTGCAAAATACGCCGCCGGATAGATTCTGTAGGCGTTATGCATGTTACGGGGGAATGCTGCTATTTCTGCTTTTCGTAGGATATCACAGGTTTCCCCGGATGTATGAAATAGCGTCGCCGTATCCGGCGCTTTGGGTGATTGTTGTACTATTATGTTATTTTGTTTTCGAGTGCGGCAGACTGGCAAGACAGTCGGAAGAGGCGCTGTATTAGAAAGATATAAGATACGAGGCAGAGCATCAGGGTATGCGACCCTTGCGATAGTCGTCGATATGTCCAAGAGATGCAAGCAGCCACTTGACTTGTTGTACGCAGGAATAAAACGAAGTATTTGAGGAATTAACGAGATTAGAGGAGGATTAGATTATGGAATTAAATATCAATCATGTCACAAAACAATATAAAGATAAGCTTGCGGTGGAGGATGTGTCTTTAACGCTGACGCCGGGCGTATGGGGATTGCTTGGCGCAAATGGCGCGGGCAAGACGACGCTTATGAGGATAGTCGCCGGTATTATGAAACCGACTTCCGGTGAGATTCTATATGATGCAGTTTCCATCAAAGATTTGCGGGAAGAGTACCGGAATATTTTTGGCTATCTGCCTCAGGAATTTGGCTTCTACCCGGAATTTAACGTTACGGATTATCTTGCCTATATCGCGGCGTTGAAGGGCATATCCAAAAAAGAGACAAAGATGAGAATCGAGGAGCTTCTAGAGCAATTATCATTAACCGATGTGAGAAAAAAGAAAATCGTGAAGCTGTCGGGAGGAATGAAAAGAAGAGTGGGGATTGCACAGGCGCTGTTAAACGACCCCGAAATTCTGATTCTGGATGAGCCTACCAGCGGACTAGACCCAGGGGAGCGGGTGCGTTTCAGGAATCTTTTGTCCAGATTTGCAAAAGACAGAATCGTATTGATATCTACCCATATCGTACCGGACGTGGAATATATCGCAAGTAAGAATGCGGTAATAAAAGATGGAAAAATCATTGCGTTAGGCAGTACGGAGGAGCTGGAAAAATTAGTGGAAGGAAAGGTTTATAGTTGTACGGTTCATCCAAAAGAGCTGGAAAAATTGGAACGGCAGTTGCGGATTGTAAATCTAAAGAACGAAGAAGACGGCAGAGTTTCTTTACGGTATCTGTCGGATAATCCCAAGACGCAGGATTCTGTATCTGTCGCGCCCCGGCTGGAAGATTTGTATTTATGGCTGTTTCCGCAGGGGGACGTAGCGGGTTAAGGTATTGCAGTCGAAAAAGAAAGGAATGGTGATTCATATGAGATTATTATATGTGGAAATTAAGAGGATTCTGAAAACAAAAATTACATGGATGCTTATGGGTAGTTCTTTTTTATTGGCAGTGTTTATGGCATATGTTCCGGCGACTTTTGAAGAGGCAGTCGTGACGGATGAGGAAGGCAGGGAAACGCAGCTAAGTGGATTAGACGCAATCCACTATTTTCAAAAGAACAGTCAGATGTTCGGGGAAGTGACGATAGAAAAACTAGAAAAGACAGTGGAAGCTTATCAGGAAGTGTATGCAGCTTATGATTCTGAGTATGGCGATGGCATTCCTGCTGTAGTCTATTATGAAAAATTAGCAGGGTACAGTCCTTTTATCCGGGGCATCAAAGAGGCGTATGCAAACTTAGAAAACGGGATGGCGCCAGTTGTACGGGATTTAGATAAAAATTTGATGAAAGAGTATTATGAAAGACTTCCGCTGCGGCTTGCTTCTCTTATGGATATGGAGCAGGGTAAATATCCTTCGGCAAAACAGACGGCGCTTAGGAAATTTGAAGATGTAAAGAGACCTTATGCGTATTATTATGGCGCATCGGGCAATTCTATGGACTATGAGACGTTGTTTCTTTTTCTATTGACGATTTTTGGCGTCGTGATTACGGCAACGGTTTTTTCCTCGGATTATCAGACGGGAGCCGCCGATATCCATTGCTGCACGAAATATGGGCGTCTGAGACTCGCGCTCGTCAAAGTAGCGGCGACAATCCTGATAACAGGCAGTATGTACCTAATCTGCGGCGTTATTTGGATTCTGGTAACGAACAGTCTGTTTGGCTGGGAAGGGACGAAAACCTCTATGCAGCTTCTTTTCTCTATAACGGCTCTCGTTCCTTATACGGTGGGACAACTGCAATGGGTAAATCTGTTGGGAAGCTGCGCATTCTACTTGGCGGCGATTAGTTTCACCTTATTTATTTCCGCCAGGGCAAAAGATAACGTATGGGCGTTGGCAGCGGGTTTGTTTTTCGTATTTCTGCCGGTGATTACGTCCATGAGCGTGCCCGGCGCGCTTGGCGACTGGATATCCTGCCTTCTGCCAAGCGGCGGAATCGGGCTGACTAATTCGCTGTTGTACGCGCTGTGTGATTATACGTTCTTGCATATCGGCGCCGCTTCCTTCTGGAATGTGGACGTGCTGCTTGTCTTAGCGGCGATAAAGGTTCCGGTATTTTTGGCGCTGGCGGCGGGGGGTTATTGCAGGCGGTATGCGTAAATGGGACTTTCACAACCTTTTTTCACTTTCTGCGCAATCAGCGTATCCATACAATGCTTATGCGCTATCCCGCTGCTGAATATAATGTCATATTCGGTAGCGGGGCGATAATCAAATCCTGTTTTCAGATTGTCCATAGTTGTTACTCCTTTGCCGATGAATGGAATGTGCTCCTGCGATTTTCTTGTAGTATAATGGGGCGGTTATCTCAATAACGGCGTGGGAGAATGTGGGGCGGGGATTCAGCTAGTGGTTGAGTGTAAGAGATATAGACTGGGAAGTCCTATTCGTGTTTATATTCTATTTCAATCCCCATCTTCAAGCATTAACTGAAAAATATCTTTTAACTCTTGTAGCTCCCTATTATCAGGTGTTTCTTTTAAAGCTCTTTCAATCTGTGCTAAAGTTAATCGGATAAAACCTTGAAATTGTTTGTTAGTCATACCCATATATAATCACCTGCCTTTTATTGTGGCTTGTATTGTTGTAATATAAGTATATCACAAGCCAAGTGTAAAGTCTATTTCTTATCAAGAAGCTGGTGGTTGAATAAAATAAATTCATCAATAATAATAATAAAGAACAAAGGTAAAAATAATTTGTTAATATATAAGAGTTAAATGAAAGAATAATGGTAAAGAGGAGATGATGTGGTATGCTTACAGCAGAATTAACAAGAAAGATTGATTTGCTTCCGCGAGAATCCTATATTAGAGTAGAAAAATTTGTAGAGCAACTTATAACTTTGAATCAGAGTTCTGATAAAGAGGACGCTTATAGAACATTTGTGGAAAAAATGAATCTGGCAGAGAAATCTGTACAGGAAAATGGTTACTATTTGGAAGAAGAAGTGGAAGAAGAATTGGATAAAATATGAAAAGAAGGAAGATTGCTTATTCAGAAATTGCTTTATTCGGAGTAGTTACTACATCATAAGATACGCTGGATTATTGGGATGAGTGAGGTTAGATAAATTATTAAGGTGTTAAAAGATTGTATTTATGAGGAAATGGAATATAGATAGAATGGCGAAGAATCGGGAAAAGCTCGGTTCTTCGTCCCGTTTCCGATAGAAAATTCTCGCAAGGAGAGCTAAAATAAGATAAGACTCCGTAGGGAAAATAAAACGAAATGGGGGATATTGATGAATTTTGCAAATGCAGAGGAAAAGAGAAATTATATGCTGGAAACGCCGGTGAGGGAGCTGGTGTGCACTCTGGCGGGTCCTACGATTTTAAGTATGCTGATTACGTCTTTCTATAATATGGCGGATACTTTTTTCGTCGGAAAGATAGATACGCAGGCGACTGCCGCGGTAGGGGTTGTGTTTTCCCTGATGGCGGTCATACAGGCAATCGGCTTTTTCTTCGGGCATGGTTCCGGTAATTACATATCTAGGAAACTTGGAGCGAAAGAAATGGATGAGGCGGAGCGGATGTCATCGGTGGGCTTCTTTTCTGCATTTTTAGTAGGCGTAATATTGATGATAATATGTCTGTTTTTCGTGGAGCCGCTGGCATATGCACTTGGTTCTACGGATACGATTCTGCCTTATACGGTGACGTATCTATGGATTGTGCTGCTAGGTGCGCCCGCTATGACTTCTTCACTGGTTTTGAATAATCAGATGCGTTTTCAGGGGAGCGCTTTTTATGCCATGATTGGAATTGTATCTGGGGCGGTATTGAATATCGTGCTGGATCCGATTTTGATTTTTTCATGCCATCTTGGGATTGCGGGAGCGGCGCTGGCAACTACGGTTAGTCAGTACATTAGTTTTTTCATTTTGGTTTTTATGGTAAAAAGAGGTGGGAATATTCAGATTCGACTGTGCAATTTTAAGCCTAGTCTGCATTATTATAAAGAAATCATACGGGGTGGAACGCCTTCTTTATGTCGGCAGGGGCTTGCCAGTATCGCGACTATCTGTCTGAACCATACGGCGGGATTCTATGGGGATGCGGCGATTGCGGGAATGTCCATCGTAACGAGAATCGCGATGTTTGCAAACTCCGCCTTAATCGGATTCGGACAGGGATTTCAGCCGGTCTGCGGTTTTAATTACGGCGCGGGGAAATATAACCGGGTGCTTGAGGCCTTTCGCTTTTGCGTCAAATATGCGTTTCTGTTTCTGCTTGTGATAGGGGGCGCGGGATTTGTTTTTGCGCCGCAATTGGTGGCTTTATTCCGAAAGGAAGATATGGAAGTCATCGCAATTGGCGCGGCGGCTTTAAGGTATCAGGCGATTGTTTTTCCATTGAATGCCTGGATTGTCATGTGCAATATGATGCTGCAGTCCATCGGAAAAGGAATAAAGGCGTCTATCGTTGCTTCAGCAAGGCAAGGGCTTTGTTTTCTGCCGCTTATTTTCATTTTACCGCACTTTTTCGGTCTGTTCGGGGTGGAAATATGTCAGACGGTTTCGGATATCCTGACGTTGTTTATATCTGTGCCGATTGGGATTAGCGTTATCCGGGAAATGAAAAATGCGGATTTAAAAGCTGTTTCATCATGATAGAATGCCTGGTCGGAAAATAAAATGCTGATGGTGAATAGGCATGAATGTGTGAATAAGAAAATATAAATGTAAAGATAATATAATGAAATATATTGATTATTGCATTGCAATAGCATATACTAATGGTAAAAGGGGGTATGACATATGGCACAGGCAGTAAATGTAAATTTTCGTATGGATGCAGATTTAAAAAAGAGCATGGAGCAGACATGTTCTGAGTTGGGAATGTCAATGACGACAGCGTTTACTATTTTTGCAAAAAAGGTAAGCCGTGAAAGAAGGATTCCTTTTGATGTAAGCATAGATCCATTTTATTCAGAGAGCAATATGCGTTATTTAGAAAAAATTGCCCAGGATATCGCTAAGGGACAGGCGCATTTTGCTGAGCATGAGTTAGTGGAGGAAGATGAATAATGCGGCTACTATGGGAAGATAGGGCGTGGGACGATTATCTTTATTGGCAGACTCAGGATAGAAAGACTCTGAAACGTATTAATGCACTGATTGGTGAGATAAAGAGGACTCCTTTTGAGGGCATGGGTAAACCGGAGCCATTAAGAGGAAATTTGAGTGGCTATTGGAGTAGACGTATTGATGATGTCAATCGAATTGTGTATTTTGAACAAAGCGATATTATCTACGTTGTTTCATGCCGAGGTCATTATGATGATTAAGCAAGAAGAACAATAAAACCTCAATTCCTATCTAAAAGTCAAATATAAATAATCATTTGCAATATTTATCAAACAAAATGTAAATTATAGTTGACATTGAAAAAAGGAGGGCGTATACTACAACTATCATTGATAGGAATTGGAGGATAAAAAAGTGGAGCGTAGAGAACAGTGGAGCAAACAGGATAAGAAACAGCTTGCCATATTTGCTATTGTGAATTTTGGCATGACTGTTATTATGGGGATTCTTATGGGAATCAGCTACCGGAGCGGGAATGCGGTAGAACCGTTTCCGGCTGCGCAGATGATGTATCCGGCAGCAGGTGTTATCATAGCATTTATGGTAACGATGGGAAAAGAGAAGAAACTGCCTTATAAATTTTTTATTACTTATCTTGCGGTGGCGGCGATTGCTATTCTGCTTACGGTGGGCAGCGTTATTTACCCTTCCGCCATATGGTATGCAGCGCAGAATTATGTTTTTATGATTGGCAGCATTCTTGCATGGATTATGTTGTTTTGTGAAAAAAAGGATGTCAGGAGAAATTTTTTTCCGCATTTTGAGAAGCGGAATATCAAAGGCTCTTTTGGATTGGTATTTTTGTTCTTCGTAATTTATATCCTGCGGCTCTTAGTCGCCGGGCTGACGGATGGAAGCGTGGGAGAGGTCATGGCAGTTTTAGCATTGCCGGCGACGTGGTTTATGCTGGTGGTTGTTTATATCAATTTTTATCTGACCTTTATCATTTTTTTCGGGGAAGAATACGGATGGCGGTTTTTCTTACAGCCCATATTGCAAAAGCGTTTCGGTCTAAAAGGCGGCGTCATTCTGCTTGGCGTTATCTGGGGGCTTTGGCATTTACCGATTAACGTATTCTATTACAGCCCGGATACATGGTTTTACAGTATTTTGATGCATCAGATTACCTGTATTTCCTTCTCTATTTTCTTCGGGTATGCTTATAAAAAGACGGGAAATTTATGGGTTCCCATTCTCATCCATTATATTAACAATAATATGGCGGTGGTTATTACCCAGAGCGCGGATCTTGGCAATCAGGTGTATAGATGGCAGGACGTGTTATTCCTTCTGGTGATTAACGGGATATGTTTTGTTCCGTTTTTGTTTACCAAGGTGTTTAAGGAAGAGGAGCGGGAGCTGCCGGGGAAAGAGGCAGATTTTTAATGCCCCTCAATCCTATATTTATAAGGAGTAATATGGTATTGTTTTTTAAAAGCTTTTTGAAAATGACTTTGAGAAGAGAAGCAAAGATAATTGCTGATTTCACTCAATGATTTATCAGTATTTGTAAGTAAATTTCTGGATTCTTCCAAACGACAACGTAAAATAAAGGCAGCGACAGGGAAACCAAGCGCTGCCTTAAAATATTTTGAAAAATAGGCTCTGCTAAAGCCAACGTATCTGGCAACGTCCGTTACGGATATTGGCTGGTTTATATTCCTGTGAATATACTGAATGGCCATCTGGCAAATATTATCTGACGTATGGGAGCTCTTCTTCTTTCTGACTTTCTCGGCAAAATCCAAAAGAATAAATTGATGCAGATTACGAAGTGTAACTGGTTCGTAGAGTTTTTCCGCTTCTGTAATATAGTAATCCGAAGTCTGGTATGCGGTTTCAAAGTCGAGTCCTCCGGAAATCGCAGCACGGGTTGCAAGTGTGGTAGTGACAATAATGCTGTTTTTTAAAGCCCGGAGATGGTCGGGGGCATAATCGCCGGTATTGTAATCAGCCGTTTCAGGCATAAAATTTTTTAAGTATTCGATGTTGCCCGATTCTACGGCATGGAGAAGAAGCTGCTCTAATTTGTAGGATTCGTTATAACTCATATTTTCCATAGATTCGTAGATATTATTTGTGATTGTCTGAGAAGCTAGATTTTTTTCCATCCTAAATGCCCATCCCTTTCTCTCAACTTACGATATTTGTAGACTAAAGCGCTAATAGCGCAGGAACAATTATTCGTGTATGAAAAATCAGAGATTTTTCACCCTATTATAGCAAATAAAAAACAAAAATACAATATTAGGCACAAAAATATAATAATCTGCTATTTTATCATGCTATATTGAGTCTACAACAAATTGAAGGAGGTAGAAATCTTTATGGGACATGATATTCAGGCATTGATCAAGGAAATGACTCTGGAAGAAAAAGCGGGACTTTGTTCGGGATTTGATTTTTGGAATACAAAAGCAATCGAGAGATTGGGGATTCCATCAGTTATGATGTCGGACGGACCTCACGGACTGCGGAAACAGGAAAACGAAGCAGATCATCTGGGGATGAAAGAAAGTATTAAGGCTGTTTGTTTTCCGGCGGCATGTGCTACAGCGGCGAGTTTTGATACGGCGCTGCTTGAAAAAATGGGGGAGACGATTGGAAATGAATGCCAGGCAGAAAAACTGTCCATTATTCTTGGACCGGGGGTAAATATTAAGCGGAGCCCTCTTTGTGGAAGGAACTTTGAATATTTTTCAGAAGACCCTTATCTTACAGGGAAGCTGGCGTCGGCTTTCGTGCGGGGAGTGCAGAAAGAGAATATAGGAACAAGCCTAAAGCATTTTGCAGTCAATAGCCAGGAAACGAACAGAATGAGTGTGTCTTCGAGACTTTCTGAGAGGGCTTTTAGGGAAATTTATCTGAGAGGGTTTGAGGAAGTCGTCAAGACGGCAAAACCAAAGACAGTAATGTGCAGTTATAATAAAATTAATGATGTATACGCTTCAGAAAACAAATATTTGCTCAACGATATTTTGAGAGAGGAATGGGGATTTGAAGGGTATGTTGTTACCGATTGGGGCGCAATTGCCAATCGTGTCAAAGGTCTTCAGGCTGGCGTGGAACTTGAGATGCCTGCTTCCGGCGGATTAAGTGATGCGAAAATCGTGAAAGCCGTCCAGGATGGAAGTCTGGATGAGGCAATTCTTGACCGTGCGGTGGAAAGAATGCTGAAAGTTCTTTTCTCGTATGTTGATAATGTAAACGAAAATGCTGTTTTTGACAGGGAAAAAGACCATGCCATTGCCGAGGACATTGCAGCGGAATGTGCAGTGCTTCTTAAAAACGACGGTGTTTTGCCTTTGAAAAATACAGAGCGCATTTTGTATGTAGGAGAGTATGCTGAGATACCCCGTTATCAGGGCGGCGGTTCCAGCCATATTAACGTAAGCAAGGTTACATCAGCTCTGGAATCGGCAAATCGTAAAGGCAGAAAGATTACTTATCTGAAAGGGTTTTCCGGTTCAGAGGACAAAAAATATGATGTGGAAAAAGTATATGAAGCGGCGGTTTCGGCAGATAAAGTAGTCATCTTTGCCGGACTCCCGGATTCTTATGAAACGGAAGGAATCGACAGGACGAACATGAAAATGCCTGCGGTTCAGAACGAGATGATTAGCGAACTTGCAAAGAGGAATCCTAATACGGTTGTGGTTCTTCATAATGGAAGCGTTATCGAATGTCCCTGGGCTGATGATGTGGCAGGTATTCTGGAAATGTATCTGGGCGGACAGGGAGTCGGGGAAGCGACGGATAGAATCCTTTTTGGAGAGGTAAATCCGAGTGGCAGATTACCAGAAACATTTCCTTATCGGTTACAGGATAATCCAAGTTACCTCAATTTTCCGGGAAATGGGAAAAATGTAAACTATGCAGAGGATATCTATGTGGGATACCGCTATTATGATGCAAAGGAAATTCCGGTAAGATGGGCTTTTGGGCATGGACTTTCCTATACGGAATTTGAATATTCTAATATACAACTGTCGAATCTTGCCATGAAAGATGACGAAACAGTCACGGTCTCTGTCGATGTGGAAAATATAGGAAAGGTCGGCGGGAAGGAAACGGTTCAATTATATATTTCTGATAAAACTAAAAGCATTAATAGAGAAGTAAAAGCTTTAAGAGGTTTCCAGAAGATTTTTCTTGCACCGGGAGAAAAGCAGTCGGTCAGCTTTCAGATAAATGCAGAAGATTTAGCTTATTATAATGAGGATATCCGGGATTGGTATGCTGCCAGCGGTGAATATGAAATCTTGATAGCACATGCCAGCGATGATATCAGGCTGTCTGCAGCATTGCAATATGAAAATTCTGTGCGTTTGCCGCTGAGAGTCGATATGGCGACTACTTTTAAGGATTTAATCGAGGATGATCGTTCGCATGACTTTGCAAACAGCATCATTGCAGAAGGATTAAAACATTCTACCATTGCGAAAGAGTCAGAATCTATTTCTTCACCGGAAGAAATTGCGATGATGACAGCAATGATGGAAGCGATGCCGATTAAGTCGCTTGTCAGTTTCGGTGTACTTACAGAAGAACAAGGTGAACTACTCATCAGAGAATTAGATGGATTGAAATAAGGGGGGTTAAACATGGGAAAAGAGAATATGGAAAAGAATATACCGTATGGAGCCAGAGAGAAAATGCCGTTCTGGTATAGCCTGACATGGTCTTCCAGGGCTGTTTCCGCAGCAATTAATGTCATGCTTGTTGCATATGTTACTTTCTATTGTACCGATGTCCTTGGTCTGAATGCAACGATTGTTGGAACGATGCTTTTAGGCTCAAAAGTGATTGACGCAATTACGGATATCTGTGCCGGATATATCATTGATAAAACACATACTCGTATTGGAAAAGCAAGGCCCTATGAAGTTTTTATCGTGGGCGAATGGATTCTTACGATTATGCTTTTCGCAACACCGAATTTTGGAATAACGATGCAGTATGCATGGACATTTATCATTTACATTTTGATTAATGCAATCTGTAATACCGCACTTGGCGCATCCGACTCCGTATACATGGCGAGGGCATTTTCGACTGATAAAAATAGAATGAAAGCAATGTCCATCAATGGATTCTTTGTTATGATTCTCAGTATTGTATTTACCATCATTGTCCCTCAGTTTATAGATTCTGCAGGAACCGATAAAGGTGCGTGGACTTCCATTGTTACAATACTTGCAATTCCAATGGCGGCCATTGGTATTCTCAGGTTTATCTTTGTCAAAGAAATTGTAACAGAATCTCCAGAAAAGAAAGAGTCTGCACAAACCGTAGGCATGAAAGAAAGCATCGGCGCCTTGTTTAAAAATAAATATGCCTTGATGGTTATTGCGCTCATGTTTATTTATGCGCTCGTAAATAACCTTGGAAGTGTTAATACATACTATTTCAAATATGTGATTGGCGATATCGGAAAGATGTCACTCATGTCGCTTACGTCCATGATTACACCGTTTATTCTGATTGTGTATCCGATGATCAATCGCAAACTTGGCTCATCCGGTGTGTTGAAAGTATTTTCAGTGGCTGGAATTGCCGGTATGGTTATTCGTATTATCGGCGGGACCAACATGGTTACTATCATGATTGGCGCTGTTGGACTTGCCCTTGCCAATGTTCCTATCGGCATGATGGTAAATAACTATCTGATTGAGTGTATGGACTATGGTGAATGGAAAACCGGCGTCCGTGTAGAAGGTTTAATTGCTTCTACTACAAATTTTGCTAACAAACTTGGCGGCGGCGCAATGTCGGCAGTTATCGGTTTCATCATGGGAGCGGCTGGATATGATGGAACATTGGCTGTACAGTCCGCCTCAGCCATGACAGCTATTGTTACTCTTTTTAACTGGTTCCCGCTTATCCTGTTTGTTATCATGCTAGTATTGGCACTGGCCTATAAGATGGATAAGATTCGCCCGCAGATGATGGCTGATTTGGAAGCAAAACATAATAAAGCATAATAGAGTAAATAAACAAACGGTATATAATTAAATAAATCTTAAAAAGAAGCCTGACTGGATCAGCATAAATCTTTGCTGATTCCAGCCAGGCTTTTTATATTAGAAATTCCTTCGGTCATCATCAAAAATTTGCTTTATATCTTTTTCCATATCTTTTTAACTCGCTCCGGTTATTTGCAAAAGGAAATCGAAATTTGCAATAGAAAACCGTAATTTACAATAACAATACAGCAGAATATGGTAAATTTATGGAAAATAGTGTGGCAGTGAGAGTGCGCGATAAAAGCATATAAGGATATATCGGAAAACTTGATAACGTGACATGTGAGTGTCTGATAAAGGAAACATAACGAGGCTTATAGGAAAATTTGTAACATAAGATTTTTGTCCTAGGAGGAAAAGATTGAAAATGAAAAATATAGAAATCGCGGAAAAGATTGCAGAAGAATCCATCGTATTATTAAAGAACGAGGAACAAACGCTTCCATTTTCCAAAGGGCAGCATATCGCTCTTTTTGGGAGAAGCCAGATAGACACGATTTATTCCGGTAACGGTTCCGGTGCGGCATATGGGGCAAAAGGGAAAAATATTCTGGAAGAGTGTGAAAAGTGTGGAATCTGCGTAGAGCCGACGCTGAAAGCATATTATCAGAAGCAGATAGAGCAGGAAGCCAAAGAGAAAAAGGATGATTTTGACTGGTCTAACCTTGGGCAGATAGTGGCAAGCGGCGTGATGTATGAGATCTTTGCCAGATACAATGCACCGGCGCCAGAGTATGAAATTACAGAAGAGCAGCTTGCTATAGCTTGCGGCTTTACGGATACGGCGGTGTTGGTAATCGGAAGAAATTCTGGCGGGGAAGAATGCGACCGCCATTTGGACGAGGACTATTATCTTACCGCTTCGGAGAAAAAGTTGACAGAGCAGATATGCAGCAGATTTTCCAAAGTTGTCCTCATCTTAAATATCAACGGACTGATTGACTTGGCATGGATTCAAAAGTATGAGAGTATTAAAAGTATTCTTTTTATCGGGATTCCGGGGGAAGCTGGGGCGGAAGCGCTTGCAAAGATTTTGACTGGAATGGTCAATCCTTCTGGGAAACTTGCAGTGAGTATTGCGAGACACTATGAGGATTATCCTTCGGCAAAGCATTTTTCATGGAATAAGGAGCAGCCGGAAGAATTGCTTACTTACGAGAGCTATGGTCTAAGCGCGGCGGACAATGGAAGCAGCGGATTTGCCAAAAGTCCGGTTACTGTATATTGGGAAGATATTTTTGCCGGATACCGCTATTTTGATACGTTTGGGAAAGAGCCGCTCTTTCCGTTCGGTTTTGGATTGTCCTATTCCCGATTTGAGATAAAAGTGCTTGATGCAAAAAAAGAAGCGGATGGGATTCAGATAGAAGTAACGGTTAAAAATATTGGAAATGCGCCGGGAAAAGAAACGGTGCAGCTATATCTTCATACCAAAGATACGGCAATGCCCCATGCCCGCCAGGAGTTGAAAGGGTTTGAAAAGACGAAACTTCTTGCCCCACAGGAAGAGGATAAAATGATTCTGTCTGTGCCTTTTCGGGAGTTTGCACATTATGACGAGGCAGCGGCGGCATATGTGATTGAAAAGGGAAGTTATGAGTTATACCTTGGTAATTGTTCGAGAAATACAGAACTTGCAGCCCGTGTGGCAGTTGCGGAAGATATTCTGGCAGAGCAGTGTACGAATTGTCTTGGTCTTCGCCCGTGCAATGCAGGGAAAATTGATTTCTTATCGCTGGAAAAAGGTGCAGCGGGAAGCATGGAGAAGAACTCAGTAGAAAGCGCACTAAGGAGTATAGAAAATGACGCAGCGAAAAGCACGGAAAAAATTATAGAGAGAAAGTCAGAAAAGAACGAAGAAGAAAATAATAGAATAGAAATTTCGTGTGAATGGGAATTTATTTTAAATAAAGACGATGTAAGACAGTTTGTCCCCCAATATCATGATGAAATTGCGGGAATAGAGAATGACAAAGTAAGCAGATTGTCTGTGGAGCAACTTGCCGCTATGTGCGTAGGCTATGGACCGGGAACGCCTTTTTCGGCATTTGGCGATGGGAGCGACCCGGAAACCATTTTTGACAAGGACGGGGAACCGGTGACGACCAACAGTCATCCGACAGGAATTAATGGTTATGTTTCACCGGCAATCTTAAAAGAAGATATCCGCTCGGTGTTTTATAAAGATGGTCCCGCCGGCATCGGTGAGACAACGTGGCCTACGGAAATGCTGATTGCCTGTGCCTTTCATAAAGAGTTGTGGTATCAGTTCGGCGATGCGGTAGGAAAAGAATGCGAACGGCAGCAGGTGGACGTCTGGCTTGCTCCGGCGATTAACTTGCATAGGAATCCTATGGGCGGGAGGAGTTTTGAGTATTTTTCGGAAGACCCATATCTGACCGGAATCTGTGCTTGTGAAATTGCGAAAGGCGTACAGGAAAATCATCCGGTTCTGGTCTGTCCGAAGCATTTTGTGGTGAACGAGCAGGAAACATACAGGCGTGGGAATGCGAAGAAAAATTATGATGCCGTGGATTCCATCATACAGGAACGGACGGTGAGGGAAATTTATTTGAAACCGTTTGAAATGTTGGTAAAAGATGCGGATATTGCCTGTGTGATGACTTCCTTTAATAAAATAAACGGCGTCTTTGCAGGAGGAAACAGCGCGCTCTGCACACAGATTTTACGTGGCGAGTGGGGCTTTGAAGGCGTGGTTGTTACTGATTGGGGCGATATGGATATCGTCGTGGACGGTGCGGATGCCGTTGCTGCAGGCAACGATATCGTAATGCCGGGCGGTCCGCCGGTGATTGCCCAGATTCTAAAAGGGTTAGAAGAAGGAAGAGTGACAAGAGATGCTATGGAAAAAGCGGTAAGAAATCTGCTGAAAATGACAGGAGGGAAATTTTCATGAGCGAATTATATCATTTTACAGAGGATGGAAATACTTGTGTGATTACCAATCCTAAGACGCCGCGTTATTGGTACAATTATCTATGGAATGAAAATGGATATTGTGCCCAGATTGCCCAGACGGGGCAGGGACGCAGTTATTATATTGACGAAAAAGCGAATATGTGCCGCATCAATCAAGGAGACAACCGGTATGTTTACCTGCGCGATGAGGAAAGCGGATCATTCTGGAATATCGGGAAAGGCCCGTCCGACCAGCCGGTGGACTCTTATCAGTGCAGCCACAGTATCTGGGACTCGGTAATTGAGACCGGGAAAGACAAGATTCATGCGGACTGGCAGATTTTTGTCCCGCAGGACGCCTATCATGAGATGTGGAAGCTGGCCGTGCGCAACGAGGATAACAGGCAGCGGACGATCAGTCTTTTTGCCGCCGTTTCGTTTGAATTGGAGGGGTTTGCTTATCCACGCTATTATGAGATGTACCGCTGTCTTGAGACGGGATTCGATGAGCAGATTAACGGAGTATTCTGTCAGTCCAGTCATCCTTTTGCCCCGCACAAAAGATATAATAGTTTTCTGGCATCATCAAAAGAAGTGACGGCTTATGACGGCGATCTGACTGCTTTCTGCGGTTCTACCCAGACCCAGACACGTCTCGACACTTCCCCGGTGGCGTTGTTTGTCCGTCCAGAAGTTGTGGCGGAGGGAAAAGACTGTACAGGGTCTGAGGCGGCGCTTTTTATCCCAGGCGGCGTGCTGCAGCATAAATTGATGCTTGAAGTAGGTGAAGAAAAAGAAATTTACATGGTCTTCGGGGTTTGCGAATCGAGGGAGGAAGCCGCAGAGGTTGTAAAGAAATATAATCATAGAGATGCTTTCTTACAAGAGTATCAGCGGACGAAAGAGGCAGTTTTAGGAAAATACAATGCACTTTCACTGCGTATACCGGATGAAAAACTGGGTGTGCAGTTAAATTCATGGATTAAGAAACAGGTGGATTTCTGTATTGTCGGGAAAAAAGGCGTGCGGGATAATCTTCAGATTGCAGTCGCCCTGTTAAATTTCCGGCCTGAGAAGGCGAAACAGGAAATATTGGAATGTCTGCGTCATCAGTTTAAGGACGGACATACCGTGCTGACATGGTATCCTTATGATGATACGCGTTATTCTGACCAGCCATTCTGGATTATCTGGGCGGTTTGCGCTTTGATGAAAGAAACAGGAGACTTTTCCATCTTGGAACAGAGCCTTGCATGGCAGGACGGAGGAGAAGGTACGGTATTAGAACATATTAAGGCAGCAGCGGCGTGTCTGATTGCCGACAAGGGGGCAAACGGTCTGATTAAGATTCATTTTGCAGACTGGAATGATGCTTTGAATATTACGACAGACCCGGAAGCGGAATCCGTCATGCTTTCCCATCAGACCTGTCTGGGATTCCTCGAATTGTCGCAGCTTATGGAAGCGGCGGGCGATACCGCGTATGCCGCATATATAAAAGAGCAGTATGAAATTTTGAAAACCGCCATCAACGAATATGCATGGGATGGGAATTGGTATGTACGCGCGTTGACCAAAGATGGCAAAATCGGCAGTAAAGACAGTGAAGGAAGCCATATTTATCTGAATGCGCAGACGTGGGGAATCCTTGGTGATGTGGCGCCGGAAGACCGGTTGGAAAAAGTGGTGGCGGCAATAGACGGCATGGAGCAGGATTTTGGCTTTCCTTTAAATTTACCGCCTTATGATTCTTACCTTCCAGAGACCGGAAGAATGTCCGGTATGCTGCCCGGATTGTTTGAAAATGGCGGCGTATATTGCCATGCTTCCGCTTTTAAGCTGCTTGCGGACTGCAAACTCGGACGTGCGAAAGAAGCCATACGGACGTTGAAGAAGATTATGCCGGACAGTGATAAAAATCCCTCAGAGCGGTCCGGGGCGGAACCTTATGTTTTCACCAACTGTTATGCGACGCACCCCAAGTATTATGGGAAATCTTACCAATCATGGACGACAGGCACATCGGCGTGGTCCCTGCGCTGCATGGTGGAAGGAATCCTCGGTGTAAAAAGGGATTATGCCGGACTTAAATTAGAACCTTGTATGCCGGAGGACTGGACTTCTGCGGAGATTACGAGGCAGTTTCGCGGGGCATGGTATCACATCGTAATCTGTAATCCAGACCACAGGAGTCATGGCATGTCTTCTATTACTGTAGATAATAAGCAGATTGGCGGAAATCAGATTCCCGATTTTCGCGATGGAAAGACGCATGAGATATGCGTGATTTTATAGGATATTATCAGAGAGTGTTCTGTTTTCGATACTGCATGGGCGTCATGCCATATTGTTTCTTAAATAGATTTTGAAAATAGGACTGGCTGGAAAAGCAGAGGTATGCGCTGATTTCAGAAAGGGATTTGTCGGTAAATGCCAGCATACTTTTGGCTTCTTCCAGCTTGCAGCGGGTAATGTACGCACTTGCATGGACGCCAAGCTCCTTCTGGAATTTCTTAGTTACATAAGAAGGGCTCCGGTGAATATGTTCTGCAACGTCGTCCAATGTAATATGTTCATTAATGTGTGTCTGGATGAAATTCATGCAGTGATAAAGGTCGGATGAGAGTCCGCCCGGTTTTTTCGTCTCGCCGACCCGCTGGCAGAAATCAAACTGCATGGCGTACATGAGATTTCCAATGGCTTCCACTGTCGTCAGTTTCTCACATTCCTGAATGTAGTAATCGACTAACTGATAGGTTTTTTCGATGTCCAGACCGCCGGGAATTGCCCCGTCGAATCCAGTTTTTACAGCAGCGGAAATAAACAGGTTTTTGGCGTGACGCAGCGGTGAGGCAGCAAGGGTTCCTTCATTCAAGCTTGTGTGCATATTGTTTTCATAGAAAGTTTTCAATGCGGTCGGATTTCCGCTTTTTATTTTTTCTAACATGGTCTGTTCAAAAAAATAGGTGTTGTGATAATTGCCGCGTTCCAGATTTTCCATGCGCTTTATGACCGCCGAGTTTTTGCGGTCGGCGTTTTCAGCCGGGGAGGTAAGATAAAGTTCCTCAATATCGGATTTTCGTCCATTTAGCGCCACGAAAAGGAACAGCAGGTGTTTGCCAAGCTGGGCATGGCTTAATGTCGGAATCTGGTAAAGAAGCTCTTCAAACGGTTCTTTGACAGATAGCGGCAGCATCATTTCTTTCATGCACTTTCGCACGATATCGTCTGTTACGCCAAAATGGAAGGTTGGTCCTAATATAACGTCATAGTCCGTATTTTCCACATGGACACGCCCATATTCTATATCTGGGGATAAGGCGCAGAAGGAAGGGTTGTGTTCGAGAGGAAATATATCATAGGCAGCAGTAAATTCCGCAGTTCCTATTGATAAAGCTTCGCCGAGGGAAGAGTAGACAGGTTTGTCTTCTTTTAATAGGGAAACGGGAATCTGGGTTGCGACGAAGTAGGAACGGCAGAAAGCGGTATAGTTCATTATGGGCTCCTTTCGAGGGGGTGATACTTTATTTGGAGAAAATGTGAAACAGGGATTTGCAGCCGTCCGTTGCGCAGAAGATATCATCCAACGCAGGCCCGCTCTCGCTACGGTTCAAACGCAGCGGTACTAAGTTCAAAAGCCGCTAAGCGTCTTTTTCACTAAGTACCGGCGTTTTCACAGTGCCTGCTTATGGATGATATCTTCTGCACAACTGCACATTCTCAGAGATATATATTGAATATTACAATATTATGCCGGAAATTACAATATGGAAACGAAAATTAGTTTTATACTTATAAAAAATACGACAATTCAGACATTTTGAATTGCGCGGGAAGCGAAACATGGAGCATGGGGTATGAGACATGAGACGTGGAAAAAGAAATGACAAAGATTGAAAAGGAAAAGGAGGATGCAATGAAACAAAATATTCGGATTCATAAGGCGGAAGCGAATAAGGGAGTGTTGGATTACTCATGGCTTTTGGATGCGCCGGCTGGGAAACATGGGTTTGTGAAAGAGCGGGGCGGTCATCTCTATTTTGAGGACGGTACAAGAGCTAGATTTCTTGGTTTCAACATGGCAACGAGGTCGGCGACGCCGACACATGAGGCTGCTGATAAGCTGGCGGAGCGTTTTGCGACGATGGGCGTTAATATAATCCGCCTTCATGCGGCTGACGCGCCGATTGGGGAAGAACCCTGCAGTTGGTCACAGACGAAGGAGGCGCCGTTATTAGATTATGAAAGCGGGTCTACCATAGAATTTAACAAAGAAGGACTGGACCGTTTTGATTATTTTGCGGCGAAGCTGAAAGAAAAAGGAATTTATCTTCATGTTGACCTGATGGTTGCAAGGCGCATGCTTCCTGGGGACGATTTGGATTATCCGGGTTCTTTTCAGGAGTGCGTGAAAATGTTCCCAATGATAAACGAACGTCTGATACAGCTACAGATGGAATATGCGCGGAAAATGCTGACGCATGTCAATCCTTATACGGGTCTTGCATTGGTTGATGATCCCGCAGTAGTAGTCGTTCAGATGAACAATGAGGAATCTGCAATTAAAGGAACCGGGGAAGTACAGAGTAATCCTGACCTTGTTCCCTATGAAGAAGAAGTTGTCAGGAAGTTTAATGCATTTCTTCTCAATAAATATGGCACGAGGGAAAGACTGAAAGAAGCTTGGACAGCGGATGGCGTATGCGCGCTGGAGGATGACGAGGATCCGGCGAAGAACACCGTGCGCAGAGTACAGGGAAATTTCGTCCAGCCAGCGAACGACCCGAACGGCGACTGGAAAGGAAGCGACTGGATGCCGTCGCCGGCAAGATATGCGGATTTCATGGAATTTGGCATTGCAAATAACCGCCGATTCTACAGAAGATTTAAGAATTTCCTAATCTCACTCGGTGTCAGGGTTCCGATTGCAGCCAGCAACCTGCTTGGCGGTGCGGCGGATGTGTATGGGCATACGGATGGTGATATCATGGAAAATAATAGTTATTTTAATCATCCTCTTCTGCCGTTTCATGGCACGACATTTACGGTTCCTGGCCCGACGGAGTATGTCAGTGTCAATCCGCTGACGCTTCAGACGGGAGCTGGCAGCATTGCGACGACGATTCTGTCACTTGCCTCGGAAGCGGTTGTAGATAAGAAACCGTTTATGATTACGGAGTGGAATGAATACGGCTTGCACCCTTTCCATTCAACAGCTTTCGTACATACAATCGCATATGCCTGTCTGAACGATTGGGACGGTCTGATTTTGTATAATTATCAGACATCCGAGAATTGGGATGATCAGCCAGCCGATGAAATTTTAAATATATTTGATGCATATAACGACCCGGCGGTTGCCTGTCAGTGGGGATTCATGGCGTCTATGTTCTTAAAAGGAATGGTACAGACGGCGAAGAATAAAATCGATATTGTATACACGCAGGATGATTTGAAGACGCTTCCCAATTGGCACGCTATGAACCATACATTTATACCGTATGTATCTTCTCTTAGAAATGTCTTTATCGATAGCGGCTCTAAATACCGTGGAGATGGAGAAGTCGCTATCAATGCAGGGTTTTTCAATGGCGGGGATTTGAGTGAAGCAAAGCATGGCGTCTACTATGCATGGTCGAAATATAGAGATGCATTCCGCAGAGCGGAAGATAAAAAACGCCTTGCGCTGGCAGCCGAAGGGGCAGAAGAAATCAGTAATGGTATTTATCAAGGCGCACAGCAGCTTGTTATCAATGAAATCAGCAATCTGGCAGGAACTGGCAATTATACGGAATATGCGAAGGTTCTGGACAAAGCATTCAAGAAGTGGGGCGTCTGGGACGAAATATCGGGTTATGTAGATGGTAAATTGGTATCGGATACGGGCGAAATTTGTTTTGATGCGGACCAGAAACGCTTTGCGGTAAGTACGCCATACTGCGGATATTTTTCCGGCGCGCCGGAAGAGGAAACAAAGCTTACGGATAAAATCCGGCTTCAGATTCAAAACGAGAGAATGTCCGTGTCTGTCATGGCGAAAAATGCGGAAACGCTGGATACGGCATCAGAGTTTATTCTGACCGCTATGGGCGAGACCGGCAATAATGGCAATACTTATGAGCCGGGGCAGCAGATGATGGGAATCACATTTACCAATGTGACGTTAAAAGGAAAACTTTTCGCGGAAACCATCGAAGGTGTGCTGAAAGTCAAGGCAGCGAAAGCTAGACTGGAAGTTTTAAATCCAGTCGGGGAAGTAATCGACACCTTGGATGGTATTGTAGATGGAGAAGAGGTTTGCTTTGACCTTAAAGAAACAAAGGGCATTATGTTCCATCTTATTATTGAATGAGGTATTTCATAATAGGGGAAAATGCAGCATGTTCAAAAAGAACAAATAAAACAATTGGAGGGTAAAAATGGCGAAATCAAAAACACTTGGTCTGGATGTAGACGGTACTCAGAAAATGATGCGCACGGGCGATTACATGGCCGACATGGGCGGACAGCTCGCACTTGGTATCATGGGGAATCTGGTAGGACAGCTAACATATTTCTACACGGATAAAGTAGGGCTTGCGGTCGGAGGCGTCGGCGTGGCAATGATGATTGCAAAAGTATTAGATGCTTTTACAGATATCATCTTTGGACACTTTATCGACCGTATGAAAGGCGGTAAGGAAAAATATTATAAATGGCTGATTTATATGGGAGTTCCGGCGGCGCTTATCACTGTTTTGCTCTTTACGGTTCCGGGTTCTATGGGAAGTCTGCCGTCACTTATTTATGTTTGCATCACCAATATTCTTTTTACGGCTGTTATTTATACGATGATATCCACGCCATATGCAGCGATTATGGTTATCCGTACCAACAGCCAGAATGAACGAAACAAGATAGGCGTTTTCCGTGCGGTTGGAAACTATGGTGCAGGAATGATTATTTCTGTTGCGACAATTCCGTTGACAAATGCGTTGGGCGGAACCCAGAATGCATGGGTGAAGTATGGCGTAATCCTTGGTCTGGTAATCCTACTTCTCTTTTTGGTAAGTTGGAATAATTTGAGAAAAGCAAAATTTGCAGATGAAGTAGGAACAGAGAATCAGCCAGAAGCAGCGGAAGAAGAGTCGGGTTCTTTTGCAGATTCGCTGGGTATGCTGGTACGCAATAAATACTGGATTATTGTATTACTGTTTAACCTGATTACACAGATTACTAATTCGATGGTTGGCTCAGCAGGAACTTATTACTGTAAATGGATTTTCGGCAACGATAACCTTGTAGCAATCATCGGCATGGGCGGCATGGTTGCAACTGTAATCGGTTTTGTGCTTTCTAATCCGATTATCAATAAGATAGGCGTGCGCAATACGGTTTATTTTGGGCTTTTAGGGGCGTCTATTACGGCGGGTATCCGTTGCTTCGCACCATCAAATTTCTATTTATATATAGTGACAAGCCTAATTGGAAGTTTTGTCCAGATTCCGCTGATGTGTCTGTATGGCGTTTTGCTGGCGATGGCTGTAGATTATAATGAGTGGAAGTATGGCAAACGTCTTCTGGCAATTTCTTCGGGAGCAATCGGATTCGGAAGTAAAGTGGGAGGTGGTATTGGTACACTTCTGTTAACAGGTATTTTGACAATTGGTGGGTATGAAGCGACGCTGGCAGTGGCAACTGATTCGATGAGAATGTCTATTTACGCGCTTGGAAATTATGTGCCGTTGATTATCAACCTGATTATGTTTGCAATCTTTACACAATTTGACCTTGAAAAGAAACTTCCTCAGATTCATGCGGACCTCGAAGCACGTAGAAAAGAAAACGCACATAATTAATTTATGAAAGTCTGCCTGTAGAGTGAAACAGGCAGACTTTTTAAAAGGTGCGCTAATTGAAAAGAGTCTCGTATTAATAGGTTGCCTATTGAAATTAATATAATCGGAGGAGTTTCATCATGAACAGAGATTATAAGGACACAACATTACCGCCAGAGGAGCGCGCCGAGGCGCTCCTTTTGGAAATGAGTCTGGAAGAAAAAATGGCGCAGGTCAACACGGTATTCCCTTTTGACAGCTTTTATCAGGATTTTGATTATATTTCTGAAAATACCAAATATGGAATCGGGGAAGTGAGTACGCTGGAAATGCGTAGAATTGAAACGCTGGAAGAAGCGGCGGCATGGCAGAGAAAGGTGCAGGGGATTGTCATGGATAACAGCCCGCACCGTATTCCGGCTATTTTTCATATGGAAGGGTTGTGCGGCGCGTTTATACAGGAGTCTACCAGTTTCCCGGCCGGTATCGGGAGAGGAGCCGGTTTTGATTCAGAGCTGGAAGAACAAATCGCAGAGATTGTAAGCAGACAGGAAGCCGCTTGCGGCATTACCCATGTGCTGGCTCCGGTATTGGATATTTCGAGGGATTCCCGCATGGGACGGCAGGGAGAGACTTATGGGGAAGACCCGGCGCTTGCCGCGGCATTGGGTGCAGCGTATACAAGGGGAATCCAAGAGAGTGAGACCGCTGGAAGAAGACCAGAAAGTGTAGCAAAACATTTTCTGGCGTTTCATAATTCTCAAGGGGGTATTCATGGAACCCATAGCGATACGCCGCCAAGACTTCTGGAAGAAGTATATGCGAAGCCGTTCCAGGCGGCGATTGCAGAGTCGGGGCTAAAAGGCGTCATGCCCTGTTACTGTTCCCTTAACGGGGAGCCGTTATCTGCTTCCCATAGACTTCTGACAGAGCTGTTGCGGGAAGACATGGGATTTGATGGGCTGTGTGTCAGCGATTATGGTGCGATAAGCGGCGTGCACAATGTCCAGCATGTAGGGGAAACGGAAGCCGAAGCAGGGCTTTTGTGCATGGCAGCGGGAATGGATATCGAGATGCCTAGCACGGCAGGGTATGGTGATGCATTAAAGAAAATGTTTGAAAATGAGGAAGCCGATAGGAAGCTGCTTGACAGAGCAGTACTGCGCGTCCTTACCGCGAAGTTTCGGATGGGGCTTTTTGAGAATCCATATGCCCTTCGGGGGGAAGAATTAAAAGAAATATTTGAGGATAAGAAAGGCAGGGAAGTTTCCTTACAGTCGGCAAAAGAGTCCCTGGTTCTTTTGAAAAACGACGGTGCGCTGCCTATTAAGAAAGATGTAAGGAAAATTGCAGTAATCGGTCCGCATGGGGACTGTGCGAGGAAGTTTTTTGGCGGATATACGCATCTTTGCATGGTGGAGTCCACTTATGCGGTAGCAAATTCCATTGCGGGAGTAAACGGAAGCCACAGCGGAGAAGGTATGGAAGTAAAAACTGTTCCGGGGACAGATATCCAGTCGGATGAAGGGGAAATTTTTGACGCCATCCTGCGCAGACAGAAGCCGGGCTGTAAAAGCCTTCTGGAAGAGTTAAAAGAAAGACTGCCCGGTGTGGAAATAAGTTATTCGTATGGATATTATATTGCCGGAGATGACAGAGGATATTTTGAAGAAGCCTTGAAGATGGTGGAAGAAGCAGATATTGCAATCCTGACGTTAGGAGGAAAGCATGGAACCTGCTCTATGGCGTCTATGGGCGAAGGGGTGGACGCCTCTCATATTAACCTTCCACCCGGACAGGAAGCTTTTATCAGGGAAGCAGCTAAAATCGGAAAACCGTTAATCGGTATACATTTTGACGGAAGACCCGTTTCCAGCGATGCCGCGGATGAATGTCTGGACGCCATCTTAGAGGCATGGAGCCCGGCGGAAACCGGAGCGGAAGCGGTAGTCGGAGCCCTGCTTGGCGATTACAGTCCCGGCGGAAAACTTCCGGTATCGGTTGCTTATCATGCAGGGCAGATACCGATTTATTACAATCACCCCAACGGTTCGGCCTGGCATCAGGGGGATAGTATTGGGTTTGTGAACTATGTAGACCTTCCGCACACGCCTAGATATTGTTTCGGACATGGGTTGTCTTATACGGACTTTACTTATTCTGATTTGAAGATTTCAGAGCAGGAAATCGGACCGGAAGAGAGGCTGCAGATTGAAGCGGTAATTTCCAATACCGGGGAGCGGGAAGGCGATGAGGTCGTCCAGCTCTATCTGCGGGACAGGTTTGCCAGCATGACAAGACCAGTAAAAGAGCTGGCGGGATTTAAAAGGATTTCCTTGAAACCGGGTGAGAAAAAGAAGGTCATCTTCGAGGTAGCCGCCAGTCAGACAGCGTTTCTTGATAAGGACATGCGCTGGCGTATCGAGAAAGGGGCGATTGACGTAGAAATCGGAAGCTCTTCTGAGGATATCCGTCTGACGGACGAATATAAGATAAAAGAGACCGGCTGGGTTGCTGGCAGGGAAAGGGCGTTTTATGCCAAGGCACTGACAGAAATGAGAAGTTAGAAACAGAAATGGAAATTAGAAAGGTTTTATGTTTGGGACAATATGAATGGCGGCGGCTGGCGTAGTGGGCAGCCAGCCGCCATCATTATTCTTTAATTCTATCAATGTTGGTCATATTAACGCCGGAAACTTGAAGAATTGCTTTTAAAGAAAGATATTTCCTTTTTAGTCTTTCATATGTTTCTGTGGCATTTTCTTTTTTTGCCAAAAACATATATTCTTGTATCTCTTCAAAGTCATCAATTGCGGTTTTCATGATTTCTAAACCGTTTGGCATATAAACCACCTACTTTCTGGATACGATGATTGGTTTGTGTCTATATCATTATAACAAGTCATCTTTTAAGTGTAAAGTTTTTATTCCTTGAGATGTCAGCGTTAATTGAAAATACTAATAGAAAAGACAAAAAATCCCACAAAAGCAATATATTACAATATAGAAAAATATATTACAAAAAAGAAAATTTTCCCTCTGATAAACTCTGGATATAGTGATTAAGTCTGTTCATAGATGAAAAGAGGAGGTATCAGATGGTGGAGTATTATGGTTATGTATATGCTTATTTTAGGTGGCGGGGAGTTGCGAAAGATATGCAGTATATATATCTGGCATTGAGCAGGGACGGGCTGCATTTTACGCCGCTTAACTGTAATGAGCCGATATTGATTCCAGACAAAGGGACAAAGGCGGCGCGCGACCCGCATCTTATCCGTTCCCAGATAGACGGAAAATATTATATCATTGCGACTGATTTAGATGTAAACCAGAATAAATGGAGAGAGTATAAACTGCATGGCAGTAAATCAGTGCATGTGTGGGAATCGACGGATATGGTGCATTGGAGCGAAGACAGTTTAAGACAGGTCATTGATGATTCGTTGGGGTGTATATGGGCGCCGAAGGTCTGCTTTGATGAGGAAAAAGAAGATTATGTCATGGCGTTTTCTGCTGCTGCGGCAGGGGAAACAGATATGAGCGTATATTATACGCGGACAAAGGATTTTCAAAATTTTACAAAAGCCAAAATTCTTGTTTCAAAGAAGTTAAACCAGGAGAAACAAAAATGGGCATGGTTTGTTCCGCCGAAGAAATATTGTTCTTTCATTGATTCAACGACGGTAAAGGTTGGAGATACTTACTACAGATTTACCAAAAATGATACGCTGCATACCATCATGTGTGAGAAGAGCGCGTCTATCGTAGAAGGATACTCGTTGGTAAAGGAAATTGTCGCAGACGAGCATGGCGTCGAAGGTCCTTGTGTCTATAAGCTGAATCAGAGTGAAAATTATATTCTTCTGATGGATGGTTACGCGAGTCCAAATTCCGGCGTCGGGTATTTTCCGCTGATTTCCTCTACGGAAAATATGATATTGGCGGATTTTTATAGACTGCCGCCGCAGGAATACTATCTACCCGAGGGCTGTAAGCACGGCTCCGTATTACCTGTGACCAAGGATGAATATGAACGTTTAGAAGCAGCATTTGAAAGAGATTAAAAGAGATTTAAGAAATGAAACCAGATTAAAGAAATTAAAAGGGATTTAAGAAATGAAACCAGATTAAAGAAATTAAAAGGGATTTAAGAAATGAAAC
>JAMPFM010000018.1:45802-45883 GCA_023664455.1 Blautia sp.
CAGATTAAAAAGAATTAAAAGAAATTAAAAGAAAGACTAACTATTAAAAGTCAAGACCTAAAATCAATTTTTTTGAATGAA
>JAMPFM010000019.1 GCA_023664455.1 Blautia sp.
GCGAGAGCGTGCCTTCGCGGGATTTCTATCTGCCCTGCCATCTCAATATCTACATACTGACTGAAAATTGATTTCCGTGCCGGAAGGGGATTTGATATTTCTTTTTATCCGAATTTAGTATACAATAAAAGAAAAGCGCTGGCATTGCGTCTGCGCATCAAAATGCTGCGGCGAGGTGGTTGTCATGTTATTATTGAAAGCAAATCCCGAATTGAAGAAAACCTTTGAAAGACTGATTCAGACAATGAAGCTGCCAGTTACATGGACGGAACTTTTTATGATTGCCAATAACCATCTGATTCTGGCAGGAGAAGTCCGCTCCCTGGTTTTTGATTTTGACGCTAAAAAAGTATCTACCAGCATCCTTGAAGTTCCCATACAGGGCAGCGCATTAGACCCCATGCCCGCCGACGCCATGCTAAACAACGTCCTGAACATGACGCTCTACGCTTTCGGAAAATGGGGCGCTGTCAGTGGTCTTAGGGTAACGCAGGATTATTCCGCCCTGAATACCTTGTTTGGGAACGTACTGCGCCCGGTCAAAACAGAACCGGACTTTTCTACGGAAACCTTCCGCTTTTATAAAGAAGGCATGCAAATCACTTATGAAGACATGATGCTTTCCGTATTGCGGCTCCTAAAAAGCGAGGGACGGCTGAAAGAGGGACAGAGCCTTTCCACTTCGGATACGGAAGAAGCGGACGAAACACCCCTTACTGCCACGGATACAGATACCACGATACCGGATGATGATGATTACGAAATCGGACTCTGGCACAGTATGCGCTGGAAAAAGAAAACTTATGATATCCAGAAGGCTTCCGGCGACAGTCAGAATGCTTCCCGCTCCCGCATCGGCAACGATTTCTACCTGACCGGCTACTTGTGCCCGGACTGCGGCGAGCCGCTATATATGGGCGTCTACCCTGCCGATAGGGAACTTTTAATCGAAACCGATGAAGGCAGGGTCTATATGGCAAGAACTTATGCCTGTCATCATTGTAACACCTTCTATACCCCGCAGCCTCAGAAATTATTCCAGGAAGGGGATTTATATACTCTCAGTTTCGATAAAGACAGAACCGCTTATGAGGATTATCTTGCCGTTTTAGGCAGAAAAACTGCCAAAACAAAAAATTATCATTTTAATGAATTTGAATCCGAACGCAGCAAACGCCAACAGGAAGAAGCTGCGAAAGATGCGGCAAACGCCGATGTCCGACATGAAACGGGCATAGCAAACTCCGCTGCCTATTCCGCCTCCCAGCGCGACGTCCCTGGAAAAAATACAGCTTCCGACGCACGACAGACGCCAGAGAACAAGACGCATTTTCAGAATACCCAATCGCCGGGAACTGCCGGAACCATATCCGGCAACGGCACGGCTGCTGTACAAGAAACTGCTGCACCGGCGCAAAGGAGCACGGCTTCTTCTCAAGGAGCTGCTGCATCGACGCAGAGAGGCACGGCTTCTTCACTGGAAGCTGCTGCATCGACGCAGAGAGGCACGGCTTCTTCTCAGGAAACTGCTGCATCGGCGCAAAGAAATATGACTTCTTCCCAAGAAGCTGTTGCATCAATACAGAAAAGCACGGTTTCTTCACTGGAAACTACTGCATCGGCGCAGAAACCTGCCGTATCATCACCGGAAAACCCTGCCCAACTACAGGGAGCCGCGGCATCACCAGAGCCCGAAACAGCCCCCCCATCACCAGCCACCCGCCAGGAAATGGCGCGTCTTGCCGGTAAGACGACGGATGAATTGAAATCCATTTTAACAAATCTGGAACGCGCCAGCCAGAGCGCCCAGACGCCGTCCGCCGACGCCCGCGATAAACAGCAATATATGGAATCCGTCAGGGCTACTCTTCGCAGCAAACTTTCCGCCAAATATAATGCCCGCATGGGGACACTGCAAAATCTTTCCCCCAGACAGCTTTCTGACTTAAAGAAACAGATTGAAAAAGAGGCGGTTCTTTCAGAGGAACAGAAACAGGAATATCTGGATAAAATCGACGAACGCCTTTATCATGCAGAAAAAAATGCCTTGGCACAGAAAATCGAGCTGGGCAAAAAGAAATCCTACACGGAAGTCCAGCAAATGATGATTGATATCGAAAAGCAGGATATTCCCCAGACGCTGAAACAGGACGCCCTTGATAAACTACAGCAGATAAAGAACGCCCGCGCCGAACAGGAAGTGGCACATTTAATTTCCCATCTGCCCCTGCACTTAGACCGGAAACAGCTTGCCGCATATCTTAGCAAAATAGACCAATACGAAGGCGTTGATATTTCTCCTTACCGCGCCCAGTTAGAGCAGCGCAAGGATATGGCGGAAAAAGAAGAAATCTCCGCTATGGTAAAACGGGGCGGCAAGAAGGACAGGGACGCTTTATGGAAATTGTATAATCAATTACAGGAACAGGACTATAAAGAAGAAAACAAGGCTCCTTTTCTGGAAAAAATCCACGAGAAAATCCGCCAGCTGGACGAAGCGAAAATAGACGAAATCTGTCCAAGCATCGCAAGCCTTTCTTTTGCAGACGGCATGAGGATTTACGAGGAAATCAGCCAGGGAATGTTTCTTCCTGAACTGAAAACGAATACCTTAGAAATGATAAAGCGGCGTCTGACCAGACTCAAGACAGACGAAAGCGTCCAACTGATGCGGAAATTGAAAGAAGATATGGAAGAAAAAATGGAAGATTTATCCCATTTCCATTTCTATGATGCAAGGGACGAGCTAAAAAGGGCACAGACACCCGGATACGACACCCGCCCATCCGATGCGGATACAGAAGGATATACCGGGGAAGATGCCGACAAAGGAAAACAACGCTCCGCCATGTTGTACGCCATCAACGGTTACGCGTCCGCAAGGGAGCCTTACGAGTACCCATTGGCAGTCTACGACAACTCCCGTTCGGGCAATGGAAAAGAGGGCTTCGTGCTGACGCCGGATCATATTTTTTACCATACGCTCCTGCATACGGGCAAAATCGATATCACGGATATCGAGCAGGTCCGCATGGGCAAAAATATCTTTGAAAAAGGAATTTATTTACAGCGCAGTGGATTTGGAAAGGAAAAACTGCCGCAGAAATTAAAAAAGAGCGACCAGGCAGCATTTACGGACATCTTAGAAGAGTTTGTCAAGTACCTGCAGGAGCGTCCCGAATCCAGAAGCATCGAATACATGGCAAAAGAAACCCATGATATCATCCGCTGCTATCGCTGCGGCTTCGCCTACAAAGGCGGCGGCGCGTGTCCGAGATGCGGAAGCGCACAGAATCGGTGAAAAAAAGAAAAGCATTTGCCACTTGTATATCAAGTAGACATATGGTCGGAACGATTATAGCTTTTGTTTATGGCTATGGTGGTATGTTTGCCTCTGGAAATGTAACATTGGCAAATGCTTATCCTGTTATAGTATGATAGCGGCATCGCTGGTTTCTGCTGTTTTTGCACTTACAGCAAAGGGTAATATGCCAATTAAGTAATCAATCGGGCAGTTTTTTGGATGCAGATTCGATTACCTTATTTATCCTATCCATAAACACTTTTTCCTTCATAAGGGCAAGTCCCTCTTCTTCATCCCCCAATATAATCAATCTGTCTTTATCTTTTATCCCAAATAAATCCCTTGCCTGTTTCGGTATAACAATTTGTCCGCGATTAGAAATTGTAGCTGTTCCAAATATATGTTTTCCTTTGGGGGCAGGCGGTATCATTGTATGATTTTCCAATTTATTTGTATGAATCAAGCTGTCAATCGTAATTCCATAAATGGAAGCAAGTAAGTCGCATTTTTCAACATCGGGAATCGTTTCCCCTTTTTCCCACTTTCCATAAGCTTGCCTGGAAATCCCTATTTTTTCTGCAATCTCTTCCTGGGAGTAACCATTTAGTTTTCTGAGCAAAATCAAATTATCTTTTATCATGTTTTATCCTGATTCCTAAAATGAAACATCGGGCGATAGGTATCCTGCTTATAACTTCATACAAAACAGGAGTACCAGTAAATACAATTAACAAAGCTGCTGCATATACAATCCATATCGGCAAATCTGTATGATTTTTCAAGAGGGAGCAGGGAATGGATATAAAAGTGTAGTGAAGCACATAAAAACCATAACTTCTCTTAGTCATATACACGCTGAACGCGTTTTGTCTGTTAAACCATTTTTTTCCGCATCCCAGAACAGCGAGTGTCATAAACCATGCATATACATTGGTAAACAGACTTTTCAGTATTATCGCATCCGCATAATTTTCCCCAAAATAGAATATCGTATAGACGATTCCCATAACCACGCTGGTAAGCAGCATGGGCAGACATATTTTTTCAAGTATTTCCTGCGCATTATCATGGGAAAGCACAAAATATCCCAGCAGAAAAGCCGCCAGATAAATTCCAAAACGGTATGTAGTAATTACTGGCATATTCAGTATCTGCGCCCCGCACCAAATCAAAAGGAAAAACAAAATAAGCATATATGCATTGCATTTCCCGCCTGCCTTCCACAAATATTCGTTTTTATCAATCCTGCGGATCAACAGCAGAAAAAGCGAAAACAACCATAATACCTGTGCAAACCATAATGGACCCGTACCGGAAACGGCAGAAATCGGATATATCAAAAAAGATGGTATATACTCTAAGCCACCGCCAATTTTTATATTATAATATCCCACAATCCATTGGTATGCGAATAAACCGAGCGTAGAAGGCACTAGCAACTTCCAGGTTCTTTTTTGCAAAAAGTCTTTTACCGACATTTTTTCCAATGCGTATTTTGCACTCATGCCCGCAATTGTAAAGAGCAGCACCATAAACCAGGGATAAACAAAGTATAAGAACCCGTCCTGATACTGCACCTCGCAAAAATTGCCAACTCCTCCCATGACGCCTACCGCATTAAATACATAAAACACATGGTAAACCATTACCAAAAGGACTGTTGCCCATCTGATGTTATCAAGGTATAATCTGCGCATAATAGCCTCCTATAAGCATACTTTTCATGCTATTGTAATGAATAGTTTCACAAAGTACAACCAACCAAACATAACAAATTCGTGGAAAAAATGTAAAAGTTTATTGCCAAATACGAATCCTTCCACCTTTTGGCGGTATGAGTTTTATCAAATAATGCAGATTGTTATAATAATTGGGGTAAATATTCAAACAGCGGGGGCTTTCGTAGCAGAAGCAACATTTGAAGGGGCTTATGATAAGCAGGTTGCAGATAACCATGTGCCGGATACAATGCGGGAATCTTTTAAGAACTTGATTAAAGCATATGAGGACTATATTTTTCAGTCAATTATTGCTGATTAAATATATAAATACTATCTAATATATTTTTTGTTCTGTACTTCTGTGTTATTATTTCTTGATTATATCCAGATAAATCTGCAAGCTTATATCTGACATTATACATTTCCTTTAGCGAAGTTATCTTTAAATTAGGAATCATATTATGTGCACCATTTCTGCTTGAAAACGTATTGATGCTTACATTCATTTTATTAAACATTGTATAACTTAATATCATATTAAAAGAAAAATCTTTATCTATTACTGCAATCAATAAATCTTTATAATGTATTGCGCTTTTACCATTGGATAGCTCAAAATCTGGCATTACATATACATCAGCGATTTCCTGCCCCTTTCCAAAACCGCTAAGCAGAAAAACAGCATCCTGCTTATAACAATCAGTATAATAAGACTTTAACTCTTCCTTACCGGCACACCACACTGGAACCCTCGCTCCCGTATCTAATAAACATTGTATCTGTGTATTTTTATGTATATTGTTTATAAGCGGCATATCATAGCTATTCTTCACTCTTTGCATATTGAACTTCATATTTATCATATTAATAACCATGCCTTCTTTCCTAGCCTGCGAATTTATGTGCCCAAGACATCTACGATGTCAGCACAAATTGTAACACATGTAAACATGTGTGAAAAATCTCTGATTTTTCAATCTAATCCTCATTTCTAAGCGACTTGTCGCGAAGAGGCGACGCAAATCTCAAATTTGCGTCTGCCATCATGGCTATTTGCTTTCGCTCAGAAACAAATAGCCGATTGAAAAATAAGCTATCAAGCTTATTTTTCAATCTAATATACCTGCATTCGGAGCCTTAAAAGTCGTTCTATGACATTCAAATTTTATATTGGAGTTTAAATATTTCTCAATATATTTATACTTATCGCCCTTAGTGCACACATCTAACAACTTACAAGATTTTATTTCTCCGGCGCTTTCTTTTACATTGGTAATGATAACCCATAAGTCAGGATATTCTCTTGTGATTTCTTCCCATGTATAAGTACTATTCATTTTTAACATGAAATCAACCCCTAATTTTTATTTTCAATCATATTATATCTCAAGTCCCTAAAAATTACAAACCAGCTTCTCCCATCCCTTGACTTTTCCAATTTTAATGCTATACTTAATCTCTGGAAAATCCCATAAAGTTTGGGGGTTTTCCAGGAAATACGTCAGTTCGAGACCTTCCTGACGAAAAACAAAACTAAAGGAGAAACTACATAATGAAAAAAGTAACTATTATCGGTCAGGCGGCTATGATTGCCGCTCTTTATGTTGTGCTGACTTTTATCGCCAACATCTTTGGACTTGCTAATTATGCGGTGCAAGTCCGCTTCTCGGAAGCGCTCACGATTTTACCCTATTTTACCCCTGCTGCCATTCCCGGTCTGTTCATCGGCTGTCTGCTCAGCAACATTCTGACAGGCTGTATCTTACCGGATATCATCTTCGGCAGTCTGGCTACCTTAATCGGCGCTATCGGCACTTATTCCCTGCGGAAATGGAAATGGTGCGCACCGCTTCCGCCCATTCTTGCAAATATTCTGGTAGTCCCTCTCGTATTAATTTACGGCTATGGTTTCCTCATCGAGGGCGTGTCCGTACTCTACTGCTACGGATACTATGCGCTGACTGTCGCGATAGGCGAAATCATTTCCTGCGGAGTGCTGGGTATGATTCTATTATTTACGCTGCAAAAATACGCGGACAGGATTTTTAAAAACTCATATTTGAGCTGATTTTTTCAAAAAATCTTAATATTGTCATACTGATTTTTTCAAAAAAATTTCAGTATTGACAATACTAAGATTAAGTATTATAATTCATTTAACACTTAGGTTAAATGTTAAATAAGGAGGCCATACCTTGGGACTGCAAAATACCTTAAAAGCGCTTGCCGACCCCATACGCCGCGAGATATTAAATCTGTTGAAAGGCGGCAGGATGTCTGCCGGGGAAATTGTTGAGCAATTTCCTGTTACGGGGGCAAGCATTTCCAGGCATCTATCGGTATTGAAGGAAGCGGATTTAATCCGGGACACTCGTGAAGGTAAATTTATTTTTTATGAGCTGAACACTTCCGTCCTGGAAGAAATCATGCTTTGGATTACAGATTTGAAAGGGGATTCGGACAATGAAGACAATCATCAGGAACAATAAAAAGCAGTTAATCATATCTTCTATCATTATTTTATTGCCTATCGTAGCAGGAGTTCTACTATGGGATTATCTACCGGAACAAATCGCGACGCACTTTGGCATAGATAATGAGCCGGATAGCTGGCAGGCAAAAAGTTTTGTCGTTTTCGGAATACCCTTGATTCTTTTGGTTTTCCATTGGGTCTGCGTTCTTGTTACAGCCCTTGACCCGAAAAATAAAGGACAGAGCAGCAAGGTTTTTCATATGGTACTCTGGCTTTTACCAGTGATGTCCCTTTTATTATGCGGTCTTACTTATACGATTGCTTTAGGCAACGAGATGAATATCGGCTTCCTGGCGCGTGCTTTTGTAGGGCTTATGTTTTTGATAGTTGGTAACTACATGCCGAAATGCAAGCAGAATCATACAATAGGAATCAAAATTACATGGACACTGAGGAATGAAGAAAACTGGAATAAAACGCACCGCTTTGCAGGAAGAATTTGGGTGATTGGCGGTCTGCTTCTTCTGGTGACTCTGTTTGTCCCCACGGAAAATTTTACGGCTGTATTTTTTGTACTGATAGTGATGATGGTGTCCACTCCAATCGTATACTCGTATGTTTATTATCGAAAGCAGCTCAAAAAACAGATATCTGCAAAAGAAGATTCTGTGAATGGGAAAAATTGAAAAATTGTCGTGAGGAACTGACAATTACAAGAAGTTTCTATACAATATAAAAAATAAGGAGAATGCCTATGAAAGAAACAGACAAAAAACTGGAAACAAAAAGAATCTTACTCTTTTTGGGAATTACTTTTTGCACGACCTACTGCTACTGCTTTTTTGTAATCTATCCTATGCTTCATACAGACAATGTGCGGGAAGGAACAGAAACGTTTACGACATTAGTGATTGCAGCAGCTATGTTTTTTCCGGCGATTGGTGTATTACTGACAAGACTGCTTACAAAAGAGGGCTTTCAAAATGCATGGCTGCGCCCCCATTTCAAAGGAAATCTCAAGACTTACCTTCTGGTTTATTTTGGTCCTGGCATTTTGACCATATTAGGCAGCGCTTTGTACTTCCTGATTTTTCCAGGCAGCTTTGATTCTGAACTAGGATATCTACAGACAACTCTGGAAGCAGCCGGGGGCAACCCTGAAATGTATCCAGTACCCTTATCCACCCAGCTAATCATGCAGGCGCTGATGGCATTCTTTTTAGGACCGATTATGAATTTTTTTACCTGCTTCGGCGAAGAGTGGGGATGGCGCGGTTATTTATTACCGAAAATGGCGAAAAAGCTTCCGGCGCTTCCAATGCTTCTAATAAACGGTATCATCTGGGGATTATGGCATGCACCGCTTACGGCAATCGGACATAACTATGGTGTGGGGTATTGGGGATTTCCATTCACGGGAATTGCAGCAATGTGCCTCTTCTGTATCGTAATGGGCATCTTTTTATCCTATGTTTCCATGAAAACCAAAAGCTGCATCCCTGCCATTCTGGGACATGGGGCGATAAATAGCTTCGCGGCAATCGGAATCTATTGTACCACTGATGGGGGAAATCCCTTTATCGGACCTGCCCCCACTGGCATCATAGGTGCGATTCCCTTTATCATAACAGCTGTAATTATTCTTGTATTTTATTTTAGGAACCATCAGGAAGAAGACTTTCTTTTCCGGAAAAAATGAATGACTTCATAATAAACCGGAATCGTCAGAAACAAAACCCAGGTCGGATGCCAGACCATTTTTACAAGACCTATGTACAGAAAAAGAAAAACCATCAGTATCGGATAGGCAAATCTGTCGGCGCGTCTCTTTTTTACGGAGTCAATCGCACTGCTGATAATCGGTATGAAGAAGAAAATCAGCCAGCCCGGATGCCATAAATGAAAGAGACAGCCGATTGCAATATAAATAACTAATGTTATTAATCCAATCGGAAACTCTGCCCTGTTATAGCCAAACAAATGACCTTCCACTGCCTCGCCGTTAACATATGCGCCTTCTTTATCAATATGTACCTCGTCTTTATCGTCCGTTACGTGAATCCCATCCCACCCGACATGGACTTCCCCATTTTTATCCTTGACATGGATTCCCTGAAAACCAATATGCACATATTCGTCTTTTTCGTCAGCGTAATTTACGGGAATTTCCTCATCATTTAGTGGAATTTCTTCCTCATTTAGCAGAAGCGCTTCATCATTTGGCAAAATCTCTTCATCCGTCTTCAGCAGCTCGTCCAAAGATACCTTATAAAGCCGGGCGAGTAAAATCAGATTATCCGTATCGGGAGAGGCTTCTGCACGCTCCCATTTGCTCACCGCTTGCCTGCTTATGCCTAGTTTTTCCGCCAGCGCTTCCTGCGATAAATGATTCGCTTTCCTCAGTTCCACCAATCTGTTTGCAATTTCAATGTTCATAATCTCTTATTCTCCTTTATCGAGTAATTTCCTATATGATAAGAAAAATACCCTGGTTGCGCCATCCATTCTGGGTTTCAACGCCGCAACTATCGGTTGCTTTCGCTTTATTTCCAGACGCAGGGCAATGTCTTGCCCCATGCCGCAATCAGTCTTTCCAGAGACCATGCGGCATTGGCGGGACTCGTGGATGGAAGGACGATATCTTCCCGGCATATCGTATTTTTTATGTACTTCTGATAATATTTGTGCGCCGTCTGTCCGTTTGTGAAAAGATACTCTATCTCTGTTTCCTTAAACAGTCTTCCAATATCATTGGGTACGACGTTTTTGATGCTGCTGTCGCTGGAGCCTTCGATATCGCAGCTGGCAATCACGTCCCAGAGTGCGATATGGCGGGACAGCAGCAATTTCTTTTTTTCTTCTATCGTAACCGGCGCCGGACTTTCCGTAACTGCCGCCAACACTTTCCAGAAACGGTTCTGGGGATGATGATAGAAAAACTGCGCTTCCCTGGATTTCACGCTCGGAAAGGAGCCAAGCAGAAGAATCCTCGACTTCCTGTCATAGAGAGGCTCTATGTTATGATATTCCATTTTGATATCTACTCCTTTATCAGTCCCTTTTCTTTCTCGCATAGGTAATGAAAGTATTTCCATTCTCTTCCAGCCACTGCGTGGAATCATTCATCCCTTTTTTATATACTTCGCCAGTCAGCGGGTCCATGACGACGATATTTAACTCGTTAAATCCTACGATTAAGACCGCATTACCGTCCTGCAGCATCGCCAGTACCGGAATATCCATATTGACATAGTATAAAACCGCATCCAGGCTGCACCCTGTCAAATCCAGAACCTGCGCATCCCGCAGACTCGCTTCTAAGATGGAAGACACTGTTTTTCCCTGCTGCAAAAGATATTCTGTACTCCTCGACACGCCCTCGAATTTTAAAATCGTATCCAGGCAGACGGAAAGCGTGCTGTTTGATTCCGTTACCTGTTCACCTTCTATCGCCATAATCTGGTTTTTCGTGCTGCGGGCGCTCCGTTTCCAGATATAATCGCCTTCCCTGTCAACAATAACACCTGCATTTTCATAGGCATAGATAACTGCCTTGCCGGGGTCTGCAAAAATTCCTTCAATCCCATTTTTCCCATATACATAAAAAAGGTCTTCCGTTATCTCATTTTCCTGCATGACGATTTCGCGGTTTCCTTCAAAAAGCACTTCTTTCGGAGTCAGACGTTTCAGGGCTTTGGTATCAATCTCTTCTTTGACCGCGATTTCCTGAATCGTCTCGTAGACGTCGATTGCCACGCTCATGACGCTGTTGCTTCCTGTGGTTACTTTTTCCGTGCTCATAATCTGGTCGTCCGTCGTCGGGATATATTCCTCCGTTTCCTCATCCCAAATGACTCTGGACAATGTAATCTGATTTCCGGCTATGGCGCTATCTACCACATACACGCCTTCTTCCTGATAACTTTTTAACAAATTCCCGTCTTCCCCCTGGATTTTCAGACGGTACATCGGAAACGTCGAAACACCCTTATAATTACTTGCCACATCTCTTTCCCTGGCAAGTCCGTAAATTAAATCTTCTTCCATAAAACCGAGCAGCGCGATATATTCCCCTTTTCCCGCAGAAATTTCCTCGGTTTCCTCGGTGCCCATATTGAACAGTTTCAAAGTAGTACAACTGTACTTATTTCCGCCTTCCTGCCATACAAGCATCTTATTGGACTTGGACACTTTATAATTATCTTCCGTCAGATTGGATACGATGAGGGAATAATTCCGTTCCTTCAAATCGATGGCATAGACAGAACCTTCTAGCATCAGATAACAAATCTCGGATTTATTGATATATGCCAGTTTTTCCACATCGCTTTTCAGCAGTTCATAAGAACGCCCGTAAGGAATATAAATCTGTTCCTCTACCGTATTCGTCATGCTGTTGTAAAAATAGACGGACACCCCTACTTCGCCTTCATGCCGCCCCCTGTTCATATAGCCATAGACGATAAATTCGACGTTTCCCGCCTCGTCCACATTCAGGATTCTGATTCGATGGCGGTTATAACTGCTTCTTACATCTACAATATCCTCTCCCGTGTCATAAAAAGAAAATAAAAGCGCCAATTTCTTATCAGTCACATTATAACTATACAGTTTATTGGAAGAAACAAAGGCAAAGACATTGCCGCCGTAGCTTTCTTCCATTTCCACGTCTTTCCCTACAATCCCCAGCATAATCTTATCATTGACAAACACATCCGCCGTATCGTCAAAAACCTGCGTCATTTCCCTGTCAAAATCCAGCAGATACATGCGGTCAGGCGTATAACGAATCCGATAATACTCCCGGACAAGATAATAGGTCTTCTCTCTGCCGCTCTGGGAAAGCGCTATATATTCTAACTGAAAGGAACCTGTCCGTTCCTCTAACTCCTTGATATCAACGATAGGCTCCGTAATCCGCTGCACCTGCAAATCGCCCCATGTTACCTGCTTGAAACTGCTGTGTATATTGACTTTATGAAGCGTGGTGTTGTCGCCCTCGGCATTGGATTCTAAGTACTTCGTCAACTCTGCCGCCGCTTCCCTGTCAAAAGTGCGTTGATGGAAGTCCAGCACATATTCTAACTTTTCCCGAATATAGGTTTCTTCGGATTGCATGACTCTTGTATAATAACATATGTTATTATATGTTTCGGTTTTTACTTTTAATACCAGCATATATTCTTCGCCCGCACTGATTAAATCTTTCAGGGTGATCTCACAGCGAATCTGCTCATTCAATTCCCGGAAATTCTCAATTTCCGTATTTTCCACCAGCCGTTCCCCGTTGATGCTTCTCACTTCAAAAGAAAGCGCCTCAATTTTATTCCCATAAGTATCCAGTATAAAAGAAATGTTTCTATCCGCCCCAATCGGCAGCAAAGTATCCCGCAGATAACTGATATCCATATCCTTTACATAGCCATGCAGCCTGTTGACCGGATATTCCTCTATCTGCATCGTAATAACCGGAAGCTCCGCCTCTTTCATTTCCATCGTCATATCTGTATTGCCTTTATTCATGACGGCGCTGATGCCAAACAAGGCAGCCAGAAACACTATGACCAGATAAACTGCTTTTATAATCGTTTTTTTCATACGCTTCCTATTCCTTCTAAAATCCTTTTGTAACACAAAGACTTTTCTTACTTTTTATCTGCTTACTTTTCTAATAACTTCTGTAAGGTTGTCCTAATCTGCAAAAATTCAGTAACATCTGATATTTTATTCCATTCTTCCTGTCGCGCTACAGGTTTTCCATCACGCTTTTTCACCGCACGGATTAGCAGATTCTTCGGCGTATGCTCCATATCAATAAATTCCAACAAATCTGTATGATATCCTTCCGCCTTCAGCATATCCGCCCGCAGCGCGTCCGTAATCAGCGCAGACATCCGCTCCTTAATAATTCCGTATTGCAAAAGGGGCTGCAGCTTGTCACAGGCAATCTGTCCGTTCACCTCATGCTGACAGCAGGGAACGGACAGGATTACCCTCGCATTCCATTTAATCGCTTTTTCCAACGCATAATCCGTTGCCGTATCGCAGGCATGTAAGGTTACTACCATATCCGCCCCGGTAATTTCCGTAAATTCCTCAATATTCCCTACTATGAATTTCAGTTTCTGATAGCCATATTTCTTACTCAGTCCGTTACACTTTTCAATAACATCTGCTTTTAAATCCAGTCCCGTAATCGCCACGTCCCTTCCCATCAGCTCATGAAGATAATAGTAGATGGCAAACGTCAGATAGGATTTCCCGCATCCGAAATCTACGATTCTTATTTCCCTATCCTTAGGCAGCGCGGGCAGGACTCCTTCTATAAATTCCAAAAACCGGTTAATCTGTTTATATTTATCGTATTTTGCCCGGATAATTTTTCCGTCTTTGCTCTGTACGCCCAGGTCTATCAGAAAAGGGACGGGAATCCCTTCTTTCAGGATATAATTTTTTACCCTGTTATGCGTCATGGAAGCAGTTATGGATTCAAGCGGCTGATTTGTTCCATCCATTTTAATAACGCCTGTTTTCGCTGTATTCATTTTCTTTTTTATCGTTAACTTTCCTTTTTTGCTGCCTAAAATAACAGCCTTTAGATTAGTATGCTCGATTTCACACTGTTTAAAATCCCGCAGCATATAATTTTCGATGCGGGGAATTATCTCCGTATCCCGGTAGTTTGCATGGAAAACCTGCGTTCCCCGGTATGCGGTTTCCTGAAAGAGCACTTCGCCCTTTAACATAACAGGTCTTATTTTAACCTTAGTAGTCTCGTTCCCTTTCCGGGCATTGCTGATAATCATCTGGTACAACCCCGGATTCACCGTATTTTCCAGTAATTTTTTAAATGTCTCATCCATTCCTGTCACACATCTCCATAACCTGCGATGTTTGTGCCGACGTGCAGACGTCGCGCAAACTCGCGAAAGCCGGGCTAAAATCTCAAAATTCCGTTGTGATTCGTATGTCGTTTCTTATAAATTTCATAATATAACAGTACCTGCACAAACTCCTCCAGCTCACCCCAGGGCGTCTTGGCAGCGTCCGCAGATTTATAGCCGGAGTCCTCTGCGTCCGTATTTTCCGTGGCATGTTGGGCAGCTTCCATTCGTTTGATTTTATCCATAACAACCTGTACTAATTTATACAACTGCCATTTATCCGGGTATTCATCGTAGATACAGCTTCCTTCATAATCCATCGTATTTAAAATATCCGCTATGATTCTCTGATATTTCTTCGCCTGTGCCGGATACATCTGCTGCAGATATTCCAAATCACGCGTTACAGTATCCTCTTCCTGATAATATAACGGAAGCGGGTACGCCATATAAAAAGGAAGAATTTTTGACTGATTCATATCTATGTCTCCTGTCCGCCTATGCGGTCATCCAATCTTTATTCTATCATATGCAGAAGAAATAGAAGCTGTGTCATTATGCGCATGAGGACGCCCTAAGCTGCATTGAGCCTTCAGGCTGCTTTTTGCGCTTCATGCTGCTTTGGCATAAAGAGGACAGGCGTCTTCTCACCTGTCCTCTTCTCACACGCAATCTCAATCTGTATCTTGTTATTCTACCGCATTAATTCTGGCAACCGCACGCCGCAGCGACATCTCTGCGCGCTTCATATCCGTACCCGGAGCGTTTTCCCGGATACGCCCTTCTGCACGCTCTTTGGCTTCCTTTGCACGGTTTACATCAATTTCTGCGGGCCACTCGATAATTTCCGCCAGAATCGTCACCTTATCGGACAAAACTTCGGCAAATCCGGCATGTAACGCCGCTTCCCTGACTTCGCTATCCTGTGTAATCGTCAAAATGCCGGGGGCGATAATCATGGTCATCGGAATGTGCTGTTTATAGATTCCGACTTCGCCTTCTACGGTATTAAATTCAACCATAGACACATCTTCCTCATAAAATACTCTGTCCGGTGTGATTATTTTTAATTTAAACTTGTTATCATTTTCTGCCATACCGGTCCCCCTTACTTCGCGCGGGCAAGTACATCATCAATGCTTCCTGCATTCAGGAAATAACTTTCGGGAAGATTATCGTGTTTACCTTCCAGAATTTCTTTAAATCCTCTAATCGTCTCTGCAATCGGAACATATTTACCCTCTAACCCGGTAAACTGACCCGCTACGAAGAACGGCTGGGACAAGAATCTCTGAATCTTTCTTGCGCGGGAAACGACGAGTTTATCTTCCTCGGAAAGCTCATCCATACCGAGAATTGCAATGATGTCCTGCAATTCTTTATATCTCTGAAGGATTTCCTGTACGCCACGCGCTACCTTGTAATGTTCTTCCCCTACGACTCTTGGATCCAAAATCCTCGATGTAGATTCCAACGGGTCTACTGCCGGATAGATACCAAGCTCTACGATGGATCTGGACAATACGGTGGTAGCGTCCAAATGCGCAAAGGTTGTCGCAGGCGCCGGGTCTGTCAAGTCATCCGCAGGTACATAAACTGCCTGTACGGATGTGATAGAACCATTTTTCGTGGAAGTAATACGCTCCTGTAAAGCGCCCATTTCCGTCTGCAACGTAGGCTGATAACCAACTGCGGAAGGCATACGCCCAAGCAGGGCGGATACCTCAGATCCTGCCTGTGTGAAACGGAAAATATTATCAATAAATAACAATACGTCCTTTCCGCCTTTATCACGGAAGTACTCCGCCATCGTCAGACCCGTCAGACCAACCCTCATTCTAGCTCCCGGCGGTTCGTTCATCTGTCCAAACACCATCGTTGTCTTATCAATAACGCCTGATTCTTTCATTTCATAATACAGGTCGTTACCCTCTCTTGTACGCTCGCCTACGCCGGTAAATACAGAATAACCGCCGTGCTCCGTCGCAATATTTCTAATCAGCTCCTGAATCAGTACCGTCTTACCAACACCGGCGCCGCCGAACAGACCAATCTTACCGCCCTTCTGGTAAGGACAAAGCAAATCAACGACTTTAATGCCTGTCTCTAACATTTCCGTTTCCGTAGCCTGCTCCTCAAATTTGGGAGCGGCTCTGTGTATCGGCTCATAAGACACCTCTGTAGGAGCGGGTACATTGTCAATCGGCTGTCCTAAAACATTGAAAATACGCCCTAATGTATTCTCACCGACGGGAACCGTAATCGGAGCGCCTGTTGAAATCGCTTCCATTCCTCTGATTAATCCATCGGTAGAACCCATAGCGATACATCTAACAGTATCATCACCCAGATGCTGGGATACCTCCACAATCAACTCGCCGCCATCCTGAAGCGGAATCCTGATTGCATCGTTGATTTCGGGAAGATTCCCTTCCTGAAATTTAATATCCAGTACAGCGCCGATAATCTGAGTGAGTTTTCCGCGGCTTTCGCCTTTTTTCACTTCTGCCATCTCTGTAACCATGTCCTTTCTATCTTTCCTCAATCTGCAATACGCAGCTGAAACGCCATTTATCAGGAAATGGCATTCGCTCCTGCGATAATTTCTGTTAATTCCTGTGTAATCGAACCTTGTCTTGCTCTGTTATACATCAAAGATAAGTGGTCTATCATTTCTTCCGCATTGCTTGTTGCAGAATCCATCGCCTGCATTCTCGCGCCGTTTTCACTGGCAACCGCTTCCACCAGCCCACCGTATATCAGACTTGTCACATACTTGGGAATAATCATATCCAGCGCTTCGTCTTCCGCCGGCTCAAAATTCATCAACGCTTTGCTTTCCTTATCCTGCGTCGTTTCCTCCTGCCCATCCGTTTCTACCGGAAGCAGTTTTAACAAAGTCGGTTCATGCACTACAGTATTTTTAAAACCGGTATAGGCAAGATAGATTTCGCCTACCTCTCCTTTTGCATAAGACTCCAATACCCTGGAGCTGAGCGCCATCGCGTCCACGTAAAGAGGCTCCTCGATAATATCGTCGTCCTCCTCTACAATCTCATAGCCTTTACGGTACAGGGCGTCTTTTCCCTTTTTCCCTATCGCATAGATGCGAAGGTCTTCTTTCCTGAAATCGCTCTGCGTAATCAGTTTCACGACATTAGAGTTATATCCGCCTGCCAGTCCTCTGTTGGAAGTAATGACAATCACCGCTTTTTTCTCGCTGTCACTTCCATTCAGATAAGGATGATTCAGGCTGCCGGTTTTCGCTAACATAGAAGTTACCGTCTCGTACATACACTTAAAATATGCCTTCGACTGTTCCGCACGCTGTTTCGCTCTCTGCAATTTTACGGTAGAAACAAGTTTCATTGCCTTGGTAATCTGCTGCGTACTCTGAACACTGCTCTTACGCCTTTTGATATCTCTCATTGAGGCCATAGCGTCACCTCCCATTTTCTACTTTCTAAAATTGCTTAGCTTTTAAACTGCGCCTTGAACTCATCAATCGCTTTCTTTAATTTCTCTTCCGTATCTTCGGAAATCACCTTCTCGGCTGCAATCGCACTCGGAATCTCAGGATATTTCGTATCCAGGAAATCAAAAAATTCTGTTTCAAATCTGGTAATATCCTCTACCGGCACATCCAGCAGATATTTATTCGTCGCCACATAGATGATGATAACCTGATACTGTACAGGCATCGGCTTATACTGCGGCTGTTTCAGAATCTCTTTAATCCGTTCGCCCTGTGCCAGTTTCTCTTTCGTATCCGCATCCAGCTCTGAACCGAACTGTGAAAATGCTGCAAGCTCACGATACTGCGCCAGCTCTACACGGATAGGAGCCGCAATCTTCTTCATCGCCTTAATCTGCGCCGCACCACCTACACGGGATACCGAAAGTCCGGCATTGACCGCGGGTCTGAAACCGGAATTAAACATTTCCGTTTCCAGATAAATCTGACCGTCTGTAATAGAAATAACATTGGTCGGAATATATGCTGATACGTCGCCTGCCTGCGTCTCGATAATTGGCAGCGCTGTCAGAGAACCACCGCCGTACTCCTCGCTCATTCTGGCTGCACGCTCTAACAGTCTCGAATGCAAATAGAAAACGTCACCCGGATACGCCTCACGTCCCGGCGGTCTCTTCAACAACAGGGAAAGTGTACGGTATGCAACCGCATGCTTACTCAAATCGTCGTATACGACAAGTACATCCTCCCCATTTTCCATCCATTCTTCACCGATGGCACATCCTGCATAGGGTGCGATATATTGCAGTGGCGCAAGCTCACTCGCCGAAGCGGCAACTACGGTCGTATAACTCATAGCGCCGTATTCGTTCAATGTCTTCACAATCGATGCAACGGTAGACGCCTTCTGCCCGATTGCTACATAAATACATTTTACGCCCTGCCCTTTCTGATTAATGATGGTATCAATTACAATCGCCGTCTTACCGGTCTGTCTATCGCCGATAATCAGCTCTCTCTGCCCTCTTCCGATAGGCACCATAGAGTCAATCGCCTTAATACCCGTCTGCAGCGGCGTATCTACTGACTTTCTTGTGATAACGCCGGATGCAACTCTTTCAATCTTACGATATTTGTCAGTCTGAATCGGTCCCTTGCCGTCAATCGGCTGTCCAAGGGCATTTACGACACGACCCAGCATGCAGTCTCCGACCGGTACTTCTACAACTCTTCCCGTTGTTTTTACAATATCGCCTTCATTGATATTGTGCTGGCTGCCGAGAAGTACGGCGCCAACGTTATCCTCTTCCAGATTCAGTACCATGCCGTAAACATCGCCGGGGAACTCTAACAATTCCCCCTGCATTGCATTTTCCAGTCCGTGCACACGCGCGATACCATCCGCCACCTGAATAACTGTACCGACATCCGATACTTCAAGCGCTGAAGAGTATCTCTTAATTTGATCCTTAATGACTGAACTAATTTCTTCTGGTCTCAAATTCATGGATCATACGCACCTTTCTTTTTGATTTTCACCGCAGATATACAATCGCTGCCCTATCTGCGTTTTTCAGTACTCATCCGTACTTATACCTGCACTTTCAGCAATTCTTTCTGCAGCTCGTTTAACTTGGTCCGGATACTGCTATCCACAACCCTGTCGCCGATACGGATAACCATACCGCCGATCAGATCCCCATCTTGCTGATAATGCATTTCCATAGACTTATAGTCCGTTGTTTCTATAATTTTGCGTTCAATCTTCTGACGCTGTTCCTCTTTCAGCGGCACCGCCGTCGTTACGGTGGCGATACCGATTCCTCTATATTCCTTTACTTTTGCCAGAAAATATTCCAGAATCCCGTCTATTTCTGCATAGCGGTCCTTGGAAATGACGATTGTCAAAAATCCCAGCAGCTCCTTGGAAACCCTCCCCTGAAAGACCTCTGTAACAACCTGGAGCTTCTCTTCCTTGCTGACCTTTGGATGGGTCAGCAGTTTTCCGAATTCTACATTTTCTTTCAGAATTTCCTGAAGCTGCGTAATTTCTTCCAACAATTCCTCTACCTTGTTTTCCTCTATTGCAAGCTCAAACAAGGCGTCTCCATATGTCTTTGAAATTAGCTTAGCCATGTGTTGTCACCTATTTCTTTCAGCGTTTCCTCGATTAAACTGTCCTGTACAGTCGTATCGATTGCCGCGTTTACAACCTTTCCTGCCATCAAAGATGCCAATACTACCATTTCCCGTTTCACTTCGTCAGCCGCTTTCTTTTTCTCCAGCTCGGCTTCCGCGTTTGCTCTTTCGATAATTCTTGCAGCCTCTTCTTTTGCCTGCGCTACAATCTTGCTCTCATTTGCCAACGCTTTTTTTCTGGCTTCTGCGAGAATGGCTTCCGCCTCTTTATCAATGTCTTTTAATCTGGCTTCGTATTCATCCTTTAAGTTTTTTGCGTCCGCCATGTCTTTGGCAGCGTTATCAAGCTCGCTCTTAATCTTATTCTGCCTGTTCTGGAGCAGTTCCCTTGCAGGATTGAATAACAGGTGTGACGCAATGAGAAACAGGGCAAATACCGCAATAATCGATAATCCTGCGTCTGCAAGCAACTGGAAATCCAGGTCAAACAGTCTCGGCGTCATTTCAACCGCCGACGAAGCCAGCGCCAGATTCATACTTATTAACGTATTCAAACCTTAGGTCTCCTTTCTTTGAAATTCCTTTCGCACTTATACCAGAGGTTTTACAAATAAGAGCAGCATAGCAATCAACAAACCATACAAACCGGTTGTCTCTGCTACAGCCTGTCCAAGAAGCATGGTAGCCGTAATGTCAGACCTTGCTCCCGGATTTCTGCCGACAGCCGCTGCCGCATGACCCGCTGCGATACCCTGACCAACACCAGGACCAATACCTGCGATAACCGCAAGTCCTGCGCCGATTGCTGAACATCCTAAGATAAAATTACTGTTAAATTCCATTTTTGTTTCCTCCTTCAATCACTTTGCTTTATAAAATTTAGTAAAAAAATGGTAAAACTGTTTCAACTTCTCCCCGTCTAACCGTCCGTCGTACAGGCGTCTGTAATGTATGTCATCGTCAACATACAGAATACATAGGTCTGGATTGCCCCTGAGAACAAATCAAAATAAACATGAAGGGCTGCCGGCCATATAATCGCGATTTTGGATAACAGACCATAAATCAGCGCCATCATAACTGTCCCGGATAAAACGTTTGCAAACAGACGCAACGACAGGGAAATCGGAACCGCAATATCGCCTATGATATTGATAGGCGCCCATATCGGCCACGGGTCGCACAATCCTGCAATAACGCCCTTTACCTTCTGGTATCGGAATTTATTGAAATGAATCAATGTAAACGTCATGATACCAAGCGGAAGCGTCACGCCGTAATCCGCCGTAGGCGGTCGTAAACCGAACAGACCGGAAATATTGCTTATCAGAATGAAGATAAAAATGGTACTGATATAATTTCGGAACTGAGGTGAAAACTTCCCCATGACGCCGCCCACCATATTATCCAGCATTTCTACGGCAAGCTCCACAATATTCTGAAAGGTTCCCGGCACTTCCGACGCATGTTTAATCGCCCTGTTTGCCACAAGACAGAAGCCGATGATAACCAGCATGACAATCAACAAACAGACATGCGTTGTCGTAATCCAGACTGTCTGCCCGAAAAGCTGATAAGAAAAGATTCCATGAATCATAAAATCAATATCAGCGCTCCCGGACAATAAAATCCCTTGCCCCATACTCTCACCTCCTTAGCATATAGATTTCATTAATATCTAAAAATGATTTAAACTATCTTGAAAATTTTCGCACTGAGCTTGCGGGTAAAAGGCTGTAAATACGCCCCCGGTTTCATTCCCAGATAACCGAAAACCGCGGTAATCGGATTGCCGATTCCGCTGAGCGCCAAAAGTAACACCACTATCACTAAGATAAAATACCGCACGATACTCTGCGCGCCGACCGCCTTGGTCGCATCTTTAGACGCCATATCCAGACTGCGGGACAGCGCCCAATACATATGAATGGCGCCCGCTACCGCCAGCAGAATGCCAACCCATAGCCCGATGCTGTATGCCGGGTCTCTGGATATGATTAAAACGACCGCCTGCGCCACGATGCCGTAAAGCACGATGCCAAAACAGAGGTCAAACAGCGTCGGATCAATTTTTTTCTTCCAGGTCTTTTCCATCTTCGTCCCCCTGCTCCTTCCCATGCTCCCCTTCTTCCTGCACCTGCGCACGCCCGGCATTCGGACGTTTCCTCGTCACGGCGGGCGTTTCATAGATTTTCTTCGCAAAACGGAACACATTCCGAAACCCTGCTGCCGCGCCGATAAAGAAAAAAACGACTACCCAGAAAGAAGTCCCGCACTTCCTATCCAGGGCAATCCCGATAAAAGCGCAGAGAAATATGGGAACCAGCATATTAATGCCAAACTGACTAATCATCATCAAAGCATGATAGACATTTCTATTATACTTCACAATCCCGCTCCTTCCCGATGGAGCTGTCATCTTTTACCAAAATAATCATCAAATAAAATTATAACCATTTTTAGGCATAATGTCCAGTATAATGTGCAAATTGTTTGTGTTGAATCCATTAGAATTACTGTTAAAATTATATAAATCTGTTGACTTTTCTTCCGGGGCAGTGTACCTTTTTCTTATAGCGTTGTTTCTTATTTCAGACAGCACGTCCAAGGAGGTATTATGCCAGCGCCCATACTCTATCGCAAAAGAATCATTCCCAGTGAATGCGTCCTGTTAAAAGATGATAAAGTCCTGTTTATGGATGAACATACAATCGTTACCGGCTGGCATTCCCTAAAACCAAAAAAAGACCTTCACCACGGCTATTCCTGCTATTTCTTACAGGAAGGCTATAAGGTCAGTAAATTTTACAGGCAGGATGATTCACTGCTTTATTGGTATTGCGATATCGTGGACTATGATTATCAGTCCAAAACAAATACCTATATCGTCACCGATTTGCTCGCTGACGTCATCATTTACCCGGACGGTTTCGTCAAAGTTGTCGATATTGATGAACTCGTCACGGCGCTGAATCAGAAACTCATCTCTGAAGAAACGTTGAAAAAATCCCTGCTTTGTTTAAGCAGCCTGTTAGATATCATCTATTCAGACAGTTTTGAGAAGCTGAAGGCTCCCATTGAGAGTATTCTCGCTTCCCAATAATGCTGCATGGCATTTTCCAGCTTCCTGCCATATCGTGGCTTTTTTGCATTTCTTAATAGAAAATATGCCCGCCTATCGTATATTTGGGGGTAACGCCCTCTATTGGCGTCCTGAAATAAACGCAGCTGCCTACATTCGTCGTACCAGACATCACTTCGTCTGCGGCTTTATAACACTGTGACGTCGCCCTGCCTTCCGCCAGCGCCAGCGCCAGCCGTCCACTCGCTACCGGTGAGAACTGTCCCGACTGATAAATAACACCCACTATTGTATTCGGATAGACAGAACTCAACACCCGGTTCATCACCACAGAACCCACCGCTACCTGTCCTGCATAGGGTTCTGCTCCTGCCTCACAATATATCAGATTGGCAAGCAGATACCTGTCCCCTTCCGCAAAATCCACTTCCGAAATATCGCGCCAGCTCGACTGCGCTGCCAGCTCTGCCATACGGATTTCTTCCGCCAGCTTCGCTTTCAATGCCGTAATATTCTCATCCTGCGCCTTTAAATCCTGCTCGTATGCCAAAGCTGCCGCCTCTGCATCGGAAATCTGGCTGGAAGTCGCCGCCAGCGAATGTCCTGCCTGACTGACCAGACCGGATACCCGGCTCTGCTCCGTCAATGCCTGTACCCTGTATTCATCCAACGTTTCTTTGTCCGCTTCCAGTTTCTTTTTATCTTCTTCTAACTGTCTTGCAATTTCCTCTATTTCCGCCTGAATATCCATGTACTCTTTTAATTTTTTATCCTCATATGCGGATAGCTGCTCGATATAGTCGCCACGATTCAGCATATCAGAAAAGCTCCCCGATGAAAACAACATTTCTAGATACAAATACTCGCTTTTCTCATACAGAAACTTCACATGCTTCTTCATCATCTCATACTGCTCGTCTTTTACGGCAGTGGCTTCCTCCAAGTCCCGATACGCCTCATCAATTCGCTTGTTGGTGTCCTCTATCTCGGCCTGTGTATCCCCGATTTTCGCCTCCAGTTCGCTCAGATTGCTGCTCACCTGCGACAATTCGGTATTAAGATTTGTCAGCGTATCCTCTAATAAATCTTTCTGCTCGTTCAGCTCTCCCAGATTTTCCTGGGTTTCCTCCAGCTGGTTCTGCGTTTCTTCCCTTTCTCTCTCGGCTTCTTCAATCTGCTGTCTCGTTTCTTCCGTCGCATATACGGAAAACGGCACCGCTCCCGCCAGAAGAAGAAATACGATTACCGCCGCCATGTTCCGCCTGCATTTCATAAATTTCCTCCATGCCGGATTGAAAAATCTCTTGTTTTCAATCTATCTATCATAAAATATCATTATCGTAAAATATCATTCACCATATTCACTCTCCGCTGATGCCGTTCCCCGCCGGAAAAGTCCGTATGCAGGAACGTATCCACAATGTTAAGCGCCAGACCCACGCCGATGATACTGCCGCCTAATGCCAGCACATTGGCGTCGTTATGCTCTCTTGTAAGCCGCGCCGAAAGAGTATCCGCACACAGCGCGCAGCGGATTCCCGGCACTTTGTTCGCCGCCATAGATATGCCGATTCCCGTTGTGCAGATGACGATTCCTTTTTCACACTCGCCTTTTGCTACCGCTTCTGCCACCGCCTTGCCATACACCGGATAATCGCAGGATTGTTTGTCCATACAACCGAAATCTTTGTAGACAATGCCCTGTTCTTCCAAATATTTAATCACTTCCATTTTCAAGTCATAACCACCGTGATCACTGCCAATCCCTATCATAGTATCATGCTCCTTTCTTAACCTGCGAACTTTATGTGCCCAAGACATCTATGATGTCAGCACAAATTCGCGATTGAAAAATCTCTGATTTTTCAATCTATACATGCAGCACCTTATATCCCGCCGCCTTTAACAGCCGGTTCATAACCGCCCTGCCGATTCCCGACGCTTCAAAAGATTCTGCAAAAATCACTGTAACCTCTTCTTCATCAAATTCCCGTAAGATGCGGTACAATTCCCTTGCCACAGAAGCTTCGTCCCCGCGTTTCCCCGCGCATTTACAAACGTCTCCCCGGTAGCGTGAAATTGTTTTCTCCGTTGCGATAACACCTGTTTTGTGACCTTCGTCTTTCAGCCTGGAAATCTGCCCGTTAATATACTCTACCACACGGCTTTCCTCGCCGTCAACCACCGTTAAATCGCCTTTCGGCGCATAATGCCGGTATTTCATCCCCGGCGCCTTCGGAGCCTGTCCACTATCCGGGGACATCATCGTCCCATCTTCTTCTACCGACTGCAGCACTTCTTCTAACATTTCCTTCGTCACTGCCCCCGGTCTGAGAATCATGGGTTCCCCGGCTGTCATATCCACGATGGTGGATTCTAAGCCGATTTCCACGTCACCACCATCCAGAATCATCTCAATCCGCCCCGATAAATCTTCCACCACATATTTTGCCCGCGTGGGACTCGGTCTGCCGGATAAATTGGCGCTGGGCGCCGCTACATAGCCGCCGGATGATGCAATCAACGCCAGCGCCACCGGATGCAGGGGCATCCTGACTGCCACCGTATCCAGACCGCCTGTCGTTTCCAGAGGCACTTGATCCGATTTCCTGAAAATCATCGTCAAAGGACCGGGCCAGAATCTCTCCGCAAGCTTCCGGGCAGCTTCCGGTATTTCCGCTACAATCGGCGCCAAATCCTCCATCCTGCATATGTGTACAATCAGCGGATTATCCGAGGGCCTGCCTTTCGCCGCATAGATTTTCCGGGAAGAGGCAGGGTTTAGGGCGTCGCCGCCCAGACCATAGACCGTTTCCGTCGGAAAAGCGACAAGTCCGCCCGCCTTGATAATATCGCCGGCGCGCTGCAGCGCTTCTTCTTCCTTTTCCGGATACTGTCCATCTATTAAAATAACATCTGTTTTCAAATGGAGCACTTCCTTCTCTATGTACTTTTTTCTTCCGTTATGAATCTGCCATTTCTCTGGCTGCCTTCTATATTTTCTACCTTTTTCCGGCTACTGTGCATTCATATACTGCAAAATGCCAAGATGAATCGCCCACGCCAGTTTTTCCTGATAATAGTCAGATTCCAGTTTCTGCGCTTCCTCACTATTGGAAAGGAAACCGCACTCTACGATAACGATGGGATAGGACGTTTTTTTCAACAGATAGTAACTGTCATTCGCCTTTGCCATACGCGTGTTATTTTCATCCACTTCATTTAATAACACTTGTTGTATTTTCTCTGCGAGCTGTTTCCCCGCTTCGCTGCCATCATAATAAAAGGTCTGTGCACCGTGCACATATTCCTCATGGTAGCTATTCTGATGAATGCTGACAATCAGCGCCGGATTCGCCGCCTCAATCAGCTCTACCCTCCGCTTCATATCCTGCACTTTCTTATTGGAAGCGTTCTCGTCATACAACCCTGCGTCAGAATCCCTGGTCAGTACCACTTCTATATCCTGCTGTTCCAGAAAATCTTTTAATTTCTGGACAATTTTCAGGTTGATATCTTTCTCTAATGCCCCGTTAATCCCTACTTTCCCTGGGTCTGCGCCGCCATGTCCCGCATCGATTACGATACAGGGCTTTTTCTTTTCCGTCGCCACCTTGTCGGAAGAGACTCTCTCGCTTCTCTGATAAGCCAGAAAATAAACGGACGCCATGACAAGCAGCGCCGCCATTACTTTGATTCCTGTTTTGTACGCTCCCTCTCGTTTCATTGAATAATTCCTGCATCTTCTGCTGTCTTGCTATACTGTATGCGGAAGGAGGGGGAAATATTTCAATAAATCTTTGACGACCTCCGAGGCGATAAGCAGCCCTGCTGCAGGGGGGACGAACGATGTGCTGCCGGGAATCGCGCGGCGGGAGGTTTGCTCTTTTGTCTCTCCTGTTGGTTTTATTGGCTCTTCTTGGGAATACAGTACTTTGAGTGCATCTACATTCCGCCGGCGCAGTTCCCGCCGCATGACTTTCGCCAGCGGGCAGACTGAGGTCTGATAGATATCGCCGATTTCCAGCATCGCGGGATTTATTTTATTGCCTGTGCCCATGCAGCTTATGATTGGTACGTCCGCCTCTTTTGCCCGCAATACCAGCTCGATTTTCGCCGTTACCGTATCCACCGCGTCTATGACATAAGAATACTTCTTAAAGTCAAAAGAATCTGCATTTTCCGGCAAATAGAAGCATTGGTGCATATTCACCTCGGCTTCTGGATTGATCGATAAAATCCTCTCTTTCATAACCTGCACTTTATACCTGCCAACCGTATCCAGCGTGGCGATAATCTGCCGGTTGAGATTGGTTATGCATACTTTGTCATTATCGATTAAATCAAAGTGTCCGATACCGCTGCGCGCCAGCGCTTCCACTACATAACCGCCCACGCCGCCAATCCCGAAAACCGCCACATGTGCTCTCCCAAGCTTTTCCATCGCTTCCGCTCCCAGTAAGAGCTCCGTCCGCGAAAACTGCTCCAACATACTGCCCTCTCGTTTCTGCCTGTCTTGCCTGTTTACCCATTTACTTCCCTTTAATCTATCTCATAATGTTAAGAATAACGTTTGCTATTTTTTAATGATTCACATATGCCTCTATCGTATCCCACACGGACGCCTCTTCCAGTCCCAGCCGCCATTCTGCTACGCCTGCAATCTGATAGTTATCCATGACGTTTAACTTGACCTGGATGGACTCCGCGTCTTCCAGCCATACCTGGAAATAACTGCCGTCAGACTGATATTCCCCGTAGTTCTGGCAGGTTGCTTCATCCCATTTCATCTCGATGTTATGGTTGGCGATATACTCTTTCGCCATACCCATTCCGACCACCTGGCTGCTTACGTCGCCTCCCTTTGTTTCCCATATCCGCGTATAGAAGGGAATCGCATTGATTACTTTCTCAGCGGGGACCTCGGCAACCGTAGCCTCGATTCCGTCTTCCACGAAATCAATGGAAGCTACAGAGCCAGCCTCTTCGCTGTTTCCATGATGTTCGTCATATCCCATGATAATCACATAGTCTGCAACGACACCCTGTTCTTTTCGATGGTAATAGTTGTTATATTCCTTGGGCACATAATTATCCACCGACAGCACGATTCCGTTTGCCCGACAGGGAATGGACAGCTCCCTGATAAACTCGATGAAACCTTCCCCCGCGTCCACGCCAATATTCTCAAAATCAATATTGATTCCATCTAAATCATACTCTATCGCCGTTTCTACCAATCTGTCAATCAGATACGTGCGCGTACTTGTCCGGGAAAGGAGTTTATACATATCAACCGTTATCGTATCGGATATATTACTAATCAGCCCCCATACTTCCAGCCCCATTCCATGTGCCGCGCTGACATAATTTTGGGAAGCTAAGCTTGTAAAGTTTCCTTCCTCGTCCGATAGTACAAACCACGTCGGTGAGATTACATTCACGCCTTTTGTTGCCGCCATCACTTCCTGCAGTGTATCGTTTCCCGCCAGACTATATACGGCATGCCATGCCAGATTAATCTTACCTTCTCTGGATATGCTGGTATATTCCGGTTCCGTATAATCCGCCACCGCCGCCGGCGTCTCACTACGAATCTCGCCTAACCGCTTATTTTCTACATAGCCGACATAACTATCCTGCGTTTTTACCTTCGTCCAGTTTTCCATCTCTTCCAGAATGATTACCGTATCGCCCTGTGCAGCTTCCGTCAGGATATCACTCTTGACGCCGCCCTGATACCTGACCTGCGTCGCTTTGGCAATTTCTGCAATACGCCGCTCATTCCACTGCGTATAAACCTGCATATGATAGGGCTGTGTAAAAAGCTCGTAAGAAAAATTCGCATACTTTTTCACATAGTCCACCGCCACATATAAGACGTCGCCTTCGTATCTGGCAATCACATAGCCTGTATCTTCCGCGGTCCCGCCGCCATCCACATACACGGACGTCCCGATTTCCGTGCGGATAATCGTATCCGGCGTTGTATAGAGAAGAAGACCTTCTTCCTTGTCTTCGTAAAATCTATCATTAAAATAAAGATGCACCGTAGCAAAATCAAAATAACATACGTTATCAAATATTTTGGCATATTCTTCGACCTGCTCGTCCTGTAAAATAATCGCCACGTCGTTGTCTTCCCTTATGCCGAAATATTCATCCAGGTTGGCATATTCTTTGGAATAAGAATATTTGTCTATTATCTTCGCCCCAAACGCTGCCGCTGCGATACACAAAATAAGGACGACCGCAACGAGTACCGGAATTATTTTTTTCATTTATCCAGCTCCTTTCTGACCGTCCTTATTATAACAGACTATCTTCCCAGCGTCATTACCATTTTTACTTTTTTTGACTGTTTTCGTGCGAATCTGTAATAAGAAGCGGGGACTTCCTGTAAAAACTTTCTCATTTTAAATATATCCGTAAAAATACAATCTAACCTTTTCCCGCTAAGAATCCAAGAGCGTCCCAAAAGGAATCCGTGGCGCCTAGTCAAACTGCTCCCGTCCCCTGGCGGGTTCTGGAAAAAAATGGTTCTGCCTCAATTTACAATAATTACTTATAAATTGATAAATCTGGAAATAATAATCCGTAAGACGACTCCGACATGCTTAAAAATAAAAAAATACCTGTATAACCTTTTCAATCCTTGTGAATTATAATTGTGAAAATATCGAATGAAAAAAATTATTCTACGATTAGACACATAAGCCTGCAAGACTTCCTCATACTATAGTAAGTATAAGAAAAAGAATTTCTTTCAATTTTTAAATTTACGCATTGCCTCCTTCCTAAGCTGACTACCGGAGACATCTTATGAGCATTATACCCACAATCTGACAAAAAAGCAAGTAATTTCTTGAAATATATATTTTTTATTAATTTTTTTTAAAGAGTTTTGTCATTCTATTGACTTAAACAAACACAAAGTATAAGATACTTTTAACTTCAATAATCTTCTTAGGGGAACTTTGAACCAAGAGAAAAGTTTCCAAGGATTTTATTGAAAAAATTCACACAAAGAAACCCATATCAGTATCTTATATAGTAAGGATGTGATATTATGAAAATCGAAAAAGTAAACGAACACCAAATCCGCTGTACCCTTACAAGGGAAGACCTTGCGGATAGGGAATTAAAAATAAGCGAACTGGCATATGGCACGGAAAAGGCGAAAACCCTGTTCCGGGATATGATGCAGCAGGCGGCTTACGAATGCGGATTTGAAGCCGAGGACATCCCTTTGATGATAGAGGCGATTCCTTTAAATGCAGAATGCATCGTCCTCATTATCACGAAAGTGGAAGACCCGGAAGAGCTGGATACCCGCTTTTCCAAGTTTGCCCCCTCTGTCCATGATGAATATATGGAAGATGCGGAAGACGTACTGGAAGCGTTTGCCGAAAGCGCAGACGAAATGCTGGAATTTCTACGCAAAAAGGAGCAGCAAAGCAGCGCCTCCGTCCATTCAGCAAAAAAAGAGGCAGTTTCCGCTCCCCTCAAAAACCCGGATACGGTTTCTACCCCGCGCACAGACCGCATGTTTTCCTTTGCTTCCCTGCATGACGTCATGCGGCTTGCCCATATCGCGGCGCCTCTTTATGCGGGTACAAACTCTTTATACAAAAATGAAAACGACGGCTCTTATCTGCTGCTCATCCAGTCCGGCGGACAAAGCGCCAAAGAGTACGAGCGGCTTTGCACGATCCTTTCCGAATACGCCCGCCCGGAGCAATTCTCTTCTGCCGCCAAGTCGTATCTGGAAGAACACTATGAACCAGTGATTAAGGAAAAAGCAATCCAGTCGCTGGCGCAGATATGATGCGTATAAGATACCGGAAAAATAAAAGACGAGTGAAAAGCGAAAATGCTTTTTGCCCGTCTTTTTATGGGTTCTATTTTTCAGAAATAAATTTATCCACCAAATCAAGAAGCGTCTTTGCCGTCTGAATCTGTTTTTCTGTCTCTTCTTTACTCGCGATATAGAAATCATCATAATCGCTTGCATGCCTGACTTTTGCCGCTTTTGATATGTCCCTCCCTATCTGGGCAGGAAATATACCTGTATGGACATAATTTTTATTGAAATATCCAATCGTATCCTTATGCCGCTTAAATGCTATCGGTTCTAAACATAATATAGCGGTTAATGAATAGTACAGTGAATAATATGCCCTATTATTTGCTGCCTTTAATTTTTCATTTTGAAAAAGCAATTCTGCGGTATCAAGTTCTTCTTTTGCTCTCTCTAATTTGTATTTTGCCAGGTCTTTCCCATAAAACTCCTGTGTCATACAGCTACCCCATCTTTTTCAATATTCATAAAAAAGGGGGAAACATTCTTCCATTGTTCATAGGTTTGTATACTTTGAACAGAGGGATTGATTTCCATTCCATATTGCATCTCAAAATCATATGTGACATCATAAACCTTGTCCGCATAACGGCTTATCTCTTCTGGAAGAACATCTGCCAGTATCATGATATCCATATCAGAGTCCTGTTTAAAATCCCCTCTGGCATAAGAACCATATAAAACCACTCTGCTTAACTGGTTTCCGAATATCTGTACAATAGCCTCACGATATCCTTTCAATAAAACAGACAGATTATCCGGCATTTTATATCACCGCCTCTTTTCCAACATCCCATCATTTCCCCATATTCCCTACAACGCCTCAATCTGCGCCATCAACTCGTCAATATTCATTCCGTGCACCATCGCTGCCTCTTCTAATGACTCGCCCTGTGCGGACGGACATCCCAGACAGTGCATTCCTGCATTCATTAAAACCGGCGCAACATCGGGGTTAGCTCTTAAAATTTCACCGATTGTCATATCCTTGGTAATCGCTGCCATCATTTCTACCTCCTGTTTTCATTCTGCTGCATACGTCCAAAAACTCCATATGCCTATACAGTATCATAAGCCGAAAAAAAGATTTATGCAAGACTTATCTTTTCAATTCCAATGTTGCAATTCCAATGTTCTTTATAACCTACATCATTCCCGCCAGAAAAATGCTGGCGACGACCCCGGCTGCCGTTGCAAGCACCGCTCCCGCCAACGTATACCTTGTCTTCGTCACTTTCGCCGCCATATAATAGACGGACATCGTATAAAAAACCGTTTCCGTACAGCTCATCATGATAGAAGTCGTAAGACCAAGCGTAGAATCCGGTCCATGATTTTTGAAAATATCTAACACCAGCCCCGTCGCAGCGGAAGAGGAAAACATTTTGACAAGAATAAGCGGTATCAGCTCGGAAGAAAACCCCAGCCGTCCTGCCACGCCGGACAACATATCCCCAAGAAAATCAAGAAATCCCGACGCCCGCAATACGCCCACTGCAACCATCAGCCCAATCAGCGTCGGCATAATCTGTACCACCGTGCGAAAACCGTCCTTGGCGCCTTTGATGAAATCTTCGTACACATTTGTCTTGGTAGCCAGACCATACGCCACAATATAGAAAATAATAACCGGAATTACGATATTGGAAAAATGTGCAAAAACTTGTGCCATGTAACGCCTACGGGAGTGTTCTTTATAAAGTTTATGCGTGGGGCATTTTTTTATGCGTAGCGCTAATTCAATTTGCGGGTTTCTCCTTATTGGGTTTAGATTCTTTGAAAATATCTTTGAAGTTTTGCAGCACTACTTCATTCAAAATATCATAACCTATACGCGTTTCTATTTTTTCTTTTTCCTTCTTCCATTCGGCTTCTTTTTTCCTTCCAAATTCGGCGCCCATTCTCTTATATACGCAAAACTGATAAATAGCCTGGATAACGTCCAGCTCTTTGGCAATTTTTCCATTGATATCACTCGACGCCAGGCCAAAATATTTCCAAATGGACCTGTAATCGTCCATTTTGGCTATTCCTGCGTACATATCATGCATAAATATCCGGCGCATACATTCATTTTCCCGTTTCTTATGTTCTTCCGTTGTTTCATCTGGAAGTTTATCTCCCACATAAACTTCCGCCAGGTCATGGATTAGAATACCATCCAGGATTTTCTTTTTATCATATTTACTGTAATCGCAGTCCTTGTCATCAAAATTTTCGCTCTTATCATCCAGCGAAAGCCGCTCAGGCAGATACAGCATCCCTAGCAGCCACGCATAATAAGTATGCTCCACGACATTCTCATATAAAAATCCCGGTTCGACTTCTATGCCATCTTTTTTGATGCTGCCTTTCCTTATTTTTTCCAGCCACCCCCTTCTTTGAATATCTTTTACCTTATAAAGTTCATTATAGAGATGACTTCTGGCAAATGCCTTATTCTCGATATCCTCTTGCAGCATTTGCAGATAGATACGCATTTCCTTATTCAATCTATTCTCTACATTCTCCAATGTATCCTCGATAATGTTGCACAACTTTTCTAAAATCCCCGCATCGATGGCTTGATTCAGCCTTACCTGTACCAGCGAACATAATGTAAACAAATGAATTTGAAACTCGTATTTCTGGCTCACTGTCCATTCTGCTTCGTCTTCTTTCAGCCGCGTATCGATATAATTTAATAAAACACCCGATGTAAAGAAAATAGAATCCCTTCCATCGTCTTCCAGATTGACCCGTTCCGGCGCCAGTCTGACATCATCATAGTATTGCAGATAAAATCCTCTGTTTACTTCATTCATAACGGGGGAACGGAAAAAGGTATCCAAAAGTTCCGCACCGGCCCTGACGTCTCCTAGATAAAGCATACTGACCAAAATGGACCTGCATAGAAAATAGAACTCCTTTTCCTTTTCCTTTTCTATCGCCTTCAGGGCATTTCTACTATCCGTATCAGATTCCGTTTTTCTTTTCTCTTTTAGGGTCTCCAGCTGCTCACTCAAAATCTCTTTGGCTTCTTCTTTTAAACGTTTATTGTCTATTCTTCCTACCAGGTAAGCGGCCTGTGCCTGCGCCCTAAAGCCCCCTTTCTGAAACATCATTTTACAGAAAGTAATCGTATTTTCCTGGCTTTCCCGCTTTTCATTCAGGATGGATTTTAGAAAAACATTGATGCCGTTCGTAAAAACACATTCCAACTGTCCTACATTCTCTTCCTCACACTTCAGGATAAGCTCCGCATAGTACAATGCCAGCAGATAATTAGAAATTGTTTTATGCTGATGAATCAATTCCCACTCGCCCCAGTGTTCTGCTATATAGCCCTGTTCTATCATGTCTTTTGTCATAAAATACTGATATGCCAGATTGGTGCTGATTTGGATACTTCCATTAAAACCTTCCAAATAATACCTGCAATAACGCCTATACAAATCACTGATAGATTTCACTTCGCCCAATCTGCATCTTTCGGAGCATCTTTCTAAAACCGTAAAAAGATTGTAATCGACTTCTTTTATTTTAAACCTTTCAATACAGTCATTTATCGGTTCTATTTCCTTTTCTTTGTCTATAATTTCACAATATTTTTTAACAGCATCTTTCCAGGCATCTTCCTTACAAATATTCACCGATTGGAAATGGAACGTGTACGCCGTTCTAAAATCCAGATTTTCCTCTTGTTCTCTATCCCTGAAAGAATGCACATTCGTCTTCTCGCCCAGGCAGATTATTTTCTTATGTCCTTTAATCTTAGACACAATTTTATCCAGAACCTTTCCAGAATTTAACTGGCTTCGATAATACTTATCCCTTCCATCAATAATAATCAGAAATCCGGTCTTATTATTTTCCCTGCTAAGCTCAAGCAGCTCCTTTAAATCCTCCTTCATTCTTTCTTCTACTTTTTTATCCAGCGCTTCCGGCGTGTCGGCTTCCGTTACTTTACTATCATAATAATGCAAGTTAATATAAAATGGATATTGCGCCAGCTTTTTTTCCTGAAAACACTTATACAAATAGACATATAAAATAGATAAAAACGTACTTTTCCCCGTGCCATCGGGACCGAGAATTTTAATATAATTCTCATTTTTTATTTCATCTATCTTAATCTAATACAAATTGAAAAATATCTTCCGGCTCCTGCTTCTGTAATTCATCGTCCGAAATCCGGACAAACAATTTAAACAAATCCGAATACTGCCGGAAAATATCCTCATTTCCTGCAAAGTCCCGATATCTCTTTTTGATAAACTGCTCCATCACGCGGTTATGTATCATCTCATATTTGCCACCAGGGGCGCTAACAGGTAAAATATCCTCTTTTATTTCAACAGAAACGCTTTTTTCATTTGTCCTATCATAACTCAGTATGACGTTTTCCTCTTTTAACTCCTCTAATAACCTCTCGATTTTCCGCCCAATTTCTGGAATTTCTTTTACATCCTGTAAATTAAAAACAAGCCCCTTTTTACGATTTGATTTATCAAGAATATAATCTTTTAATTTTTTAGCTTCTTCTGTCAATGTCATGTTCCTCCTGTCCTGATTATTCTATTATCTCTCGAAATTCACAATATTTTCGTGCGATATCAAGCTCTTTGGCATATCTAATATCACAATTAAGGAAATCGTAAAGTCTTTCACCCTGTATAACCCTCGGACAAAAAATACGCACGAAATAAAACAAAATTCTTCCACATAAATCATCATTAACTGCATTAGGCTCCCCATACCTTCCCGACCTGGATTCATCTCGCAGCCATTGGAATAACTCCGCCCGTTTTTCCCCTAGCGTTTCAAAATCTGAATACGCCTTTTCATGGGCAAACACAACACATTCCATATTTACTACTTTGTAAAACCTCAATACTTCATATAGCATTTCAAACGCCAGTACCGAAATATTTACTTCTTCTTTACAAATCACTGAATGCACAACATTTGCCTTTTCAATTATTTTCTCTATTCTTCTGATATCGATTCCCTCAAACAGCGGTGGTAAAAAATGTGCCAGCAGCCGTTCATCATTTTCCTCCATCCGGAATTTTTCAAAATAAAAGGCATATTTTTCCTGATACCTGTCATTCACAGTGCCATAATCCAATACCATCGAGAAATCTATGAATTTCTTTAAGTATTTTTCAATTCCCATAGAATCGTGCTCGTTCTCTGTCCATCTCTTACCGAACATTTCTTCTACAGAGTGTTCCAACTGACTCCTGTCAATCGCCATGATAACGACTACATTATCCAGCCCGTAAAAAAGATGATGAAGTCTTTCCAAGACTTTAATCGCATATTGCGGGATACACCTATCCAATTCGTCCACAATCAGTACGATAGTTCTTTTTTTGGCGATTTCCTCCATCTTTCCCCTGACCTGTCCCATCGCCCGGTTAAAACCAAACATCTCATCAAATACTTGCTCCGCCACATCATTGCTTTCTTTAATATTCTTGATATCTTCCATCCAGTTAAGCAGATTAACTCCTATCTTATTTTCAAGATATACACCTGCGATTTCTTTCAGTTTACCCCAGACAAACTGATATCCTGCATCCACCGTATCCTCAAGCGCGGCATTGATAATTGTGCCATCCTCCCTGATGGACGCCTTCATTGCAGATATAATCGCTACAGCCGGCTCCTCGTAATAGTCGTGCTGCCAGCAGTTATAATTGAATAAAAAGTACTTTTCCCCTTCCTCTTCCAATTTCTTCCACAACTCGTTCAGCACGAAGGTCTTGCCAATTCCCCAGCTGCCTTCAATGGAAAAGCAGCTTCCTTTCCTATTGTCAGATAACTGATTCACAACCTGAAGCACTTTATCAACAAATTCATTTCTATTTAACAAATCAATCCCCTGAATCATATCCTACACCCCCCATCTATCCTATCTTAATTTATTATTTCTATCTATATTTTAACAAAATCCGACATAACCCGTTGTGCCAATTTTGCTTGAAATCATGCTATTTTTACCGATGTCTTTGAGTGTATCTGTAATTGGTATTTATCTTTTGGGACTATTGGGCTTGAAATTCGTTAAAATATATTTGCAATTCCATCAACTATATGCTATGATGATAAAAAGCATATTTTCTAACGATAACAAATCAGATTTATTCTATCATTTCTAAGTTTCAGAAAATCCATGCTTTGATTCCAACTAACAATACAAAGCAGGGGACTCTGAAACGGTTCTCCTGCACGGACAGCCAGCCGTCCAAGACGGGCTGTCCATCATGACGAAGGAGGACATTTAATGAAGGAAACAAAAGTAACCGACAGAACCGCAGCCACTAACAAAATAATGGCAGTTGAAGCAGCCGTACAGAAAACCTACAAAGATACCCTGTTCCGTATGCTGTTTAGGCAAAAGGACAACCTGCTTTCCCTCTACAATGCACTGAACCAGACAGCATACACCGATACGGACAGTCTGGAAATCACCACTCTGGAAAATGCGATTTACATGAACTATAAAAATGACATTTCCTTTGTATTCGACATGGATTTGATGCTCTATGAACACCAGTCCACCGTCAACCCCAACATGCCGCTGAGGGACTTAACCTATGTGTCGCGGGTGCTGCAGGGCAGGGTGCGGGACAGAAACCTGTATGGGTCAGCACTGATTAAAATCCCCGCTCCGAAATTCGTGGTGTTCTATAACGGGACAACCGAGCAGCCCGAACAGCAGACATTGAAACTTTCTGACGCTTACGAAAAGGAGCAGGAAAACCCGGAACTGGAGCTTATGGTGACTGTTTACAATATCAACAAGGGACATAATCCTGCACTTCTAGAGGCTTGCAGCCTGCTAAATGAATACGCACAGTATGTAGACTTGGTACGGGAATATGCCAAGGAAATGGATTTACCTGACGCAGTGGAACGTGCGGTAGACTACTGCATCAAGAACGGGATACTCGCAGACTTTTTATCACAGAACCGGGCGGAGGCGATAGCTATGTGTATATTTGAATATGACCAGGAGAAGCATATGAACATGGAGCGGGAAGAGTGGCGGAGCCGGGGAATTGAAGAAGGCATCGAAATCGGCCAGGAAAAAGGCATTAGTATCGGAAGGAAAGAAGGCATCGGTATCGGACGCGAAGAAGGCATCGGTATCGGACGCGAAGAAGGGCAGCGGGAAATGCTGGTGAAATCCGTAGAATCCCTAATGAACAGCCTTAACCTCAGTCTGCCGGATGCTTGTCAAGCCCTGCAGATAACTGTCAGGGAATATGAAAATTCCAAGAAGCCAATGGCGTAACAAACCGCCCGGCGGGGTATCCCGCCGGGCGGTTGTTTACTGCATGATTGCTTTCGTTACAACTGAGCTGTCATTATGCGAATAAGTTCCACCACCACTTCATGAAACGTGATGTAATCTTGAAGGTAACTTTCTTTTCGCCACTGTAGTTGCCGATACCTTTGATTGTAACGGTTGCGTTTCCTTTGTTAATATTGTTCGTGTAGCTTTTTTCTACGATTTCAAAATCTCTGCCCAATACTAACTTATTATTGCCTACCTTGACACTTGAGAAGTCCGCCTTGTCTAATGTGATCTCCTTGCCGGTGTACTCCTGTGCCTTAACGGATACTTTGGCTTTGGAAATATCTGCTTCTACAATCCTGTAGGTCAGAGTGCCGGTTCCTTCGTAGGTCTTCATTGCGCTTGCACTCTTTGGTGTTACTTCCACTGTTACTACAGTTCCCGAAGATACAACATCATCCTTGGTCACCGTCTCCTTAGCGCCATCTACCATAACGGAATATGTCAGCGTATAATTAGAGCTTGTCAGTTTCGTGCCGTCCAGGACAGGTGTGGACATATATTTACCTGCCCTATTCTGATATACCATATCCGGCGCTGTAAACGGAATGCTATCAGGCACTGCGCTGAGGTCTAGCTTTGCTACCGTGAACGTACCAGTCAATTTACCGGTAAATACGCCCATACCTTTAATTTCGACAGAAGGCGTCTTTGAACCGCCAACAGCCTTATTATCTTTGTATGTCAGCTTGTAATCTACGTTCTCGTGCAGAGGGTTATTCTTATACGTCACTACTACTTCCGGCTTCGCGCCCGCCTTCCTATAAGGAGCGGTTGATGCAACGGTATAAACGCTTCCGTCTGCATCTGCAGTACCTTTTATAGATGAGATATCAATCGCATCAACCTTGAAGGTCTTCTTTATCGTACCTGTATACTTACGCCGTCCGGTAAAGGTTACTGTCGCTGTACCCGGCTTATCGTACTTCGCATAGTCAACTTTGTAATCATCTGTTGTAAGCGTTGAACCTGCAGGTGCGTTTGCCTTTAGTTTCAGCAGTCCGACATCTTCTTTAGGCTGTACGGCTTTTCTTGCCACATAGTCATAAGTTACGTTAGCCGCCCATTTGTCCAGATCAACCTCTGCTACCTTATTCAGTGCGACGCCTGTAATCTTAAAGGTCTTCACTACTTCGCCGCAATAACCCTTCTCAGGGATACCTTTAATCTTAACAGTCGCCGTGCCGACTTCTCTATTGGTACCAGCATAATCAATTTCATAGCACTCTTTATCAACTACTGTTTTGTTCTTATCTTTGGCTCTAACTACGACATCTACCTCAATCTCGGAACCGGTATATTCCAGACCCTTTCCGGTAATCTTTTCCTCAGTTCCGCTCTTGTAAAGGGTAATCGTGAGTTTATTCATGTAAGTGCCGCCCTCGATTACACGGAATTTTTCGGTTCTGGTGCCTGTATAGTTTCCTGTTCCGGTAATTACCATTTCGTACTTGCCGCCCGCAGTTACGCTTGTCAGGGCGCCGCCCGCACGTTTGCCGTTCGCATAGAGCAGGTAGTATTTTACGGTGTAATCTTTCGTGCCAAGTTTGGTACCGTTATTGGTAATCTTGGTCAACGCTTTCTGTGCCTTACCTGTTGCAACAAGGTCTTTGTACTCAACAGCGATATCAGCATCTGCGACGTTTTTCTTCGTAATCTGGAAGTCAACCGTCACGGAACCTGCGTAGTTGCCTTTTCCTTTGATGGTAATCGTTGCTGTTCCAGGATTCTTGTTGTTCTTATAAGAAGCTGTATAGTCTTTCTTGATTTCCAGAGGCTGGCCGTCGTAGTATACTTTCAGTTCCTCTTCAGATATCGTGATGTTCTTGCCGGTAAACGCTTTAGCGGCAATCGGCGCCACGTCGAAGCCTGGCTGTACGTTTCCAGTTGAAACATCCGGTGTGCCTGACGTCAGAACAACCGTACCGCCATCCGCCGCTGCCGGAATGGTGATTGTTAACTTACCCTCAGCATCAGCAGTAACCGGATTTCTGACTCCGTTCTTATAAGCTGCATAATAATCATATAAAACAGTACCTGCGCCCATACCGGTCAATTCTACCGTCTTCGGTTCGTCCGAAATATTCAGGGCTACTGTCAATGTCGTGTCGCCTTTGCTTCTCTGGAATACGTCTACACTGTCATCCGTCTTGAGTGTGGTACGACTTCCCTTAGACAATACTTCGGAATATCTGTTACGAATCTCAAGCATTGCCTTGTAATGCGCCAGTACAGGGTTGCTGTCATCTACTAAGGACCAGTCGAAATCATAACGGTTGGTCTGCCAAGGATAATCGTTGGCGCCCGTCATACCGATTTCTTCACCGTAGTAAACGATAACCTGACCTTTTGCCGTCAGCTCCAGAGACGCCGCTACCATCGCAAGGTTCTGGGCTTTCTCTTCGCTCATTCCTTTGTCATTCACAAGCGCATATGCAAAACCATCTTCGTCATGGCTTCCTAAGAATGCTCCCAGCATCTCCGTATTGTTGATGGCTGCATTTCTTGCCGTCATGAAGGCTTCTACACTGGAAATATTCCCGGTTACGAAATTGGTCGCCTGATTATTGAAGTCAAAGTCGAGCAGGGAATCCATACGTCCTTCCCCTAATGTGCCGGTATTGGTTGCATAACCAGCGCCTGCCCACTCACCAATCATCTTGAAATCAGGATTAATCTGGGTCAACGCATTCTTGAATGCATTCCATGTCGTGTTGTCCACATGTTTTACCGTATCCACACGGTAATAGTCAATATCATAGTTGCTTATCCACTTGGACTGCCATTCTACCAGAAGGTCTCTTACTTCTTTATTTTCTGTCAGGAAATCCTGTAAACCGGAAAGAGAAGATTTCTGGTCATTGCCGGTTATCATTTCTTCATCTTCCCTGATCATGCGGATTGGAGCGCCGTTCTCATCGGTTCCTAATTTCCCGTTAAAGTATTCTTTGATTTCATCACCATAGCCGGCATGGTTCAATACCACATCCACCATGATTTTCATGCCTCTGGCATGTGCAGCGTCCAATAATGCCTGGAACTCCGCTTCTGTTCCGAGATGGGAATCCAGTTTTTCAAAGTCTTTCGCCCAATAACCATGATAGCCCCAGGACTCTTTTACACTATCATCCGCATTCGCCTCTGTCTGCTGTTCCACGATTGGCGTAATCCAGATGGTGTTAACGCCGAGGTCATCCAGATAATCCAGCTTCTGCGTCAGACCTGCGAAGTCGCCGCCGTGATAACTGGAAGAACCATATTCGCCGACATTGTATCCTATGCCGTTATTACTAGCATTTCCATCGAAGAAACGGTCGGTTACTGCGAAATAGATAATCGCTTCATCCCAGTCGAAATCATTATTTTTAACGCGTGCTGCAACGTTTACTTTTGCTTCTGCTTCATATTTATTACCATATTCATCATATACAACAACCGGAAGGGTCTTCTCGCCTTCTGTTGTACCTTCTTTTACTGCGATAGCAATCTTCAACAGTTCAGGGTCAATCGCTGTTTCTGCACTGCCGCCAACGCTTGAAAGGTCAACAGTTGCTTTGGCTACTTTTACAGGAGATTCTTCTGTATCCGCTGTATCTTCTGCGCCATCTTCCGCCATTGCTTCTGTCGTAACGTCTCCGCCGCCGGTTCCGCCGCCTTCAGTGCCGCCGCTTTCACCGCCTTCGTTTCCGCCGCTTTCGCCGCCAGTTTCGGTGCCGCCGCCGCTTTCGCCGCCGCCTTCACCAGAATCGCCGGAACCGCTGTTTCCGCCTTCTTTTGCTACAAATTCAACAGAAAGAACGTTGTTATCATTGTAATCCATAGAAGCGTTCTGCATGGTAACTTTTATGTCTACTTCCGGTTTTTCATAGGTGCATACAGAGTATGCATCACTGCCAATGATCTCTATTGCAGCGGTATTGAAGCTATCCAGTACATAATCGCTATCTACTTTATAACGATAGTAATATGTAATGGGACTCATCTCTTCTGTTGATACTAAATCATATTTCCAACGCTGTGTTGTAGAATCAAACTCCATCGTCGCCGTGCCAGAAAGTTTTTCAAACGCACCACTAGCATTCTTCGTGCCGATTTCCAGCTCTACTGTATGAGTGGAAGTATCACCCGCAAGGAATTCATCATCATCCCTGTAATAGAAATGAATCGTCTTCTCTGCTGCTGCTATTTCATAGCCGATGTTGTAAGGATAGGTGTAAGTAACGCCTTTTCCTTCTTCCATCTTAACTTTGACAACATTCTGGTTCGCCGGTACGTCAACGCGGTGGTCGCCGCCGTCTTTACTTAGCCAGCCCGTTTCGCTATGGTTCTTATTCAATTCATCAGAACCATATGCCATACAAAAGCTCAGGGACTCCAGTCCGCGTTTAATCTGGACTTTTGCAAGACCTACCTTGTCACTTGTATCTTTCTTCGCAAAGTCAGCATATACATTGCTTCCATATCCGCTGTTCCAGGTGTAGATTTTCCAGCCTGCATTATCAGCTGCACTACGAATAGGAAACTCATCATCACTTGTTCTCGTGTACTCTACAACCACATTCCGCTTCGCAAATGGAAGGGTGAAATTCATCTGGTCTTCTGACGTATAGATATTATGACCGTCGTCCCAGATAATATAAAGCTCCGTTTCCGCATCTGCGTTTTTATTATTATATTTTCTGGTCTCATCCTGCCATACCCAAGGTGTTTCAGGAGCGCCGTTTCTCGGAATAATCTGCAATTCCGTAAGGCTCGTTTCCACTTCCGCCTTTAACCAGTCCACACCTTTAATCTTTGTCTTGTCTGTGAACGGATACAGAGTGCCCGCTACGTCAGTGGACCAAATCCAGAGTGCAGCCTGGTTCCAAGGCTCGCTCTGGGTCATATCCAGATGTCCTTCTGTATCATCATAATAATAAATTGTATATTTGTATTTCTTATCTACTACCGTCACTGTAACAGTGGAAGTATAGTCTTTCTCATCTACTGTTGCTTTTGCCGTCAGCGTGAAGGATTCTACATCTTTCGGGAAGTCTTCTTTCAGGCTGATGGTTTTGTCGGTGTCGTTTAATTCAATCTTGTCCTTATATGCAGCAGCTGCTGTTTCTGTGGATAAGGCATAGGATACCGCAGTATTAGTAGAATTGCCATCCTCACCATATAATGCCAGCTGAGCCGGCAGTGTTGCAGGATCTCCGCTACGCGCAACTTCGAGTTCGCTATCTACAAGTCCGGCAAGGATGAGAACGCTGTTTGGATCTCCACCGCCAGTATTGGAAGGATTAAATTTATCCCTCGTCCAATTCTGTTTATTGTCTGCTACTACAATATATTTATATTCATAACGTCCCGCAGACATTTGCTTCGTAAATTCCCAATAACCGCTCTCTTCATTCTTGGTCATCTTCCATTCATTGTCTGTGCCAATAGAATCCTGCCAGCCATTCATGCTGCCCACTACATATATGCCTGTGGCAGTTGCTTCCAAGCTCTCAAGTTCAAATACGGAAAAATCAAATAGGAATGTTACGATATTTCCCTCTTTTACAATAGGACCGACAACTGCACCTTCAGCAGCCTCAGTAATTGAAAAGGCGCTATTGTCACCATTTTTATTCTCATTTAAGTCGTCAGTTATCCAACTAGCATTAGTACCTTTATATACTACAAACTTGTATAGATAGTCCCCTACTTGCAACCCTTCTTTTGTAGCAGACCAGTAACCAGTGCTGTCATCATAAGTCATCGAAATCATTCCGCTGTTATTATCATTGTCCCAAGTAGGAGTAGTAAAGTCACCAGCCACTTTTACTTCTGTAACGGTTGAATCTGGATTATAATAGTTAAAGGTTACTTTACCGGGTCCTACTACCGGGCTCTTTACGCTTGGGTCTGGCAATATCGACACAACCTTAACAGTCAGCGTCGCCGTATCGCCTGAAGAACCAGTATTCGTCGCTGTCAACGCATAAGATGTTCCCACTTCTGCATTAGTCGGAACCGTAACCGTCGTCTTACCGTCAGGTATCTCTAATGTTGTAACGCCTGCACTGTTCGCCTCAGTTGTCAGCTCATAGCTTACCGCTTGGTCTGATGTAGTTCCATCGTCTGCATAGTACGTCAATGTAGCCGGTAATTCTGCCGGCTGACCTGCTTTGGCTTCAATTGTCTTTCCGACTATACCTGCAACGAAAAACTCTTCATTACTCGCTCCAACTTTATACTGATCATCTGCAACAAACTTATACTCGTATCTTCCTGCCAAGGAAAACGTTTCAGTTCCTGTAAAAAGGGTCTCATTACTGGAGTCTTTTGTCAATGTTGCCAACTTAATCCAGTTCGAAGGAGTGTTTTTATATTCCCCCCAAACTTCAACCTTTTCAGCGGAAGTAAGCTTACTACCTTCGCCACTTCCATATTTTCCATCCGTTATATCACAGGTAAACGTTACCGCTTTCCCATTCGTCACAGCGCCTGTCGCAGCCTTCGTGGATGGAACAGTCGGCGGATTGTCCAGTTCCGGGGTATCTTTTTCCCCATCTGTCTCATCGTCCACTGTTGTTTCCGGTTCCTCCGTCGGTGTGCTGACCTCCGGTGTTCCCGTCGTATTTTTGCCGCTCTCTCCGCCTTCCGGCGCAAGTCCTTCCTTCTGAACCTCAGAGCCCCCCCCTCCGGGATTTTCGAGCCCAGTTTCCGTATTGGCATCTACGTCCTGCGGTGTTTCCACAGACGCTTCCGCAGCCTGTACGGTTAACGTCAGATTAGCGGGCACTGTCGTAACGACCATCGCCACTGCTAACATGATGCTGAGCATTGTTTTGAAATACCTCTTTTTCATTTCCAACCTCCTTAATTTTGTGTGCAAATTGTTGCGAAACTTTTGGATACTCATTTCGTTTCGCACTGCCTTCTTTTTATTTTAGCGGAAAAATTTTTATTAAACAAGCTTACTTATGCAAGAAAATTGACGTCGATTTTTATGGATTTTTACCAAATTTCCAAATTCGTCGAAATATATTTGCAATTCCGTTAACCGTGTGGTATGATGGGAAAAAGCAATTTAACTTTGGTCGGCGCAGTTGCAGCGCGCAGTTTTGCCGCACGAAAATTTTGTTGACGGAAGAGCTGATAAGTGCTAAGATATTTTATGAAAAAAGGTGTTACCGTAAAGCAACGGTTCGCCTTGGTTATTTGGTTATCAAAAAAGCAACCTAACCTTGGAGAGTGCGGTTGCTTTTTTGATGTTTTTCATCTTTTCTGGTCTGCCGGATACTGATTACCGTGACGACGATGCTGATAACCGTCACTACAATACCGACAGATTCCAAAATTATTCCGAACACCAATAGTACTTACCTTTCACTTTATTTTTCACATGCAAGACATTTCGCCTTAAATCCGTTAAAATATATTTTCAATTCTATTAAAAACTGATTGACAAACTAACTTTTCTACTTTATTATAAACCTATACAGTAACA